>NZ_BAABLP010000015.1:0-777 GCF_039544415.1 Amnibacterium soli | reverse complement strand
TGCCCTGGTCGTCGTTGCTCTTCCCGTCGAGGGAGTCGCGGGCGTCGGACAGCTTCTGCACGATGCCGTAGATCGCGTGGTTCTTCTCGGCCTCGGCGTACAGCGTGGTGCGCACCGCACCGGCGTGGTACGCCTCGACCGCCAGGATCCCGGCAGCAGCGTCCAGGTACGTCTTGTTCGAGATCAGGCCCGCACCGCCCTTGTACGCCGTGACGCCGACGTCCTCGAACAGGAACGCCGCGAGGAGGAAGTTCGTGTCGTTGGCGAACGCGTCGAACTTCTGCCCCTTCTTGATCACCCCGGCCGCCTGCGCGGCCGCGGTGAACGCCGCGTCCAGCGAGATGCTCGGGCGCGACACGGCGGACTTGCCGAGGGCCTTGCGGAGGAAGCGGACGTGCTCGCGCTCGTCGCGAGCGATCTCACGGGCGTACTTCGCGACGATCTTGGACTTGAACTTCACCTCGTGACCACCCGAGACGCCACCGTGACGGCCCAGCCCGGTGGTGTCCTTCTCGTCCAGACCCTTGCCCGTGACGGCGCGGAGGTAGAACTCGGCCTCGAGGTACTCCAGGTTCAGCGCGAAGTTCAGCACCGCGGCATCCGTCGCCGCGTCACTGGCCGCATCCACCGGCGCGGCGTTGGCGGCCCCGCCACCCAGCACCGTCGCCGCGGCGGCACCCGCACCGGCCACACCCAGCATCGTGAACAGCTTCCGCCGATCCACCTCGGTCGACGCACTGCGCTTCACCGCATCGCTGATGAACTGCTTCTCGTACA
>NZ_BAABLP010000014.1:0-584 GCF_039544415.1 Amnibacterium soli | reverse complement strand
GTACCGCGCAACTGTTTTCATGTACGGGGCTATCACCCGCTACGGCCGCACTTTCCAGAGCGTTCCATTAACAATCGCGTTATCACATACAGGCTCTTCCCCATTCGCTCGCCACTACTAGGGGAATCTCGGTTGATTTCTTTTCCTCGGGGTACTTAGATGTTTCAGTTCTCCCGGTTCGCCACCACTGACCTATGTATTCAGTCAGGGTTACCCTTGCGGGTGGGTTTCCCCATTCAGAGATCTCCGGATCAAAGCTTCATTGCCAGCTCCCCGGAGCTTTTCGCAGGCTTGCACGTCTTTCATCGCCTGTGATCGCCAAGGCATCCACCACGTGCACTTAGTCGCTTGATCCTATAACGTTGAGTCCTGGTCTTATCCAGGCACGTTACAGGCGAACTCAGCACAACGCTGTTTGTGAGTGTCTCTGTCGCTGGTTCGCAAACAGATTCACTCGATGCAATCACAACCCGTACAACACAGAGTCTTTCGACAATGCGCTGCACATTGTGTGTTTAATTTGCCTTCCACTTTGTTAAAGAGCAACAACCGATGACTCCGAAGAATCATGTGTCATGACTGAA
>NZ_BAABLP010000013.1:0-583 GCF_039544415.1 Amnibacterium soli | reverse complement strand
CTGAACTCGGACACGTCGCGCGGCACGACGAAGGTCGACGACGGCGTCGTGGAGAAGATCGCCGGCATCGCGGCCCGCGACGTCCGCGGCGTGCACGACCTCGGCGGCGGCGCCGCCCGCGCCATCGGCGCGCTGCGCAACCGCATCAACCAGACCGACCAGGGCCAGGGCATCTCCGTCGAGGTCGGCGAGACCCAGGCCGCCGTCGACATCACCGTCGTGGCCGAGTACCCCGTCGCCCTGCACCGCCTCGCCGACGACATCCGCTCCGCCGTCATCGAGTCCGTCGAGTCCCTCGTCGGCCTCCAGGTCACCGAGGTCAACGTCGAGATCACCGACGTGTTCATCCCCTCCGACGACGCCGACACCGACGCCGCCCCCCGCGTCCAGTGACCCCCACCCAGACCGGGATGGCCGTCGCCGCCGTCCTCGCGATCATCTGGATCGCCTTCGGCTTCGGCGCCGCCGTGCTCGTCGCCATCGCCATCGCCATCGGCGCCCTCATCGGCCGCGCCATCGAAGGACGCCTCGACCTCAGCGAGATCATCGGCGCCCTCCGCGGACGCCGCAGCTCCTCATGAGC
>NZ_BAABLP010000012.1:0-5855 GCF_039544415.1 Amnibacterium soli | reverse complement strand
GTCGACCTTCGTCGTGCCGCGCGACGTGTCCGAGTTCAGGGCAGAACCGGTCGACCCGGCGGGGATCGTGCTGACCGCGGTGGTGGTGGTGCTCATGGGTGTCTCCTGACGGAACTTCTGGGGTGCTGATCGACAGGCGTTCGCAGCCCGTCGATAAGGAAGAGGCCCGCGGCGACGTGTTCGTCACGCACGGTCGGCGAACTCTCAGGATCCGTGGACGTCGTTCAGGCGTGCGCCCAGGAACTGCGGCATGCTGCCCGTCGTGGACGCGACTGGGACCCCGGGCTCCGCGCTCGAGGACGCTGATGACGCGTTCCTCGTCGCGCGGAGCGCCGATGGCGACCTGCGGGCGTTCTCGGCGCTGCTGCGGCGCTACAACGGCGTGCTCCGGCGCTACGTCGACCGCCTCACCCGCAACGCCGCGGACACCGACGACGTGCTGCAGGACACGGCCCTCGTCGCCTGGCGCCGGCTCGAGACGCTGCAGGAGCCCGCCAAGGTCCGCGGCTGGCTGATCCAGATCGCGTCGCGCGAAGCGTTGCGCCACGTGACCGCGCGGCCGCCCGAGGTGGAGCTGACGGACGAGATCGTCGAGACGCTGCCCGGCAGCGCGGCGGACGCCGACGGGATCGCGCTCCGTCAGGCGTTGCAGAGCGCACTCGACGCGCTTCCGCAGCAACAGGCGCGATGTTGGATCCTCCGAGAGGTCGGTGGCTTCCGGTACAGCGAGATCGCCGAGCAGCTGCAGATCCCCGAGAGCACCGTCCGCGGTGCGCTCGTGCAGGCGCGGAAGGCGATCCTTCGGGCGATGGAGGGACAGCGATGAGCGACCCCGTCGACGTGCTGCGCCTCGAGCCCGAGGACCTGGACGGTCACACCCTCGACGAGCTGAGCGACTACCTCGACCGCGGCAGGCGGCCGGCGGACCCGACCATCGACGACTCGCCCGCGTGCCAGATCGCGCTCAGCGCGCTGCAGCGCCTCCGCGCGGTCGCGGGGACGTTCCTGGAGGAGGAGGACGACCGCTCTCCCGGCACGGACGAGGACTGGATCGGCCGGGTGCTCGCGGTGCTGCCGCTCGAGGCCCGCGCCGGACGGGACTTCCCGCTGCCGGTCGCCGCCCCGGACACGGAGGCATCGGTCACGGAGGGCGCGCTGCGCGGCCTCGTGCGGTCCATCGGCGACGCGGTGCCCGGCCTGCTCGTGGGCGGCGTGCGCTTCGGCGACCCGGACGCGGAGACCCGCGAGGTGGACCTCGACGTGCAGATCGCGCTCCGGTACGGCGTGCCCCTGCAGGAGGCGGAGGCGCAGTTCCGGACCGCGCTCCGAGCCGGTCTCGCCCCGCACGCCCCGTTCCCCCTCGGACGGCTGGACATCCGCGTCGTCGCGCTGATCGGCGGTCCGTCGCGGCCGGGAGCCGGATCGTGAGCGCGGAGGAAGCCCTCGGGAAGGCGCTCACCGAACGCATCGCCGGCGCGGCCGGCGTCCGCGGGATCTTCCCTCAGCCGGGCGTGCTGGCGACCGTCGCCGCCCTCGTCCCCCTCCCGCTGCCGTTCGGCGGCCCGTCCGGGGACGTGCAGGTGCAGCGGGTCGACGGCGAGGTCGTGGTGCGCGCGAAGCTCGCGACGGACCTGCGCGTCCCGTCCGCGGAGGTCGTCGCGGCGGTGCGCCGAGCGGTCGTCGACGTGCTCGACGGGGAGCCCTGCCGGATCAGCCTGCAGCTCTGCCACATCGACTGAGCGCCGGCTCCGACCGCCTCAGGGCGCCGGGTCGCTCGAGGCGCGGCGTCGCCGTGGCGCAGCGGACCGCGGCGGGTCCGCGCGCATGTGGTCGCGCACGCGGGCGAGCACCGCGCCGAGCGCCTCCACCTCGCCGCGCTCGAGCGGGTCGAGGAGCATGCGGTGCAATACCGCGATGTGGCCCGGGAACACGCGACCCAGCCGCTCGCGACCGGCGTCGGTGATCGTGACGGTGACGCTGCGCTCGTCGTCGGGCGACGGTGCGCGGGTGACGAGCCCCGCCGCCTCGAGCAGCCCGGCCTGGTAGGTGAGGCCGCTGCGGCTGTAGACGACGCCGTCGGCGAGGTCCGTCATCCGCCTGCTGCCGCCCGGGGCGTCCCCGAGCGTCGCCAGCAGCTGGAACTGCACGTAGCTGAGGTCACCGGCCTCGCGGAGCTGCTGCTCGACCGTGTGCCGCAGCAGGCTGCTCACCTCGATGAGGGCGAAGTAGGCGTCCAGCTGGACGGGATCCAGGGACTTCGGGTCGTCCGGCATGCGCGCATCCTACGTGCTTCGACTTCGAAGCAGGCGATGGCGGGGGGCGGACTCGAGTGCGGAGCGGGGACGACCGGAGGTGCGAGCCGTGGAGACCCGATCGCGCGAGGCCGGGCCGGCGCCGCGTTCGTCCCGCTGACCGGCACCCTCGTCGACGGCCTCGAGTGACCTGCTGCACACGCGCATCGACGCGGGTCTCGACCTGCTCGTGACCGACGCCGGCGGTCCGCGTCGGCGTGCGCGGTCCGTCCGCCCAGCGGTGCGCGCACGGTCGAGGAGCCGCGCGGCGCGAGCTCCACGGGCGTCCCGGGGCCGCTCAGACGTGCGCGAGTCGTGCGCGGACGAACGTGTACAGGCCGAAGGCGATGAGGCCCAGGCCGACGGCCACGAGCAGCACCTGGCCGAACGGCAGGGCGGCGAGCGAGCGGACCGCGCCGTCGAGTCCCGTCGCCTTCGTCGGGTCTACCGTCGCGGCGGCGACGACGAACAGCACCCCGACGACCGCGATCGCGATCCCCTTCGCGACGTAGCCGACCACGCCGAGCACGATCACGGGCCGGCGGGCGCTGCCGCCCGGCACGGCGATGTCGCGGGTGAACCGCTGCCGCACGCCCTTCGCGACGAGGTAGCCGCCGATCGCGACGGCGCCGACCCCGACGAGGCCGAGCAGCAGCGGTCCGCCGGGCAGGTCGAGCAGCCGGCCGCTGGCCTGGCGCGTGGAGGACGACGAGCTGCTGCGACCGCCCTGCGCGAAGGTCAGCGCGGTCGCGCCGAGGGCGCCGTAGGCGACCGCCTTGCCGGCGGAGACCAGGCTCCGGGCCCAGCGCTTCCTGGAGGACGAGCCGATGCCGAGCACGGCCTGGATCAGCAGCCAGAGCGCCAGGGCGAACATCCCGACGACCGTGATCCACAGGATCGCCCCGCCGACCGGCAGCTTCGCGATCTGCGTGAACGCGCCTGACTGGTCGGACTCGCCTCCGCGGTGGAGCGCCACCTGGACGGCGAGGTAGCCGAGCAGGAGGTGGACGAGGCCGCTGGCGGCGTAGCCCGCGCGGACCAGCAGCTCCAGCCCGCGGCTGTCCTGCACCTTCCGGGCGGCGGTGCGCGAGCTCGTTCGGGTGTTCATCGGGGCGGCTCCTGGCCCTGGAGGGTGGACGGGGACGGGCGGCGGGCGATCACGTGCCGTCGCGCTGGACGGCGGAGAGCTCGCCGGTGACGCGCTCGCCCGGGATGCGGACGGTGCGCCGGGTGTCGATCGCGACGAGGGTGCCGACGACGACCATCGACAGGGCGATCGAGGCCGAGGTGTCGCTGATCCAGTGGTAGCCGAGGTAGAGGCGGCTGATGAACTGCGCTCCGATGCCCACGAGGGCGACCGCGATCGCGGCGACCGTGAACCAGGTGCGCCGGACCCGGCTCGCGAGCAGGAACGCGAGGATCAGGAAGAAGTCGGAGGTGCCGAGCACGTGCCCGGAGGGGAACGAGAACGTGTGGTCCGGCTCCATCAGCATGCGGCCGATCGGCGGGCGAGGATGGCGCACGATCGGCGCCAGCACGAGTGCGAGCGCGACGCCCGTGCCCATGCCGCCCGCGAACAGCACCGGCCGCCAGAGGTGGCGGGCGCGGACGATCCAGGTGACCAGCACCACGACGACGACGATCGGCAGCGCCACGGGGCCGAACACGACGGCGAGCACCACCATGGACGCGGTCAGCTCGCGGTCGCGCTGCGAGTCGAACCAGCGCTCGACGGGCTGGTCGAGCCGCTCGAAGCCGGTGTGGGTGAGCACGCCGATCAGCAGGATCGTGAAGGCGATCAGTCCGACCGCGATGAGCGCGGCCGAGAGCCGGTAGAGGGCGCGGCGCTCCGCGGGCTCGACGTAGCGCTCCTCGACGACGAGCTTGGCCAGCCGGGCCGGCGGCGCCGATCGCCGGCCGGCGGTGCCGAGTCGGACCGTCATGGCTGTCTCACGAGCACATGTAACCGCTGTCACCGTCCGTGCGCCAGCACCGCGGCTGGCGCGGCGTCCCTCCGGCAGGGGCTCCGCCGTTCACGGGTCGACGCTCCGACGTCCCGGCGCGACGGCGATGAGGGCGCTGCGGCGAGGAGGACGCCCAGCGCGCCGATCCCCGAGGGCGCGCCGCCCGCCGCCGCCCAGAGCGCGGCGGCCGCGCCCAGCAGGGCGAGCACCGTCTGCAGCAGCCCCTGACCGCCGGTCGTCGCGATCGGGGCGCCGACGACGGGGCCTGCGGCGTAGCCGAGCGACTTCCACGATCCGTACCGGCCGAAGCACCGGCCGCGGGCGGCGGGGGAGGCGAGCCGCCCGACCGCTGCGGAGCCACAGGGGAGAACGCGGCTGCGGCGGCGCCCTGTCCGAACCGGACGAGGATGAGCGCCGTCATGCCCGGCAGCAGGCCCCCGACCGCCGAGACCGCCACGAAGGCGGCGAGCCCCCAGACCACCACCGGCTTCGGTCCGACCCGATCGGCGAGTGCGCCGAACACGGGCTTCAGGAGCACCTCGGCGAGGTCGTGGACGGCGACGAGCAGCCCCAGCTGCAGCAGCACGCCGGGTGCGCCGCAGCCGACTCGGCGCCGGCGGTCGCCGCGACGGCGTGCGCGGGCGGCGGCGGTCACGAAGCCGGCGCCGTACGAGGGCGCCGCGCCGCGCCCGCCGGATGTCGGCTCAGTCCTGTCCCGGGTCCGCCTGGTCCCGCTCGTTCAACGGGGCGGCATCGCGCATCGCGTCGTACACCTGGGCCGCGTACCCCTCGAGCAGCTCCTCGCAGGTCTGCAGGCGCGCTGCGGCGGCGGTCGACTGCGGCAGCTCGAGCACGTCGCGGCGACGCAGGTCCTGGAACCAGCGCCGCAGGCGGTCGAGGCTCTGCTCCTCCTCCTCGAGCTCGCCGAAGGTGAACTTCCGCTTCGCGATCTCCTTGGCGATCTCGGCCTCGTAGTGGCCGCATTCCGCGTCGAACTCCGACCACTCGTCGAGCCGGGCGGCCAGGTACGCCGACCGGATCAGGTCCTCGGACGCGTCGTCGCGCGGGGAGACCGCGAGGACCGCGAGGGTCCCGCCGCCGCGGCGGCACAGCTCCGCCGCCCGCTCGAGGAACGGGTGGAACGCGTCGGTGTCGGGGACCGCCCACGAACCGGCCGAGATCGGCACCGCCCCGGCCTTGCGCAGCTCGCGCCACACGGCGACGCGGTGCCGCGAGGGCTGCGACGGGACCTGGGCCAGGACCATGAGCCACGCGACGGCGGGAGAGGGCACGGGACGATTCTCGCCGCTCCGCAGGACGGCGCCGGCAGGTGCCCGCGAAGCCCCCGTTCGCGCAGCGGGTAGCGCATTCCGGCCCCCGGTGTGCATGAATCCGCGGGGACACCCCCGTACTGGGGGCACGAGCGCCTTCGCGCACCGCGCGCCATCCACGGGGCGGAGGGTTCCGAATGCCTACCGTTCCCTCATTCGGACCGCGTGTCCGAGACGACGACGGAGTCGCGATCGCACGCCGTCCCCGACCTGTGGCAAGGAGCTCGACTTGTACGAGAAGCAGTTCATCAGCGATGCGGTGAAGCGCA
>NZ_BAABLP010000011.1:0-731 GCF_039544415.1 Amnibacterium soli | reverse complement strand
GGACGTGAGTCCTGTGGTTCGGGGGAGTACCGACCGTATGTTGAGAACTACACAGTGGACGCGAGCATCTTTCTCGTCGAGTCGCCACCTTGCGTGGCGTATTTGATGAAGAAATAACAATGTTCGTCACCGCATCATGGACGCGCGCCTTCGGGTGGGTGTGGGTGGTGTGTGTGACAACCATTGGTCAAGCCCGCTGCTGGGAAGCCCGTAAGGGTGGATCGGTGGTGGGCGCGATTCATACTCATGTATGTGGTCAAGTTTGAAAGAGCAAACGGTGGATGCCTTGGCAACTGGAGCGAAGAAGGACGTAGCAATCTGCGATAAGCNCTGAATATATAGGGCGGGTAGAGGGAACGTGGGGAAGTGAAACATCTCAGTACCCACAGGAAGAGAAAGCAACCGCGATTCCGTGAGTAGTGGCGAGCGAAACCGGAACAGGCCAAACCGGTCATGTGTCAAGCCGGCAGGCGTTGCATGGTCGGGGTTGAGGGACTCTGGCGCTGGACTGCCGTTCAGCACGTTGTAGTCGCACGGTGTAGACGAACGATCTTGAAAGGTCGATCACAGAGGGTGGCAATCCCGTAGTCGAAACGTCGTGTGCGCGCGCAGATCATCCCAAGTAGCACGGGGCCCGAGAAATCCCGTGTGAATCTGCCAGGACCACCTGGTAAGCCTAAATACTCCCAGTTGACCGATAGCGGACAAGTACCGTGAGGGAAAGGTGAAAA
>NZ_BAABLP010000010.1:0-87782 GCF_039544415.1 Amnibacterium soli | reverse complement strand
CGTCTGGGGGCGAGAAGGAACATTACGTGGACCCCCACCCCACCGCAAACACCACCGCCACCTCGGGCGTGTCGCACCCGGGTCTCCCCCTGAACGCGACGAGCCGCGTCCTCCCGATCGGCTCGGGTGGGCGCGGCTCCGTCGGAGGATCAGCGGCGATCAGGTCGTGGCGGTACCGGGACCGGTCGCCTCGGTCGCCTTGCCCGGTCGGTACGGCCCCCGACGGAGCGTGCCTCGTGCGGGAACGGGCACGGCACCGAAGCCGGCCTGCAGCTGCATCGACGCGAGGACCGCGCTCGTGTGCCGGCCCACCCCGAGGCGCATCGCGATCTCGAGGTCCTCCGGGGTGTCCACGTCACGGCGCAGCCGCTCGGTGCCGCGGATCAGCCGGTGCCCGAGGTCACGGTGCCGCATCGCCGATCCGACGCCGAACGCAGGGAGCAGCGGCATGCCCGGCTGCCCCGTGAGCAGCACGGTGCCGGTGCCCGGGGCGTCGGCGACGACCCCGAGAGGGATCTCCTCCGCGATCTCGAGCGTGCGTTCGAGGTCCTCCGGCGTGAGCGCCGGCAGGTCACCCGTGAGCACCGCCTGCCCGAACTCCGGCCAGCGGTCGTTCGCGACGCGCAGTCCCGTGGCGATGGCGTTGTTCAGTCCCGGCGCCTGCTGCGTGACCACCGTCACCGCGACGGGCAGGCCCAGGTCGTCGACCAGCTGCGGGTCGTCCGTGACGACGAGCAGCATGCGCACGTGCTGCGACGCCGCGACCGCGTCGAGCGTGTCCCGCGCGAACGCCTCCGCGAGCGCGGGCCGCTCCGGCCGGTCCCCCAGCCGCCGCTTCCCGTCGCTGAACCGCTTGATGGGCACCAGCACCACCCAGTCGATCACCAGGCACCTCCGTCGACCTCGTCGTCGGACGAGCCGCTCGTCTCCTGCGACCCCTCCGCGTAACCGTTCCGGTAGCCCTCGGCGTACGCCTCGGCGCTGCCCTGCCGGAACATGTCCTCGTTCCCGAGGCGCACGATCGAGCGCGCTCCCGGTCCGTCCACGTCCAGCACGTGCTCCCCCAGCCCCCGCACCACGGCGACGGGCCTGTTCTCGGCCTTGCCCTTCACCAGATCCGCCAGGGCGGCGATCTCGTCGGCGACGGCGACCACCGTCACACCCATGGTGCGCCCGTTCGCGTCGGGCAGGCCGCGCAGGTCGTCCACGACCCGGATGCCCGCCGCACCGATCGCCACGTCCGTCTGGCCTCGCCGCCACGGTCTGCCGAGCGTGTCCGAGACCACCACGCCGACCGGTGCCCCCGTCACCGCGATCAGCGCGGTCCGGAGACGCGCCGCGGACTCGTCGGGGTCGACCGGCAGCAGCAGCACCGTGCCGGGCTCGACGTTGCTGGAGTCCACCCCGGCGGCCGCGCCGACGATGCCGAGACGGTTCTCGACGATCCGGGTGACGCCGCCGCCCGGCTGCTCGCGCACCGCGACGACCCGCACGGTCTCGTCGGTGATCGCCTGCTCGCGGTCGTCCGCGACGACCTGCCGACCCTCCGCCTTCGACACCACCTTGCTCGACACCACGACGACGTCCCCTGCCTCGAGGCGCCCGGTCGCCGTGACCAGGATCGCGGCGAGGTCGTCGCCCGCGTGGATCTCGGGCACGCCGTCCGGCGCCCAGCAGCGGATCTCCGCGACGCTCATCGATGCAGCTTCGGCAGGACGTCGCGCGAGAAGACGTCGATCCACTCGCGCTGGTTCCGGCCGACGTTGTGGAGGTAGATGCGGTCGAAGCCGAGGTCGGCGTACCGCTGCAGGGCCCGCAGGTGCTCGTCGGGGTCGGCGGAGACCACCATCCGCCCCTCGAAGTCCTCCGGACGCACCATGCGCGCCATCTGCTCGAACTCGAACGGGCTGCGGATGTCGCCCTTGGGGAACTTCATGCCGCCGTTCGGCCACTCGTGCATGGCGTTGGCGAGGGCCTCCTCGTCGGTGGGCGCCCAGGACAGGTGGACCTGCAGCACCTTCGGCGCCTTCGACGGGTCCTTGCCCGCCTCCCGCTGCCCGGCGTCGAAGCGCTCGAACAGGCCGGAGATCTTCTCGAGCGGCGCACCCACGGTGATCAGGCCGTCGACCGCGCGACCCGCCCGCTTGGCCGTGACCGGGCCCGCGGTCGCCACGAGGATCGGCGGGCGCTCGTCCATCGTCCACAGCCGTGTGGACTCGAGCTTGAAGAACTGGCCCTGGAACTTCACGTCCTTGCCCGCGAGGGAGGCGGTGAACAGCTTGTCGATGATCTCGATCGCCTCGAACATGCGGTTGATCCGCTCGGGCGCCTCGGGCCAGTAGCCGCCGACGACGTGCTCGTTGAGCGCCTCCCCCGAGCCGAGGCCGAGCCAGTGCCGCCCCGGGTACATCGCGGCCAGCGTCGCGGACGCCTGGGCGACCATCGCCGGGTGCCAGCGGAAGCTCGGCGCCGTCACGCCCGGCCCGAAGTCGCCGGTGGTCCGTTCCCCGAGGGCGCTCAGCACGTTCCAGACGAACGCGCTCTGCCCCTGCGCCGGCACCCACGGCTGGAAGTGGTCCGCGGCCATGACGCCGGTGAAGCCCTTCGACTCCGCGTAGGCCGACAGCGCCACCGCCTCCGTGGGGTGGAACTGCTCGAGCATCGCGGCGTAGCCGATCTGGAGGGCGGACACCTGTTCATCCTCTCATTTCCCGATGATCGGCCCGTCTGAGGAGGCGGTGGGCCGACGCGGTCGGTCCCCGGCGGACCCGGAGGGTTCCGGGCGCACGACGGCGGCCCGGACGTGCTCGTAGACCACGCTCGTGCGCACGTCGGCGACCTCGGGCCGTTCGGTCAGCCGGTCGATCACGAAGGCGTAGAGCGCCTCGTTGTCCGCCACGGCGACGTGGAGCAGGAAGTCCTCCGCCCCCGCGACGACGAAGACCCCGACCACCTCCGGCAGCTCGATGGCCCAGGTGCGGAACCCGTCGATGTTCGCCCGGCTCGGCGGCCGGATGCGGACGGCGATCAGCGCCTGCACGCCGCGACCGATCGCGGCGAGGTCGACCTCGAGCCTCGCGCCGCGGATCACGCCGCGGCGGATCAGTCCGCGGACCCGGTCGAGGGCGGTCGTCGGGGCGATGCCGACCGCGGCCGCGACCGCGCGGTTCGTCTGCCGTGCGTCGCGCTGCAGCTCGGCCAGGATCGCCGTATCCAGTTCGTCCACGGACGGCATTCCAGCACAGCACCCGTACGTCGTACGGCGGAGCATCCGCCGGGCCGCGTCCTGCTCCTATCGTCGGCCCGCGAGATGGAGGAGGTACGGATGAGCACGATCGGGTTCGAGCCGGGCGAGGTCGACCAGAGCGCACCGACGCGGGACGCGCGACTGAAGTGGGTGGTGGTCGTGGACGACCAGCAGCCGGAGGGGCGGCGCGCCAACGCGGTCGCCTGCATCGCGGCGGCGTTCGGAGCGCGCGTGCCGGGCCTGCTCGGCACGGACGGGGCCGACGCGGACGGCGCCGTGCACCCGGGACTGCCCTGGGCGGGCTGCAGCCTGCTCGCCGGCGACGCCGAGCGGCTCGTCGCGCTGCGGACGCGCGCCGCGGAGGAGGAGGGCGTGCTCGTGATCGGCATGCCCGCCGCCGCCCAGGAGTCGCGGGTCTACGACGAGTACCTGGCAGCCCTGGCCGGCACGCCGACCGCCGAGCTGCGGGAGATCGCCCTCGGGCTGCTCGGCCCGCGCAAGGCGATCGAGCGCCTCACCCGCCGGCTGCGGCTGCTCGGCTGACCCCGCCGGGGTGCGGCACCCGACGGAGCCGGGTGCCGCACCGCCCCGCCGGACGGACGGTCAGGCGCGGGCGAGCGCCTTCTCGATCTTCCGGTGCACGTCGTCCTGCAGGCGGACCGCGCCGCTCGCCTCGGCTGCCAGCAGAGCGCGGGCGTCGGCCGGGGCCTGCTCCGTGAACCAGCGGCCGATGGTCACGCCGTGCGCCGGACGGTCGACGACCTCGATCGCGTCGCCGGCCTGCACGTCGCCCGCGCGGATCACGCGGAAGTAGACGCCCGGCGCACCGTGCTCGTCGAAGCGCCGCTGCCAGCCCTTCACGCCCATCCGGCGCTCGAACACCCCGCAGGGCGTCCGCGGGCTGGTCACCTCGAGCACGACCTTCTCGCCGATCCGCCAGCGCTCGCCGATCACGGCGCCGGTGACGTCGACGCCTCGGGTCCGCAGGTTCTCGCCGAACAACCCGGGCGGGATCTCGCGGCCGAGGTCCTGCGCGAACCACGCGGCGTCCTCCTCCGCGTAGGCGTAGACGGCCTGGTCCGCGCCGCCGTGGTACTTGCGGTCGGCCTGCACGTCGCCGTGCACGCCGAGCGCGCGGATCCGCAGCGGTCGCTCGACCGGGCGCTTGTCGATGGCGGTGACGCCGATGCTGCGCTCCGGAAGCAGCTGGTGCACGACGCAGACCGCGACGACCTCAGCCACGGGACGGCCCCTGCGGCTGCAGCGCGGCCGCGACGACGCGCGGCACGTACGGCGACACGTCGCCGCCGAGTGCGGCGACCTGCCGCACGAGCGAGCTCGAGACGTGGCTCGTCGCGGGCTGGGCCACCAGGAACAGCGTCTCCACGCCGGCGAGGTCGCGGTTCACGAGCGCCATCGGCGTCTCGTAGGCGGCGTCCGTCGCGCTCCGCAGCCCCTTCACGATCGCCTCGGCGCCGACGTG
Source organism: Amnibacterium soli (assembly GCF_039544415.1). NCBI lineage: Bacteria > Bacillati > Actinomycetota > Actinomycetes > Micrococcales > Microbacteriaceae > Amnibacterium > Amnibacterium soli. The sequence goes on along the minus strand of NZ_BAABLP010000010.1, from coordinate 83,052 downwards.
ACGGCAGTAGTCGACGAGCAGCCCCTGCGACCAGGAGTCGACCTCGACGCCGTCGACGCCCGCCTCCGCGAGCGCCTCGCGCACCAGGCGCACCCGCTCGTCGACCGCGAGCAGAGCGGACTTGCCGGGGTTGTGCGTCACGAGCACGTGCAGGCGGTCGAACAGCCGCGCAGCGCGGCCGATCACGTCCAGGTGACCGAGGGTCACCGGGTCGAACGAGCCTGGGACGACCGCGATCCGCACCCGCCCATCCTGGCGGATGCCGCGTTTCCGAGGGATGACGTGCCTGCGGCGCGCGTCAGCTCTTGTCGAGGAACGCCCGCGACTCCTCGTCGCTGGAGCGCTCGATCGCGGCGCGCAGCACGGGGTAGGCGTCGAGGGCGGGGTCCTCCGCGAGGATCGCCGCCGCGGTGTCGCGCGCGAGCTCGATCAGCTCGCCGTCGCGGGTCACGCGCAGCAGCTTCAGCTGCGACCGGCCGCCGGACTGGCTCGCGCCGAGCACGTCGCCCTCGCGGCGCAGCTCGAGGTCCGTCTGCGCGAGCGCGAAGCCGTCGGTGGTGGCCGCGACCGCCTCCACGCGCTCGAGCGCCGGCGTGCCCGCCTCCGCGTGGGTCACCAGGAGGCAGAGCCCGGGCAGCCCGCCTCGGCCGACGCGGCCGCGCAGCTGGTGCAGCTGCGAGACGCCGAACCGGTCGGCGTCGAGCACCACCATGAACGTCGCGTTGGCGACGTCGACGCCGACCTCGACGACCGTGGTCGCGACGAGCAGGTCGATGCGGCCATCGGCGAAGGCCGTCATCACGGCGTCCTTCTCCTCCCCCGACATCCGCCCGGTGAGCGCCTCGATGCGGCGGCCCGCGAGCGCCGGCTGCGTGCGCAGGTCGGCGAGCACGCCGGTGACCGTCGCGCGCGGCACCGCGCCGTCCTCGCCCGCGAGCAGGTCGCCCTCGTCGTCGTCCGCGCCGATCGCGGGGCAGATGACGTAGCCCTGCCGGCCCTGCTCGATCTCCTCCCCCGCCCGTCGCCACACGTTCGGCAGCCAGCGCGGCTTCTCGGCGAGCGGCACGACGTGGGAGGTGATCGGCGCGCGCCCCGCGGGCAGGCCGCGGATCGTGGAGGTCTCGAGGTCGCCGAAGACCGTCATGGCGACCGTGCGCGGGATCGGCGTCGCGGTCATCACGAGCGTGTGCGGTGCGCTGCCCTTGCGGCGCAGGATCTCGCGCTGCTCGACGCCGAAGCGGTGCTGCTCGTCGACGACGACGAGGCCCAGGTCCTCGAACTCCGTGGTGTCCGACAGCAGGGCGTGCGTGCCCACGACGATCTTCGCCCGGCCGGTGATGATCTGCAGCGCGGCCTTGCGCCGCGCGGCGATGCCCATCTGCCCGGTGACGAGCGTCGGCATCAGCTCCGCGGAGAGGTCGGGGCCGAGGATCTTCGCGATCGAGCGGAGGTGCTGCGCGGCGAGCACCTCGGTGGGGGCGAGCAGCGCGGACTGGCCGCCCGACTCCGCGACCGCGAGCATCGCCCGCAGCGCGACGAGCGTCTTGCCGGAGGCGACCTCGCCCTGCAGCAGCCGGTGCATCGGCGCCTCGCCGGCGAGGTCGGCCAGGATCTCCGCGCCGACGGCCTTCTGGTCGTCGGTCAGCTCGAACGGCAGCCCCGCGTCGAAGCGCTCGAGGTGGCCGCCGGGCGCGGGCCGGCGCTCCGTCGCCGCGAACATGGCGCGGACCGCGCGGCGCTGCAGCAGGGCGGTCTGCAGCAGGAACGCCTCGTGGAAGCGCAAGGTGCGCTTGGCCTGCACCCAGTCGCCGTCGTGCGCGGGGCGGTGGATCCGCTGCAGCGCTGCCTCGTAGCCCATCAGGTGCGCGATGCGGCACACCTCGAGCGGCATCGGGTCCTCGAGGCCGCCGATGCTCGCGAGCGCGAGCTCCACCGCCTTCTCGATCTTCCAGGTGGTGAGCGCCGCGGTCGCCGGGTAGATCGGCAGCGGGATCTCCTCCCACCGCTTCGCCCCCTCCGGGTCCACCTCGGGGTCGGGCGGCTCCTGGCCCTCTTCCGTGAACATCTGGTGCTGCGGGTGCGCGAGCTGCCGCATGCCGTTGTAGAGCTTCACCCGGCCGCTGAACAGGCCGCGCCGACCGGGCACGAGCGCGTTCGCGTTCTTGTCGTCGGTCAGGAAGGGCTGGTTGAAGAAGACGAGGGAGAGCGTGCCGGTGCCGTCGGAGATCAGCACCCCCTGCATCGTGCCGCGGCGCGCGCGAAGCCCGCGGCTCGTGGCCCGCAGCACCTCCGCGACGATCGTCACGTCGGTCTCGAGCGGCAGGGCGTCGAGGCGGCTGAGCTCCCCGCGCTTCACGTAGCGGCGCGGGTAGTGCGAGAGCAGGTCGCCGACCGTGCGGATCTCGAGCTGCTTCTCGAGGAGCTTGGCGGTGCGGTCGCCCACGACGGCAGCGAGACGCTGATCGAGCGGCCCCGCCATGCGCCCCATCGTACGAACCCGCGCCGACACCGCGGGAGCGCGGGCTCCGCCGCCTGCGTGCATCGCGCCTCCGAGCGGCGGCTCCGGCCTGATCCGGCCGTCGGCGGCCGCCCGGCACGGGCCGCAGACGCCCGTCGTCCGGATGCGGGAGGCTTGCCGGATGCCGAGGATCGTCGCCGGGTGGGCCGGCTCGCTGCAGCTCGCCGTGCCGCCCGACGGCACGCGCCCCACGAGCGACCGCACGCGCGAGGCGATCTTCTCGATGCTGGAGGCGCGCGACGCGATCGAGGGCGCGGCGGCCGTCGACCTCTACGCGGGCTCCGGCGCGCTGGGTCTCGAGGCGCTGAGCCGCGGTGCCGCCTCCGTCGTCCTCGTGGAGAAGGCGCCGCGCGCCGCGAAGGTGATCCGCGACAACGTCGGGCGCATGCGCAGGGCGGCGCCCGGACCGCTCGACGCCAGCGTCGTGCAGCACGCCGTCAGCACGTGGCTGGCGACGGCCGCTCCGGGCATCGGGCTCGCGTTCCTCGATCCGCCGTACTCGATCTCCGACGAGCAGGTCCTCGGCGACCTCGCCGCGCTGCTGCCGCTGCTCACCGACGACGCGGTCGTGCTGCTCGAGCGCTCGTCCCGCTCGGGCGACCCCGCGCTGCCGCCCGGGCTCGAGCTGGTGCGCACCCGCAGCAAGGGCGACACCGCGGTGCACCTCCTGGTCCCCGCCGCGTCCTGAGCGGCGCGCGGGTCAGGAGGCGGTGAAGGAGTCCCAGCCGGAGGGGTCGACGGGCTCGCCGTCCAGCCGCACCCCGGCACCGCCCGCGCGGACGACGCCGAGCACGCGGAACGACTCCGGCACCGCTCCCGGGAAGCAGGCGAGCAGGCCGTGGTCCTCGCCGCCGCCGAGCACCAGGCCGAGCGCCTCGTGCGCGGTGAGCGCCGGCACCCGGGCCGGCAGGCCGTCGGGGTCCGAGACCGCGAGGACCCCCTCCGCCTCGCGCTCGAGCGCCGCCCGATCGAGGTCGAGCACGACGCCGCTGGCCTCCGCGATCCGCGTCGCGTCGAGCAGCAGCCCGTCGGAGACGTCGAGCATGGCCGTCGCTCCCGCTTCGGCCGCGAGCACCCCGTCGCCGATCGGCGGACGCGGTGCGAGCTGCTCCGCGAGCACGCCGGCGCGGGCCCGGCGGAGGGCCGCGATCGCCGCCGGGTCCTCCTCCCCCGTCGCGAACAGCAGGCGCAGACCCGCCGCCGCGAGCCCGAGCCGGCCCGAGTAGGCGATCGTGTGGCCGGGGCGGGCGCCGGAGCGGAGCACCGGGTCGCGGCCGTCCGCCGAGCCGGTCACCGTGAGGGCGAGCGACAGCACGGGCGAGCGGGTGAGGTCGCCGCCGACGACGCCGACGCCCGGCGCCAGCCGCTCGCACGCGGCGGCCATGCCGTCGGCGATGCCCTCGAGGTCGGCGACCGGCGTCGTGCCCGGCGCGGCCAGGGCCACGAGGAGGCCGGTCGGCCGCGCGCCCATGGCGGCGATGTCCGCGAGGTTCGTCGCGACGGCCTTCCAGCCGAGTTCGAACGGCGTGGACCAGGCGCGGCGGAAGTCGGGCCCGTCGACCATCGCGTCGGTGCTGAGCAGCACGCGGCCGTCGGGCGCCGCGAGCATCGCCGCGTCGTCGCCCGGCCCGAGCAGCGCCTCCGCCCGCGCGAAGCGGGGCAGGATCCGGGCCAGAGCGGCCCGCTCCCCGGCCGTCGCGAGGTCGTCGGTCATCGCTGCGTCTCCGAGATGGAGAGGCACCGGACGCCGGTCGCGCGGGTGGCGGCCGTGATCGGCTCGGCGACCGCGCGCAGCGCCGCGTCGGCGGGCACCTGGGTCGAGTCGATCACCAGGCGGGTCCCCGGGCTGCGCCCGTAGGTGGTCGCGACCTGCCGCTCGACGCCGTCGATCTTCTTCGTCTCGATCAGCCAGTCGATGCCGGCGACCGTGGCGCACTTCGTCGTGGCGACCTGCGGCGTCTGCACGCCGCAGGTCAGCGTCACGCCGGCGGGCAGCCCCCACGCGGCGGTCCCCTGCGCGTCCGTGGTGCGGCGGGCCGCGCCGTCGATCGCGTCCGGCAGCCGCACGACCACCCCGGCGCAGCGCGCGCTCGTCGCCTCCGGTGCGGGCCGCAGGGACACGGTCGGCGCGCAGGCGGCGAGCGGCAGGGCCAGCAGCAGGACGGGCAGCAGCGCCGCCCGCCTCATCGAGCGAGCTCGATGAGCTCCGCGATCAGGTCCGGGTAGGACAGGCCGGACTCCTGCCAGCACCGCGGGAACATCGAGATCGGCGTGAAGCCCGGCATCGTGTTGATCTCGTTGACCACGAAGCCCTCCTCGGTGAGGAAGACGTCGACGCGGGCGAGGCCGCGGCCGTCGATCGCCTCGAAGGCGCGGATCGCGGTGCGCTCCAGGTCCATCTGCTCGCCGTCGCCGAGGCGGGCGGGGCAGATCAGGTCGACGCCCGGCGCGTCGAGGTACTTGGCGTCGAAGTCGTAGAACTCTCGGCCGGAGACGACGACCTCGCCGACCGCGGAGGTGCGGGGGGCGCCGCCGGTGCGGCTGCCGAGCATGCCGATCTCGAGCTCGCGGCCGTGCACGGTGCGCTCGACGAGCACGCGGGAGTCCTCCGCGAACGCGACGTCGAGGGCACGGTCGAGGTCCTCCGGTCCCTCCACCTTCGAGACGCCGACCGACGAGCCGGCGCGGGCCGGCTTCACGAACACCGGGTAGCCGAGGCCCGCGACCCGGCGGCGGAGGAAGGCGCCGTCGCCGGCGCGGTCGGCGGGGGTCAGCGTGACCCAGGGCGCGACGGGCACGCCGGCCGCCTGCAGCACGGTCTTCGTGAAGTGCTTGTCCATGCCGACGGCGGAGGCGAGCACGCCGTTGCCGACGTAGGGCAGCCCGATCAGCTCGAACAGGCCCTGGACAGTGCCGTCCTCGCCCCACGGCCCGTGCAGGATCGGGAAGGCGACGTCGATGTCCCCGAGGGACTCCTCGGTGCCGTCGGCGCGACGGACGCGCAGCTCCCGCGTCGTCGTCGAGTCCGGCCAGAGCACGCGGGAGCCGTCGTCCCGCACCTCGGGCAGGTCGTCCGGGTCCAGCGCGAACGCCTCCGGGTCGTCCCGCTCGAGCACGAACGCGCCGTCGCGCGTGACGCCGACCGGCACGACCTCGTAGCGCTCGCGGTCGATCGCGCCGAGCACGCCTCCCGCGGTCGCGCAGGAGATGCTGTGCTCGCTCGAGCGCCCGCCGAACACGAGCGCCACCCGGACCTTGCCGTCGTTCCCCGTCACACGGCGAGGCTACCGACCGGAGACACCCGTCGCCCGCGTCGCCGGCCGACCCGCACGGCGGTGCCGGACGAGACCGGCTGTCCCGAGCCCGAGCGCCACGACGAGCGAGATGCAGAGCGCGATCAGGGGCGCCGGCACTCGAGCGACCTGCCGGTCCCCGATCGCGGCGACCGGGCCACCGGCGGAGGATCCGCCGCTCACGGTACCGGTTTCGAGATCACCGGGACCGGCCTCTGCGATCGCTTCGGTCGCCGACGCGGGCCCGTCACCTCGCGACACGGACGAGCCCGGTGCTCCTGCAGCTGCCGACGACCCGCCTGTCGCGTTCTGCGAAGCGGTACCCGGCGTCGTCGATCCGCTCGGATGGGGATTCGTCCCGATCGGCCGGGACGGGCGGCCCGGAGCACTCGGCTGTCCGACACCTGCAGACGGAACCGGCACGCCCGGCCCACCAGCACCAGCGGACGGGATCGGAACACCCGGCTGCCCCGCACCAGCGCTGCCGCCCGTCGGCGGAGCAGTCGTTCCGGGAGACGGGTCACCGGCGGCCGGCCGGCTCCCGCCCGTCGTGTCGCAGCCGGGCACTGCGACGGGAAGACGCACGGAGCGCGGCGCGTCCGAGTCCGCCGCCGTCACCACGGCGCGGCTGCCCCGGACGAGTCCGCCGAAGGCGACGGTCGCTGTGGAACCGGTCGGATGCAGCTCGCGTTCGCGCGGCGAGCCCGAGCCGACCTCGATCCCGACGCGGTAGTCGCGCCCTGGGACGAGGCCGGTCAGATCTGCCGCCAGCGACGCGGCAGCATCGTCGACCGAGCACGGGGAGAACCGGACGGACATGGTCGGGGTCGTGGCGCAGTCGCCGATCCGGACGACGGCGGCTCCGGACAGCACCGGGTTCGACTGGTCGGTCACGCGCGCGAGGTACGTGGCGCCCGCGGTGAGTCCGGTGAAGCGGTGCTCGACGACGGGAGCGGTGCGGAACTGGAAGTGCTTCACGACCTCCCCGTTCGCGTCGAGGACTTCGCTGACGTAGGTGATGCTTCGACGGAGGCCTGTGAACTCGAGCGACACCGACTGCTTGCCGGCACCCGACGAGCTCGTGCAGTTCGACCCCGCTCCTGTGACGACGACGGGCGAGCAGGGCGTGGTGCTGCCGGTGACGCGGACGTCACCACCGGTACCGGGCTCGAACGCTCGGCCGTTCGAGCCGTCTCCGAAGGAGTTGATCTCGACGGTGTACCGGTGCACGGCGTCCGGCTCGAAGGCGTAGACGCCGGGGAAGCTGCCCTTGAAGGTGGTCCAGCCGGTCTCGTCGCCGTCGGTCTGCACCTCGCCGTCGACGACGATCCGCAGCTCGCCCTTGGCGGCGTAGCCGTTCGGCTTGACCGTGAGGCCTGCGCAGCTCGCGGCGACGCCGGGCGTCTCCGCCTGCGCAGGGGTAGCGCCGAGTGCGACGAGGGGAAGCGCGATGAGCGCAGTGCCGATCACGCCCGTGAGGGCGCGACGGAACGGATGGATGGGTGCCATCGGTGAGGTTCCTTGGGTGAGGAAGACGCGGTCCGTGGGTGGCGGTCCGCGAGGGGGGTCGGGCCAGTATCGCGGGACGACGGACGCCGCCGCCGCCCCGCGATCAGGGGTCAGCCGGCGATCGGGTTCCAGCCGTCCGAGCCCGCGAGGTAGGCAGCCGCCGTGTAGCCGGCCTGGTTGTCCGCGGTCAGCTGCGGGCGGTTCGCATTCACCGCTGCACCGTCGCCGGTGTTCTGGTACTCGGAGAAGCGACCGCTGGACCAGAGGAGGGACCCGCTCCAGTCGTTCCAGGGCTTCGCCACGACGATCGCCGCCGGCAGGACGGAGTTCCTCACCACGACCTGCGCCTGCGCCGTGGCGCCGTCCGGGTACGGACGCCCCAGGTAGATGGAGTTCGGGGCGCCGTCGGCGACGATCGTGCTGTCGGTGATGAGGAAGCCGAGCGGGAACGCGGACGAGATCGAGGAGTCCGTCAGCGAGGCGCCGGGCCTGTCCAGGACGTGGATCGTGCTCTTCCGCACGACCACGACCGCACGGCCGAGCAGCAGATCAGAGCCGCCCTCGAGGTAGGACCCCGTGACGTAGACCCGGCTGGCGGTCGTCGTGTTGGCGGTCGATGCCAGCAGGGTCTGCTTGTCTCCGAGAAGACGGACGTTGTCGACGATCTGCTTGTCGCCCGACTTGATCTGGAGCGCGGTGGCCTGGTTCCCCGACGCCGTGGCCACGCTCTGCAGCGTGACCGCGCGGAAGGTCCACCCGTTCCCCGAGACCGAGAAGGTCGGCACGACCCCGCCCGGAGCGGTCAGCACGACGTCCTTCGGGTCGCCGGTGGCACCGATGATCCGGACGCCGTAGCGGTTGCCCGACACGAGCGCACCGCTGTAGGTGCCCGGCTTCACGAGGATCGTCCGGTAGCCCTGCGACGAGTAGTCGGCGTTGTTCGCGAGTGTCCCCGGGGCCGCCGGGTCGTATGCGCCGCCCGCCGTGGGGGTGCCGAGCACCGCCTGCAGCGTCGTCGCGTCGCCCGAGCCGTCGGCCGCCACCACGATGTCCACCTTGATCGGCGTCGCCGAAGCGGCGCTCGACGCCGCAGAGACGTTCGCCGAGGCATCCGACGCGGTCACGGTGTAGGCGTAGGTGGTCCCGACGACGACCGACGAGTCGGTGTACGAGGTCGTCCCGGCGCCGACGGAGGCGAGCTTCGTGCCGTCCCGATAGACCGCATAGCCGGCGAGGTCGTCGGCGTCGACCGCGGACCAGCGGACCGTCACCGAAGTCTTGCCGAGCACGGTGGACACGCCGGTCGGCGCGACCGGCGCCGTGTGGTCGCCGGGAGCGGGCGTCGACGTCACCGGGTCCGACTTCGCGGACTCGTTGCCCGCGGTGTCGACCGCGGCCAGCATGAACGTGCTCGCCGTACCGTTCGTCAGACCGGTGACCGTGTACGTGGTCCCGGTGATGAGGGCGTCGTTCAGGCGGGTGCCGTCCGCGCCGTACACGCGGTACCCCGCGAGGTCCGTCTCCGGATTCGCCGTCCAGGAGAGCACGACCTTCGAGTCCGCGCCGGTGCCGACGAAGCCCTTGGGCGCTGCCGGCGGGAGGCTGTCCGCGGGCGACGAGGTCGCGATCGCGGCGGCGGAGGCGTTGCCGGCGGCATCGATCGCGACCACCGCGTAGCGGTACGTCGTGCCGTTGGTCAGGCCCGCGTCGGAGAACGAAGCCGTCGTCGGGGACGCGACGAGGTTCGCAGCGGTCGGTGCGACCGACGCTGCGGTGGAGCGGTAGACCCGGTAGCCGGCGAGGTCGGCGTCCGAGGGAGCGGTCCAGCTGAGCGCGATCGCACCGTCGGAGGGGGTCGCCGTCAGGTCAGCGGGCGACGCCGGTGGGGTGACGTCGGACGGCGCAGCCGGGTCGGCCACCGCTGGGTGCCAGGATCCGGTGCCGAGCCACTGCGACACGGTGTAGGACACCGAGTCCGCGGGGCTCAGCTGGGGACGGGTCGCGCTGCTCGTCGCACCGGCGCCGGTGTTCCCGTACTCGGCGAAGCGGCCGAGCGTCCAGGGCTCGTTCGCCGGACCGGTGCCCCACGGCTGGGAGCTGCGGATGCCGGATCCGAGTACGGAGTCGCGGACCACGGCCTGACCGACGGACTTCGGGTCGTAGGTGTCGCCCCATGCGCGGTACGGGCGACCGAGCTGCACGTTGGTCACCCCCGTCGTGTCGACCGTGCTGTTGATCAGCAGGAAGCCCTTGAAGGTCGACGCGGTGCTGGGGGTCAGCACCGTCCCGCTCTGCCGGGGCCGGATGGTGCTGTCGTTGATCACGAGCGTCGCACGGCCGAGCACGATGTCGGAGCCGCCCACGATCGTCGAACCGGTGATCATCTGCCTCGCCGAGGCGTTGTAGGTGACGGTGTCCGCGAAGACGGTGCGGTTCGCGGTGCTGGTGAGCACGCTGTTCGCGACCAGGTCCTGGTCCCCCGTCATCGAGAGCGCGGGCGCGCTGCCCGAGGTCGACGTGTTGGCGAGCGTGAGTCCGCTCAGGGTCACGCCGTCGGCGGTCACCGAGACGGTCGCATCCGCCGTGCCGTTCGTGAGCACCACGTCGCCGGGCGTCGTCCCGCCGCCGATCACGGTGATCGACTTCGCGATGGCCGTCGTCCCCGTGTAGGTGCCGGGCTTGACCTTGACGACCCAGCCGGTCTTCGCCGCGGCGACGGCGGCGGCGAGCGTGGTGTAGTCACCGCTCCCGTCCGAGGCCACGACGGCGTCGACGACGAGCTTCGGCGTGACGACGGCGGGCGCGCTCTCCTTGGAGACGCGACCGGCGGCGTCGACGGCGACGACCGTGTACCGGTAGGCGGTGTCGTTCGTGAGGCCGGTGTCCGTGAACGAGGGCGAGTCCACCGTGCCGACGACCGCGCCGTCCCGCAGCACGCGGTAGGCGACGACGTCGGACGCCGTGCTCTCGTCCCAGGTGACGAAGGCCTGCTTGCTCGCGGCCGTCACGCCCAACCCCGTCGGGGCGGCCGGAGCGACGTCGACGGGCGCGTCGACCAGCGGGTTCCAGCCGTCGCTGCCGGCGAGCCAGCCGGTGGGCGTGATGGCTGCGGCCTGCGCGTCGGTGAGCTGGGGGCGGTTCGCGCCCGTCGTCGCGCCGGCACCGGTGCTCCGGTACTCGGCGAAGCGGCCGTCGGTCCACGCGTTGGGAGCGAAGTCCGTCCACGGGTGATCGGTCGTGAACCCGGCAGCGAACGAGCTGTTCATGATGACGGTCTGTCCGCGCGAGTCGTCGGCATAGGCGCCGTCGCTCCAGGCGCGCCACGGGCGGCCGAGGTAGAAGGACCCCGGGTCGTTGCGGCTGGTGAAGCGGCTGTCGAGGACGAGGTACCCGAGGGCCTTCTTCGCCGTGGAGGGCGCGAAGACCGTGCCGCCGCTGCGCTTCGTGGACGAGAAGGTCACGCGCTCGAACACCGCGCTGGCCCGGCCGAAGACGTAGTCGACGTTGCCCTGGATGAGGCTGTCGACGTAGTACTGGCGCGGGTAGCCGGAGCCGTCGGCGGAGATGCCCCCGGAGGCGTCGGCGTTCAGGGTGTCCTGCGCGCCGAGCAGCCGGACGTCACGGTAGACCTGCCGGTCGCCGGTGGCTCGCAGGGCGACGGCCTGGGTGTTGAAGTTGCCGATCTCCGGGTGCTGGGAGGCGTCGAAGGTGTTGGCGATGGTGAGGTCGCGGACCTGCACGCCGGCACCCGTGAGGGTCACCGTGGCGCTGCCGGCCGTGCCGCAGGTCGCGGTCGTCACCTGTGGGCAGGTGGTGGCGGACGTCGCGGTGCCGTTCGCGTTGTCGCCGGTGATGACGACGTCCGCGGCCGATCCGGTCGTCCCGGCGATGATCACGTTCGCCTTCGCGGACACGACCACCTCCCGGTAGGTGCCCGGCTTCACGAGCACGACCTTCGGCGCTGCGGCGGTACCGGCAGACACCGCGCTCAGCGCGGCCTGGACGGACGTGTAGTCCCCCGAGCCGTCCTTCGCGACGGTGACATCGGCGACGAGCGGCTTGACGGCGGCGGTCGCGCTGACGGCGGCGGAGGCTGCGGAGGCGCGTCCAGCGGTGTCGACGGCGACGAGCAGGTAGTGGTACTCGGTGCCGTTCACGAGGCCGTTGTCCGTGTAGGCGGGCTTCGCGACCTCGGCGACGAGATGCGCGGGGTCCGCGGTCACCTGGTCCGCACCGGAGGACCGGTACACGCGGTAGGTCGCGGCGTCGGCCTCCGGGTTGTCGTCCCAGGCGAGCGCGACCTGGCGGTCGCCGCCCGACGCGGAGAGCCCGGTGGGCGCCGAGGGGGCGGTCTGCGGCGCCGGATCGGCGACCGGGTTCCACCCGTCGGCACCGGCGAGGTACCGCTCCGGCGTCGCGTCCGCGGCCTGCGCGGCCGTCAGCTGCGGCGAACCGGCACCCGTCCCGGCGCCCGGGCCGGTGTTGGCGTAGGAGCCGAACCGGGCGGAGGTCCACGACGTCGTCGTGCCGCTGTTCACCATGTTGGTCCACGGGGCGGTCGGCGAGACGACGGGACCGAGCCAGCTGTCCCGCACCGTCACCTGAGCGACGGCGGTGGTGTCGGCGACCGAGCTGCCGTCCGGCTGCGCGATGCCGGGCTGCCACGGACGACCGAGGTTCTGCGAGCCGTCCGGCGCTTCGCCGATGATCCGGCTGCCCGTGATGAGGAAGCCGTGCGCGTTCGCCGCGTTGGTGCTGGCAGCGGTGACCGCTCCGTTCGGCGACGTGCCGTGGTCGAGCACGTGCAGCGTGGAGTCGTCGATGACGACGGTTCCACGACCGAAGACGAAGTCGACGTCGCCCTCGATGAACGAGTCGTGGATGTACGTGCGAGCGGTCGTCGTGGTCGACGGGCTGTTCGCGTAGAGGGTGTCCTGGTTGCCGAGCAGTCGGACGTGGTCGTAGCTCAGTCGGTCACCCGTCGACCGGACGGCGACGGCCTGCCCGTTGGCATAGGTGCCCTCCTCGTAGGCGTTCTCGACGGTCAGGTCGCGCAGGGCCACGTTGCTGCCGCTGATCACCAGCGTCGCGCTGCCGGAGGTGCCGTACGTGTCGGGCACCCCGTTCGTCGCGGTGCCCGTCGGCGTCCCCGCCGCGCGGTTCCCGGTGATCACGACGTCTTCCGGGTCACCGGTCGCGCCACGGACGATCGTCCACGGCTTGGCGATGGTCGTGTACTCGGCGTAGCGGCCCTTCGCGAGCTCGATCACCGTCGGGTCGGCGGGCGTGCCGGCCGGTGCGGCGGCGAGGGCCGCTGCGAGCGTGGTGAACGTGGTGGCGCCGGGCGTCGCGTTCGCGTCGACCGTGTAGTCGGCGGCGTGCGAAGCCGCGGCGACCGTGACGGCGACGATCGCGCTCTGACCGGACTCGACGCCCTGCCGGGTGATCGCGGTCACCGCGTAGCGGTAGGCGGCACCGGTGACGGCCGTCGAGTCCTGGTAGGCCGCGGTGTCGGACTGGCCGACCTTCACGAACGGGCCGGTCTGGTCGGCGCGGTACACGTTCCAGCCGACGACCCGAGCGGAGTCGTCGTCGGCCCAGGTGAGGTTCACGAGACGGGTGTCGGTCGAGGCGACGACAGCCGTCGGCGCGCTGGGCGCCGTGCCGGGATCGGCGACGACCGGGTTCCAGCCGTCCTTGCCGGCGAGCTGGATCTCGGGCGTGATCTTCGCCGCGTTGGCAGCGGTGAGCTGCGGCCGGTTCGCGGAGACCGTGGCGCCGGGACCTGTGTTCTCGAACTCGGAGAAGCGTCCCGTCGTCCAGGGGAAGTTGACCTTGGTGCCGGACGAGTTCGTGGACGCCATGTCGTCCCACGGCTGCGCCGTGTCGATCGCCGCGGGCAGGTAGGTGTGGACGATCACGACCGACCCCTGCGCGTCCGGGTCGGCGCTCGGGTGCCACGGGCGCCCGAGGTTGACGGTGCCCTTGGCGGCGTCGGACTCGACCTTGCTGTTCCAGACGAGGAAGCCGTACTTGCTGCCGATATCGGTGCTGGCCGCGGTGAGGTAGCCGTTGTTGCTCTTGCCGCGGTCGAGCGCGTGGAAGGTCACGCGGTCGAACACCGCGTTCGCGGCGCCGAACACGAAGTCGACGTCACCCTCGATGTACGAGTCCACGTAGTACTGCCGGATGCGCGTCGTCGGCTTCGGGGTGTCGGCGAGGAGGGTGTCCTGGTTGCCGAGGAGCCGCACGTGGTCGGCGACGAAGCGGTCGCCCTCGACTCGGAGCGCGACGGCCTGCTGGTCGTCGATCTGCGGGTTCGCGGCCTCGTCGAAGGTGTTGGCGACGGTGAGGTTCTTCAGCGCCACGTCGGACGCGTCGACGCGCACGACGGCGCTGCCGGCGGTGCCGAGGGTCTCGCCGGGTTCGTCCGGGTCGGGGCTGCCGGAGGCGCGGGCGGCGCTGATGACCGTCGCGGACGGGCCGGTGCCCGTGCCGTGCAGCTCCACGAACGGCGAGTCGATCGTGAAGTGCTCGGAGTAGGTGCCCGGTGCGATGTCGATCCGGTAGTGCTTCAGGTTGTTCGTGGGGATCGAGTCGACCGCTGCGGCGACCGACGTGAACTGCGCGCCCGGGCCCACGGTGAGCACCGTCGTGTCGACGGCGACGGGGACCGGGTTCGTGAGCGACGTCCCGGAGACCGTGCTGGAGGAGGACGAGGCGTTGCCGACCGCGTCGACGGCGGAGACCCGGTAGTAGACGGTCGCGCCCTTCGGTGCGCTCGTGTCGCGGAACCGCGGCGTCTGCCCGGCGGCCGCGGTGGTCAGCGTGGAGAGCAGCGCGAAGCCGCTCGAGGCGTTCGTGCTCCGGTAGACGGAGTAGCCCGCGAGATCGACGTCCGCCGGAGCCTTCCATGCCAGCGCGAGGCCGGCGGTGGGGTCCTGCGAGACGACGAGGGACGTGGGCGCGGCCGGCGCCTTGTCCGGGTTGTTCGCGGTGATCGACTTGTAGCCGGACAGGTTGCCGGAGGCGTCGACGGCTCGGAGTCGGTAGTAGTGCACGGTGCCCTCGATCGCGCCGTCGTCCGTGAAGGACGTCAGTGCGTAGGCGGCACCCGCGGTCGGCAGCCAGTCGCGGTACACGCCGTCGCCGTCACGGCGCTGGACGGTGTAGCCCGCGAGGTCGGCCTCCTTGTTCGCCGGCCAGGACACGGTCATGCCGCCGCCCGGGACGACCTTCACCGTCGGGCTGCCCGGGGTGGCGGGCGCCGTCGTGTCGCCGGGCACGGCGACCGAGGCGGTCGCAGCGCTCGACGCGCCGGCCGCGTTGACGGCGACGAGCCGGTAGTAGGCGGTCTGCTTCGCAGGCGCGGCTCCGTCGGAGTACGTCGTGCCGGTGAGCGTCGAGGACAGCACGACGCCGTCGGCCGCGGAGGTCGAGGCCCGGCTCAACCGGTAGCTGGAGGCCCCGGCGGACGCGGTCCAGGACAGCTGCGGGACGCCGGCAGACGACAGCTTCGCGGTGAAGCCGGTCGGCGTGCCGGGTGCCTGCGCGGCTGGCGGGACGACGACGGTGCCGGAGGGGCGCGTCGCCGAGGTGCTCGCGTACGAGGAGACGTTGCCGCTCAGGTCGGTGGCGGTGACGCGGTAGTAGCTCTTCACGGCCGCCGGCGCCTGCGTGTCGCTGAACGCCGAGGAGGTCAGCGAGGAGGCGGCCTGGGTCCAGGGGCCGCTCGAGGACGTGCTGCGGAGGACCTGGTACCCGGCGAGGTCCGGCTCGCCGTTGTCCTTCCAGTCCAGCGCGATCCCGGAGGTCGACGTCTTCGCCGTGAGGCTCGAGGGCGTGGAAGGCTTGTCCGTGTCCTTCGCGGTGACCTGCTTGATCGAGGACAGCCCGCTCTCGTTCCCGCTGCGGTCGACGGCCGTCAGCGCGTAGAAGAGCGTGGCCCCCGCGGTCGCAGCACGGTCGGTGTACGACAGCGACGTCGTGTCCCCCAGGCGCGTCGAGTTCGCGAGGGTCATCGCCTTCTGCGTCGAGCGGTAGACCCGGTAGGACGCCAGGTCGCTCGCGGACACCTTGCTCCAGGTGAGCACGGTGCCGACGCCGCCGTAGTAGCTGCTGGCCACGCTGCCGGGCTTGCCGGGAGCGGTCGTGTCCGGGGCGGCGGAGGCCATCTGCACCGGTACGGCGACGGCGACGACCACGAGTGCGGCGAGCGCCGCTGCGGTCCTCGGGCGGCGGAGCGAGGGCAGGACGAAGCGGGCGCGACGAGCAGAAGGCATCGGGGAGGTGCTTTCGGGTGCACCGTCGTACCGTGCGGCGGACGCGCGCGGAAGACGGGATTCGGGGGGAGAGAACCCGTTGCGGGGACAACGGGCGCCCATAGCATGCGGCATGGATCGAACCTGGACAACCGCTTTCGTTGTTCAGGGCTGCAAACTGCGCAAGATGTCCCTCGAACTGGGGACGCGCCCCGAGCGTGTCGATGACGCGCCCGGTGCCGCCGGACCGATCGCCGACTACTCCCCGACGGGGAGGGCGTCCTCGACGGCGTGCGGCGCGAGGTCGCGGGGGTGCAGGGTGCCTGCGATCACCTGGGACACCTGGGTGCAGATCGGCATGACGACGCCGCGCGCCGCCGCGAGGGCGAGGACCGGTTCGAGGGAGGCGAGCCCCTCCGCCACCTGGTCCATCGTGCGCAGCACGTCGTCCTTCGTGTAGCCCTGGCCGAGGAGGCGGCCGGCGCGGTTGTTGCGCGACCGCGGCGACTCGCTCGTCGCGATCAGGTCCCCCATGCCCGCGAGCCCGGCCAGCGTGTCGGGCTGCGCACCGAAGGTCGTGGCGAACGCGCTCATCTCGGCGAGGCCGCGGGTGAGGATCGACGCCTTGGTGTTGTCGCCGTACCCGACGCCGACGACGATGCCGACGGCCAGCGCGATCAGGTTCTTCAGCACGCCGCCGAACTCGGTGCCGATCACGTCCTGGTTGACGAAGGTGCCGAAGTAGCGGGTCGAGCACACCTCCGCGACGCGCATCGCGGTCGCGGCCGACGTGGAGGCGACGACGGCGGCGGTCGGCTCCTCGCGGGCGATCTCGAGCGCCAGGTTCGGCCCGGACACCACCGCGATGCGCTCGTCGGGCAGGCCGAGCCCCTCCCGGACGACCTCGCTCATGCGGAGGCCGGTGCCCTCCTCCACGCCCTTCATCAGGCTCACGACGATCGCGTGCTCGCCGAGCGCGGGCGCGACGTCGCGCAGCAGGCCGCGGAGGGACTGGCTCGGCACGGAGAGGAACACGATCTCGGCGCCGCGCAGGGCCCGGTTCAGGTCGCTGACCGCGTCGATGTCGTCGGGCAGGGCGATGCCCGGCAGGTAGTCGTCGTTGCGGTGGCGGCGGTCGATCGCATGCGCGACCGCGGGGCGGCGGGCCCACAGCACGACGTCGTTCCCGCCGTCGGCCAGCACCTTCGCGAACACGGTGCCCCAGCTGCCCGCTCCGAGCACGGCGACCCTCACCGGACCGCGCCCATCAGAAGAGCCCGGTCTCGGTCTGCCCGTGCTTCGCCGGGTCCCAGCGCTCGGCCGGCGCGGTCTCCCCGCGCAGCTCCTCCACCAGCGCCGTGACCGCGGCCATGATGCGGTCGGTCGCGGTCTGCAGCGCCGCGCGGTCCGCGACGCGGCCGAGGTCGGACAGGTCGACGGGGTCGCCGAACAGGACCTCGATGTGCGCGCGGGGCCGGAACCGGAGCCTCGTCGTGTTCACCGGCATCAGCGTCTGCGTGCCCCAGTGGGCGACCGGGATCACCGGCAGGCCGAGCTGCAGCGCGAGCCGCGCGGCGCCGGTCTTGCCGCGCATCGGCCACAGCCGCGGGTCGCGCGTGAGCGAGCCCTCGGGGTAGACGATGACGCCCTGCCCCTCCTCGATCAGGCGCTTCGCCGCCGAGATCGGGATCGCGCCGCGGGAGGCGCCGCCCCGCTCGACCGGGATCTGCCCGGCGGAGCGGAGCGCGGCGCCGACCAGGGGGATCGTGAACAGCGACGCCTTGGCGAGGAACCGCGGCGCCCGCCCGAGCCGCCACACGGCCATCCCGATGATGATCGGGTCGATGTTCGAGTGGTGGTTCGGCGTCAGGATGAACGGCCCGGAGGACGGCAGCTTCTCGCGGTCCCGGATCCGGATGGTCGCGATGGAGCGGATGAACGGCACCACCGGCGTCGCGAGGAGCCAGAAGACGGAGGGCCTGCGCTTCTCCGCGTACGGCTTCGCGGGCCGCGTCCGGACCCCCGCCAGCGCCGGGTCGGCGCCGCTGCGGTCCGTCATCAGCCCTCGACCGAGAAGCGCGCCCCCAGCGCCTTCAGCTTGTCGCCGAAGTTCTCGTACCCGCGGCTGATGATGCCGACGTTGCGCACGGTGCTCTGCCCCTCGGCGGTGAGCGCCGCGATCAGGTGCGAGAAGCCGCCGCGGAGGTCGGGCACGACGATGTCGGCGCCGTGCAGCGGGGTCGGGCCCGTGATCACGGCGGCCTGCTCCAGCTCGCGGCGGGGCACGCGCCGGTTCGGGGCCGCGAAGCCGCGCGGGTGCACGCGGATGTCCGCGCCCATCTTGAGCAGTGCGTCCGTGAAGCCGAACCGGTTCTCGTAGACCGTCTCGTGGACGGTGGAGACGCCGTCCGCCTGGGTCAGCGCGACGATCAGCGGCTGCTGCCAGTCGGTCATGAAGCCGGGGTGCACGTCGGTCTCGATGACGACCGGCTTCAGCGCACCGCCCGGGTGCCAGAAGCGGATGCCGTCCTCGAGCACGTCGAACTCGCCGCCGACCTTCCGGAAGACGTTGAGGAACGTCATCATGTGCTCCTGCACGGCGCCCTTGACGAACACGTTTCCGCGCGTTGCGAGGGCCGCGGAGGCCCAGGAGGCGGCCTCGTTGCGGTCGAAGATCGCGCGGTGCGTGTAGCCCCGCAGCTCCTTGACGCCCTCGATCAGGATCACGCGGTTCGGCTCGACCGAGATGATCGCGCCCATCTTCTGCAGGATCGCGATCAGATCCATGATCTCGGGCTCGATCGCGGCGTTCCGCAGCTCCGTGGTCCCCTCCGCGCGCGTCGCGGTGAGCAGCACCTGCTCGGTCGCGCCGACGCTCGGGTACGGGAGGTGGATGTGCGCGCCGTGCAGCCCGTTGGGCGCCGACAGGCGGATGCCCGCCGGCAGCTTCTCGACGATCGCGCCGAACTTCCGCAGCGCGTCGAGGTGGAAGTCGATCGGGCGGTCGCCGATGCGGCAGCCGCCGAGGTCGGGGATGAACGCCTCGCCGAGCTGGTGCAGCAGGGGCCCGCAGAACAGGATCGGGATCCGGCTCGAGCCGGCGTGGGCGTCGATCTCGCGGACGTGCGCGCGGCGCACGTTGCGGGTGTCGAGCCGCAGCTCGCCCGGCTGCGCGCCCTCCTCCACGATGACGCCGTGGATCTCGAGCAGGCCGCGGACCACGCGGACGTCGCTGAGGTCCGGCACGTCGCGCAGCACGCTGACGTCCTCCGACAGCAGCGACGCGACCATCGCCTTGGTGACGAGGTTCTTCGCCCCGCGCACGTCGACGGTGCCCTCGAGGGGCTTGCCGCCCTCGATGGTGAGCCGGTCGAACGTCAGGCCGACGCTCGCGGCGGCGCGCGCCGCGTCGGAGATGACGGCGATCTGGGCGGTGTTCGGCGCCGTGTCGAAGGTGGTGCTCAAGATTCCCTCACCGGAAGGGTCACGGGTCGCCACGCTTCGCGGCCCTGTTCGAATTGGGTGATGAGCGCTTCGTCGCGCAGCGTGAGGCCGATGTCGTCGAGGCCCTCGAGGAGCCGCCAACGCGTGTAGGCATCGATCTCGAACGGGTAGGTCGCCCCAGCGAGGGCGACGGTCCCCGCCTGGAGGTCGACGGTAGCCGTCGCCCCCGGGTCGGCTTCGATCGCGGCCCAGCATGTCGCGATCACGTCCTCGGGCAGCACCCCGGTCAGCAGCCCCTGCTTGCCGGAGTTCCCGCGGAAGATGTCGCCGAAGCGGGGCGCGAACACGGCGCGGAATCCGTAGTCGCGCAGCGCCCACACGGCGTGCTCGCGGCTGGAGCCGGTGCCGAAGTCGGGCCCGGCGAACAGGACCGATCCGGAGGCGTACACCGGGTCGTTCAGCACGAACGACGGGTCCTGCCGCAGGTTCGCGAACAGCGCGTCGTCGTAGCCGGTCTTGGTGACCCGCTTGAGGTAGACGGCGGGGATGATCTGGTCGGTGTCGACCGCAGATCGCGGCAGCGGGACGGCGACGCCGGTGTGCGTGGTGAACGGTTCCATCAGACCAGGGCCCCTTCCAGCACGTCGGAAGGCGCGCTCAGCGTGCCGCGGATCGCGGTCGCCGCAGCGACCAGCGGGGACACCAGGTGCGTGCGGCCGCCCTTGCCCTGCCGGCCCTCGAAGTTGCGGTTCGAGGTGGAGGCGCAGCGCTCCCCCGGCGCGAGCTGGTCGGGGTTCATGCCGAGGCACATGGAGCAGCCGGCGAACCGCCACTCCGCACCGAACTCCTCGAAGACCTTGTCGAGGCCCTCCGCCTCCGCCTCCAGCCGCACGCGGGCGGAGCCCGGCACGACCATGACGCGGACGCCGTCGGCCTTCGTGCGCCCCTTGATGACGGAGGCGAACGCGCGCAGGTCCTCGATGCGGCTGTTGGTGCACGAGCCCATGAAGACCGCGTCGACCTTGATGTCCTTCAGGCGCGTGCCCGGCTGCAGGTCCATGTACTCGAGCGCCCGCTGGGCGGAGTCGCGCAGCTGCGGGTCCTCGATGGCGGCGGGGTCCGGCACCTCGCCGGCGAGCGTGGTGCCCTGCCCCGGATTGGTGCCCCAGGTCACGAACGGCTCGAGCTCGTCGGCGTCGAGGAAGACCTCCGCGTCGAAGACCGCGTCGTCGTCGGAGGGCAGCGTCCGCCAGTACTCGACCGCCGCGTCCCAGTCCTCGCCCTTCGGCGCGTGGGGCCGGCCCTCGAGGTAGTCGAAGGTCGTCTGGTCGGGTGCGACCATGCCGGCACGCGCGCCCGCCTCGATCGACATGTTGCAGATCGTCATCCGGCCCTCCATGGAGAGCGATCGGATGGCGGACCCGCGGTATTCCAGGACGTAGCCCTGGCCGCCGTTCGTCCCGATCTTCGCGATGACCGCCAGGATGATGTCCTTCGCCGTCACGCCGGGCTTCAGCGCGCCCTCGACCGTGATCGCCATCGTCTTGAACGGCTTCAGCGGCAGCGTCTGCGTGGCGAGCACGTGCTCGACCTCGCTCGTGCCGATGCCGAACGCCATCGCGCCGAACGCGCCGTGGGTGGAGGTGTGCGAGTCGCCGCACACGACGGTGACGCCCGGCATCGTGAGGCCGAGCTGCGGGCCGACGATGTGCACGATGCCCTGCTCGGCGTCGCCGAGCGAGTGCAGGCGGACGCCGAACTCCTTCGCGTTCCGCCGCAGCGTCTCGATCTGCGTGCGGCTCGTGATGTCCGCGATCGGCTTGTCGATGTTCAGCGTCGGGGTGTTGTGGTCCTCGGTCGCGATCGTGAGATCGGGCCGGCGGACCGGGCGCCCCTCGGCGCGCAGGCCGTCGAACGCCTGCGGGCTCGTGACCTCGTGCACCAGGTGCAGGTCGATGTAGATGAGGTCGGGGGCGCCGTCCTCCCCCCGCTTCACGAGGTGGTCGGACCAGACCTTCTCGGCCAGGGTCCTGGCGCCGTCCGGGTTCGCGACCTGGGGCGCGGGAGTCGTCTCGGTCATGCCTGTCCTTCGGTGTCGTGCGATGGCGCGTCCTTCACGGACGCATCCCGGCAGGTCGAGACCTCCGCGACGAGGGAGCCGGTGGGTTCAGACCTCGTCGCGGCACGGAAGGAGGAGGACGCCGCGAAGCATGGGCGGCACGTTACCACCGTGTTACGCCGCGCGGTCCTCCCGCGTCCGACGGCGTCGTGCACCGCCGGCGGACACGTGCACCCGCCGGAGCCGGTGCACGTGTCCGCCCGCCGTGCACGACGGGCGGGCGCTCAGAGCTCGACGCCCGGCGGCACGGGCAGCAGCAGCTCCGTGTTGCGGTCGGACCGGGCGCCGCGGTAGCGCAGCGCGGTCGCCCTCGGCCGGTCCCAGCGGTGCGGGTCGTTCGCGGCGAGGTCGCGCGACAGGGAGGCGAGCTCGAGCGGCGAGTCGAGTCCTCCGCTCCAGCCGGCCTTCGCGGCCGAGTCGATCAGGGTGGTGAAGACGGAGAGGGTGCCGTCGCGGTTGTCCGCGAGCTCGATGCTGCGGGACTGCTGCGGCCAGTCGATGTGGCTCGCGGTCGTGACCTCCCAGAAGCCGCCGGGTCGGCCCGTCGCGCGGTGCGCCACGACGACGTTGCGGTGCACGTGCCCGTTGATCCACAGCAGCACCTGGGGGTGCGCGAGCAGCAGCCGGACCACCTCCGGGCCGAGCACGCGCGGGGCCGGTGCGCGCCGGTGGCCCGCGAGCACGTTCGCCATGGTCTGCGAGGTGTGGTGGCTGCAGATCACGGTCGGTCGCGTCGGCTCCGCCTCGAGCACGCGTCGCAGCCAGGCGAACTGCTCGAGGTCGAGGGACCCGTCGCCGTCGCCGTGCTCGTTGACGGAGTCGAGGACGACGAGCCGCAGCGGCCGCTGCGAGCCGCCGGGCGCGAGCGGTGCATCGGCGACGTAGTAGGCGGTGCCGTCCCGGAGGTTGTCCTCGGTCAGACCGTGCCCGACTGGGGTGCCGGTCGTGCGGAAGTGCTCCGCCACGACCTCCCCGCGGGTGAGCAGACGCCGCTCCGGGTCGGCGCTGACGTGCCGGGTGGCGAGGCGGTCGAGCACCTTCGTCTCGCCCTCCATCAGACGATCGACGAACGCCTGCGGCGCGAGGTGCTTCGGCAGGCCGACCGGCTTGCGGTCGCCGACGACCAGCTCCGCCAGCCGATCGGTGATCGCGATCCCGCCGCGCAGCAGCCCGTCGTGGTTGCCATGAGCCGAGAACCAGGGCATCGCCAGGCCCGTCGCGCGGAACCGGCGCAGCGAGGCGGCCTGCAGCCCGTGCACGCGCGGGAAGCCGTAGCGGCGGACGTACGTGTCGGCCTCGCCGCCCTCCGGGTGCCAGTAGGAGGGGTCCCGGTGGTCGAGCCCGCCGCCGACGCCCTCGTACACGCCCCGGCGCCCGCTGTCGGGCGTGATGGTGCCGCCGTCGAGCAGGTCGATCGACCACCGCATCTCGTTGTACTGGCAGCTGTCCGCCGCATCGCCGGTGCTGACGGCGAACGCGGGGCGCAGGCCGGTCGCGGGCGCGGTGCGCAGCGCGCTCACCGCCCGCACCATGCTCTCCGCGACCTGCGTCGCCAGCACGTCGTTCGGCCGGTAGGCGCCCCCGAACAGCGGCTCGCCCTTGCGATCCCGGTGGTGGTCCAGGAACTCGAACCGGCCGGGCGACTGCGCGTCCTGCACGTGGATGTCGGTGAGGTGCACGAACGCCGCGAGCGGGGTGCGGCGCTTCGCGCGGGAGGCGGAGGGGCGCGCGAGGTCGTCCCTGACCAGTCGCGGATCGCCGGCTCGAACGACGTGGTGGCGCCACCCGTGCGCGTTCGGCGCGCTGCGGACCACGGTGCGCGTGAGGGTCGTCCGCGCCGCGGCGGCCGCGGCGTGCGCCTCAGGAGCCGCCGCGGCGGGTCCGCCGATCGCGGCCGCGGCGCCGGTGGCCGCCGCCAGCCCGAGCGCCGTCCTCCTGGTGATCGCACCGATCGATCCGGTCGCCCGCTCGTCCATGCCGCCGCCTCCCCCTGGCCGCCGTCGGGGGCGCGACGACCGGTGGCAGCGTGTCCACCGCCGGTGGCGGGCCCGTGAACGACCGGCAGCGGCCCCGCGACCGCCCGGTGACCGCGGGCGTCGCGACCGCCTGCGCGGTGTGCACGACCGGCGGACGTGTGCCCGCGCCAGGGCGGGCGCACACGTCCGCGCGTCGTGCAGACGGCGGATCAGCCCCGGTTCTCGCTCATCCGGGCGGCGACCACCTGCGGCAGCAGCGCGGCGAGGTCGGACTGCACGTGCAGCGCCATCTCCACCTCGTCCGCCTCCGACGCGTTGACGCCGACGAGCAGCTCGTGGAACCCCTGGGGCCACGGCGTCTCCGTCACGGCGGCCCAGGTGCGCCACGCGACGAACGCCGTCTCGAGCGACTGAACCGAGACCACGTCCTCGACCTCGTGCGCGACCGTCTCCACCATCTCGCCCACCGAGAGGTCGTCGCCGCGATGCGCGCGGATGCGCTGGTCCGCGAGCTGCGCGATGGGCACCCACGCGTCCGTGCGGAGCAGCTCGTCGGGGTGGCGCGGCAGCCGCGCCGAGGCGGGCGGCGGCTCGTTCCGGCCGATCACGTGGTGCTCCACGGACCGCCGATGCCACACCGCGGATCGACGGATCCGCCCGAAGATGCCGCCCCGCACGAGGCGATGGTAGGCGCCTCTCGCCGGGAGCGCACCGCTCAGTCGTGATGCTGGGCGCGCTCCTCCTCCTCGGCCTGCCGGTTGCGCTCCGCCTCGACGTGCGAGGGCTTGAGGTCGGCGAGCGAGGCGTTCGGGTCGCGCTTGATGCTCACGAGGCTCGCGATGGTCGCGACCGCCATGGAGACGACGATCACCACGAGCGACAGCACGGTGCCGATCTCCGGCACGGCCGTGATGTGCTCGCCGCCGTTCAGGAACGGCAGCTCGTTCTCGTGGAGCGCGTGGAGGATCAGCTTCACGCCGATGAAGGCGAGGATGAACGCGATCCCGTACTTCAGGTACTTGAGGCGCTCCACCAGGTCGCCCAGCAGGAAGTAGAGCTGGCGGAGGCCCATCAGCGCGGAGATGTTCGCGGTGTAGACGATGAACGGGCTGTCCGTGATGCCGAAGATCGCGGGGATCGAGTCGAGCGCGAACAGCACGTCCGTCGCACCGATCGCGATCAGCACGATGAGGATCGGCGTGAACATGCGCTTGCCGTTCACGGTCGTGCGCAGCTTGCCGCCGTCGTACTCGTCGGTGACGGACAGGTGGCGCTTCGCGAACCGGATCAGCGCGGTGTCGGTCTGATCCCCGTGGTCGCCGCCGAAGGCCTGCGTGATGGCGGTGTAGATCAGGAACGCGCCGAAGATGTAGAAGATCCAGCTGAAGTTCTCGATCAGCTGCGCGCCGATGAGGATGAAGATCCCGCGGAAGATCAGCGCCAGGATGATGCCGATCATCAGGACTTCCTGCTGCCGCTTCTTCGGTACGGCGAAGCCGGTCATGATCACGATGAAGACGAACAGGTTGTCGATCGACAGCGAGTACTCGGTCAACCAGCCGGCGACGAACTCGGTCGCGTGGGTGGGGCCGTCCACGACGAGCAGCACGCCGGCGAACACCAGCGCGAGCACGACGTAGAAGACGACCCAGAGGGTCGACTCCCGCGTCGACGGGACGTGCGGCCGACGGTAGGCCAGCACGATGTCGCCGATCAGGATCAGGACGATGACGGCGAGCGAGACGATCTCGAACGCGACGGGGACTTCGGGCACTTCGGACTCCTCGAGGGCAGGGAACGGCCTCGAACGTCTCTCCCCGCCCTGACGGGCGCCGCGCCCCCGGATCCGCCGACGGTGCGGATCGTGCTGACGGGTGGCGCGGTATCGGGATACTCCCCTTCGCGAGCCGAACCCTACCGTGCGAGCGGAGCCCCCCGCTCGTGATCCGTCGGGCGGGTCGTGCGTCCCCGGGCGATCAGCACCGCCAGCACCAGGGCGACCGATCCCCAGATGAAGCCGGCGAGGTCGAGCCCGAGCTGCATCGCCCAGAACGGCGGCACCGTGGCGAGCGCACCCGCGACGACGAGCGCCGGCACGGAGGGCACGGGCCCGACGCGCTTCGGGCCGCGCTCGAACCGGGCGACGCCGAGCGAGAGCACGAGGAGCAGCACGAAGACGGACAGGTCGCCGGGCACGCGGGCCAGCCACCACGCGGTCGTGCCGACGGCCGGCACCACGTCCGGCGCGATCAGGACGGTGGCCGCGACGGCGATGACGAGCAGGAGGTGCCAGAGGTAGACGGTCATGAGGCGGGTGCCGGCGATCGCCACGAACGCCTGGGCCGGGCGACGCGTCATCAGCGCGTCGAGGGCCGGCTTCGCGAGCACGAAGAGCGCGGTCTGCCCCACTCCGATGAGCACGAGCGGCAGGGTCGGCGGGTTCAGGTCGTCGAGCATGTCGGGCGAGTAGAGGCCCGAGCTGCCGAGCACCCCGACCAGCGCGAAGGCGACCGCCGCGACCCCGAGCAGCGCCGGGCGGCCGAGGCGCCCGATCGAGCCGTCGGCGTAGAGGAAGCCGATCTGCTGCACGAGGGGCCAGACGAGCAGCAGGTTGAGCAGCCCCACCGCGTCCACGCCGGTCGCACCGCGCAGCGCGTCCACGGCCACGACGCCGGCCAGCAGCGCGGCGAAGGTCGTGACCGGCCGGGTCGTGTGGAGGCGGACGAGGAGGGGCACCGCGGCCTGGCAGATCAGGTAGGCGGCCAGGAACCACAGCGGCATGCCCAGCCCCTTCGCGAGCAGCTGCGCGACGGGCACGGGCAGCCCGGCGGCGGCGGCCGCCCACACGACGGCGCCGACGAGCACGTACCAGACGGCGGCCGGCGTCCCGAGGCGCAGGAGGCGGGCGCGGAAGAAGTCCGCGCCTCCCCCGCCGCGGCGGACGGTCGACGCCCAGCCCTGCCAGCTCGCAAACCCGCCGACGACGAAGAAGAGGGGCATCAGCTGCCCGAACCAGCTCGCCACCGCGAACCAGGGCTGCTCCTGCACCACGTTCCGCCAGCCGATGGCCCCGTCGGCCCGCACGTCGAGGCCGAGCATGAGGGAGTGGAGGACGACGACCAGCAGGACGCAGAGGACGCGCACGAGGTCGACGGCGAGGTCGCGACCGGCGAGCAGCTGCTGCCGATCGGTCGTCGTGAGGCTGGTCACGGGTGCTCCACTCCTGCCCGGCGGCTCCGCCGAGGTGGATCGATCGTGGAGGCGCGACCATGGACCGCGCGGATCGTTGTACGGATCCTGCAACCCGGGAGCCCCGGATCAGGAAGCGACGCGAGAGGAACCGCAGTGCTGCCCTGGTCCTCCCGGGCACTCGGATCCCGCTCGACCCGCGGCTCGCGCCCCCGCCCGTACCCCATGACGCTGGAGGCGTTCATCGGGGAATGCGCACCGCGCGTGCATCCAACGCAACGTGGAAGCACAGGCGGAGTCCGCACGCTGGTCCGAACGGAACGGAGAACACATGTCTGGACGGAACACCGTCGTGCACAGCATGCACGACCTCGGCTTGGCGGCATGGTTCGGCGGCGGCCTCATGGGCGTCATCGGCTTGAACGGCGCGGCGTCGAAGGCGAAGGACCCCACCGAGCGGCTCCGCCTCTCCTCGATCGGCTGGGGCCGCTGGGCTCCGGTGCAGTTCGCCGCGATCGCCGTGCACGGCATCGGCGGCATCGGCCTGATCCTCGGCAACAAGGGCCGCCTCGCATCGCAGGGCGAAGCCCGCACCAACACCGCGATCAAGCTGGTCTTCACCGGCCTCGCCGGTGCGGCGACCCTGACCGCCGCGATCGCCGGCTCCGGCATCGCGAAGCACGCGGACGAGGGCGCCAAGAGCGTGACCGAGCCCAGCGAGAACGCCTCCGACGAGCTGAAGACCGCGCAGCGCAACGAGAAGTGGCTGCAGTGGTCCATCCCGCTGCTCACCGGTGTGCTGCTGGTCCTCGGGGCGCAGCAGGACGAGCAGTACCGTCCGGTCGCCGGCTTCGGCGGCAGCCTCGGCAAGAAGGTCAAGGGCCTCGTCGGCCGCTGACACGACGAAGGGCGGGCCGGCTGCGGATGCAGCCGGCCCGCCCTCCGCGCGTCCGGACCCCGGGCTCAGTAGCGCCGCGGGCGGCGGGCGCCGCCGTCGGGCGCGGCCCGGCGCAGCGGGCCGCCGTCGGCGCCTAGCTTGATCAGCACGCCGCTGATGCGGGTGCCGCTCAGCTTGTCCAGCACGTCGCCGCTGAGGTCGACGGGCAGCTCGATCAGCGAGAAGTCCTGGCGGATGTCGATGCCGCCGAAGTCCTCGCGCTGCAGGCCGCCCTCGTTCGCGAGGGCGCCGATGATCTGGCGGGGCTCGACGCGCTGGCGCCGCCCGACCTCGAGCCGGTAGGTCGTCCGGGGACCGGAGGGGCGTGCGCGGCGCTCCGGGCGGTCGCCGCCCTCGTTCCGGTCGCGGCCGCGGTCGTCGCGATCGAAGCGCGTCGGCCGGTCGTCCTCCGGGGACAGCAGCAGCGGCGTCTCGCCCTGCGCGACGACCGCGAGGGCCGCGGCGACGTCCGCCTCCGGCACGTCGTGGTGCTCGACGTAGTGGGCGATGATGTCGCGGAACCGGGCGATGCGCTCGTTCTGCTCGAGCGCCGCGGTGATCTGGTCGTCGAAGCGCGTGAGCCGCGTCGCGTTCACGTCCTCCGCGGTCGGCAGCTGCATCTGCTGCAGCGGCTGGTGCGTGGCGCGCTCGATCGAGGTGAGCATGCGGCGCTCGCGCGGGGTGACGAAGCTGATCGCGGCGCCCGTGCGGCCGGCGCGGCCGGTGCGGCCGATGCGGTGCACGTACGACTCGGTGTCGATCGGCAGGTCGTAGTTGACGACGTGGCTGATCCGGTCGACGTCGAGGCCGCGGGCCGCGACGTCGGTGGCGACGAGGATGTCGAGCTTCCCGGACTTCAGCTGGTTCACGGTCCGCTCGCGCTGGGCCTGCGCCACGTCGCCGCTGATCGCGGCGGCCGTGTAGCCGCGGGCGCGCAGCTTCTCGGCGAGGGTCTCGGTCTCGTTCTTCGTGCGGACGAAGACGATCATCCCCTCGAAGTTCTCGACCTCGAGGATGCGGGTGAGGGCGTCGACCTTCTGCGGGTACGAGACGACGAGGTAGCTGGCTGATGTTCGCCGAGGTCGAGGTCTTCGTCTCGACCGTGATCTCCTCGGGATCGTGGAGGTACTGCTGCGAGATGCGGCGGATCTGCGACGGCATGGTCGCGGAGAACAGGGCGACCTGCTTCGTGTCCGGGGTGTCCGCCAGGATCGTCGCGACGTCCTCCGCGAATCCCATCTTCAGCATCTCGTCGGCCTCGTCGAGCACGAGGTACTTCAGCTGCGAGAGGTCGAGCGTGCCCTTCTCGAGGTGGTCCATGATGCGGCCGGGCGTGCCGACGACGATGTGGACGCCGCGACGCAGGGCGGACAGCTGGGTGCCGTAGGCCTGCCCGCCGTAGACGGGCAGGAGGCGGATGCCCTTCAGGTGCGCGGCGTAGCTCTCGAACGCCTCGCAGACCTGCAGGGCCAGCTCGCGGGTCGGCGCGAGCACGAGGGCCTGCGGCTCCGCCTGGTTCAGGTCGAGGCGGGAGAGGATCGGGAGGGCGAACGCGGCAGTCTTGCCGGTGCCGGTCTGGGCGCGGCCGACGACGTCGCGGCCAGCCAGCAGGGACGGGATTGTGGCGGCCTGGATGGCGGACGGGGTCTCGTACCCGACGTCCTTCAGGGCCTTCAGTACGGGTGCGCTCAGGCCGAGGTCGGAGAAGGATCGCTCGGTCGGCGCGGGCTCGACAGCATCCTGCTGCTCGGAGATATCAGGGTCGGACACCGCCCAAGGGTACCGGACGCGGCGCGGCGATTTCGGGCTCCCGTCAGGGGGCCCGCGGAGGTCGTGCCCGCGGGTCCGCCCGTCAGGGCCGCCGCAGGGCGCCGACCAGCCGGCCGAGCACCTCCGGCTCGATCGGGTAGCTCGCGCTGAACGACAGGCGCGTGACGAGGCCGGTGAACCGCGAGCGCAGCTCCGCCGCCACCGCCGTCGCGGAGCCGACCGCCGCGAACGCGCTCAGCACGTCGTCCGGCACCAGGTCGGGCATCGCCGCCCAGTCGCCGCGGCGCGACGCGACGTGCAGCCGCTCGTGGAGGTCGCCCCAGCCGTGCGCCTCCAGCACGGGGAGGTAGGTCGGCGTGCTGCCGTAGAAGGCGATCTGCCCCTTCGTCGCCCGGATCGCCGCGTCGAGCGACGCCTGGTCGTCGCCGACCGCGATGAGGGCGGGCAGGGCGACGCCGAGCTGCGCGGCGTCGCGGCCGGCCCGCTCGGCGCCGCGGCGGAGCGCGGGCGCGCTCACCTCCGCGAGGTAGCGGCGGGTCGTGAAGCTGTGGGCGTGCAGGCCGTCGCCGACCTCGCCGGCGACCTCGGTCATCCGCTCCCCCACCGCGGCGATCCAGATCGGTGGCAGGCCGACCCGCAGCGGCGGCGGGCTGAAGAACGGCGTCATGAGGGTGTGCGTGTAGAACTCGCCGCTGAACCGCAGCGGCTCCCCCGTCTGCCA
Organism: Amnibacterium soli; assembly: GCF_039544415.1. Classification (NCBI taxonomy): domain Bacteria; kingdom Bacillati; phylum Actinomycetota; class Actinomycetes; order Micrococcales; family Microbacteriaceae; genus Amnibacterium; species Amnibacterium soli. The sequence goes on along the minus strand of NZ_BAABLP010000010.1, from coordinate 53,315 downwards.
CGTCGCCCAGATCGCGCGGACGGCCCGCACGAACTCCGACATCCGCGCGGCCGGGCGGGACCACGGCATGGAGAAGCGCCGCTCGACGTGCGGCTTCACCTGCGAACCGAGCCCGAGCAGGAACCGCCCGTCGGCGATCGACTGCAGGTCGAACGCGGTCTGCGCGACCGTCATCGGCGAGCGGGCGAACGCGACGGCGATGGTCGACAGCAGCTCGATGCGGCTCGTCTCGCGGGCGGCGAGCGCCAGCGCGAGGAACGGGTCGTGCCGGGTCTCGGCCGCACCGACGCCGTCGAAGCCCTGCGCCTCCGCCTCGGCCGCTCGCGCGGCGAGGGCGACGGGGTCCATGCCGGGGTCCCCGCCGACGTCGAGGCGGAAGGGGACGGCGTCGTCGACCGGCATCGCCCCATCCTTGCTCACGCTTCGTGCCGCGCGACGACCGCGGCAGCGGCACGAAGCGTGAGCGAAGGCGGTCAGGCGGACTCGCGCAGCAGGAGGCGGTGCCGCACGGTGCGCTCCGCGTCGGCGCCCGAGCGGGGCGTGCGGCCGGCGACCATGCCGACCGCGAGGTCGAGCGCCTGCCGGGCGACCTCGTCGACGTCGACCTCGAGCGTCGTGAGGGCGGGGGCGACGAGCGCGCCCAGCGGGAGCCCGTCGACGCCGACCACCCGCACCTCGCCGGGCACGTCGACGCCGGCCCGGCGGCAGGCGGCGAGCACGCCGAGCGCCATCACGTCGTTGAAGGCGAGGACCGCGTCGGGGCGCGGGTCCTGCCGCAGGAGGCGCTCGGTCGCCGCCGCCGCGCGCTCGGCGGTCGGCTCGGCCACCGGCTCCACGGCGACGTGGAGCCCGCGGTCCGCGAACGCCGCCCGCATCCGCGTCGCCCGCCGGCTGGGCAGGTCGGGGCCAGCGGCGTCGAGCACGACCGGGTGCCGCACCCCGGCGGCGAGCAGGTGCTCGACGAGGCGCTCGACCGCGTCGCCCGGGTCGAGGTGCACGGCGGCGCCGGTCACCGGACCGGAGGGATCGAGCTCGACGACCGGAACGCTGCCGAGCAGTGCGATCCACTCCGGCGCGCGCTTCCCGAAGTAGCCGACGACCGCGTCGGTCTGCACGCCGAGCGCCTCCACCATGCGATCGGCGTCACCGGTGAGCGCGATGTCGGCGAGCATCACGTTCCAGCCCCGCCCCGCCGCGGCGCGCACGACCGCGGCGGCGAGCGCCGGCGAGTAGGGGTTCCGCAGGTCGTCGACGATCAGGCCGAGCTGCTGCTCCCCGCCGAGCACGAGTCCGCGGCCGAAGCGGGAGGGGCGGTACGCCAGGGCCTCCGCGGCGGCGAGGACGCGCTTCTTCGTCGCCGCGCTGATCCCCTCCATCCCGTTCATCGCGCGGGTCACGGTCTGCCGCGAGACCCCGGCGGCCGCCGCGACGTCGAGGATCGTCGCGCGGCCGGCCGGGTCCCCGGCGTCCCCCGGGGTCAGGCCCGCAGGTCCAGCCACTCGACCTGCTCCGGCGTCAGCTCGATCGTCAGCCCGCGCATCGACGACCGCGCCTCCGCGATGGTCCGCGGCCCGAAGAGCGGGAAGGTCGGGAAGGGCTGCGCGAGCACGTAGGCGAGGGCGATCGCGGTGGCCGGCACGCCGAGCCGCTCGCCCAGCTGCTCCGCCCGCTGCAGCCGCTCGAAGTTGTCGTCGCTGTAGTAGCAGCGCACGAGCTCCTCGTCGTCCAGGAAGTCCGGACGGGCCCGGGCGAAGAAGCCGCGCGCCTGCGACGACCACGGCAGCAGCGGCACCTGCCGCTCCTCGAGCCACTGCTTCGACGCCGGGTCGGTGACGTGGCGGCAGCCCGCCCACGGCACGTCGTAGGCCTCGGCGAGCCCGAAGTGGTTGCTGAGGACCGCGAGCTCCTCCTTGCCGTTCGCCCGGGCCCAGGCGTTGGCCTCGTCGAACCGCTCGAGGCTCCAGTTCGAGACGCCGTAGACATGGATGCGGCCGGCGCGGCGGTGCTCGTCGAGCACATCGACGAACTCCCCGACCGGCACCTCGGGGTTGTCGCGGTGCATCAGGTAGAGGTCCGCGTAGTCCGTGCCCTGCCGCTCGAGGCTCTCGAGCAGCTGGCGACTGAGGGACTCGGGGTCGCAGTACGGGGTGTGGGCGCCCTTCGTGATCACGACCACGTCCTCGCGGATGCCGCGGTTGGCGATCCACCGCCCGACGCGGCGCTCGTTCTCGCCGCCGCCGTAGATGTACGCGGTGTCGAAGACGTTGCCGCCCTGCTCCACGAAGTGGTCGAAGATCGCGGACGCGTGCGCCAGGTCGGGCTGGTTGTCGGCGCCGAGCACGAGGCGCGACATCCGCTTGCCGACGCCCGGGATCTCGCCGTAGCGCATCGGCGCGACCGGCGTCACGCGGAGGGGACGCCCGGAGACCGGCGGGATCGTCGCGTCCTCCGCCTCGAACGGGTAGCGCAGCCCGACCGCCGCGCGCCACCGGTCGAGGGTGCGCGCGGTCGCGAGCGTCTCGTCCTGCGTCATCTGCGGCACCTCGGTGGCACCGGAGGCGATCGCGTCGGCCAGCGCGGCGGCCTCGAGCCCGTACGCCTTCGCGTCGGGGAAGTCGAGCGTGCGCGGCTCCTCGTCCGTCACCGCCAGCTCGATCGAGGGCGTGCCGCCGATCGTCCACGGGGTCGGGAGGTGGATGCGGCCGCGGGAGCCGATCACCGTGACGGTGTTCGCGTCCTCGACGCGCACGCCCGTGCGGAGGGTCGCGGTGATGCCGCCGCGGTAGACGAGGTCGGCGACCGCCCACTCGTCGACGCCGGTCGGGCCGATCACGCCCGAGCCGACGAGGTCGACGGGCTCGGCGGCCGGCACGCCGGTCGCCGCGCTCACGATCGCCGCCGTCATCGTGACGGGGTAGCCGCCGACGTCGAGGATGCCGCCGCCGGCTGTGTCCACGTCGAACAGCCGTCCCTGCCGCTCGCCGACGCGGAAGGCGAAGGAGGCGTCGACGTGGCGGACCTCGCCGATGGCGCCGTCGCGGATCAGGTCGAGCAGCGCGGCCGTCGCGGGGTGGAAGCGGTACATGAACGCCTCGACGAAGGGCGTGCCCGCCTCCCGGGCCGCGTCGACGAGCGCCATGGTCGTGCCGAGGTTCGGGGTGAGGGGCTTCTCGCAGAGCACGGCCTTGCCCGCGGCGATCGCGTCGAGCACGAGCGGTGCGTGACCGGTGTGCACGGTCGCGATGTAGACGGCGTCGACGCGGGGGTCCGCGAGCGCCTCGGCGTAGGTGCCGGCGGTGACGTCGTCGTAGCCGAGCCCGGCCGCCTCCTCGGCGAAGGCCGCCGACCGCGCCGGGTCGCTGCTGCCCACGGCCACGAGCCGACCCGTCGTGGACGGCAGCTCCTTCAGGAACGTGCGGGCGATGCCGCCCGGTCCGAGGACCGCCCAGCCCGTGGCCGTGGTGCTTCCGCTCTGCGCTGACATCGTCGTCCTCCCGCCCGACCGTGAACGTTCACGGTAGCGCCGACGCTACGCCGACGGGCTCGTCGTGGTCAACGCGACGGGCCGCCTCAGAGCGTCGAGTGCGTCTCGTAGCGCCAGAGGGTCGGCGGGCCCGCCAGCACCCGGCCGAGGTCGGACGCACCCTCCGGGGTCGCCCGCCAGGCCCGGTAGGCGTCGTCGTGCTGCAGGGACTCCCAGCGCTCGACGACCGTCACGTGGGCGGGGTCGGCGACGTCGCGCAGCACCTCGATCCCCTGCGAGCCGTCGAAGGCGCGGGTGTCCGCGAGGACGGCGGCGAGCACGGCGGGCGCCTCCTCGAGGGCGTCGGCGCGGAGGTGCAGATCGAGGAACGCGGTGACGGCCATGGGGGCTCCTTCTCGAGCATCGACGGGGTGCGGGAGCGCCCTGCACCGCCGGACCATGGTCGACCCCCGCTCCCCGGGATTCCCCTGTGATCCGTCGCACCGCACGACGTCCCCGGACGCAGGACTCCTCGAGATGTGAGAACGTTTCCGGCCGATGGCGAGTGTGTTCGGGCGCAGGGCGCGCATGGAGCGGGCGGCGACCCCTCCGACTCCGGACGTCGAGGTGGAGCCGGCCCGTGCGGCGTCCCCCGTCACCGCATCCGCCGCGAGCGCACCGCTCGTGCTCGACGGGCGCTACGAGGTCGGCGAGCGGCTCGGCTCCGGGGGCATGGCGTCGGTGCACCGCGCCCGCGACCTGCTGCTCGGCCGCGAGGTGGCGGTGAAGCTGTTCCGCCGCGAGGTCACGGCGTCCCCCGACCTGCGGCTGCAGGAGATCGAGGCCCGCGTCGTCGCGGCCCTCAACCACTCCGCGCTCACCACGCTGCTCGACGCGGGCATCGACGCCTCGCACCAGCACGCGCCGCAGATCTACCTGGTGATGGAGTACGTCCGCGGGTCGACGCTGAAGGAGCGGCTGCGCCGAGGCCCGCTCGGGGTCGCCGACGCGTGCTGGCTCTGCTTCGACCTCGCCGAGGGCATCGACTACATGCACCAGCAGGGCTTCCTGCACCGCGACGTCAAGCCGGCGAACATCCTCATCTCCAGCCAGCGCAGCGCGAGGCCCGTCGTGGCGAAGCTCACCGACTTCGGCATCGCCACCGCGATCGGGCAGCCGGACCTCAGCGAGTACACCGTCGGCACCGCCGCCTACCTCAGCCCCGAGCAGGTCGAGGGGCACGACGCCCGGCCCGAGTCCGACATCTACTCGCTGGGCCTCGTGCTGCTCGAGGCGATCACCGGCGAGGTCGCCTTCCCCGGATCGGTGGAGGACTCGGCGTTCGCGCGGCTCGTCCGCGACCCGCACATCCCCGACGACGTGCCCGAAGCGGTCGCCTCGGTGCTCCGTCGCATGACGGCGCGCGCGCCGGAGGCTCGGATCGGGCTGCACCAGGTCGCGATCGAGCTGCAGCAGTTCCTCGCGGACGACCTCGTCAGCCGACGCACCGGCGGCGCGACGCTCGCCGCGCCCGCGGCGCCGCCCGCGGCCGTCGCGATCGACGACGCGCCGGACGCGGTCCTCGACGCGCTCCTCGCGCTCACCGCCCGCGCGCTGCAGGCGCCGAAGGCGCTGCTCGTGCTGGAAGGCCCCGCCGGCCCGGTGGTCAAGGCGCAGCTCGGCTGGGAGCGCCGCGTCGTGTCCGGCGATCTCGCGACGCCCCTCCTGAGCCAGGGAGCGGACGGTCCCCGGGTGCTGCCCGACGCCTTCCAGCGCCAGCCGGTGCGGATGCCGCCGCAGGTGCGGCAGGACGTGCACGCTGCGGCGTCCGCACCCCTCCGCGCGCACGACGGCACGCACCTCGGCGTCGTCGCCGTCTTCGACCACGCCCCGCGACCGTTCGGCGGTGACGACCTCGGCGCGCTCTCGGACTCGGCGACCCTGGTCGCGCACGAGCTGGAGCTGCGGGGAGCCGCACGACGGGCGCTGTTCGACGCATGATGCCGTCGGCACGAAGCGTTTCCTCAGGTCGGTTCCGGCAGCATCCCAGGCCGCGGATGGCGACTGTCGTCATCGAGAGGAGGCAGCCGCATGGGTGAGGTCGTCGCGCCGTGGGCGGTCCCGCTCACGGGTCTGGAGCGCTCGCTCACCTCCTACGGCCTCGTGGTCGCAGGGCTGGCGCTGCTCGCGATGCTCGTGCGCACCTGGACCGTGCGCACCGAGGTCAGCGGCCGCTACCGCCCGGCGATCGCCGCCTCGCTCGGCGTGCTCAGCGTCGCCTTCCTCTCCTACGTGCTGCTCGTCGTCAGCTTCGACACCGGCTACACCCGTCAGGGAGCGATGTGGGTGCCGAACGAGCAGGCCATGTGGGCCTGGTCGGCGCGCTACATGGACTGGACCGTGACGGTGCCGCTGCTCGTCATCGAGCTGATCGCCGTCAGCAGCCTCGCGGGTCGCGCGGTCGCCCGGACCCGCGTCATCGGCGTCGCCTCCGCGATCGCCATGATCGCAGCCGGCTACATCGGCGGGGTCGCGGTCGACGGCGGCGAGAACCGCGCCGCCCTGCTCGTCTGGGGCCTGATCAGCACGCTCTTCTTCGCGGTGCTCTACGTCGTGGTGCTGCTGACCGTGCTGCGGTCGATGCCGGCGCTGCCCACGGTCGCCCGCCCCGCCTACCGGAACGCGATGATCCTGCTGATGGGCACGTGGTTCGTCTACCCGATCGTGTTCGGCCTCCAGGGTGCGACGAGCGGGGGCGCCTGGGCGGTCACCGGGCAGCTGCTGCTCTGCGCCGCGGACGTCGCGGCCAAGGTCGGCTTCGGCCTGCTGATCCAGCGGGTCGCGAAGCTGCGCACGGCGTTCGACGTGCAGGCCGGCCTCGACACGCACCCCGAGACCCTGTGGCTGAACGGTGAACGACACTCCGACGCCCTCTACCCTGCGACGGCCGAGCCGGGCCACGCTGAACCCGTCGTCCCCCTGCACCGCTGAGCCCGACCCGGAACCCTCATGAACCTCGTGCCCCTGATCGTGCTGACGGCGATCGCCGTCGTCGGAGCGGTGATCGGCGTGCTCATGGCCCTGCGCGGCGAGCGCACCGGCGCGAGCGGCGCGTCGGCGCACGACGAGCAGGAGCAGGGCCTCGTACGGCTGACCGGCGAGATCCACACCGGCTGGGAGCAGACCCTCATCGGCCTGATCCGCGAGCTGCGCCTGCCCAGGGACGCGAACGACATCGCGTACGGGGCGCTGTACCTCGAGTCGCGCAGCGAGCACCGGATGCACGTGCGGACCCGCTCCGAGATCGGACGGGGGTTCCTCGGCGTGATCGACATCACCCCGAGGCGAGGTCCCACGCAGTTGACCTACTCCATCCGCCGCCTGCCGGGGGACGACCAGCTGCACGCGCGGGTGCTCGACTTCGAGCTCGACCTCATCTCCGCCGTGCGCCGGATCGACGCGAACGCGAACGTGCACCTCGCCGCCGAGGCGCTGCGGGAGTTCGACCGGCCGCGGTCGGCGGGTTGACCTCCCTGAGCGGCAGCCCGCACCGACCCGCACAGCACTTCACCCCACGACCGAAGCCGCATCCGCTGCTCCTGTCAGGACCGACCAGGAGACGATGACGATGCTGCAGCCGCCGTGGAGCGTGGTGCTGACGCAGAGCGAGCACGACCTGATCCTGTTCGCGATGGTCGCCGCCGGGCTCTCCCTGCTCGCGACCCTGGTCCGTGTCCGGTTCACGTCCGGGGAGGCGCACGGGTCGTTCCGCGTCGCGAGCCTGACCGCGAACGCGGTCGTCGCGATCGCGTTCGTCTCCTACCTCGCGATCATCGCCGCCTTCGTCATGGGGTACACCCAGGTCGGCGGCGAGTACCGCCCCAACTCCGGCGCTCGGCTCTCGTGGGAGCTGCGGTACATGGACTGGGTCGTGACCGTCCCCCTCCTCGTGCTCGAGCTCGTCGCGATCAGCGCCCTCGCGCAGCCGACCGCGGATCGGATCCGGCGCATCGGCATGGTGAGCGCCGTCGCGATGATCGCCAGCGGATTCCTCGGCGCGTTCATCGTCGCCGGCGGCCGGGACTCGACGTCCTACGCGCTGCTCGGCGTCCTCGGCGCGGTCTTCTTCGCGGTGCTCTACGGGCTCTTCGTCTACGCGATGCGGGTGTCGCTCCCCCGCCTGCCGGCCGCAGCCCGCGGCTCGTACCGCTCCGCCGCCGTCGTGCTGCTGATCACCTGGCTGGCCTACCCGATCGTCTACGGCCTGGTCGGCGCCTTCACGGGCGGTGCGGTCGTCGTCGTGGCGCAGCTCGCGCTGTGCGCCGCGGACATGATCGCGAAGATCGGATTCGGCACGCTCGTGCACCGCACGGCCGTGCTGCGCTCCCGGAACGACGAGAGCCTCGATCCGAGCACCGTCCGCCGCCCCCGTCCCGCCTCGCGGGACTCCGTGTACGTCGCCGACTCGCGCGTGGTCGAGTTCGACGAGGAGTGACGGCCACCCACCTTCTCTGAGAGCTGGCCGACCGACTCCTCCGCCCGCGCTGCCGGGACCTAGCTTTCAACCCATGGCGCGCAAGAAGGCTTTCATCGCGGTGTTCGACGACTACGGACCGGCCGAGGGCGTGCACGTCGACGAGGTCGACCGACCGATCCCGGGGCCGGGCGAGGTGCTCGTGCAGGTGGTGGCGTCCGGCGTGAGCCACATGGACGCCTACATCCGCGAGGGCCGCTTCCGCGACGCGCTGGCGCTCGAGCTGCCGGCGCGGCAGGGCGTGAGCTTCGCGGGCATCGTGCGCGCGGTCGGCTCGGACGTGCCGCACCTCGCTCCCGGCGTCGACGTGCTCGGGCACGACCCGCGGCACGGCGCGCACGCCACGCACGTCGTCGTGCCGGCAGGAGCGCTGGTGCGACGTCCGGCGCGGTTGTCGTGGGAGGTCGCCGGAGCGCTCTACCTCGTGGGGCTGACCGCCTACGACCTCGTGCAGGGCCTCCGGCTCGGGTCGGACGACGTGGTGCTCGTCTCCGCCGCGGCGGGCGGCGTCGGTCACATCGAATGCCAGCTCGCCCGGCTCGCCGGTGCCCGCGTCATCGGGATCGCCGGGCGGGAGAACCACGACTACCTCCGGTCGATCGGCGTGCGACCGGTGGCCTACGGCGACGATCTCGCTGCGGCGATCCGGAAGGCGGCCGAGGAGCGGCCGGTCACCGCGCTGCTCGACAACTACGGTCACTACGAGCAGCTCGCTGAGGAGCTCGGCGTGCCAGCGGGGAGGACGCGGACGAGCGACGACCGCCGCGCGGTCGAGATCCAGCACTGGTCGGCGGGCCCGGACGAGCGGGTCGCCCTGCAGCTGGCGGACGTCGCGGAGCTCGTCGCGTCATGGGACCTGAAGGTGCTCGTCTCCGGGTACTACCCGTTCATGAACCTCGTCGAGGCGCTGGTCGACCTCGACGCCCGGCACAGCCGCGGGGTCGTCGTGGTCGGCATGAGCCCGACGGCGCCGGCGCGCGAGTACCTGGGCCAGAAGCTGCGCGCCCGCTACGAGGCGACGGCTCCCGCGACCTCCTGAACGCCCGGGTCCTGGAGATCGCGTCGCCCTCGCTGCGGCGTCCCGTCCACCGGCCGACCGCCGAGCAGGATCGGCGCACCGGTCAGCGGCTGCGCTTCGCCCTGCGGCGCTCGCGCCAGGTCATCGCGGCGAGCGCCGCGGCCTCGCACTCCCGCTCCTCGGCCTGCGCGCGCTCGCGGGCCGCGCGGCGCTCCAGCGCGCGGGTGCGCCACGCCTCCAGCTCCGCCTCCACGTCGCGCGGCCGGGTGATGACCGGGGGTCCGCCCAGCAGCTGCCGCCGCGCCTCGCGGACGCGGTGGTTGAAGTCGTCGAGCGCCTCCCGCACCCTCGCCTCGGTGGGCAGCTCGTCCAGGCGGTCGCTGAGCCGCGCGTCCTCCGTGCGCAGGGTGAGCGCGGGCGGGCCGAGACCGGTGAGGTTCTCCCGCTCGATCTTGCGGCGGATCCACCAGTCCGGATCGCGCACGGTGCCGAGGTCGGCGAGCGGCTTGCCCGCGCCGGGCAGGTCGTCGAACTCCCCGCGGCGCATGGCCTGCTGGATCGCGATCTCGACCGCCTGCGCGCGCTGGTCCGGGCTGATCTGCCCGCGGTCGGTCGGCTCCTCGTCGTCCTGGACCTCGCGGTCGAGGGCGTAGCGGGCGGCCGCGAGGCGGCTGTCGGGCGGTCGTCGTTTCGTCATTCGCGTGAAGGCTCCGCCACGACGGTAACCGCGGCGGCTGGACGCGCGACCCCTGGACGCAGGGGGCGGGTCAGCGCGAGTCGACGACCGCGCCGGTCGCGTCGTAGCGGATCCAGCGGCCGCCCGACACGACCTCCGGCACCTCCGCGGGATCCCGGACGAGCAGCGCCGACTCGTCGTCGAGGAACCACACCGGAGCGCCCAGCGCCGCCGTGCCCGCAGCCGCCCACCGCTCGGCGTCCTCGGGCATGAAGTCCGCGCCGAGGTGGCAGAGCACGACCCAGTCGAGCAGCGGCGCCGCGGCCGCGACCTCCGTCAGCTGGAGCATCGCCACCTCCTCGTGGTCGTCGAACGCGTCGACGGCCTCCGCGTGCCGGGTCGAGAAGATCATCGAGCCGGCGCTGTGACCGACGTAGACCTTCTCGTCGAGCAGCTCGCGCAGCAGCGGGGCGAAGCCGGTGGTCCGCCAGGCGTGGGCGAGCCAGTGGTTGCTGCCGCCGTATCCGAACACCACGTCCGCCGATCGCAGCCGCGACTCGATCACCGAGCGGGGGGCGGAGAAGAGGGAGAGCACGTCGAACTCGGCCCAGCCGAGCGACCGGTTCTGCTCGAGGTGCCGCAGCAGCATCGACTTGTCGCCCGGGAACGGCAGGATCGCGTCGACGACCACCGCGATCCGCGCCTCCGCGATCGGCTTGCCGAGCAGCGCGACCAGCGCGTCGAGCACGGGGCCGGGCCGCAGTCCGCCGGAGGTCAGGAGCATGCGCACGCCCGAATCCTCGCACCGCGGGTCCCGCCCGGCCAGGGCCGGTCCGTACGCTTCGGCAGCGTGCGACTGCTCGCCCTGGTGCTCCCCCTCGCGCCGCTGCCCCTCGACGCGCCGTTCCCGCGTCGGGAGTGGCCCGCCCACCTCACCGTCCTCTCCAACTTCCTGAGCGACGGCACCGACGAGGACGTCGCCCGCGTCGTGCAGCCGGTGCTGGCGAGGACCGGGCCGGTGCACGGCCGCGTCGGCGAGCAGGCGTGGTTCGGGCTCGCGTACGACGTCCGCGTCCGGCTCGTCGACTCGGCGGAGGCGCACGTCCTGCACGGCGCGCTGCTCGACGCGATCCGCCCCGCGGGGTTCGAGCACCCGACGCACCAGGGCGCGGGGTACCGCCCGCACGTCTCGGTGACGCCGACGCCCCCGCTTCACGAGGGGGCGGACCTGGTGCTGCCCGAGATCGCGCTCGCGGCCATGGACGGCGCGCACGCGCGCATCCGCTGGGCGCAGCGGCTCGGCGGGCATGTCGATGCCGCCTGAGGCCGCCTCCGACGGCGGCGGTGCGGACCCGGAGGAGCCGGTCGTGGTCCTGATCGGCGCGCCGGGATCGGGCAAGACGACGGTCCGCGAGCAGCTGCTCGTCGATCGGCCCGGGACGCCGGTGCTCAGCCCCGACGACGAGCGGGCCCTCCTCCGCGAGCGCGACCTCGCCGCGGGCCGGGTGCCGCACGGCCTGCAGGACTACTCGCTCGCCGCGCTCGCGCGGTGCGCCGACGCCGCCGCCGACCTGCTCGCCGAGCGGCGCGGCTACATCGCCGACGCCACGAACCTGCGCCGCAAGGAGCGGGTGGCGCACGTCCGCGCCGCGCATCAGGCCGGGCTGCGGGCGATCGCCGTGCTGCTGCCGGACCTGCCCGTCGACGCCCTCGTGGCTCGGAACGCCCCGCGATCCGAGCTGCGCCGCGTGCCCGAGGACAGCCTCGCGCGGCACGCGAACCGGCGCTCGCTCATCGACGCGGCGACGCTGCGGCAGGAGGGGTTCGACGACGTGGTCGAGATCGACGCGGCGCCGTCCACGGCGTACGAGGAACGATCGACGTCGCTTCCCGGCGCGGAACGAGTCGGCCGCGCGATGCTGCTCCCCGTGCACGACCACGTCGACGACCGGGAGCCCTCCTGATGGACCTGTTCGACCTCACGGGCCGCAGCGCGCTCGTCACCGGCTCGAGCCGCGGCATCGGCCGCGCGCTCGCCGGCGGGCTCGCGCGGCCGGAGCGCACGTCGTGCTGCACGGCCGGGACGCCGAAGCGCTCGCGCGGGAGACGGACGCGCTCACGGCGGACGGCGCCTCGGTGTCGAGCGCGGCCTTCGACGTGACGGAGGAGGACGCGGTCGAGCACGGCGTGGCCCGCGTGCTCGAGCGGGTCGGCGCGATCGACGTGCTGGTGAACAACGCCGGCGTCCAGTCGCGAGCGCCCTTCACCGAATTCCCCACCGCCGAGTGGCACCGGCTCGTCGCGACGAACCTCACGAGCGCCTTCCTCGTCAGCCGGGCCGTCGCGCGCGGGATGCAGCAGCGCGGCAGGGGCAAGATCATCCACATCGGCTCCGTGCAGTTCATGCTCGGCCGGCCCGGCATCACGCCCTACGCCGCGACGAAGGGCGGCATCGCGATGCTGACGCGCGGCATGTGCGCCGACCTCGGGCCGTCCGGGATCCAGGTGAACGCGATCGCCCCCGGGTACTTCGCCACCGACCTCACCGCTCCCCTCGTCGCCGACCCCGACTTCAGCGACTGGGTCGAGCGCCGCACCCCCGCGGGACGCTGGGGACGCGTGGACGAGCTGATCGGCGCCGCGGTGTTCCTCTCGAGCCGCGCCTCCGACTTCGTGAACGGGCAGGTCCTCACCGTCGACGGCGGCATGACCGCCGTCGTGTGACGCGCAGCGCGGCGTGTGTAATGCCCGCCGCCCGTGCGAACACTTGGGAGGTGTGAGGGATCCTTCCGCCGACGAGGCCGCGCTGTGGGCCGCGGCGCTCGCGCAGGACGGCACCGCCTTCGGGCGCCTGTTCGACCTGCACCGCGACGCCGTGTTCCGTCAGGCCCTGCGCCTCACGGCCTCGCCGGCGGATGCGGAGGAGGTCGCGGCCTCGGCCTTCTTCGAGCTGTGGCGGAAGCGGGAGTCCGTGCGGCTCGTCGCCGGGTCCGTGCTGCCGTGGCTGCTGGTCACGGCCGCCAACCTCTCCCGGAACAGCCGGCGCTCGCTGGTCCGCCGCGAGCGGCTGCTGCGCCGCGCGCCGCGCGAGCACGACGACGCGGCGGCGCGCGCGTTCGCCCGCATCGACGACGACCTGCCGCGCAGCGCCCTGGTCGCCGCGCTGCGCCGTCTGCCGCCGGGCGACGCGGCGCTCGTGACGATGGCGGCGCTCGAGGGCTACCGCGTCGCCGAGATCGCGGAGCTGCTCGGGCTGACCGAGAACGCCGCGCGCGTGCGACTGCACCGCGCGCACAAGAAGCTCCGGGGCCTGCTCGCCCCGACGGACACCGGCCGGACCGAGACGCAGGAGGTGGCGAGGTGACCGCACCGCGCTGGAGCACCCCGTACGCGGACCGGGTGCGCGACGACCTCGTCCGGCTGGTCGAGGCACCCGAGGCGTCGACCGGGACGGCGCCGCGACGCACCCCGGTCGACCGCCCGCGCGTGCTCGTGACGGGCGTCGTCGCCGCGATCGTCGTGGTGCTCGCGGCCTTCGCGATCCGGGCCGGCATCGACCGTCCCTCCCCGGGACCCGCCGCCTCCCCCTCCGCGGTGACCGCGCAGCCGGCGCCGACGCGGCCTCCGGCCGAGGTCCGGGCGGAGCTGCACGAGGCGCTGTTCGCCCTGCTGCCGACGTCCGCCCGGAGCGCGCCGTCGCTGACCTGGAGCGACGACCGCGGCGCCCCCACAGGCGGCGCGATCGACACCGACGGGCGGTCGATGCTGCTCGCGGCCGCCTGCGAGGGCGGCGGCACCCTCTCCGTCATCGTGTCCGGCTCGAACGTCGAGCGGCCGACCAGGGTGCTGCGATGCGCCGAGCTCTCGACGCTCGGGCCGATCGACCTGTCGCAGGCCGGCGGCACCGACCCGCCGGGGCCGGTCGGGTTCGACGTGCGGGTGCGCAGCGGCCATCCCCGCTTCTTCGCGAAGGCCGTCGCGGTCGACCCGGAGGAGGTGGACCGGGCCAGGACCATTCGGCCCTGACGGACGCGGGCGGCCCGCAGCGCCTCCCCGTGCACGATCCGGCGTGCGGACGGTGCACGGGGAGGCGGCGTCCGCGGTTTCCCGGGGCAGCGCTCAGCGGACGCCCGCGCTACGGTCAGCCCATGATCCTCGACGGCGTCGCGAGCTGTCCCCGCTGCCTCCGGCCGCGCGAGATCACCGGGGTGGGCGAGTCGCTGTTCTGGGTGTGCGCGTGCGCCATCACACCGGTCGACCCGGAGTGACCGCCCGCCCCGCCGGCCCCGTCGCCTAGCGCGAGCCCGACAGCACGGGGCCGTAGAACTCCATCGGGTCGCGCGCGAGGGTGCCCTTGATCATGCGGCTCCAGTCGTCGGCGAGCACCTCGACGTCCCCCCGCTCGAGCCCGTCGAGGGAGGCGCGCGCCACGTCGCGGGGATCGATCTTGTCGCCGTCGTAGCCGGCGGTCATGTCGGTGTCCGCCGCCCCCAGGTGCACGCCCTGCACGAGCGTCCCCTGCCGGGCGAGCTCCAGCCGCACCCCGTTCGTCATGCTCCACTCCGCCGCCTTGGCCGCCGCGTAGGGGTTCGCGCCCTCGACCGCGAACCAGGACAGCGCGGACAGCACGTTCACGATCGCACCACCGCCGGTGCGCGCCAGCACGGGCGCGAAGGCTCGGACGACCGAGAGCGTGCCGAAGTAGTGGGTCTCCATCTCGAGCCGGATGGTCGCCAGGTCGCCGGTGAGCAGGGAGGTGGACGACGAGATCCCCGCGTTGTTCACGAGCAGCGTGACGTCCGGTGCGGCCTCGGCGGCCGCCGCGACGGACTCGGGCCGCGTGATGTCGAGCGGCAGCGCCGTGACGCCCGGCATGTCGACGGCGTCGGGCCGGCGGACCGCCGCGTACACCTTCACCGCCCCGCGACGCTGCAGCTCCTCGACGAACGTGCGGCCGATGCCGCGGTTGCCGCCGGTGACGAGCGCGACCGATCCTTCGATCTCCATGACTTCCTCCCGAGCGGCGGGGATCTCCCCCGCTCGAGCACCAGCCTGTAACCTGACACCCGTGTCAGGTGCAAGCGCCCTCGTCGTGACCGTGCGGGAGGTGGAGCACACCTGCTCACCGGTGGACGCGGACCGCGAGGACGAGGGCCAGGAGCTCCGGATCGGCGAGCTGGCGCGCCGCGCGGGGGTGAGCGTGCGCTCGCTGCGCTACTACGAGCAGCAGGGGCTGCTCGGGTCCGAGCGCACCGCCGGCGGGCAGCGCGTGTACGCGCCGAGCGCGGTCGAGCGCGTGCACTTCATCCAGCAGCTGTACGCGGCGGGCGTGCCCAGCCGGGTGATCGTCGACCTGCTGCCCTGCTTCGCCACGGGCGTGGCGACGACCTCGATGCTCGCGCTGATGGAGCACGAGCGCGACGCGATCGCCGAGCGGCTGCGCGAGCTGACGGCGGCCCACGAGCGGCTCGACCGGGTCATCGACGACGTGCGGCGCGCGGGTGTCGTGTCGGACGACGGGAGCCGGGCCTCGGCCTGACCCGCCCGGTCAGTCGGCCTGGTGCTGCCGCACGTAGGCGACCAGCGCGTTCGCGTGACCGTGCCCGAGACCGTGCTCGGTCTTGAGCAGGTCGACGACCTCCATGTGCCGGCGTCCCTCGAGCCGTTCGACGACGAGGTCGAGCCACTCCTGGATCGGGCGGCCGTACGTCCGCTCGATGCTCGGGAAGTAGGAGGCGGGCCCCTTCGTCCCGGCGGTGACGGTCGGGGCCAGGACTCGGCTCGGGGGCACGGTCGAACCCTGCTGACGAGCGGGGCGGTCGGCCACGATCTCGTCGAGGGCGGCGAGCAGGCGGTCGAACGCGGGATGCGCGGGGTCGATGACCGCCATGTGATCGCCCTCGACGACGGCGATCGCCACGTCCTGGCCGAGCCGCTCCGCCGCAGCGACATAGGTGTCCGTCTGGTTCATCGGCACGACGTCGTCCTGCCGGCCGTGCACGATCCGGACGGGCAGCCCGGGCTCGATGCGCGACACCGGATCGGCCGCCGCGTAGCGGTCCGGGTGCTCGGCCGACCCGCCGCCGAGGAAGCCCACCACCGCACCGTCGCCCATGTGCTCCTGCTCGCCGAGCCGCAGGTTCAGCGCACCCGCGAGGCTGACCGCGCCGGCGAGGGGCAGCACCCCGCTCGGCCGGGACAGCGCCCAGACGGCGAGGTGGCCGCCCGCGCTGTGCCCCACGGTGACGACCGAGCCGGTGTCGAGCCCCAGCGAAGCCGCGGCGACCGCGAGGTGCTCGACGCCCGCCGCGACGTCGTCGAGCGTGCCCGGCCAGCCGCCGCCGTTCGGCGTCTGGCGGTACTCGATCTGCCAGACGTGCCACCCGTGCTGCACGAGCGCCTCGGCGAGCGGCGTCGGGCCGTCGAAGTAGTCGGGGGTGCCGCGCCAGAAGCCGCCGTGGATCAGCACCACCGTGCCGCGCGCGGTGCCCTGCGCGGGATGGAGCACCCCGTACTGCATGGGACCGTCGCCGTACTCGAACCGTTGCGCCACGCGCCGGACGCTACCCCGCGCCCGCTGTGCCCGGGGCGGACTCGGCCGCCGTCGGCGAATCGGCCACCGCCGTCCGGGTCCTGCCGCTGCTGGGCGCGGCCCCACGGGGTCCCCGCCCCTCGCGGCTCCCGATTCCGGGGATGCGGGCGCCCGCCCGCATGCGCGAGCATCGGCGGCGCGGGTCACGGTCCCGCCTCGGAACGGAGCACCGCATGGCCATCGAAGCCCCCGCTGCCGCGACGCTCGAGATCCGCTCGCGAGCCGCCGGCCGGGTGCCGCCCCTGACGTGGGTGCTGCTCCTGCTGTCCTGGCTCGTCGCGGCGGCGACCCTGGTGCTGGCGCTGGTCTCGCCGCCCGGAGAACCGGTGCTGATCGCCGCACGGCGCATCGCGATCGTCCGCAGCAGCACCGGGCGGGAGGTGACGGGCGGGGTCTCCCCCGTGCTGCGCTCGCGGCGGCTGGTCGCGATGATGCGGCTCGATCTGACGCGGCTGACGGAGGAGCGCTTCCTGGCGGAGTGGGGCGACCGCGCCGCGTGGAAGGAGCGGTTCGCCGTGCGCGAGCGGGAGGCCGAGCGAGCGTGACGCCGCGACGCTCTTCCGCCCGCGGGCCGGCAGCGGGAGACTGGCGCCCGTGACCGACGAATGGGCCGCCGACTCGATCCGCCCGCTGCAGCAGGACGCCGCCGACGACTGGCGCTTCGTGCCGGCGGCGCTGCGCCCGGTGCGGGCGCGCGGCCTGCTCGCGGTGCTCGTGATCGCGTTCGCCGCGGCGCTCGTGGTCGTCTTCGGGCTGCCCTCGTACGGCTGAGCCCGAGCCGGCCCGGGTCCGCGGTCGCGCACGCGTGCGAGTCGGGGGTCAGGCCCGCTCGATGCCGGCACCCGTCGAGCGGGGCTGCGCGAGCGCCTCCTCGACGAGCTCGAGCAGCGTCACGTCCGTCGCGGTCCTCCCGAGCACGCGCGGCGCCGGTCGCGGACCGGGGATCGTGTGCCCGCCGCCCCGCACCTCGTGGAGCACGACCGGCGGCGCCCCCTCCTGCCGGTACGCGGTCCGGACGACCCGGGTCCCGGAGGCGGACCCCGCGCGCGGCGGGACGACCTCGATGACCGGCTCGGCTCGGATGCCGTTGCGGGCCGCGAAGTAGGCGGCGGTCTCCGGCGCCGACAGGGTCCGGCCGCCCACCCGGAAGACGACCTGCGCCCAGCGGCGCATGCCGCCGCCGGCGAAGGGCGCGATCGGGTCGCGGGTGCCGTGCACGAACGCGACCGGGACGGGCGCGGCGGGCAGGTCGGCGACGCCGTCGAGGAGGTTCTCCGGCGCCGGCATCGTCGCCGCGACCACCACGGCGGCGGCGACCAGGTCCGGCGCCTCGTGCAGCAGCCTCAGCACCATCTGCCCGCCGTTCGAGAAGCCGACCATCACGGCCGAGCGGCCCTCGAGCCCGCAGGTGGCGCGCAGGCGGTCGACGACGGCGCGAGCGAATCCGACGTCGTCCACCCCTCGGCGTCGGGCGGGGAAGGAGCTCTCGCTGCGCGCGTCGTTCCAGTTGCCCCGGTAGCCGTCGAGGTACGCGACCACGGCCTCCCCGCGCTGCGCGAGCGGCGCGAGGGCGTCGCCCGTGAACCGCCGGTGCGCGGCGGCGGACTGCTTCGACCCGTGGAAGACGAGGACGAGCCGTCGGGAGGCGGCCCCCTCCTGCGCACCGAGGACGGTGAAGGTCCGGCGCACGCCTCCGACGAGGACGGCGTCGTGCTGCACGACGGGTGCGGGATGCCTGCTCATGCCGCCGACCGTAGAGTCTGACATCGTGTCAAGGTCAAGCCGACGGAGGCGTCCGTGCAGATCGGCGAGCTGAGCCGGCGGAGCGGGGTGAGCGCGCGCTCGCTGCGGTACTACGAGCAGCACGGGCTGATCAGCGCCGAGCGCGGCGCGAACGGCTACCGCGAGTACGGCGACGACGTGGTGACCGCGGCGCGCGACCTGCACCTGCTGTTCGAGCTCGGGGTGGACCGGGAGCTGGCGCGCTCCGTGCTCGCCTGCAGCGGCGACGCCTCACCGGAGGTGCACCGCGCGACGCACGATCAGCTCGCGGCGGTGCTGGCGCAGATGACGCGGCGGATCGACGAGCTCTCGACCGCTCGGGAGGCGCTGGCCGCGATCGTCGATCGGACCCGCTGAACCCGTGACCCGGCGGGCGCTCCGCGGTAGCGTCCGCCCGTGCCCGGCATCCTGACCTCCTGCACGATCGGGACCGAGGTCTGCGACGACTCGAATGGCGTCGAGACGGGTCTGCTGCCCTGGTGGGGGCTCCTGGTCGTCGCCCTCGTGCTGGTCGCCCTGGCCGCCTGGCTCATCGGGATCCTGGTGCGCTCGCACCGCCGTCGCCCCTGGGACTGACGGAGTCCGCTCAGCCGCCGGGGGTGCGGTCACGCCACCGGCGCCTGCACCAGGCGCTCCGACTCCTCCCACAGGCGGCGCGCGTCGTCCATCCGCTCGAGCGGCGCCCACAGCGCCTGCCGGGTCGGCGGCCCCGCGAGCGTGCGCTTCGGACCGAAGAACTCGTCCCCCTCCGAGTCGGGCCCGGTCGCGGCGAGCAGCGCCGGCAGCGCGGAGCCCGCGACGGTGCCGACGACGCCGATGCGGGAGAGCGCGCCGATCAGGCGACGCTCGGGCGCGGCGCCGCTGCGGCCCATCCCGGGCTGGGCCGCCAGGAGGTTGCTCGGCGCGACGCCGGGGTGGGCGAGGTTGCTGCTGATGCCCCACCCGTTCAGACGGCTGCGGGCGTCGAGCTCCCGGGCGAAGAGGCCGACGGCGATCTTCGACGCCGCGTACGCTTGCATCACGCGGTAGTCGCGCTCGGACTGGAGGTCGTCCCAGCGGATCCCCCCGCTGCGCGCGGCGACGCTGGTCTGGTGGGTGACGCGGGCGCGCCCCTCGCGGAGCAGCGGCAGCAGGCCCGTCGTGAGCGCGAAGTGCCCGAGGTGGTTGGTGCCCAGCTGCAGCTCGAAGCCGTCGCTCGTCACCTGACGCTGCGGCGGCCGCATGACGCCCGCGTTGTTGACGAGCAGGTCGACGGGCCGGCCGTCCGCCTCCATCTCCGCGATGAACGCGGCGACGGACCGCAGCGACGACAGGTCGAGCGCGCGGAGGCGGAGGTCGGCCGCCGGAGCGTCCGCGCGGATCCGCTGCGCCGCGGCCTCGCCCCTCTGCTGCGACCGCACCGGCAGCACGACGGCGGCGCCGGCCTGCGCGAGCCGGGTCGCGATGACCAGGCCGATGCCGTCGCTGGCGCCGGTGACGACCGCGAGACGACCGGTCTGGTCGGGGACGGTGAACGGATGGGAGCGGGGCATGGAAGTCCTCCAGGTGGCCGGGCATCGTGCTGTCGCACTCATGCTCGGCGCGGAGAGGGGGCGCATCCAGGGCCCGCCGATCCGCGGCTCGGCGGATCCTGCCGAGCCGGAGGGCTCAGGCGGGCTGCGCGCCGATCACCGCGAGCAGCTGCAGCTTCTCGGCGCTCTCGCTGCCCGGGACCGCGGTGTACACGAGCAGCCGGTGCGACTGGTCGGGATCGAGCAGGGTCTGGCACTGCAGCTCGAGCGCACCGACCGCGGGGTGCAGGAACCGCTTCACCTCGGGCGGCCGCAGCCCGACCTCGAAGTCGTCCCACACCCGGCGGAAGGCCTCGTGGTCCTGCAGCAGCGCCACGAACCGCGCCGCCCTCGATGCGGGACCGCGCAGCGCCACGAGCTCGCGCAGGCCCGCCGCGTACACCCGGGACAGCTGCTCCCGCTCTTCCGGCGGGTACGCGTCCCGCAGCCGCTCGTCGGTGAACCACCGGTAGCCGAGGGCCCGCTCGGGGCCGGTCCGCTGCGTCGCGTCGCCCAGCAGCGCGATCCCGAGCGGGCTCTGCTGCAGCGTCTCGCCGAGCTCCGTGACCACCTCGGCGGGCGTGTCGTCCAGCCGGTCGAGGATCCGCAGCAGCCCGGGCGCCACGAAGTCGCTCGCCGCGCCCCGCACGGGCGGCCGGTGCCCGGCGAGGCGGATCAGGTGGTCGCGCTCGTCGAGCGTCAGGTGCAGCCCCTGCGCGATCGCGAGGATGATCTGCTCGGAGGGGTGCGGCCCGACCCCGCGCTCGAGTCGCGCGTAGTAGTCCGTGGACAGGTGGCAGAGCGCCGCGACCTCCTCGCGGCGCAGCCCGTCCGTGCGGCGCCGCTGGCCGCGGGTGAGGCCGACGTCCTCCGGCTGCAGCACGCCGCGGCGATGGCGGAGGAACGCTCCGAGACCCGCTCGATCGAACACGCGCGCCCTCCTGCCGCCCCGTCGTTCCTACCGGACCACGGGACGCCGAGCCACGCCCTGCCGATCCGCCCCTCGGGGCACGGCGGGCGGCCGCGCTCAGACGGCGAAGGACGACCCGCAGCTCGGGCAGGTGATCCTGCCCAGATCGCTGCGGACGTCGACGGCGAAGCGCTCGTCGCACTTCGGGCACCTGCCGTCCACCGCGGCCTTCACGGTCTGCGGATCGTAGGGCTCGAGGCTCGTGCGCACCCGGTGCGCGCGGTCGGCGATGGAATCGGACTCGGCCACGGATGCCTCCAGGATCGGCGATGGCGGCAGCGTATTGAGGCCTGCACACCAGCGACAGGGACAGCGGATCCCGGGCGTGTCAAGGGGCTGGCGCGGCGGTGCGCGGAGCGCTACTCGCCACCGCCGTCGTTCGAGTCGGGCTCGAGCGCCGCGGCGAGCTGCCCGGCCAGCGCGGCCACGGCGGCGCGGAGCTCCTCCCCGCCCTCGACGCGGAACGGGAAGGGCACGACCGGCAGCCACTCCCGCGCGTACATGTCGGCGTTGCTCGTCGTGCCGATCAGCACGCAGCCCGCCTCGTGCGGCTCGAGTCGCCCCATCGGCGGCCGGATCCACGGCCGCACGGCCTCGAGCGGCGCGGAGAAGACGACCCGGGTCGCGAAGGGCCACCCGGTGCCCAGGTGCTCGCCGAGCGCGGCGACCGGGTCGAGGTCGTCCGGCGGATCGAAGCGGCGCGTCGTGCGCTGCACCGAGCCGATGCGATCGACGCGGTAGGTGCGGACGGCGGCCACGTGGTGCGCCCAGCACAGGAGGTACCAGCGACCGGCGCGGGCGACGACGCCCCAGGGGTCGACGTCCACCGTCAGGGCCGTGCCCGCTTCGCTGCGGTACTCGATCACGACCCCGCGGCGGACGGCGATCGCCGTGATCAGCTCGCTCGCGAGCAGCGGGTCCGGCTGCTCGCCGGCGCGGTCGTCCGGCGTCGCCGCGGCCCGCTCCCGCAGCAGCGTCGCCTGGCGGCCGACGGCGTCGGGCAGCGCCCGGACGACCTTGTGCAGGGCGCCGCCGATCAGGTCGTCGTCCCGGCCGGCCGCCGGTCTGCCGCTCAGGACCTGGAGGACGAGGCCGAGCGCCTCCTCCTCGGTGAACCCGACCGGCGCGAGGGCGGTCCCCCTGCTCAACCGGTACCCGCCGGACGGCCCCCGGACCCCCTCGATCGAGATCCCGGCGGCGCGGAGCGTCGCGATGTAGCGGCGGGCGGCGCGCTCCGTCACGCCGAGGCGCGCGGCGAGGTCCTCGGCGGCGATGCCGGGATGCAGCCGGAGGATGTCGAGCGTCCGCATCGCCCGCGAGGTCGGGCTCCCGGTCTCATCCACGGCAGCAGGCTAGGACGCGGGACGGACCGCGCCCCCCGGGCCGATCAGCAGAACGGCATCGGCTGATCGCGACGCGGTGCGGCGACCGCTCCATCGACGGCCCTCGCACCGCCGTGACCGGGGTGCCGGTGCAGGACGGTCAGCAGCCAGGAGGCCCGGAAGGGCACCGCGGCCGTCCGCTCGGGCCGGCTCGCCGCCGGCGTCGGACGCCTGCCGGCCGTCGGCAGGTCGTGGCTCGAGATCGCTCCGATGGTGCGCATCCGTGTTCCTCCGCTCGGTGTGGAGCAGCGAAGCTACGAGCGGATGCGGATGGAACCGGTCCGCTTCTCGGACGCACCGATGCTTCCGGATCGAGTCCGTCCGCATCCCTCCCGGAGCTTCGTGGGACGGCCCGCTCAGGAGTGCTGGACCCGTGCGCCGCCCGCCGCGCCCGACCTCCGGGCACGGCGCCGGGCGAGCCGCAGCGCGATCGCGGCGAGCACGCCGCCCAGCACCGCGCCCAGCGCGTTCGTCAGCAGGTCGCTCGTGTCGCAGGCGCGGCCGATCCCCGGCAGGACGGCCTGCACGGTCTCGATCGCCGCCGACAGCAGCACGGCGCCGCCCGCCGCGACGGCGGGGCGGCGCAGCAGCACGCCGGCCAGCAGCGCCGTCGGTGCGAGCAGCAGGACGTTCGCCAGGGACTCGACCGAGGTCGCGCTGAGGTACGGCAGCTGCGCCGCGCACGCCACCGCCGGTGAGGGATCCCCGTCCGGCGTGAGCGTCAGCGCGACGACCGCGACGAGCGACCCCGCGAGCAGCGCCGCGCAGGCACGGGGCCGCCGGGCGAGCAGCCCGCCGAGCAGGGGGCCGAGCACGACGAACACGAGCAGCGACGTGATCGGCAGCCATTTGGCACCGACCAGGAGGGTGGAGAGCACGCCGCGACCCTAGGTGCGGAGGCGGCCGAGCCCTTCATCGACGCGGCGCTCCCGGCCGGCGCACGAAGCCGACCGGGAACGCCGGATCAGGTGGCTCCGGGCTGCGTCAGAACCCTCCTGCGGCGTTGCACTTGACGCCCTGGTCGAGGCAGTCGCGCACCCGCTGCGCGAGCGCGTCGTCGTCCCACGCGTTGAAGAAGTCCGCGTGCATCGAGAACGTCGTGCCCGACGCGAGGCTGACGTGGGAGACGTCCATCCCGGCCGGGTAGTCGATCACCAGCGACACGTTCGGGATCGGCACCGGGAACGCGGCGGGGCACTTCCCCGCGACGACCTGCGCGACGTGCGACTTGTGGTCGGGGCTGTCCAGGTGCAGGCCGTCCCAGCAGTCGGCGAACACGACCTGGCGGACGATGTGCGCCGTCTTCGCGCAGATCGGCATCGTGCCGTCCGCGGAGCGCCCGATCGACCCGCCGGTCCCGGCGCACGAGAAGTGGTTGCCCTGGTGGTCGGGGGTGTCCGTCTGCGTGGCCGCGTTGCCGGCGAGCTCCTTGAACCCCGCGGGGAACGGCTGGGTGCGGCTGGGGTCCTTCAGGCGGGAGCCGTAGTAGACGGTCACCTGCGTCGGGTCCTGCTGCACCCCGTTCGCGTACAGGGTCGGGACCCAGTACGCCGAGTGGTCCTGCTTCGGGTCGCAGTTCGTGGTCGCGGCCCGCAGCGAGTCGAGCGTCGACGACGCGTCCGTGGAGTCGTTGCCGAAGAACGTGTGGTGGTGCGACGCGCCGGGCATGCCCGGGAACACGATCGGGTCGTCCTTCGCGAAGTGGCTCACGGTGCAGGTCGCGTGGAACTCGGGGACCTTCACCGGCGCCTGGCGCGACACCGTGCTCTCCAGCCGCCTCCGCGACGATCCGGCTCCGGAGGAGGGACCGTCGACCGGTCCCGCAGCCTGACGGCAGGCAGGCGAACCGGCAGGCGGGCGCGCGGGTCGACGGGCCGGCGGCGGCCGTGTCAGTGCCCGTCGAGCGCGCGCTGGAGCGTGCCGACCAGCTCGCCGCCGCCGTCGATGAGCGCCTGCGGACCGACCAGCTCGAAGGGTGCGCCGAAGCCCGCGAACCGCGCGGCGAGCGCGGTCCACGACCAGGAGCCGAGCGTGACCCGCGTGCGCTGCGGCCCCAGCGGCTCGAGCGCCGCGTCCGGATCGACGAACGGCGCCACCCGCGCGACGGGCAGGCGCACGACGGCGGTGCCCGTGCAGGGCCATACGTCCTCGGTCGACGAACCCTTGAACCGGGCCGCGACGAACCGCGCCGCGTCCCCGCCCGGGATCGGTCGCGGGCGGAAGGTCCGCCGGGTCGGCGCGCTCGGCGCCAGCCGGTCGATCCGGAAGGTGCGCCAGTCCCCCGCCGCCTCCGGGTCGGCTGCTGAGCGGGCGTCCTCGTCCCACGCGAGCAGGTACCACCGCCCGCCGCGGGCGAGCACCGCGTGCGGCTCGACCCGGCGCGGCGCCCCGTCGCCGGGCTCGCCCGGCGAGGCGTAGGCGAAGCGGAGGACCTCGTGCTGGCGCGTCGCCTCGCTGACCGCGACGAGCACGTCCGGATCGACCACCGAGGCCCCGGGGGCGGCGACGACCTCGACCGAATCGATGCGCGCCCGCAGGCGGGACGGCATGACCTGGCGCACCGTCGCCAGCGCCCGGGTCGCGGCCTCGGCGATGTCCGCACCCGAAGCGGGCGCGACGGCGAGGGCCAGCGCGACGGCGACGGCCTGGTCGTCGTCGAACAGCAGCGGCGGCAGCTCCGATCCGCTCGCGAGCCGGTAGCCGCCGGCCGGACCGCGCAGCGACTCGATCCGGTAGCCGAGCTCCCGCAGCCGGTCGACGTCGCGCCGGACCGTGCGGGGGCTGATCCCGAGCCGGTCGGCGAGCACGTCACCGGCCCAGTCCCGCCGCACCTGCAGCAACGAGAGCAGGGTCAGCAAGCGCGAGGACGGATCGGCCATGCGAGCAGTCTGCCGCGAGAAGCGGACAGGATCTGACCGCATCGGCCGGAAGCATCATCGGCGAAGCGGCCGGACCCGGCTGCCACACCGAGGAGTCCACATGACCATCGCCACCACGCCCCACCTCAACTTCGACGGCGACGCGCTCGCGGCGCTCACCTTCTACGCCGCCGCGTTCGGCACCGAGCCGGTCGCCGTCACCTACGGGCAGATGGGTGCCTCCGACGACCCCGCGTGGGCCGACCGCATCGTGTTCGGACAGGTCGAGACCACCTCGGGGATCCGGATCATGGCGTTCGACGTCTGGCCGCACCAGCCCTACGACCAGGGCTCGAACGCCTTCTACGTCTTCCTGAGCGGGGACGACGCGGAGGAGATCACCGAGGCGTGGCACGGGCTGTCGGACGGCGCGGAGATCCGCCAGCCGCTCGGCGCGTCCGCGTGGTCGCCGCTGTCCGGCCAGCTGCGCGACCGCTTCGGCGTCGTGTGGCAGCTCGACGTCCGCGCGGACGAGCCCGCGGCGCAGTGAGGCCGAGGGCGCAGCGGGTTCCGCCCGCTGCGCCCCCGGACCCGATGAGGAACACCGGGGGCCGCGGAGCGTTGGGGCCCAGATGCCCGACACGATCTCCAGCCCCGACTTCGCCGCACGCGACGCCGCGATCGCCGTGAACTCCTACACGACGGTCGTCGGCCGCAGCACGGTGCCCGAGGAGCGGTTCCGTGCGTACTGGCGCGATGCGCACGGCCCGCTCTGCGCGCGGATCCCGGCGCTCGGCTTCTACGTGCAGCACCACTTCGCCCGCACGCAGGACGCCCACCTCTGGCCGGTGATCGACGGGGTCGCACCGCTGCCCGGCTACGTCCTCGACGGCGCGGTGGAGATCGGCTGGCCGTCGGAGGCGGCGCAGCAGGAGTTCCAGCGCGCGTCGAGCATCCTCTTCGGCGACGAGCAGAACGTGTTCGAGGAGACCGTCGCCTACCCGCTGCCGACCGGATCGACGACGGTCTTCGACCGGGAGCCCGACCCGATCCCGAACGGGCCCGACCGCTACGACCGCCTCCACGTGCACTTCACGCCCCGCGCCGGGCAGGCGGAGCGGCTCGCCGACCTGCTCCGCGGCGAGGTCGCGGACGCCGTCGCCACCGCGCCCGGCGCGATCAAAGTGCGGGTGCACGCTCCGGACGACCACGACAACAGCACCCCGAACCCTCCGGCGCCGAACGTGGCGCACACGGTCGTCGCCGAGCGGGTGCGGCTCGTCGTGCTCGAGGTGGCCTTCACCGATCCGCTGGCTCGCCGCCGCGCGTTCGACACCCCCGCGTTCACGGCCACGCTCGCCGCGCAGCGCGAGCTGGCGCAGCACATCACCGCCTTCCCGGTGAGCGGCGTCTTCACCTTCGTGCGCGACAGCGCCCTCACGACGGCCGGCCTCCGCGGCAGCCGGGTCGCCGAGGTGATCCGCGACCTGGCCGCGACCAACCAGGTCGCGGACGACGTGGTCGGGCTCATGCGCACCGGGGCACCGACGGCCTAGGCCGATGCCCCCACGCGGCAACGGGACGCGGTCATGTCATTTGCACGGTCCGCGACGGTCGGTGACGCCTCGCCGAGCGCACACGTCCGGTTCCCCTCCCGTTCAGCCGCGGTTCACGGAGGGCACCGGACGGCCTGGTGCCCGCGGATTAGAACCGAGGCGTGAGATACCTCCACCCCCCGCGACGCGCTCGAGCGCTCGTCGCAGCGGTCGCCGCCACCGGCCTCGTGCTGGCCGGCGTGTTCACCGCGACCTCGTCCACCGCTGCTCCGATCCGCTCGAAGCACTCCGTCTCCATCACGAGCACCGGCCTGAAGGCCGGGCAGATCAAGCACGTGTGGCTGATCATCCTCGAGAACAAGTCGTACGACGCGACCTTCACCGGGCTGAACCAGAACAGCTACCTCTGGAAGACGCTGCCGAAGCAGGGCGTGCTGCTCAAGAACTACTACGGCACCGGCCACTCGAGCCAGGACAACTACCTGTCGATGGTGTCCGGTCAGGCGCCGGAGGAGGACACGCAGTCGGACTGCAGCGTCAAGGACTTCGACTTCGGCAGCAACGCCTCCATCGTCCGCTCCGGGAAGAACCGCGGCCAGGTCGCCTCGCTCGCGAACCCGGCGCAGCCGAGCGGCGCGAACGCGCCCAACGGGGTGAACGGCTGCACCTACCCGCAGGACGCGCCGACGCTGTTCAACCAGCTCGACGCGGCGGGCAGGACCTGGAAGGGCTACGCCCAGGACCTCGGGAACCAGCCCGGCCGCGAGGACGCCGTCTGCGGCGGCCCCGGCACGGCTGCGAACGACCCGACGACGAACCCGACGGCGATGAGCGCGACCGCCGCGAACCCGTTCCCGGCCGGGGTGACGAGCTTCACCGGCGCCCAGCCGAACGACCAGTACGTCGCGAAGCACTTCCCGTTCCCGTGGTTCCACAGCCTGACCGGCACGAAGTCGGTCACCGGGATCACGAAGCCGGCGCTGACGAAGCCGGTGCACGGCGGCAGCGACTGCGACGCCAACCACATCGCGAACCTCGACAGCGCCTCGAAGGGGCTGTTCCACGACCTGCAGAAGAAGTCGACGACGCCGGCCTTCAGCTGGATCACGCCGAACAACTGCAGCGACGCGCACGACGCCGTCTGCAAGGGGAACAACCTCTCCGGTGCGTTCACCTCGACCGGTGCGGCGATCTACCAGAAGGGCGCACCGGACCCGCAGGCGACGACCCCCAAGAACCAGACCGGCGGCCTCTACGCCTCCGACCTGTTCCTCAAGTACTACGTGCCCATGATCGAGCGCTCCGCGGCGTTCAAGGACGGCGGCCTCATCGACATCACGTTCGACGAGGCGAACCCGCCGTTCACCTACACCGGGAACAGCTTCAACAACGCGAACGCCTACGGCCCCACGCGCAAGGACCAGCCGAACGCGAAGACGGCCATCAAGGCGGACGCGGCGGGCGAGAACATCTTCGGGCGCGACGTGCACCACGAGCCGACCGGCGTGAACTCGACGCTGGGCACGGACGCGAAGGGCGACCAGCTCTACCCCGGTCCGGGCAACAACGCGTTCATCGACCGGCCGGCCGCCTGCACGGCGACCTCCCCCTCCCCCGTCCCCGCGAACTGCGTGCCGGGTCTGGTCCGCGGCGGTTCGGGCACCACGCCTGCAGCGCGCACGGACGCGGTCACGGGCTCCACCGGCTCGACCTTCATCGCCGACCAGTCCGCCGTCGCGATCGACACCGGCCGGCAGGTGGTCGACACGGTCGACCGGACCGGCCCCGGCGGGACCAGCCCCATCCCGGCGGACACGTTCGTCGGCACGGTGAGCGACACCGGGCCGCAGTTCCCGACGACCAGCACCGGATCCGCGGTCAAGGGCTCCCTGCAGCTCGTCGACCAGTCGGGCGCGCCGGTGACGCCGACGGGGGCCGTGACCAGCCTGACGCTCAGCGCCGAAGGCCAGCCGGGCCACCTGGCCGCCGGTCAGACGCCGGACCCGCTGTTCGACGCGACCGACCCGACGCCCGGCGGCGGCGACACCGGCAGCGTGCTGATCAGCCCGTTCATCAAGCCGGGCACCTCGACGACGCGCTTCTACGACCACTACAGCTGGTTGCGGACGATGGAGGACGTGTTCCAGGTCGGCATCGGACGGGACCACGCGGCGCTGCCGGCCGGCACCGTCTCGGGCGGCCTGGACCGCAAGGGTCACCTCGGCTTCGCGGCCACCCCGGGTCTCGCCCCCTTCGGGCGGGACGTCTTCAACAACGCGTCGCGGAAGCACGCGTGAACGCACCGGCCGGCGCCGCGTCCTCGACGCGGCGCCGGTTCGGCGCGCTCGCGGGCGTCGCGGTCGTGACGGCGGTCCTCCTCTCCGGGTGCGCGACCGCCGCCCGCCCGACGCCGACCGACACCTACGGCGGGCTGCCCAGCTGGCTGCCGAAGGACACCGGTACGCCGAACAGCATGCTGATCGCCGACGTGCAGCACCCCGCGGTGACGTCCGAGGGCGACCCGGTGGAGGTCCACCTCGACGGCGGATCGGTGCAGGTGACCGTCATCGGGCCGGAGGTGCCGGGCGAGGGACTGCCCGTGCAGCCCGAGGACACGACCTGCACCTGGACCGTCACGATCAGCCGTGCGAGCCGCCCCCTCCACCTGCGCGCCGGCGACTTCAACACGCTCGATCACCTCGGCACCGTCTACCGGGTCGCCGCCGTGCCGGGGCAGCCTGCGATCCCGGACACGATCCGCCCCGGGCAGACGGCGCGGTTCGAGCTCCGCGCCGCGATGCCGACCGGGGAGGGCGTCATGCGCTACTCCGGCGGCACGGACGACGTGCTCGCGAGCTGGGACTTCGTGGTCGAGAACGACTGACCGGTCGCTCCGGCGGGTGCGCGCCCTCCGGACGCACCCGCCGGATCGGCGCTCGAGGCTCCGGAGATCCCGTACCCGACCTCCGACCAGCGGCCGGCCGCGGATTCGGCCCGCACGATCGCGTGCCCCGCAGCCTGTCGGTCCCCGACGCGCCCGGTGTCGAGGTGTCGCGCGACTCCTCCCGCTCGTGCACAGGCGACGGTCGATGGACGCGGCTGCAGCACGCTCCCTGCTCCAGGAGCCGGCACCCGCGCATCCACCCGAGGGAACAGGTGCACCATGAGTGCTGCACCTGCGGAGCGCTGCGGCTCCGCGTGCGAAGGAGGTCGCGATCATCGACTCCAGCCCCGAGTACGACGCGTTCGGCCCCTGGGTCCTGCCGGTGTCGGAGGAGTCCGAGGTCCCGCGCGTGTTCGCGGCCCACGACATCGACTTCCTCCGTGCGCAGGCCGTGCTGAAGGTGCCCCGCGACGTGGCGCGCCGCGACGTGACGCCGAGGTCGCACCTCTACGACCAGCTGCTCGTGCTGACGCCGACCGAGCTCGAGGTGCTCACGCGACGCGGGCACCGCTTCTCGGTGCAGCGGGTCGCGCGGGCGGAGGTCGTCGCGGTGAGCAGCGGATCGACCCTCCTCGACGGCTGGCTGACCGTGTGGGCCGCCGACGGATCGATGATCGACGTGCACTTCAACGGGTCGTCGCTGCCGACGATGACGACGTTCGCCGACCGGTTGGCCGACTGGGTCGACGAGTCGGAGTTCTCCGGCACGAGCCAGGAGCTCGAGCGGGATGCGCTCGGTCCGCTCGACGTCGGTCTCGTGAACGCCTACAACACCGTCGCGGGTCGCCGTGCGGCGTTCGAGGTGCTCACCGCCTACCCGAGCCGCCTGCCCGCCGTGCGCAGGTACCGCGTCCAGCGGCTCCGACGCGCCCGACCCCGACTGAGCGGTGCCGTCCTGTCCACGGGCAGCGGCGACCTCGTCGTCCTGTCACGCCGCGACTGGGTGCAGCACTCCAGCCAGCCGGACGTGTCGACCAGCAGGACGGTGATCCGCGGCGACCGCGTCACCGCGGTCTCCGTCCGGCCCGACCCGCTCCTCGAGGGCTGCGCGGAGGTGCTGGTCCACGGCGGGGCCGCGCACCTGCGGCTCATCGTCCCCGCGGACGAAGCACCGGCGTTCACGCGCGCCCGCCCCGGCGGCTGATCCCGGAGGCGCGGCCTCAGGCGCCCGTCACCGCGACCGCCCGTCGTCCCCCTCGCCCGTGTCGGCGGACGGATGCGTGCGGTCGTACTCCGCGGCCGCCTCGAGGGCCTCGTCCGCCACGAGATCCCGCTGCGCCCGGAAGCCCACGATCGTCGACCACACCCCGACCGCGAGCAGCGGAACGACACCGGCGGCCCACCACGGGCTGCGGCCGATCAGCGCCGCGCACGCCACTCCCCCGAGGAGCGCGAGCCGCCCGAGGACGTCGGACACCCTCCACCGCATCCGAGACCGCCGACTGCTGATGACCACGGATGGAGTGTGCCCGGTCGATCGACTGCGGAACCAGTGCAGCGTCCGGGTGGAGCGGCGGCACCCGACGGCCCCGGGCCGCACCCGTCCATCGCTGCGCCCGCCGGTCGCCTCCGATCGCACGACCGGACGAGGACGTCAGGTCCAGTCGCCGTCCTCGGTGCCGAGGCGCTCGTGCCCGAGGGGCGTGATCGGCACTGCGGCGAGGCTCGTGAGCCCCATCTGCAGCAGGGTCGCTCGGGCGACGCCCGCCCGGCCGAGCGTCGACATGCCCTCGATGACGGCGCAGAAGTAGGTGCCGAGCGCCTCGGCGTCGGCGTCGACCTCGATCTCACCGGCCTGCTGCGCGTCGGCGATGCAGGCGGTGTAGTCGGCGCGGATCGAGTCGAAGGCCGTCGTGACGGTCGACGCGACCTCGGGGTCGCTGCCGGAGAGCTCGACAGCGGCCCGCAGGAACAGCGACGCCGGCGCCTTCGCGGCCCCGTGCTCGACGGCGGTGCTCACCAGCTTCGTGCGAATGCGGGCGATCGGGTCCTCAGCGCTCCGCATCACGGTCGTCACCGCGTCGACGGCGCTGGCGGTGTCGCTGAGGAAGGCGCGCATGAACAGCTCCTTCTTCCCGCCGAACGCGTTGTAGAGGCTCTGCCGCGCCAGGCCGGTCGCTTCGAGCAGGTCGTCGAGCGAGGTCCCGGCGAACCCGGTCTCGGCGAACGTCCGGCGAGCGCGGTCGATCACGTCGGCCTCGTCGAACATGCGCGGTCGTGGCATCGGAACCTCCCGGGACGGGTATTTGACTGATTGATCCAGTATGTCGTACGGTTCTGGAACAAGCAGTCTACAACTCGACTCGGAGGACATCATGGCAGGAGCACTGCAGGGGAAGACGGCGCTGGTCTCGGGCGGCACGTCGGGCATCGGCCTGGCGGTCGTGCAGCGGTTCGTGGCGGAGGGCGCCCACGTCTTCGTCACCGGCCGTCGCCAGGAGGCGCTCGACGCCCTCCGCTCGGAGCTCGGCGACGCGGTCACGCCGATCCGCGCGGACGCCACCGAGCCCGAGGGCATCGCCACGGTCTACCGCGCGGTCGCGGAGCGCGGCGACGGCCTGGACGCGGTCCACGTCAACGCGGGGATCGGCGAGTTCAAGCCGCTGGCGCAGGTGACGGCCGAGGACATCGACCGGACGTTCGGCACGAACGTCCGCGCGACGACCCTCACGGTGCAGGGCGCGCTGCCGTTCCTGCACGAGGGGTCGGCGATCGTCGTCACCGGTTCGTCGTCCGCGTCGGGCACCGAACCGGCCTTCGGCCTCTACGGCGCCTCGAAGGCCGCCGTCGCCACGTTGACCCGCACCTGGGCGGCCGAGCTCGCGCCGCGCGGGATCCGCATCAACACGGTCGTCCCCGGGCCCACCGAGACGCCGGGCCTCAAGGGGCTCGCCGGGGAGGACGGCGACGCGCTCGTGGCGAAGATCGCGAGCAGGCTCCCCTTCGGCCGCGTCCTCGCGCCGGAGGAGGTCGCCTCGGCCGTCCTCTTCCTGGTCTCCGACCAGAGCTCCGGCATGACCGGCAGCGAGCTCGCCGTCGACGGCGGCAGCACCATCGTCTGACCCCGCCGCACCGGGCACGCGGCAGCCGCATCGAGCGCGGCCGCCGCGTCCCGGCGCCTCCTCCCCGGCCGGTGACCGCCGGCTCCAGCGGGACCCGACGTCCCGCCCAGCAGAGACAAGGAGCACCTCCATGACCCGCACACGCACGGGCGGCTGGTTCGGGATCGCGGCCGTCGCCGCCGGATCCTTCGCGACCGTCCTGTCCGAGTTCCTCCCGATCGGGACCACCGGCCTGATGGTCGTCACCACGGGCCTCGCCGCCGCCGTCGCAGCGCCCGCCGTGGCCGTGACCACCTCCCGCCTCGACCGGCGGACGGTCCTCGCCGGCCTCAGCGCGGTCCTCGTGCTCGCCGACGTCGTCGCCGCGACCGCGGCCGCGTTCCCGGTCCTGCTCGTCGCCCGCATCCTGGTCGGCGTCGCACTCGGCGGGTTCTGGGCCGTCGGCGCAGGCATCGCGCCCCGACTGCTGCGCGCGGAGGACACCATCCGCGGGACCTCGGTCATCACGGCCGGGATCTCGATCGCGACCGTCGTCAGCCTGCCGCTCGGCGCACTCGTCGCCGCGACGTCGACCTGGCGGCTCGCCTTCGTCCTCGGCGCCGCGCTCGGCCTGCTCGCGCTGGTGCTGCAGCTGATCGCACTGCCCTCGATCCCCTCGCGCGAGCGCGTGCGCCTCGTCGAGCTGCTGTCACTGTTCGGCGTGCCGCGGGCCCGGACCGGCCTCGTCGTGGCGGCGCTGCTCTTCGCCGCGCAGTTCGCGGCCTACACCTTCATCAGCCCGTTCCTCCAGGAGACGGCGAGGATCAGCCCGGCCGGGATCTCGGCCGCGCTGCTCGTGTTCGGCGTCGCCGGCATCGCCGGCAACTTCGTCACCGGCGCCGCGCTCGCCCGCTCCGTGCCGGCGACGCTCGTGGCCGGCGGCCTCGTGCTCGCCGCGGCCGTGGCGCTGCTCCCCCTCGCCGCGCACCTGCCGATCGCGGTCTTCGCGCTGCTCGTGGTCTGGGGACTCGTCTGGGGCGGGCTCCCCCTCGGCCTGCAGACGTGGATGGTCCAGGCGACGCCGTCAGTGGCCGAAGCCGGGCTGGCGATGTTCGTCACGACGCTCCAGGTCGCGCTCGCGATCGGGTCCACGATCGGCGGCGTCGTCGTGACGTCGTCCGGCATCGCCGTCGACTTCGGCCTCGCGGCCGTCCTCGCGCTGCTCGGCTCGGCCGCCCTGGTCCTGCTCGGCCTGCCGGTGCGCAGGGCGCGGGTCGCCCTCGCCCACCGCTGACACCGCCCCCTCCACGACTCCACACCCCCGCAACGGAAGGAATCGATCGATGACGAACCACGACCAGAAGCGCCTCCTCCTCATCGGAGGCAGCTCCGGCATCGGACGCGCCATCGCGCTGGCCGCGCTCGAGCGCGGCGATCAGCCGATCATCGGCGCCCGGGATCCGGAGCGCACCGCGTCGGCGCTGCCGGAGGCGCTTCGCGGCGTGCCGCTGGTGCACGCCGACCTCGCGGACGAGCGCAGCATCGCGGTGCTCGCGCAGGAGGGACCGTTCGACGCCGTCGTCTCCCTCGCGGCCGCGTCCGCGAACGGCCCCGTCGCGACGCTCGAACGGGCGGCGGTCCACGCGGCGTTCGACGCCAAGGTCGTCGGCCCCATGCTGCTCGCGAAGCACCTCGCCGACTCCATGCGGCCGGGCGGCGTGTTCGTGTTCTTCTCCGGGGTCGCCGCGTGGAAGCCGGCGCCGGGCCTCAGCGCGATGGCGACCGTGAACGGCGCGGTGGCGTTCATGGCCGAGGCGCTGGCGGTCGAGCTCGCTCCGGTGCGCGCGGTCGCGGTGTCGCCGGGCGTCGTCGACTCCGGGCTGTGGGACTTCATGGGCGACGACGGCAAGCGCGAGTTCTTCGCGGCGACTGCGGCCTCGAACCCCGCACGCCGGATCGGCGCTCCGGCCGACATCGCCGACGCGGTCCTCTTCGCCGTCGACGACACCTTCCTCACCGGTACGACCCTGCACGTCGACGGAGGCGGGCGCCTGGGCTGACCGGCCGGGGCGGCCCGCGCTCCCGGTGGCTCGGGCGGCCCTCGCGTCAGCCGATCAGGGCGTCCGCCCGACCGCGACGCCGCGACCGACGAGGAACCACGCGAGCGGCCCGGCGATCGGGAGGACGAGCGTCACGAGGACCCACAGCGCGAGCAGCGGGGTGCGCTCGCGTCGAAGGATGCTGATCAACGCGCCGATCCAGAGCAGCAGCGGCGGCACGGCGATCAGGAGGAGGAGTGCGATCTGGGATGTCTGCACGGCCGCGACGCTCCAGGGGTTCTGCCTCGGATCCGCCACCGCGGGATGCGGCAGCGGAGCGGCGTGAGACCGCGAGCAGGACGCTAGGAACGCCGGCGCCGTCGCGGATCGCCCCCGGGTGCCGAGGCCCGAGGCACCCGGGTACCACGGGCAGTCGCACCGGTCCGCGAGCGCGATGACGGCGCCGAGGCACGTGAACAGTCCCTCGGAGCGTCCGCCGGCCCACCTCCGTGCTTCGAGGAGGAGCGCGATCCGGCTCAGCGCGCGAGCTGCTGCTCGATGGACTTCGTGCCCTCGACGACCACGTCGCCGGTGTGCGCGGTGGTCACCGTCTCGACGAGCACGATGTGCACCTCCTCGTCCGCGATCGGGTTGTGCCGCACCCCGCGCGGGACCACGAAGAACTCGCCGGGGCCGAGCCGCACCTCGGGCCGATCCTCGAGCTCGATGCGCAGGGCGCCCGACACGACGAGGAACAGCTCGTCCTCGTCGTCGTGCGCGTGCCACACGAGCTGCCCGAGCAGCTTCGCGACCTTGACGTACTGATCGTTGACGCGCCCCACCACGGTCGGCGACCAGTGCTCGGTCACCCCGCGGAGCGCTGCCGCGATCCCCACCACGTCCTGCTGCATGTCGCTCATCCTCGAATCATCCGCGTGCTTCCGCAGCTTCAGGTGCATCCCTTCGCCGGTGCCGCGACGCCGCGAGGAGGTCATGCAGTCGGTGGACCCGAGCGGCGTGCAGTGCTCTACTGAGCATGAGGCACCGAGGGAGGAGCACGCCGATGGAGCTGCTCGCGTCCGCGGCTGCCGGTGCGGCGGATCTGGTCGTCCACGCCCTCTTCGACCTCGGCGCCGCCGTGCACAGGCGGTTCCGTTCGTCGCGAGGGCGGACTCCTTCGTAGCCGATCTGCACCGCGGCGCCTGAGGCGGTCCCTCGCTGCCACCGCTTCCCGGGGTCGAGGGCGATCCCCGGTCGCACGGCTGCTCCCTCGTGACCCGCGCTCTGGGGCCGGTTCGGACCTGAGCGTGCGCCTGTGTCCCGCAGTGCACCGGCGCGTCGGCCGCCTCCGGTGATGTGCTCACGGTCACATGCCCACCCCGCTGTCGGAAGGACCCCCATGTACGAGAACGAGCTCACCCAGGCTTTCTGCGTCCCCTGCTTCACGCCCATGGTCCGCATGGGGGACGCGCACGAGCGGGCCTGGGAGTGCCCGGAGTGCGGCCCCCGCGCCGCGGGACGGATGAGCGCCGCCGCCTGAGCCGCGGGTTCCACGCTGCCGGCTCGCCGCGCCGTCGCCGAAGGCACGGCGGGGCGGCGGCACGGCGGCGGCACGCAGAGCGTCGGGTGCCACCGACGAACCGCGGAGCCCGCTCAGCGAGCCGCGCCTACAGTGCCGCGACGCGTCCGAGCACCTTGGAGATCACATGCCCCTCGTCAGGATCGACCTCATCGCCGGCACCGAGCCGGAGCAGGTCCGGCGGATCGCCGACGCCGTCCAGGAGGCGCTCGTGAGCACCTTCGGCATCCCGGAGCGCGACCGGTTCCAGATCATCACCGAGCACCCCGCGTCGCAGGTCATCGCGCTGGACGCCGGACTCGGGTTCGAGCGCTCGGAGGGCGTCGTGATGATCCAGATCTTCACGCAGCAGGGCCGCACCCCGGAGGCGAAGCAGCAGCTGTACGCGGCCGTCGCCTCCGGTCTCGCAGCACTCGGCGTCCGCCCCGAGGACGTCTTCATCGGCTACGTCGAGAACGGACCCGAGGACTGGTCGTTCGGGTTCGGGCGCGCCCAGTACGTCACCGGAGAGCTCGCCGTCCCGCACGCCGGCTAGCGGACCGCTCCCCTGCAGGTGCACGGTCGAGACGGCGGGGCGGATGCCGCGGGCCCCGTCCGGGCCTACCGTCGTCCGGGATGACCGATCCGGTTCAACAGCGCACGTGCAGCGCACGAAGCTGATCCGCAGGAACGGAAGAGGTTCGGAAATGGGTGTGGTGTCGATCGCGGTCCCCGCAATCGATCGGTGGTACTTCACCGAGATGGTGCGGGGTGCGCAGCAGCGGATCGTCGCGGCCGGCCACGAGCCGCGCCTCCATCGCGTCGCGCTCTCGGACGGATCGACGGCCGTCGCGACCGCCACGCTTCATGCGGACTTCCAGGATCCGGAGGTCATCGGCGCGGTCGCGGGAGGCT
Organism: Amnibacterium soli; assembly: GCF_039544415.1. Lineage (NCBI taxonomy): Bacteria > Bacillati > Actinomycetota > Actinomycetes > Micrococcales > Microbacteriaceae > Amnibacterium > Amnibacterium soli. The sequence goes on along the minus strand of NZ_BAABLP010000010.1, from coordinate 16,437 downwards.
TCCGCTACCGAGCAGGCGCGCAGACCGTCGAGACGTCGTGGAAGCGCCCGCTGGTGCTCGTCGGCGGGAGCGCACTCGGCTTCCCCACCGTGATGGTCGACGATCTGACCGCAGGACGCACCGCGACGGAGCACCTCCGCGGTCTCGGCCACACGCGCATCGCGCACTTCACCACGTCGATGGAGCACCAGGCCGGGCATCTGATCATCCGACGGCGCGCGAAGGGCTACCACCTCGCCATGGGGGCGGGCGGCCTCGAACCGCTCGTCGTCGAGCACGACCTCGACCAGACCGCGGCGTTCGAAGCGGCGCGCAGGGTGCTGCGCGCTCCCGATCGACCCACCGCGGTGTTCGGCGTGACCGACGACATCGCCATCGGCGTGCTCGAGGCCGCCCGCGAGCTCGGCCTCCAGCCCGGACGCGACCTCTCCGTCGTCGGCTTCAACGATCAGCCCGAGGCCCTCGCGGAGGACCTCACGACCATCCGGATCCGACCGGCCGAGATGGGCGCAGCCGCCGTCGACATGCTCCTCGCCGGGCTCACCCCGGGCCTCGATCCCGCCCGGTCCCACCTGCACTCCAGCACCCTCGTCATCCGCAGCAGCACGGGCCCGGCCCGCACCGCGACGGGCCGGAGCTCAGCGGTCCGGTGAGCCGCGATCGACCGTGGGAGTGCGCTGGATTCAGCACGTGGACGACCCTCGACGATGACCGAGCAGCAGCGGAGGCGCCTCATCGTCATCTGCGGTCCGAGCGGCAGCGGCAGGACGACGCTGGCCGATGCGGTCTCCCGCGAGCTGCACATCGCCTGCCCGCACGAGGACGCCATCAAGGCCGCACTCCACGACGTCGGCATCACGACCCCGCACTCCTACGAGATCTTCCGGACCCTCGCGGAGCAGCAGCTCGCGAACCGGGTCGACCTCATCCTGGAGGCGACATTCCACGGTCCCGATGCCCCGGACCTCCTTCGCAGATGGCAGCGCACCGACGAACTCGACCTCACGACCGTGGTCTGCTCCGCCGCTGACGGGACGCGACGCATGCGCATCCTCGCCCGGCCACGCCACCCTGCGCACGCTGAAGCCGACCGACAGCAGCTGCAGGACCCCGGCTCCACGACGGACCACACCGCCTTCCCCGGTCGGCTCGTGCTCGTCGACACGGACCACCCGTTCGCCGACACCCTCCGGAGCGCCCTCACCCAGTCGCTCTGAGCGGCGCGCATCGCCCGTGGCCGAGCTTTCAGACGCCCGGCCGCGGGAACCGGGCAGCGGGCGTCAGAGGATCGGCTCCCACGGCGAGAGCAGCGTCCAGGTCCGCGCGTCGAATCGGAAGCAGCTGCCGAGTCCCGGCTGGTCGAACGCGCGACTGATCGGTGCGGACATGAGGCTCGCCATGAGCAGGGCACCGACCCCGCCGTGCGCGACGAACGCGATCGCGGGATCGGCTCCGGCGCACAGGTTCCTCCGCACCGCGGTCTCGATCCGGTGCTGCGCGTCGATCCCGCGCTCCCAGCCGCGCACCGACACCTCCGGCTGCGCGAAGAAGTCGTCGGCCGTCTGCTCGAACTCGCCCGGCGGGAGGTAACCGGTCGCGGTCCGGTCCATCTCGCCGAGCCCGGGATCGACGGTCGTCTGCAGGTCGAGTGCCTCGGCGAGGATGGTCGCGGTCTCGATCGCCTTCCTCTCCGCGCTGCAGATGACCGCTTGAGGCGCATCACGCAACTGGCCGGGAAGTCGAGTCGCCCGGTTCCTCCCGACCTCCGACAAGCTCCAGTCCGCGATCGGCACGCCTGGATCGACGACCACCTCCGGGTGCGTGATGGAGATGCATGCCACGCGCTGAAGCTACCGATCGACCGGTGCGCGCTTCATGCCGGACGGAGTGCTGAGGCGCACTCCCCCGACTCGACGGAAGGCACCGTCCCGGGCGACGGACCGGCTCGTGGTCGCCCCGGGCCGTCGCCCCTCGAGCGCGGTGGTCAGACGGCGATGCGGCCTCCGTCCACGGGGACCACGGCGCCGTGGATGAAGCCGGCTCCATCGGTGGCGAGGAAGACGATCGCCTCGGCGATCTCCTCGGGCTGTCCGGGTCGTCCTGCGGGTCCGGCCGCAGCGAGCTGGTCGAGCGCCTCGCCCATGGCGGCGGTGCCCTCGGTGCGGGTCGGGCCGGGGCTGACGGCATTGACCCGGACGCCGGCGGGCCCGAACTCGGCCGCCCACGACTTCGTCAGCAGCACGAGAGCCGCCTTGCTCGCGCCGTAGAGCGCCATGCCGGCCGCGCCGAACTCGGCGACCATCGTGGTGACGTTCACGATCGCGCCATCGCCGCGCTCGGCCATCCCGGGTGCGAGGGCAGCCACGAGGAAGTAGGGCGCCGCGACGTTGGTCGCGAAGACCTGGTCGAAATCGCCCTGGGTCGTCTCGGCGGTGGGACCGAACGGGAAGATGCCGGCGCTGTTGACCAGGACGTCGACGTGCCCGCTGCCGAGCTCGGTCGCACGAGCGGCGAGCGCGCGGGCGCTGTCGGCGTCGGCGAGGTCGGCGCGCACGAAGTCCGCCGAGCCGCCGGCGGTCCTGATCGCGGTCACGACCTCCTCACCACGAGTGGAGTCGCGGCCGGACACCACGACGTGCGCGCCGCGCGCAGCGAGCATCACGGCGGCGGCACGACCGATGCCGCTCGTCCCTCCGGTCACCAGCGCGGTCTTGCCTTCGAGCGATGCAGTCATGTCGAGTCCCTTCAGACTGGAGTAGTCGCTCCAGACTGGCCGTCTCATTTTGGAGTGGCAACTCCATTCCGCGCTAGGCTGCCGTCATGCCATCGACGACCATCGCGGAGCACGCAGCACCGACGCGACGACTGACCGCGAAGGGCGAGGCAACCCGTGCGCGGATCGTCGAGGCGGCATCCGCCCTCGTGTTCCTGCACGGCGTCACGCGCACGGGCGTGGAGGACGTCCAGCGGGAGGCAGGGGTCAGCGCCTCGCAGCTGTACCACTACTTCGGCGACAAGCAGACGCTCATGCGCGCCGTCATCGCGCACCAGACCGTCGAGGTCCTCGCCGCTCAGGGGCCTGAACTCGACGCCCTGGACAGCTTCGAGGCGTTGGACCGGTGGCGAGACGGGCTCGTCGCGCTCCAACGGGCACGCCACTGCGCCGGCGGCTGTCCGATCGGGTCGATCGCGGCCGAGATCGCCGAAGACGACCCCGACGCTCGAGCCGACCTCGTCGACAGCTTCGAGCAGTGGGAGGCGCCGCTCCGGAGCGGGCTCGCGACGATGCGGGACCGAGGGGCCCTTCGCAAGGACGCCGACACGGACCGGCTCGCACTCGCGCTGCTCGCCGCCCTCCAGGGCGGCCTGGTGCTCACCCAGCTCCGCCGGACGACCCTCCCGCTCGAGACCGCGATCGACGCCTCCCTCGAACTCATCCGCAGCTACCGCGCCTGACCGACTGCGTCGCCCGCGCCGCCGCCTCACGCACTCCAGAGCTGGTCGCCGTCCTTCGGCCGTGCACCGCCGGTGGCATGCACGACCTTGAGCAGCAGCCGGTTCAGCTCCGCGCTCTCAGGCAGGGACAGCCCCGCGTCGGTCAGGTCGTTCGCGCCGAGGGCGACGTCACGGACCTCGTCCAGCGCCCGGCGCCCCTGCTGCGTGATGCGCACCGGGTTCCGCCGGCCCCGCGCCCGGTCACCGCTCCGCGCGATCAGGCCGCGCTGCTCCAGGCCGTCCACGAGCGGCGCGACGCTCTGCGGCCGCACCAGCACGGACCGGGCGAGATCCGCCTGCGTCATCTCCGCTGCGACCGCCAGGTGGGCGAGCACGCCGAACTGGATCGGGTTCAGGTCGTGCACGGCGAGGCGGTCGGTCAGGCGTTGACCCGCCAGACGGGCCACCCGCACGAGACTCCAGGTCAGGTTGGCGTCGAGCTCCCCCGCGGTCATCGCCCCGTCCGGCACGCGCACATCCCTCCACCAGGTGGCCGACCTACCGTCAGCATGCAGTTTCCTGTTAGTCCTCGAGAGGATACGACCATGAGCGACTCCACGACCGATGACCGCCAGCACGTCGCCGACCTGGTGCGCGACGCGAAGGTGGCGATGCTGACCACCATGACCGCGGACGGCAAGCACGTCAGCCGGCCGATGGGCCTGCAGGAGGCCGAGTTCGACGGCGACCTGTGGTTCTTCGCCTACGACGACTCCGCGAAGGCGGCGCAGATCCGGCAGATGCCGTCCGTGAACGTCTCCTTCTCCGACACCAGGGGCCACTCCTGGACCTCGATCGCCGGCCGGGCCGAGGTCGTGCACGACCGCGCGAAGGCCGAGCAGCTGTGGTCCCCGGTCCTGAAGGCCTGGTTCCCGGACGAGCTCGAGACCCCGGGCATCGCCCTGATCAGGATCGAGGCGGAGACCGCCGAGTACTGGGACGCGCCGACCAGCACCGTCGCGTTCGTCGCGGGCAACCTCCGCGCGGCCGTGACCGGCAACCCGAAGAAGGACCCGATCACGAACGAGACCGTCGAGCTCTGACGACGAATGGCTCGGACGGCCCGAGTGGACCCGCCCCCGAGCGCGCCCGGGCGGTTCCTCGTCCTCGGCGCAGACGGGCCGTCCAGCCGACTCGTCGTCCAGCAGCCCCTCGATCACGGGCTCCGCATCGCCTCCACACGCGCTGATCGAGCAGATCCGGGCGGTGTCGAGGGCGCCCTCGTGGTCCGCCACCGCGACCCGATCCGACATGATGTGCGCGTGATCACCGGAATCGCGTCCATCGCCGTCGTCGTCATCGTGGTCGCGGTGATCCTGCTGATCGTGCTGTTCACGCTGCTGCGCGGCATCAAGGTCGCCAAGCCGGACGAGGCGATCATCGTCACCTCCCGCCAGCGCGGAGCGCGCACCGGCGAGGAGGCCGACGAGAACGCGGGCCAGCGCGTGGTCTTCGGCTCGCGCGTCTTCGTGAAGCCGATCGTGGAGGCGCACTTCAAGCTGAGCCTCCGCAGCCGGCAGCTGAACGTGCAGGCCACCGCGCAGACGCGCGACGCGATCACGATCAAGGTGAACGCCGTCGCCGTGGTGAAGGTCGGCGGGTCGGAGCAGATGGTCCGCGCGGCCGCGCAGCGGTTCCTCAACCAGCAGGACCAGATCGAGTCCTCCACCGAGGAGGTCCTGTCCGGCTCCGTCCGCTCGATCGTCGGCCAGCTGACGGTCACCGAGATCATCACCAACCGTCAGGCCCTGCAGGGGCAGGTGCTCGAGGCCGTGCGGGAGTCGCTCGACGTGCAGGGCCTGCAGATCGACACCCTGCAGATCAAGGAGATCGACGACGACAACGGCTACATCCGCGACCTCGGTCGCGGTGAGGCGGCCCGGGTGAAGCAGGTCGCCGAGATCGCCGAGTCCGTGGCGCGGCAGGCGTCGGAGGAGGCGCGGATCGGCGCCGACCAGGCGGTCGCCGAGCAGCAGCGCAAGCTCGACCTCCGGCGTGCGGAGATCCGCAAGGAGACCGACCGCGCCGGTGCCGAGGCCGCTGCTGCCGCACCGCTCGCCGAGGCGATCGCGCAGCAGGAGGTCGTGTCGCAGCAGGAGGTGACCGCGGGCAAGCGGGTCGGCCTCCGCAGGCAGGAGCTGGACGCCGAGGTGCGGGCCGTCGCCGACGCGGAGGCGTACGCGGTCGCCACCCGCACCCAGGCCGAGGCGCAGGCCGAGCGGAACCGCCGCATCGCCGCCGCCGAGGCGCTGCGGGCCGAAGGCGAGGCGGAGGCCGGCCGCATCCGCGCGACCGGTGCCGCGCAGGCCGAGGCCAGCCGGGCGCAGGCCGAGGCGCTGCAGGAGCGCGCGGCCGAGCTGCTCCGTCAGCAGCTGATCGAGCAGCTGCCGGAGATCGTCCGCGCCGCCGCAGGCCCGCTCTCCGGGATCGGCGCGCTGACGATCGTCTCCACCGACGGCGACCCCACGGGGCAGCTCGGGCAGAGCGTCGCGGGCCAGCTCGCCACCTCCACGAAGCTGATCAAGGACCTCGTCGGCATCGACATCGCGGAGATCGTGAACGGGCGCGCAGCAGGGGCGGCAGCAGGCGCGGCCGCGGGCGAACAGCTCGCGCAGCGGGCCACGCGCACGACGACGCCGGACGCCGCCGCCGCGGAGTGACACGAGGGGCTGATGCAGGAACGGTCGACGGAGCGGAGACTGACGCCGTGAGGATGCTCCCCGCGAAGAAGTCGACGCTGCTGCTCCTCGACCGCGGTGTCGTGTTCGTCGTGCTCCTCCTGCTCGGCGCCCTGGCCCTGAGCTCGCCGCTGCTGGCCGGCATCAACGGCATGCGCATCACGGGATGCCGAAGCGCCTGCAGCGCCTCGCTCGTCGGCGCCGGCGGCGCGGTGATCATGGCCGGAAGCATCGGGGCGACGGCGATCGCGTTCATCGGCCTGCTCGTCCTGCCCCGACCCGACCGCTACCTCTGGTGGCTGCCCTGCTCGGCCCTCGTGATCGCCGCGGGCATGCTGCTGCTCGGGAACCACCTGATCGACCTCGGGGTCGGAGCCTGAGGCCTGCCCCGGAGGCGGCATCGGGACGTCCCGCTCCCGTTCGCTCGAAGGCCGGGAGCACGGCCACCGGAGCAGGTCCACGATCACGGACCTGCGAGCGCCGTACTCAGCCGATCGCAGATGAGCGGATCAGGCACGCAGGGGCGCGACCGGTGCGTCCCTGGAGTCGGTTCGTGATGCCCGACGACAGCATGGTTGCGATGCGTGCAGCCCTGCTCAGCGCGCGTGATGTTCTGTCGTTCGTCCGACTCTCGCGGACGCCGAAGCACGCGGACGTGCTCGACGGGTTCATCACCCACGTCGGCGACAAGTGGGCCCTGGTCCAGACGACACGGGACGGCAGCTACTCCGACGGCTGGAACGCGTTCCGGATCGTCGACGTCGCACAGGTGAAGCCGCACGGCGAGACGTTCGAGACCCGCGTCAGTGAACGACAGCCCGAATGGCCACCCCGTGCTCCCTTCCCACTCGAACTCGACGAGACGGCCGACCTGCTCCTCAGCGTTCCTCGGTCGGAGTTGATCGGCATCGAGAAGGAGCGCCGGCGAGCCGCCGTGTGGATCGGGCAGGTGGTCGAAGTCGATCAGCGACGAGTGCGGCTCCATGAGGTCGACCCTCGAGCGCGATGGGCAGATGAACCGCTCGGATACCGGCTCGGGGCCATCAGCCGTGTCCAGCTCCGCTCCACCTGCATCACTGCGCTCAGCAGCGTCATCGACCTGACCATCGACGGCGGCTGGTCCCCCGGGCGGCCGTGACAGCGCCGCCGCACCAGGTCTGGGCCCGCCGAACCCCGCACCGGCTGACAGCCAGGCGCGGCGTCGAGCATGTGCACATGCGGCACCTGGAGCACGTCGACGTCCTCATCGTCGGATCGGGGCCCGCCGGCAGCGCAGCGGCGCTCGCTGCACTCCAGCAGCGCCCGGACGCGAGGGTCGTGATCCTCGACCGTGCGCCGCTCGGTCGGGACAAGGTCTGCGGTGACGGCATCGCACCGCAAGCCATCGCCGGCCTCGCCACGCTCGGAGTCGACGCGGTGGTGCCCAGCGAACTCGTCCCGGCCGTCCGGCTCTCGATCGCCGGCGGCGGGGGCACGGCCGCGGTCACGGCCGACCCCGGGGCGGTCGTCCCTCGCACCGTCTTCGACGAGCGGCTCGCTCGGGCCGCGATCGGGGCGGGGGCGGAGTTCGTGCAGGAGCGGGTCACCTCGCTGGTCCAGGACGGCGACGGGGTCGAGGTCGACGGGCGGTGGAGGGCCGGCGTGGTCATCGGCGCGGACGGAGCGCACTCCCGCGTCCGGCGGTTGACCGGGACGCCCGGGAACCGGGGACGCTCGCTCGCGATCGCCGTCCGCGGCTACGCGCCGACGCCGACGGCTCGGCCGCACGAGCTGCTGATCCGGTTGGACGCGCGCCGCGGCGGCGGCCTCTCGTACGCCTGGGCGTTCCCGCTGTACGACGGAACCACCAACGTCGGCTACGGCCTGTCGAGCGACGCGAGCGGCGGCGGCCGCGACGCGCTCACCCGCCGCCTCCGCGAGCTGCTGCCCGAGTACGACCTCACCGGGGTGCAGCTGACCGGGCATCCCCTGCCGCTGTCCACGTGGACGCCGCGCGCCGCGATCGGGCGCGTGCTCCTGGTCGGCGACGCCGCGAGCCTCATCAACCCGCTGACCGGGGAGGGGATCTACAGCGCCATCGTCTCCGGTGCGCTGGCCGGCGCGGCCGCGGCGGTCGAGGCGGCGACCGCCTCGACGCGGTACCGGCGGGCCCTCGCCCGACGGTACGGCCGACAGCACCGACAGCTCCGGCTGCTGATGCCCCTGACCGGCGTACCCGCCGTGCTGGATGCGGTCGTGCGGGCCGGCGCCGACGAACCCGCGCTCTTCAACCGGCTGCTCGATGTGGGACTCGGCGAGGGCGTCTTCCGGCTGCGGGACGCGGCGGCACTCCTGGCGCGGATCGACCCGCTCCGCTCCGCGCTGCGACCCTGACGAGCATCACGAGGTCACCCGGGCCAGACCTCCGGACAGCACCAGCATCGCGACGCAGAGCCCCGCCGCGAGCATCACCGCGACGAACGCGAGTCGGAGGCGTCGACCTGTCCGGGCGATCGCGATGGTCGCCCCGGCCAGCGCCACCACCAGCGCGGCCAGCGGCACCGCGGCCGGGCTGACGAGCACGGCCGGGGTGAACACCAGCGCTGCGGCCGACACGACCGCCGCGGCCGCCACGCTCGACGACAGCGCCGAGCCAGCCCGCTGCGGAAGCCCGAGCACACCCGCCTCGCGATCCGCTCGGATGTCCGGGAGCACGTTGCCGAAATGGGCCCCGACACCGAGCAGCGCCCCGGCGGTGACCGCCCACCACGGAGGCGCCGCGGGTGCGGATCCTGACAGTGTCGCGACGGCGGGCAACGCACCGAAGGCGACCGCGTACGGCACCGGGGAGAACGGCGTCGCTTTCAGCCCCAGGTTGTACGCCCACCCGAACGCGACTCCGAGCAGGTGCGCAGCGGCCGCCTGCCAGCCCAGCGCGAACGACAGCGGCACGACCGCCGCCGTCGCGACGGCGAGTGCGATGCCGAGCGTGCGCCGGGGCAGTGCGCCGGCAGCGACCGGTTTGTCCGTCCGCCCGGCGGACCGGTCGCGCTCGGCGTCGAGGAGGTCGTTGGACCACCCGATCGACAGCTGCCCGGACAGGACGGCCAGCAGCACCAACGCGACGACGCCGGGCGCACCGCCCGCGGCCAGTGCCTGCACGGTCGCGATCGCGGTCACCGCCGCCGTCGGAACCGGGTGGCAGGACAGGAGCAGCGAGATCCAGGGGGATCGGGCCGCGGGCACGCCCCACCATATGTGCGTCCGCGGAGAACACGCCCGCGCGGCGGCCCGCGCCCGTAGCGTCCAGCCATGCACATCGGCCAGCCCGAGCACCGACGGTGATCGACGTCCTGGTCGTCGGCGGCGGACCGATCGGTCTTGCGACGGCTCTGCATGCCCACGCGGCAGGTCTGCGCGTCGAGGTGCTCGAGCCGCGGTCGGGCCCGATCGACAAGGCGTGCGGTGAGGGGTTGATGCCTGCGGCGGTCGCCTCGCTCGCCGCACTCGGTGTGCGACCGGTCGGGATGCCGCTGCGCGGCATCCGCTACGCCGACCGCGGCCGGGCGGTCGAGGCGGCCTTCCCCGACGCCCCGGGCCGCGGAGTGCGCCGGCTCGAGCTGCAGCGCGCGCTCACCGAGGCGATCGAGGAGGCCGGCATCGCGGTCCACCGTGAACGCGCGGAGCGGATCCGGGTGGGTCCCGATGACGTCGCGGTCGGTGCTCGACGAGCGCGGTACCTGGTGGGCGCCGACGGGCTGCACTCCTCCGTCCGACGCGCAGCGGGACTCGATCGACGCGTCCGGAGCACCGCGAGGTACGGGCTGCGCCGCCACTTCCGCATCGAGCCTCGCTCCGACCTGATCGAGGTGCACTGGGGTCGACACGCGGAGGTCTACCTGACACCGGTGGGCCCGCAGGAGCTCGGCGTCGCACTGCTCGCCGCGCGCCGAGGCACGTGGGCCGAGCAGCTCGAGGACTTCCCCGACGTCCGCGATCTCATCGCCGGTGCCGAACCGGCATCAGTCGTGCGCGGCGCGGGTCCGATGCGACAACGCGCTTCCCGGGTCGCTGACGGCCGCGTCGCACTGGTCGGCGACGCCGCGGGATACGTCGACGCGCTGACCGGCGAGGGCCTTGCAGTGGGCCTCGCCGCGGCGACGGAGCTGGCGCGATGCCTCGCCGATGATCGGCTGCAGGACTACCCGGCTGCGCATCGACGCGTGACCTGGCGGTCGCATGCGCTGACCCTGGGCATGCTCTCGATCGCCCGCTCCCCGGTGCTGCGTCGAGCGATCGTCCCGATCTCGTCGTCCGTGCCGTGGGCCTACCGCGGGATGGTCGGTGTGCTCGCGCGCTGACGAGGCAGTCCACGTCGGGGCCGGGCTTCTCGAGCCGCTCTCCTCGCGACGCGCCCGCCCGCCCGCCCGCCTGCTCGCGGGGCGCAGCCAGCGGACAATGCGGGCGAGCAGCAGAACCCGCAGCGGTTCGCGATGACGGTCCCCGGAGCACCGACGACGGTTCCGGGGTCTTCTGTCATCCGCGCGACGAACCCCCTTTTGAAGCAACCCTGCATGCGGCCGCCGAGCGGGCCTCAGCCGTCCAGCTGCTTCTTGGCCGCGCGTTTGGCGAGGACCGAGACGTAGTCCTGCACGGGCCGGTCCTGGAGGTCCTCGACCTGGGCCCGCACCACCCGCTCGACCTCCTCGGGGTCCTTGCCGGGGTACTTCTTCTGCAGCACCCCCGCGACCTCTCGAACGACCTGCTCCGCATCGAAGTGCTCTGCCATGGTCCGGACTCTAGGCACCCGAGGTGAACCGGATCACTTCCGGTCCCTCTCCCGCGTCCACCTGCATCGGTCACCTGAGTCCTGGTAAGCGCCAGCCCGTCACCCGTCGATGGAGTTCCACAGCCTGCGCGTCGTCCTGCCGTTCATGCCGCGCCCCTCGCGCACAGCGGCGTCAGCACCTCCCTTCCGGTCATGACCCGTCCTCAGACCGGCACGATCGCCGCCGGCGGATTCCTGATGCTGATCGCGCTCGGGCTCGTCGACGCGCTGGCACTCCTCCCACGCGTGCTGGCTCCCTCCTCGAATGCGCCCGAGGTCTGGGCGAGCATCGCGACCAGGAGCGACCTGGCACCGGTGCTGGCCGGTCCCGTCCTGTGGGGACTCGTCTGCGCCGCCATGGCCGTGTGGTCTCTGCCCGCGTCACGCCGCCCCTCCGCACTGCGCATCGATGCGGTAGCACTCATCGGGCTCGGTGCACTCGCTCTGCTCCTCCAGTGCGCAGCCCTCGGGATGACCCTGTGGCTGTCGAACCACCTGCCTCCGTTCGAAGGCGGGGCCACCGCGCTTGGGACCGCACTCGCGCTGCTCGGAGCGCTCGCGACCAGTGCGGGCCTCCTTCTGCTCGCAGCACGAACAGCCCGACGGCGGAGACAAGAGTCGGCCACTTGATCGACGCGTCTCACCGACCTGCTGGTGCGACACCAGGCGCGGGGGTCCGGCCGACGCGGTCGTGGGCGGTCACCGTGCATCGGCATGGAGAAGTCGAACTCCTCCGACCGCTTCATCGTGCTCCGCGAGGACGCGGACCCGGACGTCCTCTGGAACATCGAGGTGTTCCGATCCGACGAGGCCAAGGACGGCTACGAGACCAGCGACATGGCCGACGAGCTCCGCGACGAGATCATCGGCCTGCTCGGCGAGCCACCGATGCGCATCGAAGCCCACCCCTACTCCGCCATCCCAGTGCTGCCCGGCGACGCCGAGTAGGCGCAGGGGCCGCCGTCGAGCCGGGAGGGGCTTCCGGCGCGACGAGGCGTCGGCCAGTCCGAGACGTGCTGGGGAGCGTCAAGAACACCCCTGGGGGTGGTGCTCGCTGGTTGTAACGGTCGCTACCGTCTCTCCGTGGGCAGCATGGTCATCGGAACGGCCCTGGTGGTCGTGGGGTCGGCTGTCGCCGTGCTCGGGCTGGTCGTCGGGATGCTGGTAGCGGGGCACCGCCGACTCAGTGATCCCGGCACGGCAGACCGGCTCGACCCGTGGTTCACCGTCATGGTCGCCGGGCTCGTAGTGGTCATCGTCGGCGCCGGCGACCTCGTGCTGCTGGTGCTGAGCGCCTAGGTCGCTGCTTCTGAGACGTCTCCATCGGCCCCGGATGCGAGACATGACATGTGTCCACTCGAAAGACCCCACACTGACCCGGGATCGAGATCGCAGACAGTTCGTCCGGGTGGACGCATTCTGGGGCTGTCGAGGAATCGCCCCCCGAAGAACACTGCCTCTCATGGGGTCGCGATGGCAGTAGCACTGGGGTTGATAGCCACAGGAGTCCTGATGCTGGCCTATGCGGTCAGCGGAGTACCGGTGAATCGCACCGACGGACCGCCGCAGGGAGATGTGATCCTCATCGCGACCAAGTCGAAGAAGAAAGGCTAGCCGCGCGGGTGGCGACCGAGGCGGCGAGATCTGGTGACGTCTCGTCAGAGCACGCCGAGGTGTTCGAGGAGGACCTGCGTGCCGATGCCGATCAACACCACGCCACCTGCGAGTTCAGCCGGCTTCTGGAACCGGGTGCCGACCTTGTGGCCGATGAGCACCGCGGCGATGGAGAGCACGAGCGTGGTCACGCCGACGAGAGCGACGGCGGTCCAGACGTTCACGTCGAGGAATGCGAAGGAGATGCCGACGGCGAGGGCATCGACGCTGGTGGCGAAGGAGAGTACGAGCAGTCGTCGCACACCCAGACTTCGTGCGACCTGTTCGTCGTCGGAGCGACGGAGGGCCTCCCACAGCATCTTGGCGCCGAGCAGGCCGAGCAGCACGAACGCGACCCAGTGGTCGACGGCGGTGATGTAGCCGGCGAAGAGGGTGCCGATCGACCAGCCGATGAGCGGCATGCCGACCTGGAAGAGCGCGAATGCGGCGGCGATGATCATCGCGTTGCGCAGCACCCGCCGGCGCAGCTGCACGCCTTCGGTCAGGGCGACGGCGAACGCGTCGGCGGAGACGCCGAAGGCGACGAACAGCAGGGCGGGCAGCGACATGCGCGGTGTCCTCACGAGCGGTGTCGAGGCAGCAGAGCGCTTCGACACGATGGTGTCGAAGGTCTCGCTCGCCCGGAACCGGGTGGCGCACCGGACAGGATCGTTCCTGTCAGCATGTCGATGCACCGCTCGCGCTGCTGCGCTGGGAGCTACTCCCCTTCGCCGTTCAGCCTAGATGACACGGGATCCCATGCTGCTCGCCGCCCTCGCACTCACCGCCGTTCCTGTCGCCGCCGCTCTGCTGTCCGGTGTCGTCGCGGCGATTCGTCGGCCGGGCCCTCGGACGACGAGTGCGCTGCAGCACTTCGCCGCCGGGGTCGTGTTCGCGGCGACCGCCATCGAGCTGCTGCCCGCGGTGCTCGAGCGGTCCCCGATCGTGGCGATCCTGGGCTTCGCAGCCGGCATCGTCGTGATGTTCAGCTTCCGCAAGCTCGGCGACGTGATCACGGTCCGCCGGGACGCACGCGGTGCGACCGGTTTCCCGGTCGGTCTGACCGTGGCGACGGGCATCGACTTCCTCATCGACGGCGTGATCCTCGGTGCCGGCTTTGCCGCCAGCAGCGCCGTCGGCGTCCTGCTGACCATTGCCTTGGCCGTCGAGTACCTCTTCGTCGGGCTCTCCCTCTCCGCAGTCCTCGCCGGCACCGTGCAACGCAGAACGGTCGCCCTCACCCCCGTGCTGCTGGCTCTGCTCACAGTCGCCGGCACCGCCGCCGGCGTGATCGTATTAGGAAGCGCGAGTCCCGCCGTACTCGCCGGGGTGCTCGCCTTCGGAGCCGTGGCGTTCATGTACCTCGCAACCGAGGAGCTTCTCGTCGAAGCCCACGAGAAGGGCGAGACCAGCCCCGGCAGCATCGGCTTCTTCATCGGCTTCCTCCTCTACCTCGTCCTCTCGGAGCTCATCCACTGACCGATGTTGGAGGTCGATCTCAACGACAGGTCAGCGGGCGCTGTACTGTCAGCACGTGCTGACGAGTGCTTCGCGGGTCGACGTGATGAACCGGCTGGGCCGCGCGATGGCCGATCAGACGCGGTCGCGGATCCTGATCGCCCTGCTGGAGAAGCCCTCCTACCCGGGCGAGTTGGCGCAGGATCTCGAGCTGACCCGGTCGAACGTGTCGAACCACCTGGCGTGCTTGCGCGGGTGCGGCGTCGTCGCCGCGGTCCCCGAGGGCCGTCAGACCCGGTACGAGATCGCGGACCCGCACATCACGGTGGCGCTTCAGGCGCTGCTCTCTGTCGTGCTGGCCGTCGACGACGGTCAGGCTTGCACCGCTGTGGACTGCGACGTGCCGCTGTGCTGCGGAGTCGGCGCATGAGCCAGCTCATCGCGCTCGGTACAGCGCCTCGCCTCGACGTCGCGCGCCGGATCGTGCAGCAACGACGGATCCGCTGGATCGTCGCGGCGACGATCACCTACAACGCCATCGAGGCGGTAGTCGCCCTGATCGCTGGAACGATCGCCTCCTCGACCGCATTAGTCGGATTCGGGCTCGACTCCATCGTCGAGGTCCTCTCCGCCGCCGCGGTCGCGTGGCAGTTCGCCGCGCCTGACCCGGAAACGCGAGAGCACCTCGCGCTGAAGGTGATCGCGGTGTCCTTTCTTGGACTCGCGCTCTACGTCACCGTCGACGCCGTCCTCACCCTCACCGGGCTGCGGCAACCCGAGCACAGCCCCGTCGGCATCGCGCTGACGGTGGTCAGCCTTGCGATCATGCCGCTGCTGAGCCTGCTCGAACGCCGTACCGGCCAGCAACTCGGCTCCGCCGCAGCGATCGCCGATTCGAAGCAGACCCTGATCTGCAGCTACCTCTCCGCAGCCGTCCTCGTCGGCCTGCTGCTCAACACCCTGCTCGGCTGGACCTGGGCCGACCCGATCGCCGGACTCATCATCGTCGTCTTCGCCATCCGCGAAGGCCTCGAAGCGTGGCGAGGCGATGCCTGCAAACAACCCGTCGCCGCCCTCACCGGCGATCAGCCGGCCACCACCTGCGACTGCTGCTGACCAGGCGGGGCGCCATGAACTCGGGCGAACGATTCCTACTCGACTACTTCGAGCTCGAAGCCACCGGCGCGGGCTATCGACTCTGGGCACCCGACGACCCCTCCCCCGTCGCCGAGATCGCCACGCTCCCCGAGCAGTGCCGCATCTGCATGCTCCGATCCGGACTCGAGTTCCGCTGCACCAGCCTCGACGAGGCCGAACGCAAGATCGCCGCCTGCCACACCCTCGGCCTTTGACGCTCTCCCTCCAGGTGTCCGCTCCCGGGCCACGTTCCGACGTCAACGCTCGTTCGAAGCCGCTTGAAGCCTCGTCTCGAATACCTCCTCGTGAGACGTTCCGCTCGGCAAGCTCGCGCCTACAGCCGCACTCATCCCGTCGAGGCAAAAGTCACCGGCGATCCCGGCTCGACTGAGTCCTGAGAAGCAGTCGACCTCGTCGCCCGCGGCTGCATCTCAAATCCCTGCTCGCGAGACTGCCTCGTCAGCGCAGGTGCGACTACGAGGCCGCGGTTCGTTGGAGCGTCTCTGTCCACGCCTGAAGGACGTCGCGCCATGCCGCAAGAGGCTGCAGGCGGACGATCCCTCGCGCTTCGTGATCCCACACCTGGAGCCCGGCCTCGTGCTCCATCGCGTACCTGCGCACGATTGCCACTGCATCAATTACGTACAGCGACTCAGGCACGCGCCCCTTGTAGCTGCGCGGTAACGGCTTCATCTCCTCGTCGACGGACGTGACGCTCGACTCTCCTTCGAAGTAGAGCACCGGGAACCGAACTGAGGTCAGGTCGCTCAAAGCGACCTCCGGATGACTCTCCGTGAAGGAGAGGTAGTCCCATACCGGCAGGTCGGGGCGGTCGGGTGAAGCAGGAGCGTCCAGCTCACCCATCAGCAGGTTCTCGAGATCCGCGTCAGGACGTTCTTCGAGCATGTTGCGCTTCATCTCGTCGCGCTCGGCATCGCTGACTCGGGCATCCCACCAAGGCATCGACCGACCCTTTCACGACCAATGAGCGAGACGTCTCACTCACCTGCTTCTGAGAAAGTCGGATGAGTCGCCTCCCGGCCCGGCCGCACTGGCCCATCGTTGCGGAAGCCTCCTCCGCGGCGTGGCACCACCGGCGGCCCCGTCAGGCACTACTGAGTCCGCCCTCCTCGATGGGCGGATCCGCCGGCGGAACGACAACGGGACGTGCTCGGCGCGAGCAGGCAGGTCCTCGACGGGTGGCGCCCG
>NZ_BAABLP010000009.1:0-152343 GCF_039544415.1 Amnibacterium soli | reverse complement strand
CGTCAACGGCGCCGTCAACTCCACCGCCTTCGGCAACACGGCGGCGAAGTCCTGATCAGCTGCTGCTGAAAGGGAAGGGCCCCGGTCGACGACCGGGGCCCTTCCTCGTTCCCGGGCGATGCGCCCGGCGCGCTCAGCGGTCCTCGTCGGAGCCGCGGGTCGTGCGATTGCGCGGCAGCGGCTCCGTGCGGTCGGACTCGAGCAGGGGCGCGAAGAGCCGGTCGATCGCCGAGTCCCGGTCGGTGCCCTGCTCGGGCGCGGCGGGCGCGGCGGGCGCGGTGGCCGGCTCGGCCGGCGTCGCAGCGGCAGGAGGCTGCGAGGCGGCCGCGGGACCGCGCAGCGCGGGCTTCGTCGTGCGCGGCGCCCTCGTGCGCGGCGTCGTGGCGCGCGGGGTGGTCCGAGCGGTCGCGCCCGAGGCCTTCGCGGGAGCCGCGGCCTTCGCAGGGGCGGGGGCCTTCGCCGGGATCACCTCGGTGACCGCCTCGGCGGGAGTCGACGCGGCCGCCGGTGCGGAGGTCGGCTCCACGGCCGCCGCGGGCTGCTTCGCGGGCTCGGTGATCGGCTGCACCGCGGTCGCTGCGGCGGGCTCGGCGACCGCCGCGGCGGCCGGCTCGGCAGGCTTCGCGGCCGCAGCCGGTCGACCGGGGCGCCGCGCCGAGAACGGGACCCTCTGCGCGGGCGCGGTCCCGCCGTCGGCGGGCTCACGCCCGGCGCGCTGCGGTCCGCGGAGGCGGGACCACGCCCGAGCGGTCGCCGCCCGGGGGTCGACGCCGTTGCGGCGCAGCAGGTGGTCGAGCACGAGCAGCGCCAGCAGGACCAGCAGGACGGTGGCCACGACGAGCGCGAGCAGGACGAGCCCGCTGAACGCCGCGAGGACGAGGCCGACGGCGGTGGAGAGGAGCGGGGTCACGACGATCCACTATGCCGCGCCCCGCTCCTCCCGTGTCGCCCGGCGGGCGACCGGTCCCTACTTGAGCAGGTGGAAGAACTGGATCTTCAGGGTGGAGCCCTTGATCCTCTGCTTCCCGTAGTACGCGGCGAGGCCCGTGGTGCCGCCGCCGAACTGCCGGTTCAGCGTGTGCGCGACGTAGTAGACGTCCTTCGTGCCGTTCGGCAGCACCACGACCTTGGACACGATCCCCGTGTGGTCCCACGAGGAGTACTTCTTGGCGTGCCCGGGCCAGCGGAACTGCACGACGTCGCCGACGGTCACCTGGCTGCGCTGCGAGTAGGTGAGGCGCGTCGCCAGGTCGGGGCGCTGCTTCAGCCAGGTGCTGAGAGCGGTCGAGGAGACCCAGCTGCCGCTCCAGCGACCGGCGCCGTAGTTGAACCACTGGCTCGACCGCGGCCAGCCGCGCGCGAGCAGCGTCTGGCTCGTGAAGTTCGCGCAGTCGCTGCCGCTGAGGTACCCGAAGGTCCGGTTGGAGTAGTTGTTCCAGTTCTGGAACGCGTAGGCCATCTGGCGGTCGAGCTTCGTGTCGACGATGTAGCGGTAGGTCAGCCCGGTCGGGCGCGGCATGGGGTCGGACTTCGCCGTGAGGGTCACGCTCGCGACCCGCCCCTGGTAGTCGGCGGAGTTCTGCAGCACGAACCGGGCGCGGGAGTCGGAGAGGACGACGAGGTCCGCGACCGGCGTGCCGGCGAACTGCACGCCGGCCAGGTTGGTGAACCGCGAACCGGTGATCGTCAGGGTGCGCGAGCCGGCGGACCGCCCCGAGCGCTTGCTGATCCGGGTCGCAGCGGGCAGCGGCACGGCCGGGGTCGCGGTGGGCGTCGGCGTCGCGGTCGGCGTCGTCGTGGGCGTGGTGCGCAGGGTCGGCGGTGCCACCGGCGGGGCGGTCACGACCGGCGCCGCGGGCGTGGCGGTCGGCGACGCCGGAACGGGCGCGGTCGGCGAGGCGACAGCGCGCGTCGGCGTGGCGGAGGGCGTCGGCGACGCGACGGCGCTACCGTTCGGAGCGGCGGCAGCGCTGCTCGTCATCGAAGGCGTCGGCGTCGGCGTGGGCGTGACGGCCCCCGCGGGCCCGGCCGCACCGAGTGCGGCGAGCGTCGTCACCACGGCCGCCGCGAGGGCGGCCGTGCAGGTCGAATAGCGTGCAGTCATCGGTGTGCGTCAGTCCCCAGTCGGCGTTTTCCGAGCAGATCGTTAAGGACCGACCCCTGTCCAGGGGAAACGCGGTCAGTAGGATCCGTCTCGACGTGCGCGATCGACGGTAACCGCCGGGCTTCGCCACCTCGTCCCCCAGTGCGGGGCGCGCCCGGTGAGGAGGGACGAATGGCTGATCCGCGCCGGAGTCCGCTCGCCCGCCACGGGCGCCTGGCCTCCCCGGGCCTCGCGATCGCGGTGGTGCGCGTCATCGCGATCGGCCTCTGCGTCGTCGTGGTGGCCGGGCTCAGCCTCGCCGCGATCGCCTTCAACCGGCTCGACGGGAACGTGCAGGCGCGCGCCACGGCGCTGCCCGGCGACCAGCCCACGGACATCCCCGAGATCGGCGCCTACTCGGGCACGGTCAACATGCTGCTCGTCGGCAGCGACACCCGGAACGGCCAGAAGGGGCACTACGGGGCGAACCCGGGCAGCACTCTGAACGACGTCAACATCCTGATCCACATCAGCGAGGACCACACCAAGGCGACGGTCATCAGCTTCCCGCGCGACATGTACGTGAGCCGGCCGAGCTGCGCGAACCCGGAGGACACGAAGCAGCAGCTGCCGGGTGCCACGGGCGTGAAGATCAACAGCGTCCTGGAGTACGGCGGCCTCGGCTGCGTGCGCGACACGGTCGCCGACCTCACCGGCATGAAGATCCCCTTCGCCGCGCTCATCACCTTCGACGGCGTCGTCGAGATGTCGAACGCGGTCGGCGGCGTGCCGGTCTGCGTGGCGAAGCGCATCGACGACGACTACACCGGGCTGCACCTCAGCGCGGGCGAGCACACCCTCGAGGGCGTCACCGCGCTGAAGTTCCTCCGCACCCGCCACGGGGTCGGCGACGGCAGCGACCTCACGCGCATCAGCTCGCAGCAGGTGTTCCTGTCGTCGCTGGTGCGCAAGATGAAGAGCTCGTCCACGCTGACGGACGTGACGAAGCTCTACGGGCTCGCCAGCGCCGCCACGGAGAGCATGAGCCTCTCCTCCGGGCTCGCGAACATCGACACCATGGTGTCGATCGGGCGCGGGGTCGCCTCCATCCCGCTCGCCCAGTTCGTGCTCGTGCAGTACCCGACGCAGCTCTACGCCGACGGCGTCGTGCCGAACGAGAAGCCGGCGGCGACGCTGATGGCCGCCGTGAAGGCGGACAAGACCCTGAAGCTCGCGAAGAAGCAGACGGGCGCCACCGACGGCGCCGGCTCCGTGACGAGGGGCGACGCCACCTCGAGCCCGTCGCCGAGCGGCACGAGCAGCCCGTCGCCGAGCGCCACCTCCTCCGGCGACGCCGTCGACCTGCCGAGCACGGTGGTCGGGCAGACGGTGGAGCAGGAGACCTGCTCGGTCGGCAACGACCTGGGGCGCCGGTGACGCTGGCCCTGCCCGGCGCGGTCGGCCGGCAGGAGGAGGGCGGCCTGCTGGCCGTCGCAGCCGACGTGCTGCTCGCGGTCGGCGACGTCGGCGTCGGCGCGCTCGTGCTGCTCGAGACGGTCGTGCCGCCCGTGCCGAGCGAGGTGATCCTGCCGTACGCGGGGTACCTGAGCCGCGAGGGGCGGCTCTCGCTCGGCGGGCTGATCCTGTGGAGCACCGTCGGCTCGACCGTCGGCGCGCTGCTGCTCTACTGGCTCGGCGCCGCGCTCGGGCTCGAGCGCGCCTCCCGGCTGCTGGCGAGGACGCGCCTGGTCGACGAGGACGACCTGGACCGCGGCTCGGCCTGGTTCCACCGGCACGGCGTCGTCGCGGTCGTGGTCGGGCGGCTGGTGCCCGGCGTCCGCAGCCTCATCTCGATCCCCGCGGGCGCGGACCGCATGCACCTCGGGCTCTTCGTGCTCTGCACCGCGATCGGCAGCGGCGTCTGGAACGCGGCCCTGATCGGGCTCGGCGCGGCGCTCGGCACGCAGCGGCACGTGATCGACCCGTACCTCGACGTGCTCGACGTCGTCGTGTACTCGGCGCTCGCGGTGGGCGTCGTCGTGCTCGTCGTCCGCCGGCTCCGTCGGCGCAGGGCCCGCACGGCCGCAGAGGGCGACTGAGGCGATCCCGTGCGGGTCGTGATCGCCCCGGACTCCTTCAAGGGCACGCTGTCGGCACCGGGGGCGGCGGCAGCGCTCTCGGCCGGCTGGCGCGCCGTGCGACCCGACGACGACGTGGTCGCGGTGCCGATGGCGGACGGGGGCGAGGGCACCCTGGAGGCGCTCGCGGCCGCGGTGTCCGCGTCGACCGCGGTCCCCGTCCGCGTCCCGGGTCCGGTCGGCGACCCGGTCGACGCGGTCCTCCTCCGGCTGCCCGACGGCCGCGCGGTGGTCGAGCTGGCCGCCACGAGCGGGATCACCCTGCTGCCCGCCCTGCAGCCGCGCACCGCGCACACGCGCGGTTTCGGCGCAGCGATCCGCCGGGCGCTCGACGACGGCGCCACCGGCCTGCTGCTCGCCATCGGCGGCAGCGCCTCCACCGACGGGGGCGTCGGCGTGCTGCGCGCCCTCGGTGCGCACTTCCTCGACGCGGAGGGGGCGGACGTGCCGGACGGGGCGGCCGGGCTGCTCCGGCTCGCGCAGGTCGACCTCGCCGGCCTGGTGCCGACGCCTCCGAGCGGCGTCCTGGTGCTCACCGACGTGGTGAACCCGCTGCTCGGTCCCGACGGGGCCGCCGCGGTCTACGGGCCGCAGAAGGGCGCGTCGACCGAGGACGTGCCCGTGCTCGAGGCGGGCCTCGCGCGGCTCGCCGCCCTCCTGCCGGCCGATCCCGCCGCGCCCGGTGCGGGCGCCGCGGGCGGCACCGGCTTCGGGCTGCTCGCGTGGGGCGCCGTGCTCGTGCCGGGCGCGCCCGCGGTCGCCGCCGCGGCCGGCCTGCCCGACGCGCTGGCCGGCGCCGACCTCGTCGTCACCGGTGAGGGCCGCTTCGACTGCCAGTCGCGCTCCGGCAAGGTGCCGGAGGCGGTGCGCGGGCTGGCCGAGGCGGCAGGCGTCGCCGCGGCGCTCGTCGCGGGCTCCATCGACGCGTCCCCGGACGGGTACCGGTACGCGGTCTCGCTCACCGAGCTCGTCGGCCGGGAGGCCTCCTTCGCCGATCCCGCCGCCGCGCTGCGCCGCGCGGGCGCCCACCTCGCGGCCGTGCTGCCCTGACCGCGATCTGCTCCGGATCCCTGCCGCTCCATCGCTCCTGCAGCGGCACGGAACCGGAGCACCATCCCGATCGGCCCCCGGTCACGACGGCACTGCGAGCCGTCAGCGGGTGGCGGCGATCGCCTCCGCCTGACGCCGTCCCTCGGCGCCGGAGGAGATGGCGGCGCGCAGGTGGCCCTGCTCGTAGCCGAACGCCTCGACGAGGTCGAGCGCGTGCGGCCGCATGCGGCGCACGAGCGAGTCGAGCAGCCGTGTCACGGCCTTCGCCCGCGAGACGCTGAGGCGGCGGCGCACGAGGTACCAGCCGAGCTCCCGCTCGATCGTCTGCAGCGCGAACACGTCGCGCACGAGGGCGAGCACCGCCTTCGTCGGGGCGTGCGTCTCGCGCTCCACCGCGCGGGTGAACGCCTTCCACTGCCGGAGGCGCGCCTCGGCGCGGGCCGCCTCGATCAGCGCGTGCTGGTGCTCGCCGAACCGCGCGGCGAGCTCCGCCGCGGAGGCGCCCGGCCTGCTGCGGAGCGCCGGGGCGATCTCGGCGACGGCGACCGCCACGCGCTCGGTGAGGATCGCCTCCTGCACCGCGGGGTCGCGGAGGGAGCGCGACGCACCGGCCGCGGTGCCGCCGTCGGCCACGCGCTGCGCGAGCGCGGTGAGCCCGGCGGACGCAGCGGCCGAGCCGACGAGCTGCCCCGCGACGATGCGCGCCGAGCCGGCCCGCCCCGCCGACTTCAGCCGCTTCCCGTACTGCGTGAGCAGGCGCTTGCCGACGAGCTGCAGCAGCACCGTGTTGTCGCCCTCGAAGGTCGCATAGACGTCGAGGTCGGCGTGCAGCTGGCCGAACCGGTTCTCCGCGAGGAAGCCGGCGCCGCCGCACGCCTCGCGGCACTCCTGGATCGTGTCGAGCGCGTGCCACGTCGACTCCGCCTTGTGCGCGGCCGCGAAGTTCTCGAGCTCCTGGCGCGACTCGTCCGTGTCGTGCTCGCCGGTGAAGACGCGGTGGAAGTCGAGCAGCAGCTCGTCCTGCGCGTAGGTCGCCGCGTAGACGCCGGCGAGCCGCGTGAGCAGGCGGCGCTGGTGGCGCGGGTAGTCGAGCAGCACCTCCTCCCGGCCGTCCGCGCCCGCGAACTGGCGGCGCTGCTCGGCGTAGGTGAGCGCGATCTGCAGCGCCACCTTCGCGCCCGTGTTCGCGGCGCCCGCGAGCGAGACGCGCCCCTGCACGAGCGTGCCGAGCATCGTGAAGAAGCGGCGGCCCTGGCTGGCGATGGGGGAGGAGTAGGTGCCGTCCGGCGCCACGTCGCCGTAGCGGTTCAGCAGGTTGGTGCGCGGCACCCGCACCGCGCTGAAGTGCAGGCGGCCGTTGTCCACGCCGTTCAGGCCGCTCTTCGGCCCGTCGTCCTCGCCGCCGACGCCGGGCAGGAACGCGCCCGCCTCGTCGCGGATCGGCACGAAGAAGGCGTGCACGCCCTGGCGCTCGCCCTGCGTGATCAGCTGCGCGAACACCACGGCGGCTCGGGCGTCGACGGCCGCGTTGCCGATGTAGTCCTTCCACGCGGCGCGGAAGGGGGTGTCGATCACGAACTCCTGTGCGGCCGGGTCGTAGGTCGCGGTGGTGGCGATGGAGGCGACGTCCGAGCCGTGCCCCGTCTCGGTCATCGCGAAGCCGCCGAACGTCTGCAGCTCGATCGCGTCCGCGAGGAAGTGATCGTGGTGGTACCGGGTGCCGAGGTGCAGGATCGCGGCCGCGAAGAGCCCCCACTGGACGCCCGCCTTGATCTGCAGCGACGGGTCGGCGGTCACGAGCTCCTCGAAGGCGACGAGGTTGCCGCCCGCGTCGCCGGTGCCGCCGAACGCCTCGGGGAACGGCAGGCGCACGGCGCCGCTGTCGAGCAGCACCTGCAGCTGCGCCGTCACGCGCGCCCGGTGGTCGGCGACCAGCAGGTCGTCGCGGCGGTGCAGAGCCGGGTCGAGCGTGCGGGCGCGCGCCGCGAGCCGGATGTCCCGCCAGCTGCCGAGCAGTCCCGTGCGGATCCGTTCGAAGTCCGGTCCGTCCGCGCCTCCGGTGGGCGTGCGCGCCTCCGTCGTCGTCGTGCCGGTCATCGAATCCACCGCCATGTCGGCCTCCTGTCCGTTCGGTCAGGGACGCTAACCGCTGATCGGCCGGGGCCTGGAATCCGCTGGCGGAAGCGTGCGCGCCTCCCGGCTCGGGGCCGGTCGCCGCTGTGGACGACCTACAACCAGGGTCCCTGCGCGCTGTGGGGTCCCGCGGATCCCGAGCCTCCGGAGACGGCAGCGCGGGCTCCGGCAGCACGCCGTCGCTCGCCGCAGTCCGCTCGCCGCGCACGCCGTGCCGGGGCCGACGCGCGCTGCCGGAACGGCCGGGCCGACGCCGCGGGCGCGGGCTAGTCGGCGACGACCCGCGTCACCAGCACGCCGTCACCGAGACGGCGGCGCATCACGTCGATCGCGTCCGGGTTCTCGTCGACCAGCACGAAGCGGCGCCCGAGGGCGCGGGCGGCCTCGCCGGTGGTGCCGCTGCCCGCGAAGGGGTCGAGCACCCAGTCGCCGGGCGCGCTGCTCGCAGCCACGATGCGCCGCAGCACGCCCAGCGGCTTCTGCGTGGCGTACCCCGCCTTCTCCCGGCCCGTGGGCGAGACGATCGTGTGCCACCAGACGTCGGTCGGCAGCTTGCCGAGCGCGGCCTTCTCCGCGGGCACGAGCCCCGGTGCCATGTAGGGCTCGCGGTCGACCTCGGCGGCGTCGAAGAGGTACCGCTCGGGGTCCTTCACGTACACGAGGATCGTGTCGTGCTTGGCCGGCCAGCGCCGGGTGGTGCGGGCGCCGTAGTCGTAGGCCCAGACGATCTCGTTCAGGAAGCACTCCCTGCCGAACAGCGCGTCGAGCAGCACCTTCGCGTAGTGCACCTCGCGCTGGTCGAGGTGCAGGTAGAGGGTGCCGTCCTCCGCGAGCAGCCGCCACGCCTCCTCCAGCCGCGGCTCGAGGAAGCCCCAGTAGTCGGTGAACGCGTCGTCGTAGCGGGTGACCGAGCTCTTCACGACCTCGTACGGGCGCCCGTGGAAGCCCATCCGGGTGCCGCCGATCGGGGCGTGCCGCGTGACTGTCGTGCTGCGGCGCTGCTCGCGCCCGGAGTTGAACGGCGGGTCGAGGTAGACGAGCCGGAACGCGCCGTCCGGCAGGCTCCGGAGGAAGGGCAGGTTGTCGCCGTGGGCGACGAGGTCGGGGCCGAACGGCGCCCAGGAGACGGAGGCGGCGTCGGGCACGTCCAGCGTCACGACCCCACGGTAGGCGGTGGCACCGACGACGAAGCGCCCGGCTCCAGGAGGAGCCGGGCGCTTCGCGAGGTCACCGGATCAGCGACGGCCTGCGGGGACGGAGCCGCTGTCGGCCGGCGCGACGGTGCCGACCTCGGCCGCGGCCGAGCCCTGCGCCACGTCGAGCTTCTGATCCGACGCCGCCCTGTCCGCCTGCTCCTGCAGGGCCGAGCGCTGACGCAGCGGCGGCACCTTGAAGAACAGCGAGATGACGAAGGCGATGAGCAGGACGATCAGGCCGACCCAGTAGATGTTGACCGCCGACACGTTGAACCCGTTCAGGAACGGCCGCGACAGCCGCGGGTCCGCGCCCTTCAGGAAGGACGTGTCGCTCGTCGAGCTGTTCGCGGACGAGGCGCTCGAGGACGAGCCCTTCTTGATCTGCGTGATGATCGACGGCACGACCTTGTCGACGACCGCGCGGCGCTGGGTCGCGTCGGCGTAGTCGACGGTCAGCTTGCCGTCCACCACGGTCGCGTCGGCCTTCGCCGCCGCCTGCTGCAGCGCGGTGGCCTCGGCCGTGCGCTTGGCGGCGGGCAGCGCGGCCGCCACCTGCTGGTCGATCACCGTCGGCGCTGCGGCGGCGGGCACGGCGCCCGCGGCCACCTGCTGGTCCACGGCGGCCGTGACCTGCTTCGTCACCGCGGTGGTGGCGGCGGCGTCGGCCGCCTTCTGCACCGTCGTCGTCGCGCTGTCGAGGCTGGTCTGCAGGTTCGACTTGATCGGGTCGACGATCGGGTTCCACAGCTGCTTCATGATCGCCCGGTTCTCGGGCGCCGTGGCCACGGCCGGGTTCAGGCCGGCGTCGAGCGCGGAGGTCAGCGTCGCCTTGTCCTGCGTCGCCGTCAGGATGTTGCCCGGCAGCGAGGAGAACAGCACCGACAGCAGGATCGCGGTGCCGAGCGTGCCGCCGATCTGGCGGAAGAACGTCGACGCGCTCGTCGCGACGCCCATGTCCCTCGGCTCGACCGAGTTCTGGCTGGCCATCGTCAGCGTCTGCATCAGCTGGCCGAGGCCCAGGCCGATCAGGAACATGCCGATCATGAGGTACCAGAGCGGCTTGTCGACCGTGATGGTCGTCATGAAGAGGAAGCCCGCGGAGGTGAACGCCGTGCCCGTGATCGGGAAGATCCGGTACTTGCCGGTGCGCGAGATGATCTGGCCGGAGCCGATGGAGGCGATCATCAGGCCGAGCACCATCGGCAGCGTGGCGAAGCCCGACTCCGTCGCGGACAGCCCGGTCACGACCTGCAGGTAGAGCGGCAGCGTGAGCAGCGCGCCGAACATGCCGAAGCCGACGAGCACGCCGAGGACGGTCGCGGTCGAGAAGACCCGCGAGCGGAACAGCTTGAGCGGGATGATCGCGTCGTCGCCCATCAGCGTCTCCGCGATGAGGAACCCGATCAGGCCGAGCGCGCCCACCACGTAGCAGGTGATGGAGCCCCAGGAGCTCCAGCCCCAGGTGCGGCCCTGCTCGGCGACGAGCAGCAGCGGCACCAGGGTCGCGACGACCGCGGTGGCGCCCCACCAGTCGATGCGCGGCGAGCGGTGCTCGCCGAACCGCGGCAGGTGCAGGAACGTCAGCACCATCACGAGCGCGATCGCGCCGATCGGCACGTTGATCAGGAAGACCCAGCGCCACCCGGTGATGAACAGGATCTGGCTGGCGCCCGAGAAGAGCCCGCCGACCAGCGGGCCGATCAGCGAGGAGACGCCGAAGACGGCCAGGAAGTAGCCCTGGTACTTCGCCCGCTGCCGCGGCGCGAGCATGTCGCCCATGATCGCGAGGGGGAGTGACATCAGACCGCCGGCGCCGATGCCCTGGATGGCCCGGAAGCCCGCGAGCATCAGCATGGAGGTGGAGAAGGACGCCGCGAGCGAACCGATCACGAAGATGCTGATCGCGAAGACGTAGAGCGGCCGCCGGCCGAAGATGTCGCTGAGCTTGCCGTAGATCGGCGTCGCGATCGTCGAGGTGATGAGGTACGCGGTGGTGACCCACGCCTGCTGGTCGAGGCCGTGCAGGTCGTCGCCGATGGTGCGGATCGCGGTGCCGACGACGGTCTGGTCGAGCGCCGACAGGAACATGCCGGCCATGAGGCCGTAGATCACCAGCAGGATCTGCCGGTGCGACATCACCGCGCCCGTTCCGGCGCTCTGATGCGTGTCAGTGGAGGTCAAGAAGGTCCTTCAGGAGGTGGACGCGCACCGACGGCTGCGACGACGGGCGCCACAGCCCGACATCGATGCTTGCAGTGAGTGCAAGATTACACCTCGTGCAACGCTGCGCGAGAAGGCTTCCTGAGAAATCCGCGCGCGTCCCTCCGCTCAGGACGAGGGCGTGCGCTCCCGCAGGCCGATGACCGCCAGCAGGCGCTCGTGCACCTCGTCCGGCGTGCCCGTGCCGTCGACGCGCAGCACGAGGTCGGCCGCGTCGTAGAGCGCCACCAGCGGCGCCGTCTCGCGGTGGTACAGGGCGAGGCGGTGGCGGATGACCTCGGGGGTGTCGTCGGATCGGCCCTGGTCGGCGGCGCGCTTGAGCAGCCGCTCCTCCAGCACCTCGTCGGGCGCGGCGAGCAGCACGACCGCGTCGAGGGAGGTGCCGGCCAGCGCGAGCAGGCGGTCCAGCTCGGCCACCTGGTCGGCCGTGCGCGGGTAGCCGTCCAGCAGGAAGCCGCGGGCGACGTCCGGCTCCGCCAGCCGCTCGGCCAGCATGGTGTTCGTGACGGAGTCGGGCACGTAGTCGCCGGACGCGATCAGCGCGCTGAGGCGGTTGCCCAGCTCGGTCTTGTCGCGGACGTGGGCCCGGAAGAGGTCGCCGGTCGAGATGGCCGGCACGCCGAGGGCTGCGGCGAGCCGCCCGCCCTGGGTGCCCTTGCCGACGCCGGGGGGACCGAAGAGGACGACTCGCTCCATGTCTCTGCTCCTTCGATGAGACGCGTGGGGACTGACGGAGGTCAACGCTCGGTGGGGCGGGAACTTCCCTCCAGCCGACGATCCGGGTGCACCGCGCTCGGTCGTGTGTACCAGACGATGCCGGTGCGACCAACAGACCGCCCTCCGGAGGAGGGGCCGCGGCGCCCTGTCGACGGGCGTCGACGGGGCGCCGCCGGCGCGATCCTCCCGAGGCGCCGAATGCCCCTTCCCGCGCCCGCCCGCTCGCATCGGGCCGGACCCGCCGCCTCCGCCGTCGATAGCCTTCGACGTCCACACGAGGAGGTCGGGATGGCTGCAGGCATGCGGGACGAGCCCCCGCGCGGCAGGACGCCGGTGCTGCCGCGGGCCACGATCGTGCTGCTCGGCGCAGCCGGGGTCGCGGTCACGGCGGCCGGTCTGCGCGCGGTCTCGGGGATCGTCGGACCGCTGCTGCTCGCACTCGTGCTCGTCATCACGGTCTCGCCGCTCGAGCGGGCGCTGCGCCGCCGGGTGCCCGCTTGGCTCTCGCTGACGGTGATGCTGGTCGTCGTCTACGGCGTGCTGCTCGTCTTCGCGGTGGCGCTCACGGTCTCCGCCGCGCGCCTCGCGGGCCTGCTGGTCGGCTACGGTCCCGAGTTCCAGCGCCTCGCGGCCGACGGCGCCGACTGGCTCACGGGCCTCGGCGTCACCCAGGACCAGATCGACTCCGTCACCGGGCAGCTCGACCTCGCCCGCCTCGCGGGGCTGGCGCGCAGCGTGCTGGACGGCGCAGGAGGCGCGCTGTCCGCGCTCGTCCTGCTCCTCTCCGTCCTGTTCTTCCTCGTCCTGGACGCCGCGGCCTTCCCGCGACTGCTGCGGGCGGCCGAGCCGCAGCGGCCCCACCTCGTGGAGGCGCTGCGCGACTTCGCGGAGAACACCCGGCGCTGGCTGCTCGTCTCCGCGGGGTTCGGGGTCGTGCTGGCCGTGCTCGACGCGGTCGTGCTGCTCGTGGTGGGCGTGCCCCTGCCCTGGCTGTGGGCGCTGCTCGCGTTCC
The DNA here is from genome assembly GCF_039544415.1 of Amnibacterium soli. Lineage (NCBI taxonomy): Bacteria > Bacillati > Actinomycetota > Actinomycetes > Micrococcales > Microbacteriaceae > Amnibacterium > Amnibacterium soli. The sequence continues at coordinate 139,794 of NZ_BAABLP010000009.1, read as the reverse complement.
TCGCGAACTTCATCCCGAGCATCGGCTTCGTCGTCGCGCTCGTGCCACCCGCGCTGCTGGCCCTGCTCACGGGCGGCCCCGTGCAGGCGCTCTGGGTCGTCGTGCTGTTCGCCCTCATCAGCACCGTCGTGCAGACCTTCATCGCGCCGCGGGTGGTCGGCGGCGCCGTCGGGCTCTCGGGCACGCTCACGTTCCTGTCCGTCCTGCTCTGGGGCGTGGTGCTGGGGCCGCTCGGCGCGCTGCTCGCCGTGCCGCTGAGCCTGCTGGCGAAGGCGCTGCTCGTCGACGCCGACCCGGGGCTGCACTGGCTGCGCCCCGTGCTGAGCGGCACGCCGCAGGAGGAGGACGAGTGAAGGCGTTCGTCATCACCGGGCCGCACCGGGCCGGGGTGGAGGAGGTGGCGCCTCCCGTCCCCGCCGCCGGGGAGGTCGTCGTCGACGTGCACCGCGCCGGCGTCTGCGGCACGGACGTCGAGTTCTTCACCGGCGAGATGCAGTACCTGCACGACGGGAACGCGACCTTCCCCGTCCGGATCGGGCACGAGTGGGCGGGCGCCGTGGCCTCGGTCGGCGAGGGCGTCGACCGCTCCTGGCTCGGGCGGCGGGTCACCGGCGACACGATGCTCGGGTGCGGCGTCTGCGACCGCTGCCGCGACGGGCGGCAGCACGTCTGCGCGCACCGCACGGAGCTCGGCATCCGCGGTGGCCGCCCCGGTGCGCTCGCGGAGCAGGTGGCGTTCCCGGCGCGCCTCCTCCACACCCTGCCCGACGAGGTCGACGACGTGCTCGGTGCGCTCGTGGAGCCCGGCGGCAACGCGCTCCGCGCGGTCCGCGGCGCCGCCCTGCGGCCCGGGGACGCGGTGCTGGTGCTCGGTCCGGGCACGATCGGGGTGCTCGTGGCGATGTTCGCGCGCGCGGCCGGCGCCCGGGTGCACCTGATGGGCCGGGACGACCGGCCCGCCGCGTTCGCCCGCACGCTCGGCTTCGAAGGCGTGTGGACGGAGGAGCAGCTGCCCGACCTGCCGTGGGACGCCGTGATCGACGCCTCGAACGCCGCGACCCTGCCGGCGAAGGCGGTCGAGCTCGTGGAGCCGGGCAAGCGCGTGGTGCTCATCGGCCTGGCGGGCAGCCCGAGCCTCGTCGACACCCGCCTGCTCGCGCTCAAGGACGTGACGGCGGTCGGCGTCCTCAGCGCCTCCGGCGGACTCGAGGGCGCGATCGCGGCATACGCCTCCGGCGAGGTGGATCCGCGGCCGCTCCTCGCGGCCACCATCGGCCTCGAGGGGCTCGCGGCCGTGCTCGACGGGGACCGACCGGACGACGCCGGACCCGGTCCGAAGGTCCAGGTCGACCTGCGGCGCGGATCGCAGGGCTGAGACGGGAGGAGCCCCGGGCCGAAGGATTCCTTCGACCCGGGGCTCCCCGTGTCCGCGCGCCCGGAGGGACTCGAACCCCCAACCTTCTGATCCGTAGTCAGATGCTCTATCCGTTGAGCTACGGGCGCATGCCGCAGAAGCGACCGGTCGATGTTAGCAGGGCTCGGAGGCGCCTCGATCCGCCTCGGCCCTCAGCGGCGCCGGTGCGACCACTCGAGCAGGTCGTCGACGGGCCATGTCGTGACGATCCGCTCGACCGGGACGCCCGCCGCGGCGGCCCGCTCGGCGCCGAGGCCGAGGAAGTCGAGGTGACCCGGCGCGTGCGCGTCCGTGTCGATGCTGAACAGGCAGCCGGCGGCGATCGCCTCCGCCAGCAGGTCCTCGGGCGGGTCCTGGCGCTCGGGCCGCGAGTTGATCTCGATCGCGACGCCCGCCTCCGCCGCTGCGGCGAACACCCGCGCCGAGTCGAAGTCCGACTGCGGCCGGGTGCCGCGGCGGCCCTCGACGAGCCGACCGGTGATGTGGCCGATGACGGAGGTGTGCGGGTCGGCGATCGCCCCGAGCAGTCGGGCGGTGATCTCGGACCGGTCCGCGCGGAGGCGGGAGTGCAGGCTGGCGACGACGACGTCGAGCCGGTCGAGCAGCGCGGGCTCCTGGTCGAGCGTGCCGTCCTCGAGCACGTCGACCTCGATGCCGGGCAGCAGCCGCAGGCCGGGCTCGTCGATGCCCGCCACGACGTCGAGCTGCTCCGCGAGGCGCTCCGGCGTCAGCCCGTTCGCGACCTTCAGGTTGGGCGAGTGGTCCGTCAGCGCGATGTACTCGCGCCCGAGCAGCCGGGCGGCCTCGACCATCGCCTCGATGGGGGTGGTGCCGTCCGACCACTCGCTGTGCGTGTGCAGGTCGCCGCGCAGCGCCCCGAGCAGCGCGCGACCCTCGGCGGAGGACGGCGTGTCCGCCTCGTCGCGGAGGCGCTGCAGGTAGTCGGGCACGGCGCCCGCCAGCGCCTGCGTGACGACCTCGAGGCTGCGCCCGCCGATGCCCTTCGTGCGGGCGAGGCGCCCGTCCGCGGCCCGCGCCCGGAGGTCGTCCGCGGCGACGTCGGCGATGGCGGCTGCCGCTCTGCGGAAGGCCTGGATGCGGAAGGGCTCGGCGCGATCCCGCTCGAGACGGAACGCGATCTCGGCCAGCGCGTCGTGCGGACTCATCCGTCGAGTGTGGCGCGCGCCTCCTGGAGAGGCGGCGGTCGACGTCGTCGACGCCCCGCGCCGGATCGAGGACCAGCGGCACGAGCGGACTGATGATCCACGGAAGCACGCGGATCGGACCTCGGAGGAGGAACTGCGGAGACGGTGGGATTTGAACCCACGGAGCCCTGAACGGGCTCTCCACCTTAGCAGGGTGGTGCACTCGACCGGACTATGCGACGTCTCCCGGCGCCAGCAGCATAGCCGGAGAACGCGGCTCCGGGCCGCCGCCCAACGGGGTACGCGCACGGCGCAAACGGGGGACGCCGCGTTGCAGGGGTTTCCAGGGCACCGTTACATTGAGCGCGCCGGCCACACCCGCTCCCCCCGGGCCGGCGAGCACGCCTCGCTCGTGCACCTCGACTCCGGACGTCGTCCCCGCGCCGTCCGGCTCCGAAGTCTCATCATCCGACCGTTCGGGCCGTCGCTGGTGAGACGAGGAGGGCCGCCGGACTGCAAATGGGTATGCAGCGCCGGCGGTCCTCCGCCTTGCTCATGGCCTTCGATCCGCGGGCGGATCGAAGGCGGTACTGCTTCGCAGGGCCCTGCACGGGACCTGCGCTACGCAGCCGTTGGTGGGGCAGGTCGAGCGGGGAGCGCTTCCCACCCGCTCGCATCGCGGTCGATGCGGCGAGGCGCGGTTCGCATGCGTACCGCGCGACGCCACGGGTACCGCGTGACGCGGGTGGGACTCCGGGTCAGTCGGTGTCGCCGACGGCCAGGCCGCCCGCGACCGGGTCGCGGTCCTCGACGCGGTCGAGCTCCGACCGCTCCGGGTGCACGACCTCGCCGCGGTCCGCCGCGGCGAGCGACTTCCGGACCGTGCTCAGGACCACAGCGGCGACGGCGACCGTGACCGCCGCGATCAGGAACGGCAGGTGCGCCTGCGGGTCCCACGCCTCGACGATCAGGCCTGCGACGAACGGGGCGAGACCGCCGCCGATGAAGCGCACGAAGCCGTAGGTGGCGGAGGCGACGGGGCGCTCGACCGGCGCGATGCTCATGACCGCGGTGGTGACGAGGGTGTTGTTGATGCCGATGAACGCGCCCGCGACGATCACGCCGGCGATCACCGCGGCCGGCGTCGTCGAGAAGATGCCGATCAGTGCGAGGTCGACCGCCATCAGGGCGAAGTTCACGTACAGGGTCTTCGCGGTGCCGAAGCGGCGCTGGAGGCGCGGCGCGATCGCGACCGAGAAGACGGCGACCAGCACGCCCCAGGCGGCGAAGACCCCGCCGAGCTGGATCGGGTTCTCGATGCCCATGAGGAACGGGGAGTAGCCGAGCAGCGTGAAGAAGCTCCAGTTGTAGAGCAGCCCGACGACGCTCGTGGTGGCCAGCGCGCGGTGCTTCAGCGCGGCGAGCGGCTCCGAGAGGCGCTGCTTGCGCGCGGGCGCGGGCGTCTTCGGCAGCAGGAACAGGGTGGCCAGCAGCGCGATCGCCATCAGGACGCTCACGCCGAAGAACGGGCCGCGCCAGCTGATGCTGCCGAGCACGCCGCCGACCACGGGGCCGAGCGCGATGCCGACGCCGAGCGCGGCCTCGTAGAGGATGATCGCGCCCGCGAACCCGCCCGAGGCGGACGCCACGATCGTGGCCAGGCTCGTCGCGATGAAGAGCGCGTTGCCGAGGCCCCAACCGGCGCGGAAGCCGACGATGCCGCCGATGGAGTCGGACATCCCCGCGAGGGCGGCGAACACCACGATGATGACGAGGCCGCAGATCAGGGTGCGCTTGGCGCCGAGGCGGCTGGAGACCCAACCGGTCACGAGCATCGCGATCGCGGTGATCACGAGGTAGCTCGTGAACAGCAGCTCGACCTGGGTCGGCGTCGCGTGGAGCTGCCCGGCGAGGCTCTTGAGGATCGGGTCGACCAGGCCGATGCCCATGAAGGACACGACGCACGCGAATGCGACGGCCCAGACGGCTCGGGGTTGGCGGAACGGGGAGGTGGTCGGTGCGTCGTGCACGGCGTCCTTCAGGGGTTCGGCCGCGCGACCGGCGCGGCGGGCAGGTGACGGAGCGCGGGCAGCGCGGCGCGCAGCGCGGCCTGGTCGGCCGCGTCGAGCAGCGCGAGCCGGTCCGCGATGCGCCGGGAGCGCTCGTCGCGGTGCTGCCGCAGGCGCTGCCGCCCGGCGTCCGTGATCGACACCAGGCTCGCGCGCCCGTCCGACGGGTCGGCGGCGCGGCCCACCCAGCCCTGGTCGGCGAGTCGGTTCACCAGCGCGGTCGCGGCGGGCTGCGTCACGCCCTCGAGGGTCGCCAGGTCGGTCACGCGCAGCGCACCGCCGGCGTCGAGGCGGTCGAGCAGGCTCAGTCCGGTCGCCGACACCTCGGAGGTCGACCGCGATCGGCGCAGCCAGGCGGTGATCTCCTCGAAGGCGCGACCGAGGTCGGCCAGGTCGGCTGAGGGGGCGTCCGTCACCCCAGAAGCATAGCGCGCTTATATAAGCGCGCTATGCAACCGGGTGTCCGTCAGGCGGCCGGCTCGGGGTGCGCGGAGAACTCGCTCCACGCGCGGGCGTACACGGACTGCTGCGCGGGCAGCGCGGTCTCGAAGTAGCCGTCGTAGATCGCCTTGCCGCCGGACTCCGGGAAGTCCGTGAGGGAGGCGACCTCCTTGGCGAACTCGGCGACCTCGTCGCCGCGGTCGCGCTGCTGGGCGAGCCATTCGGGGAAGGTGAGCGTCGTAGCCATGCCGTCAGTGTCGTGGACCCGGTTTGCGCGCGGGCTGTGCGGTGCCGATGATCGGGGGCATGCCGTTGACGGGTGAGTACGCGCCGAGCACGTCCCAGTGGGCCCGCGAGCAGGCGGAGCGCTACGAGGCGACCGGCGGCGCGGAGGCGAACACGCTGCGCGGCGTGCCGATCATCGTGCTCACCTCGGTGGGCGCGAGGAGCGGGAAGCTGCGCAAGACCGCGCTGATGCGCGTCGAGCACGAGGGCCGCTACGCCGTGGTCGCGTCGAAGGGCGGGGCACCGGAGCACCCCGTCTGGTACTTCAACCTCGTCGGGCACCCGCACGTCGAGCTGCAGGACGGCGCCGACCGCCGCGACTACGACGCGCGCGTGCTCGAGGGCGCGGAGCGCGCCGAGTGGTGGGAGCGGGCGGTCGCGGTGTGGCCCGACTACGCGGGCTACCAGACGAAGACGGACCGGGAGATCCCCGTGTTCGTGCTCGAGCCGCGCTGACCCTCCCCGCCGACGTCGAGCGAGCCCGCATTACCGTGCGGGCATGCGACGCGGGCCGACGGTGAGCGCGAGCCGCGGCCCCGCCTCCGAGCGCCCGCGCCGCGTGCTGCTCGTGGTCGGCCGGCTCGATCCCGAGCGCGACGGCGTCGGCGACTACGTCGTGCGGCTCGCGGCGGCGCTGCGAGCGCGCGGCGCGGCGACGGCGATCCTGCACGTCGGTGCGCCCGCCGAGGTGCTCGGCGCCCGCTCCGTCGGCGCCTCCTGGGGGCCCGTCGCGCTCCTCCGCGCCGCGCGCGCGGCCCGTGCGGCGGACGTCGTGCACGTGCAGTTCGCGCCGTCGATGTACCGCTACCGGATCGGGATCGGCCTGCTGCCGCTGGTACTGCGCCGCCCCCTCGTGACGACGCTGCACGAGTACGGCTGGTGGCGCTTCGAGCGGCTGCTGCCCGAAGCGCTGTGGGGACGTCTCGAGGCGCGGCGGCTCGCGGATCGGGAGAGCGCGCTGCTCGTGCCGCGCAGCCGGCGCGTGATCGCGACGAACGCCGCGCACGCCGGCACGGTGCGCCGTCGCGTGCCGGACCTCGTCGTGGACGTCGTGCCCATCGGTGCGAACGTGACCGTGGCGCCGGGTGTCGACCGGGAGCGCGCCCGCCGGGACGTCCGCGCCGAGCTCGGGATCGGTGCCGACGCCCTGCTGCTCGCCTTCTTCGGCTTCGTCCATCCGGTGAAGGGCGTCCGGTACCTCGCGGAGGCGGTCGCGGCGCTGGCGGCGGAGGGGCGCGACGTGCACGCGGTCGTCGTGGGCGGGTTCGAGTCGCTGGCGCTGCCCGGCCGCGAGGCCGAGGACTTCGAGCGGGACCTCCGTGCCGACGTGACGGCGGCGGGCGCGACGGCCCGGCTGCACATCACCGGCTTCCGTGGTCCGCAGGAGGTCTCTCGGCTGCTCGCCGCGGCCGACGTCGGCGTGCTGCCCTTCACGCACGGCGTGACGGCGAAGAGCGGCTCGCTGCTCACCCTGCTCGCGCACCGGCTGCCGACGGTGGTCACGGCGGGCGACGAGCCGGAGCCCGAGCTCGTCGACGGCCGCCGCGTCGCGATCGTGCCCGAGGTGCGGAGCGGTCCCGCGCTCGCCGACGGGCTGCGCCGGGTGCTCGACGACGCAGGGCTCGCGCGGCGGCTGGCGGACGAGGGCGCGCAGTGGGCCGCGACGCGCGACTGGGGCGCGATCGCCGACCGGCACCTCGCCGTCTACGGGGACGCCCGCTGATGCGCGTCGTCGTCGTGGACACGATGGGCGGTCTCGGCGACCTCCTGCTCGCCCTCCCGATCGTGGAGGCGGTGTGCCGCACGCATCCGGAGGTGGAGGTCACGGTCGTCACGACGGCGCCCTGGCACGTGCTGCTCGAGCGCGATCGCCGGATCCACGAGGTCGTGCCGGTGCCCGGTCGCGACGGCGACGCGGTGATGGCCGCCGCGCGGCCCGTGCTCGAGCGGCTGCGCCCGGAGCTCGCGATCACCACGAACCGGCAGCACGGCCTGCCCGAGCTGCTCGAGCGCACGGCCGGCCGCGCCGTCACGAACCTGTGGCGGAACCCGCCGGCCGACGAGCGCGTCGACCTGCGCATGCTGCGGCTGCTCGCCGAGGACGGCGTCATCGATCCCGCGCTCGCCGGGCTGCCTCCCCGCATCGTGCTGGGGGAGGACGAGCGGGACGAGGGCCGCCGCGTCCTCGCCCCGCTCGCGCCGTCGCGCCCGGCGCTGCTGTTCCCCGACTCCGGCATGGCCGTGAAGCACTGGCCGCTCGCGGCGTGGGCGGAGACGGTGCGGGACCTGCTCGCGCGGGGCTGGTCCCCGGTCGTCGTCTCCCAGGTCGAGGAGCAGTGCGCGGTGCTGGGCGCTGCCGGCGCCGCGGTGGCGCCGCCGCTGCCCCTCCGCGCCCTCGCGGGGCTCGCCGCCGCGGCGGCGGAGCAGGGCGGTCGCGCGGTCGGCGGGGACACGGGGCCGGTCCGGCTCGCCTCGGCGACCGGCCTGCCCGTGGTCGGGCTGTTCGGGCCGACGGTCGCCGGCCGGTACGGCTACCGCGGGGCGGGCGCGGTCAACCTGCAGGGCTTCCCGGAGTGCCCGGTCCGCACGCCCACCGCCATCACGGACCAGGAGTGCTGGTGGACCGCCCGCTGCCCGTTCACCCCGGACCACGCGCCCCGCTGCATGGCGGACATCGCACCGGCCGCGGTCCTCGCCGCGCTCGGCGCCTGAGCACCGGGCGCGGCGACGGTCACCTGGCGGCGATCGAGCAGGTGCGCTGCGCCGCGGTCTGCCCGCGCAGCCCCGAGATCACGTCGGAATCCTCTGCGGACGCCGACTTCGAGGGCGACGGCGACTTCGTCGAGGCGGTCTCGCCGTCGCTGCCGCTCGAGGACTTCTTGTCCTTCGCGAGCTTGGTGCTGAGGCCGAGCGCGTCCTTGCCGAGCCCGACCGCCTTGTCCTGCTGCACGCGCTGCATGAGCGTCGACGCGAGCTCGGCGGACGGCACGACCTTGTTCGGGTTCAGCGGGTCCTCGGCGGTGGGGTACTGCACGAACACCATGCGGTCGAGGTCGATCGACTTCAGCGCGAGGGCCATCTGCACGATGGTGTCGACGCTCGCGAGCGACTCCGACAGCTTCACGTTGTCCGCGGTCGCGTTGGCCAGGCCGTAGAGCTTCGTCGGGTTCGAGAAGGTGCTCGCCGAGGTCATGGTGCGCAGCAGCGACGACATGTAGGCCTGCTGCGAGGCGATGCGCGACAGGTCGCTGCCGTCGCCGACGCCGTGGCGGCTGCGGAGGTAGGCGAGGGCGGTGCGGCCCTTGACGACCGAGACGCCCTTCTTCAGCTTGAGGCCCGAGTCCGGGTCGTCGATGGCCTTCGTGACGCAGACCGGGACGCCGCCGACCGCGTCCGCCATCTTGACGGTGCCCTCGAAGGAGAACAGCGCCGCGTAGGGGATGTTCAACCCGGTGAGCGACTCGACGGTGCCGACGACGCAGCTGAGGCCGCCGCGGGCGTAGGCCGTGTTCAGCGGCTGCGCGGACATCGCGGGGAAGACCTGCCCGGTCTTCGTGTCCGTGCACTGCGGGTGCGGGATGACCAGGTCGCGGGGGAGGCTGACGACGGTGCCGCGCTTATGGTCCGCGGAGACGTGGACCAGGATGTTGACGTCGTTCAGCGTGCCGTCCCGGGCCGCGCCCCACGACTTCTGGCCGGGCGCGTTGTCCGCGCCGACGAGCAGCACGTTGAACGCGCCGTTCAGCGCCTCGATGTTCGGCACCGGCTCGGTGCCGAGGGAGATCGCGCCGCCGCGGACCTTCTCGCTGAGGTGCCACGCGCCGTAGGCGGCGACCGACACGGAGCTGACGGCGAGGACCGTGAGCATCACGAGCACGGTCCGGCCGAGACCGCCCCAGATCGTCCGGGGGCGTCCGACGGCGTGCCGGGCGGCTGCTCGGGTGTCGTCGTGCAACAGGGCGTCCCCTCTCCGGGAGCGGTGGTCCGTGCCCGGTGCGGAATCGCGACCGGATCGGGGGAACCCTAGGCACCCGTTCGCGTGCCACCGAGGAGGCGCACCGGCGAGCCACCGCGCTCGCAGACTCGCTGCACGCTAGCGCGCAGGCGCCTGCACGCCCTTCAGCCCCGCATGCGCTGGTAGGCGTCGAGCGCCTCCTGGCGCGACGCCTTCAGGTCGACGATCGGCGCCGGATAGGCGGGCGCGTCCGCGTCCAGCGTGCTGGGAACGGTCCAGGGCTCGTGGCGCCCCTTCGCGTCGAGGTGGCGCAGCTCGGGCACCCAGGTCGCGATGTACTCGCCCTTCGGGTCGAACTTCTGCCCCTGCAGCACCGGGTTGAAGACGCGGAAGAAGGGCGCGGCGTCGGCGCCGGAACCGGCGACCCACTGCCACTGCGCGGCGTTGTTCGCGGGGTCGGCGTCGACGAGCGTGTCCCAGAACCACCGCTCGCCCACCCGCCAGTCGTACCGGAGGTTCTTGATGAGGAAGGAGGCGGTCACCATGCGCACGCGGTTGTGCATCCAGCCCGTGTGCCACAGCTGCCGCATGCCCGCGTCGACGAGCGGGACGCCCGTGCGGCCCTGCTGCCAGGCCGCGAGCACCTCGTCGTCCACGTCCGCCCAGGGGAAGGCGTCGAAGCCGCGGTGCACGTTCACCGTGTCGAGGTCCGGGTGGGCGTCGAGCAGGTCGTAGTCGAACTCGCGCCAGCCCAGCTCCGTCAGGAACTTCGTGCGCACCTCCGCCGGCACGTCCGCCTGCTGCACGCGGTGCCACAGCTGGTAGGGGCTGATCTCGCCGAACTTCAGGGAGGGGGAGAGCCGGGAGGTCACCTCGGCGGCCGGCAGGTCGCGGCCGTCGGCGTAGTGCGCGAGCCGGTGGGCGAGGAACTCCTCGAGCCGGTGGTGGGCGCCCTTCTCGCCGGGCGTCCACGTCTCCCCGAGGCCGGCCGACCAGTCGGGCTCCGTCGGCAGCAGCCCGAGGTCCGCGAGCTCCTCCGTCTCGATCGGCCCCGGCCAGCCGCGCAGCGCGGCGGGCGCCGGCAGCGGCTCCCGCGGGGCGCCCTTCGCCGTCAGCGCGCGGAAGAAGGGGGAGAAGACGGAGAAGCGCTCGCCGTCGCCGTTCAGCACCTCGCCCGGCTCGTGCAGCAGAGCGGCGGTGTGCAGCGACACCTCGGCCCCGGCCTGCTCCGCAGCGCGCACCGCGCGGTCGTCCTGCTCGCGCTCGCCGCGGTTGTAGCGCCGGCTCATGGTCAGCAGCCCCGCCCCGGACCGGCGGACGACGTCCGCCACCTCCTCCGCCGCGTCCCCGTGCCGCAGCAGCAGGCTCGCGCCCCGCTTGACGAGGGAGGCGTGGAGGGCGGCGAGGCTGTGGTGCAGCCACCAGCGGCTCGCGCCGCCGAGGGGGCGCCCGGTGTCGCCGGAGTCGTCGAGGACGTAGACGGCGATCACAGGGCGGCCGCTGTCCGCGGCCTCGCGCAGCGCCGGGTTGTCCGACACCCGCAGGTCGTCGCGGAACCAGACGACGGCGGGGGCGTCCTGCTCAGCCATGCGGGGACGCTATCGACGGTCGCTGCGAGGGCTGCTCAGGACGAGGGGGCGCCGCGCTCGCGGCGTCCCGGCGAGTGCTGCGGAGCATGTCCGGGGACGGGAAAGGGCCGGTCGCAGAGGCGGCGACCGGCCCTCATCCCTTGCACCAAGAGTGTCCTGCAATCACACACGCCGTCCGCCACAGCAAACGTTCGACGCGGGAAGAACGTATAACGGTGAGGTAACGGTCCGCTACGGGGGACGGCGTGTCGAAACCTGCAGTTCGCTGAGAGAACCGCGAGATGCGGTCCGAGCATCGTCGGGGTCGCGGCGCCGAGCGATCCCGACGGCGCTCCGCTCTCCCGGTCGCGGACCCGGACGGCGGTTCAGCCCGCCGGTGGCGAGTCGAGCCGCCCTCGGCGAGCGGGCGCAGCCGCGCCGCAGCAGCGGCGGCCGACTCCTTCGCGAGTCGAGCCGCCCTCGGCGAGCGAGCGCAGACGCGCCGCAGCAGCGGCGGCGCGGCGATGAACTCAGAAGCGGTCGGGGCTGGGGCCCTCGCCGTAGCGGATGACGACGTCGGCGTGCCGGTCGAAGCGGTAGCCGCCGCCGCGCACGGTGCGCACGACCTCGCCGTAGTCGCCGAGCTTGGCGCGCAGGCGGCGCACGTGCACGTCGATCGTGCGCTCGTTCGGCACCTCGTGGTCGGCGTCGGACCAGAGGGCCTCGATGATCTCGGCGCGGGTGACGGTGCGCCCCTCGCGGAGCACGAGGAACTGCAGCAGCTCGAACTCGCGGTAGGTGAGGGCGGCGGTCTCGCCGTCGATCCGCAGCTTCTTGCGGCCGAGGTCGAGCGTGAGGCCGGTGCGTCGGCGGGGCGCGGCGGTCGGCTGCGCGGCGGCCGGCGTGCGGTCGGCGAGGGCGCGGCGGACGATGTCGACGTCGCGGCCGCCGAGGCCGGCGGGCGCGAGGGCGACGGCGGCATAGGTCTCGGCCGTCGGCACGAGGTCGCCGGCCAGGGTGCGCAGCGCCTCGACGAGGGCCGGCAGGTCGATGCCCGCGGCGCGGGCCTTCTCCTCGTCGACGCCGACGTACAGGGCGAAGCCGCGGACCTCGCTGCCGTCGGGGACGACGCGGAGGGGCGGGCGGTCGGCGGTGCGGTCGGCGGTGGTGGGGAGCGTGGAGACGGTCGCGAGCGACATGGAGGGGTCCTTGGGATGTGCGGCCCCGGGATGCGACACGGGGCGAGGAGCGTGAACTGCGGGAGGAGCGCGCAGTGAGGCGCGCGGGGCCCGGAGCCCTGGTGAGGGCGCTTCGGGCGGACGTCTACCGGAGGTTCAGCGACACATTCGGCGGCTGGAGGCGCCGCACAGCATCATCGACTGCGGAGCCTGACGGGCCGGAACGGCGGTCGTGCAGCGCGAAGCGGATGACATGGCAGGCATTGTGTCCGGCTCCGCTGGACGTGTCAACCGGACTCGTCCGCGGTCAGCGCGTCGCCGAGCCGCAGCTCCTCGCCGGCACGCCGCTGGGGACCCGGCTCCGCACGGCGCGTCGCCCGCGTCCTGCGGATGCGCGGAGGAGGTGCGGATCCGCGGGACGTCAGTCGGCGACGGTGCCGTAGAGGCGGTCGCCGGCGTCGCCGAGGCCCGGGACGATGTACCCCTTCTCGTCGAGCCGCTCGTCGAGCGCGCCGAGCACGATCGTGACGTCGCGGCCCTCCGTCGCCCGCTCGACGGCGGCCAGCCCCTCGGGAGCGGCGATGAGGCAGATGGCGGTCACGTCGCGCGCGCCGCGGTCGAAGAGGTACTCGATCGCGGCGAGCAGGCTGCCGCCGGTCGCGAGCATGGGATCGAGCACGAAGCACTGCCGCTCGGCGAGGTCGGCGGGCAGGCGCTCCGCGTAGACGGTCGGCTCGAGGGTCTCCTCGTTCCGGACCATCCCGAGGAAGCCGACCTCGGCGGTCGGCACGAGCTTGACCATGCCCTCGAGCATCCCGAGCCCGGCGCGCAGGATCGGCACGACGAGCGGCAGCGGCGTCGCGAGCGCGAGGCCCTCGGTCGACTCGACCGGCGTCTCGACCTGCACGGTCGTCGTGCGCACGGTGCGGGTCGCCTCGTAGGCGAGCAGCGTCACCAGCTCCTCCGCCAGCGCGCGGAAGGTGGGGGAGGGGGTGGTGCGATCCCGCAGCACGGTCAGCTTGTGCGTGACGAGAGGATGGTCGGCCACGTGCACGCGCATGCGGCAAGGGTATCCAGGGGAGAGGGGCGGCGGGATGGACGCGGATCGCGCAGCGATGGGGGAGGCCCTCGCGGAGGCCGCCCTCGCGCCCGTCGCAGGCGACGTGCCGGTGGGTGCGGTGGTGCTCGACCCCGAGGGCCGCGTGGTCGGGCGCGGTCACAACCTGCGGGAGGCGGAGGGGGACCCGCTCGCGCACGCCGAGGTCGTGGCCCTGCGCGACGCCGCTGCGGCGCTCGGGGGCTGGCGGCTGGAGGGCTGCACCCTCGTCGTCACGCTCGAGCCCTGCACGATGTGCGCGGGCGCGGTGCTGTCCTCGCGGATCGGCCGGCTCGTCTTCGGCGCCTGGGACGAGAAGGCCGGCGCGGTCGGCTCGGTGCTCGACGTGATCCGCGACCGGCGGCCGGCGACGGGGGTCGAGGTCGTCGCAGGCGTGCGCGCGGAGGAGAGCGTCGCGCTGCTGCGTGACTTCTTCGCGGACCGGCGGCCGTCGCGGCCCCCGGAGGTCACTCCATCGCGCGGATGACGATCGCCTCGGTCGGCGTGGCCTGATCCGCGGCGACGGACGGCTCGACGTGCACGGCGGTGCCCTGCGGCACGAGTCGCGCGACGGTCAGCTGCACGTGGGCGATGACGGTGACGACGTCGGTGACCGGCAGCAGGGGCGGCAGGCCGACCCGCACGACCACCACGGCCCGCTCGGTCCCGTCCTCGTGCGCCAGCCGCACCAGCGGCACGCTGCGCACGTTCACGACCCGGCCGACCGCGTCCGCGATCCGCTGCTGCGCCTCCGACCCGCCCATGGTCCGCACCTCCCGAGTGGGGGACGAGTGTAGGCGTCCGACGTCCGCGTCGCCGGGGTCCGTCGCATGCGCCGAGAGGCATGGTGCTGCGCGTCGGGAGCGCATACGCTCGAACCCGTGGCGGACCTCTTCGACGTCATCGCCGATCCCACCAGGCGCGAGCTGCTGCGCGCGCTGCTCGCCCGGACCGAGGCGCCCGACGGCGCCGGCGAGGCGAGCGTCGGTCAGCTGGTCGCCGAGCTCGGCCTGAGCCAGCCGACCGTGTCGAAGCACCTGAAGACGCTGCGCGAGTTCCACGTCGTCAGCGTGCGCGAGCAGGGCCAGCACCGGTACTACCGGCTGGAGCCCACGAGCCTCGAGCCGGTCGCGGAGTGGCTCGGCGCGTTCCTGAAGCCCGCCGTCGTCGCGGACGAGCCCCTCTCCGACGACGCCGCGCAGGTGTCCCGGCTCGCACCCGACCATCCGCTGACGCCGCGAGCCCGCGGCGCCGCCGTGCGCCTCGGCTCGACGGCTGCCTCGATCGTCACCCGCCTGCGCCGCTGATCGGGTCTGGACCCGCGAACGGGGGGCACGTATCGTGGGTCCCCGCGGTCGTGCGCCGGCTGCGGGACAGGAGGACCGTCGTGCCCGGTCTCGCCGATGCCCGCTTCCTCACGGTGGCCGAGGTCGCCGACGTCATGCGGGTCTCCCGCATGACGGTCTACCGGCTGGTGCACTCCGGCGACCTGCCGGCGATCCGGTTCGGCCGGTCGTTCCGGGTGCCGGAGTCGGCCGTGCAGGGGGCGATGTCGAACCGCGTCGCCGACGTCTCCCGCTCGGCCTGAGCGGGACCGTCGAAGCCCGCCGCCGCGTCGTTCTAGACTGTCGGGGCTCTTCCGCGCCTCTCGAGGGCGCGGTTCCGGCTCCGCGGGGCGTTCGTCACCGCGGGGCGCCGCAGATCGGCCCGCGTCAGCGGGGGCCGGACACCGGCGGCATCATCACGTCAAGGAGAACTCATGGGTTCGGTCATCAAGAAGCGCCGCAAGCGGATGGCGAAGAAGAAGCACCGCAAGCTGCTGCGCAAGACGCGTCACCAGCGCCGCAACAAGAAGTGACCCGGTGCGGCGCACTGCGCCGCACCACCCGGTCGTCCATGTCGCCCGCTGATCCGGTGGGGCGCCGCTAGGCGGACCGGGAGGCCGCCCGGACGCGCCTGCGCTCCGCGCGGATGCTCGCGGGTTCGAGGGTGAGCACGCGCCATCCCTCGGATCGCGCGTGCCGCTCGAGCGCCGCGTCCGGGTTCACCGCGACGGGCGTGCCGACGGCGGAGAGCAGCGGCAGGTCGTTGCTCGAGTCGCTGTACGCGTAGCAGTCGGTCGCGTCGAAGCCGCGGTCGCGCATCAGCGCCGCCGCGGCGCGCGCCTTCTCCGGCCCGTGCATCGTGCCGGACGTGAAGCGTCCGGTGAAGACCCCGTCGACGATCTCGAGGCCGCTCCCGATGCCCGCGGTGGCGCCGAGCGACCGCGCGAGCTCCTGCGCCAGGAAGTCCGGCGTCGCCGAGATCAGGTAGACCTCGTGGCCGGCGTCGAGATGGGCCTGCAGCAGGGCGCGCGTCTCCGGCCAGATCCGCGGCTGCATCGTGCCGACGACCGTCTCGGCGACGGCGTGCAGCCGCTCCGCGGGGTGCCCGGCGAGCAGCTGCATCCCGCGGTCGCGCACCTCGTCGAGCGTCGACAGCCGCTCGCCGTGGCGGCGGAACGACATCGCCTTCAGCCCGAACCGGACCAGGTCCCGCAGCGACACGATGCCGAGCGATCGGGCCGCGCGGGCGAGGAACAGCAGGCTCGCGCCGTTCACCAGCGTCTTGTCGATGTCGAAGAACGCGGCCACCGGCAGCGGTCTGCTGAGCATCGCGGCGTCGTCGGTCATCGCCGGATCAGTCTACGGGCCGCCCTCCCGGGCTCCGCGGACGCGGCTTCTCGAGGTGGACGACGGCGGCGTCCTCGCCCGTCCGCCGGTAGCCGGCGCGCTCGTACAGCGCGAGGTTCCGCGTGCTGCGCAGGCCCGTGAACAGCGCGAAGCGGTCGACCCCCTCCGGGGCCGCCGCCTCGGCGTGCGCCAGCAGACGACGGCCGAGGCCATCGCCCTGGCGGTCGGGCGCGACCATGAGCCGGCCGATGCGCCAGACACCGCCGTCCGCCGTCGCGCGGACGCCGCCGATCAGTCGCGGGCCGTCGCGCAGCAGCCAGGCGGAGCGCACCCACCCCCGCACGCCGTCGAGGTCCTCGTGCAGCGGCGGGATGTCGAGCGCGTCGTTCGCGATCGCCTCCGCGACCCAGCAGCACCGCTGCAGCACGAGCACCTCGGGGGCGTCGTCGAGGGTGCCGGGCATCGTCGTCGGGTCGGGCACGGGCCGAGCGTACGCGTCGGCCTCGATAGCCTCGGGGGCGTGCTGACCCCCTCCCTCACCTTCATCGGCAAGCCGGCGTGCCACCTCTGCGAGGAGGCCCGCACGGTCGTCGCCGAGGTCGTGGACGGCCTGGCCGCGGACGGCGTCGCCGTCACCGTGGAGGACCGCTCGATCCTCGACGAGCCCGACCTCGACGTGCGCTGGCACGACGACATCCCGGTCGTGCTCATCGGCACGGCGCTGCACGACCGCTGGCACGTCGACGCCGCGCGCCTGCGGGCCGACCTCCTGGCCGCGGCGGACGTCGAGCGCCCCGCCGGCTAGGCGGGTTCCGCCTCCCGCCGCTCGGACCGCTTCCGCCCCGAGCCGCCCTCGTCGAAGTCCTGGCCGCGCCAGGCCTTGGCTGCGCTCCACAGCACGCTGGCCGTGGGGGTTGACAGGATCGCGCCGACGATGCCGCCGAGCAGCGAGCCGGCGGTCAGGGCCAGCAGGATCACCAGCGGGTGCAGCGACAGCGTCCTGCCCATGATGATCGGCTGCAGCACGTTGCCCTCGACCTGCTGCGTGACGATGACCGCGATGGCGACCGCGATCGCCGGGCCCACGCCGCCGAGCGCCAGGGCGACCAGCACCGCGACGATGCCGGACAGGACCGCGCCGACCACCGGGATGAAGGCGGTCACGAAGACCAGCACGGCGATCGCCGGCCAGAGCGAGATGCCCGCGACCAGCGAGGTGCCCGCGATGAAGACCGCGTCGATCGCAGCGACGAAGGCCGTGCCGCGGACGTAGCCGCCGAGCACCCGGATGCTGTTGCGCCCGATCCGCTCGGCGCGCGCCCGGCGCTCGCCCTCGAACGGCCGGATCAGGAAGTTCCAGATCATCGGGCCGTCCTTCAGGAAGAAGAACAGCACGAAGATCAGCAGGATCAGCCCGGTCAGCAGGTTGCCGACGGCGGAGAGCCCGGACAGCGCCGTGCTGCCGAACGCGCCGCTGGTCAGGTAGCCGGTCGCCGCCTGCTCGGCCTTCTGGATCTGCTTCGTGTCGATCGGCAGGGAGCCGTTCGAGAGGAAGGTCTGCACCTGCGCGAAGCCCTTGCTCGCGCTGCTGACGAGGGTGTCGAGCTGCGAGGCGATCGCCACGCCCACGATCGCGAGCAGGCCCACCAGCAGGCCGACGCCGAGCAGCAGGGAGACGAGGGCGGCGATGGGCGCGGGCACCCGCCGGCGCTTCAGCGCTCCGGTCAGCGGGGCGAACGCCGCCGCGAGGATCAGCGCGATGATGACGGGCAGCACGACGAGCTTGAGCGTGATCCCGGCGAAGACGACGCCCGCCGCGAGCACGACGACGATGATGATCTGCAGGCTGCGCAGCGCGACGCGTCCGAACGTGTCCGCCCAGATCGGCGCGAGTCCTCGCGTCTGCGGCCCGTGGTCCAGCGGGCGCGACCGGTCCTCCTGCGCCTGGGCGTCTCGAGACGGGTCGGCTGCGCCCTCCGAGTCGGCGGGGTCGACCCGCTCCCGCCCGTCGTCGCGGGGCTCGGGCACGGAGGTGGCGCTCATGCGCGCCATCATCCTGGACGCAGCCTGGGCGGGCGATGCCCAGAAGTGGCGTCTTGGCTGAGCGCCTAGGGCAGGAGGCGGTTCGGTCCCCGGAACAGGTAGGTCGTCTCGCGGATGCTCGCGCGCTCCAGCATGAGCATCAGCACGCGCGCGAGGCCCATGCCGAAGCCGCCGTGCGGCGGGACGCCGTAGCGGAAGAACTCGAGGTACGACTCGAGCTCCTTCGGGTCGAGGCCCTTGTCCGCGACCTGCTCGAGCAGCACGTCGATGCGGTGCTCGCGCTGAGCCCCCGTCGAGATCTCCGTGCCCCGGTAGACGAGGTCGTAGCTGTTCGTGAGCGCCGGGTCGTCGGCGTGACGCATGTGGTAGAAGGGCCGGATCCCGGTCGCGTAGTCCGTGACGAACACGAAGTCGTGACCGAACTCCTCCTTCACGTAGGCGGAGATGCGGCGCTCGCCCTCGGGGTCGAGGTCGCCGTCGGCGCGGGGCACCACGTAGCCGCGCTCGGCGACGATGCGCAGGGCGTCGGCCAGCGGGATGCGGGGGAACGGCACGGTCGGCACCTCGACGCGGAAGCCGAGGAGCCGCTCGATCTCGTCGCCGTGCTTGTCCGCGACCGCCTGGAAGCCGGCGACGAGCACGGACTCGTGCATCGCCATGACGTCCTCGTGGGAGTCGATCCAGCTGATCTCGGCGTCGACGCTCGTGAACTCGGTCGCGTGCCGCGCGGTGAAGGAGGGGTCGGCTCGGAAGGCGTCGGCGATCTCGAAGATCTTGCCGAAGCCGGCGGCCTGCGCCATCTGCTTGAAGTGCTGCGGGCTCTGCGCCAGGTAGGCGGTCGTCTCGAAGTACGGCACCTGGAACAGCTCGGCCCGTGACTCCGACGGGCTGTTCATCAGCTTCGGCGTGTGGATCTCGATGTAGCCGTGCTCGACCCACCAGGTGCGCAGCGCGTGCTCGAACGTCGTCTGGATCTTGAAGATCAGCGCGTTCGCGGGGTTGCGCAGGTCGAGGAAGCGGTGGTCGAGCCGCTTGTCGATGGAGGAGTCGGCCGCGATCGGCTGCTCGGGGTCGCTCGCCGCGACGACGTCGAACGCCTCGACGCGGACCTCGATGCCGCCGAGCTTCACGCGCTCGTCGTGCTTCAGCTGCCCCTCGACGCGCACGAAGCTGCCGAGCGAGACGCCGGAGATCGCGAGCGAGATCTCGTCGTCGCCCTCGGGGCGCGGACGCACCAGCTGCACCGCGCCGGTCTCGTCGCGCAGGACGAGGAACTGCACCTTCTTCTGATCGCGGACCGTCTCGACCCAGCCGGCGACGGCGACGGGGCCGTCCTCGCGGGCGGCGAGCTCGGAGATGAGGAGGCGCTCTGTCACGGTCGGAGAGCCTAACCGGCCCCGTTCCCCCGCGGATCCGGGCTTCCGCGCGCTTTTTCTACGGCGTGTGGCACTTGGGTGCCGCTGCGCTCTCTACACTGCGTGGGTGGTCGCCCGAGCCCTGCATCTCGTCCGCCACGGCGAGGTGCACAACCCCGCCGCGGTGGTCTACGAGCGACTCCCCGACTTCCGCCTCTCGGAGCGCGGGCGGGCGATGGCGGCGGCGACCGCCGACTGGCTGGCCGACAAGCCGGTGCACCGGCTGATCGCGTCGCCCCTGCTGCGCACTCAGCAGTCGGCCCAGCCGATCGCCGACACCTTCGGTCTCCCGATCGAGCCCGACGAGCGCGTGATCGAGGCGGGCAACCGCTTCGCCGGCCGGAACGTGCGCGAGAGCGTGCGCAGGGACCCGCGCGAGCTCGCGCTGTTCCGCAACCCCCTCCGGCCCTCCTGGGGCGAGGCGTTCGTCGACGTGCGCGACCGGATGCGGCTCGCGGTCCTGGAGGCGCTCCGCGCCGGGGACCCGGCCCACGACGTCGTGATCGTCAGCCACCAGCTGCCGATCTGGATGGTGCACCGCAGCGTCATCGGCGCTCCGCTCGCGCACGACCCGCGTCGTCGCCGCTGCGCCCTCTCCTCCGTCACCACCTTCGCGATCCGCCAGGGGCGCGTCGTCGAGACCGGTTACGAGGACCCCGCGGGCGCGCTGCGCATCGGGGCCGTCGACCAGGGAGCCACCTGATGCGCAGCGTCCGCCTGCTCGCCCCCGCGCTCGCCGCCCTGCTGCTGCTCACGGGCTGCACCGAGACCGGCGCGCAGGACACGACCGCCGACCAGGGCTTCGTGAACGGCGACGGCGCCGTGGCCCAGTGGGACCGGCCGACCACGCAGCCGGTGACCTTCTCGGGGAAGACCATCTCGGGCACCGACTTCTCGTCGAAGCGGTACCTGGGCAAGGTCGTCGTCGTGAACTTCTGGTACGCGGGCTGCCCGCCGTGCCGGGCGGAGGCGCCGACCCTCAACTCCCTCGCCACGAAGTACGCGGGCGACGTGCAGTTCGTCGGGGTGAACGTCACCGACGACCGCGCCACGGCGGCGGGCTTCGAGCGCACCTACAGGAGCACGTACCCGAGCATCGTCGACCAGGAGGGCAACGCCTCCGTGCAGCTCGCCTTCGCGTCGAGCAAACCTCCGAAGGCGGTGCCGTCGACGCTCGTGCTCGACCGGAAGGGCCGCGTCACCGCCCGCATCGTGGGGCTGGCGAACAAGTCGATCCTCGACACCCTGATCCAGGACGCCGTGGACGGGAACGCCGCGTGACCCTCTCCGGCGGGCTGCTGCTCGGCGCACCCGTCGCCCTCGCGGCGGGCGCCCTGTCCTTCGCGTCGCCGTGCGTGCTGCCGCTCGTGCCCGGGTACCTCGGGTTCGTCGGCGGCGTCGACCGCACCGGGGAGCGGGCGCGCAGCCGCGTCGTGCTCGGCGCCGCGCTGTTCGTGCTCGGCTTCTCGCTCGTCTTCGTGCTGACGTTCGTCGTCTTCGGCGCGGCCGGGTACTTCCTGATCCGCTGGCAGGACCTCATCACCCGGATCGCCGGCGTGCTCGTCGTGCTGCTCGGCGTCGTCTTCATCGGCGGCCTCGGGCCGCTGCAGCGGCGGCTGGCACCCGAGTGGCGGCCTCGAGCCGGGCTGGTGGGCGCCCCGCTGCTCGGCGCGGTCTTCGCGGTCGGCTGGACCCCCTGCCTCGGCCCGATGCTCGGCGTCATCCAGACGCTCGCGCTCTCCACCGGCTCGGTGGGCACCGCGGCGGCGCTCGCCGTCTGCTACTCCGTCGGCCTCGGGCTGCCGTTCGTCCTGCTCGCCATCGGCTTCGGCTGGGCGACCGGCGCGGTCGCGGTGCTGCGGCGCCACGTGCGCGGCATCAACCTCGCGGGCGGCGCGCTGCTCGTCGTCGTCGGTCTGCTGATGATCACCGGCGTGTGGGGCCTCGCGATCGGCGCCCTCCAGTCCTCGTTGGGCGGCTATGTCTCGCCCCTCTGACGCCCAGAACAGCTTCGCCGACGACGCGCCCGTCGTGAACCCGCGCCTCGGCGCCCTCGAGTGGGTGCGCTGGGGCTGGCGGACGCTCACGAGCATGCGCACCGCGCTGCTGCTGCTGCTCGCCCTCGCCGTGGCCGCGGTGCCCGGCTCGCTGATCCCGCAGCACTCGAGCGACCCGAACGGCGTCATCCAGTACCAGCAGGCGAACCCGGGGCTGTCGAAGGTCGTCGACGCGCTGCAGGGCTTCGACGTCTACACGTCGTTCTGGTTCTCCGCGATCTACCTGCTGCTGTTCATCTCACTGATCGGCTGCGTCGTCCCGCGGCTGAAGCACCACTGGAAGGCGCTGCGCAAGGCGCCGCCGCGCACCCCGTCGCGGTTCACGCAGCTGCCCGCCTCCTCATCCGCCGTGCTGCCCGGCGTGACGGTCGCGCAGGCGATGGACGCGGCCGAGCGGGTGCTGCGGTCCGCCCGGTACCGCACGGCGCGGTACGGCGATAGCGTCTCGGCCGAGCGCGGCTACCTGCGCGAGAGCGGCAACCTGCTGTTCCACAGCGCCCTGGTCGGCGTGCTGCTCGCCGTCTTCGTCGGCGGCGGCTTCACCTACACGGGCCAGAAGATCCTGCCCGCCGGCCAGACGTTCGTGAACCTGCAGACCTCGTACGACTCCCTCAACCCCGGCCGCTTCTTCAGCGACGACTCGCTCGCGCCGTACTCGCTGCGGCTCGACCGGCTCGACGTGAAGTACGAGCAGCAGAACGTCGCGGCGCTCGGGCAGCCCCTCGACTACACCGCCCACGTCACGACGCTGCTGCCGAACGGGAAGCCCGAGCAGCACGTCATCAAGGTCAACGACCCGCTCGAGATCGCGGGCACGAGCGTGTACCTGCTCGGCAACGGCTACGCCCCCGACATCACGGTGCGCAACACGGACGGCTCGATCGCGTTCCAGGGCGCGGTGCCGTTCCGGCCGACCGAGGGCACGACGATGACCTCGCTCGGCGTCGTGAAGGCCCCCGACACGGGGAACCCGAAGAAGCAGATCGGCATGGTCGGGTTCCTCTACCCGACCGCCGCCGAGCGCACCGACGGCTCGTTCACCTCCATCTTCCCGAGCGTCGGGAGGAGCCAGACGCTGCTGTCGATGCAGGTGTTCGAGGGCGACGTCGGCCTCGACGCCGGCACCCCGAAGAACGTCTACGAGCTCGACACCACCGGCATGAAGCAGGTGATGGGCATCAAGAACCCGTTGCAGCTGAAGATCGGCGAGACGAGGACGCTGCCCGACGGCCTCGGGTCGGTCACGCTCAACGGCGTCGACCGGTACGCCGCGTTCGACATCCACCACGACCCCTCGCAGGGCCTCGTCGCCCTGTTCGTCGGGCTCGCGGTGCTCGGGCTCATCACCTCGCTCCTCGTGCCGCGCCGGCGCATGTGGATCAAGGTGCGGCAGGAGGGGGACGACGTGCTCGTCGAGTACGCGGGCCTCGCCCGCGGCGACGACCCGAACCTGGTGCGCGCGGTCAGCGAGCTGGAGCGGAACCACCACGCGCAGCTGCCCGCGGCCGCTCGCGAACCGGCGGCCGTCCGATGACGACGCCTCCGTCGGGTGGACGCCACCTGACCGACCCCGCTGCGCCGCAGCGGGGTCCCCTTCCCCGATTTAGGCTGGTGTCGTGGTGAATCCGCTCGATCAGATCTCCGAGCTCCTCCTGATCTCGGCGATCGTCGTGTACGCGATCGCCTTCATCGCGTTCGCGCTCGACCTCGCCCGCCGGTCCGCCGAGTCGCAGGCCCAGGTCGACCTCGTCCGTCGGCAGGACGCCGTCGTCGGGTCGTCCCGCGGCGGCACGGCCCTGCTCGAGGCGCCGCCCGCGCCCCCGGCGGCCCCGACCCGCTCGCGCCGCCCGGCCGCCCGCACGGGCATCGCGCTGACGCTGATCGGCGCCGCCCTGCACGCGAGCGCCGCGGTGCTCCGCGGCACCGCCGCCGGCCGCGTCCCGTGGGCGAACATGTACGAGTTCGCGATGACCGGCACGCTCATCATGGTCGTCGTCTTCCTCGTCGCGCAGACCCGGCTCGACCTCCGGTTCCTCGGCGCCCCGATCACCGGCCTCGTCGTGCTGCTGCTCGGCATCTCGACCGTGAGCTTCCACGTCGCGGTCTCGCCGCTGCCGCCCGCGCTGCAGTCGTACTGGCTCGTGCTGCACGTGCTCGTGGCGATGCTCGGCACCGGCTTCTTCACCCTCGCCGGCGCGCTGTCCGCCGTGCAGCTGCTGCAGGTGCGCCGCAGCCGCCGCGCGGAGTCCGGCCGGCCCGAGCGGATGAAGCTGCTGGCGACGATCCCCGACGCCGAGCGGCTCGAGAACCTCGCCTACCGGATCAGCGTCGTCGGGTTCATCCTCTGGACCTTCACGCTCATCGCCGGCGCGATCTGGGCGAACCACGCCTGGGGTCGCTACTGGGGCTGGGACACCAAGGAGGTGTGGACGTTCATCATCTGGGTCGTCTACGCCGGCTACCTCCACGCCCGGGCGACGCTCGGCTGGCGCGGCACCGGTTCGGCCTGGCTGAACCTGATCGGCTACGCCTGCATCCTGTTCAACTTCGGCGTCGTGAACGTCTTCTTCCACGGCCTCCACTCCTACAGCGGCCTCCCCACGGGCCAGTAGCCGCTCGAGCGCTCACCGATCGCTGATCGGTGCACGCGACCTGACGCCCGGTGCGGCGGGCGGATCCGGCCCGCCGCGGGCCGGAGCGGACGTCCGGATCGAGCCGGGCGCGCCCGCCCGCGCGTCAGTGCAGGAGGGCGTGGCAGCGGCGGACCCGGTCCGTCCACCAGGCCGTGCGGTCGGCGTCGGCCGCCCATCGATCGAGCAGCGCCGCGGACGGCGCGACCCGGCGCACCGGGATCGCGCCGTCGACCGGGCGCAGCGGCTCGTCGACCACGTCCGCCGCCAGCAGCGCGGCGGTGCCGAGGCCGCAGTCGTAGGGCAGCTCGGGCAGCGCGGCCGCGAGGTGGGCGCCCATGGCGAGCCCGACGGAGGTGTCGAGCGCGGAGGAGACGACGGCGGGCCGGCCGAGCCGCCGCACCAGCTCGGTCGCCGCACCGATGCCGCCGAGCGGCGCCGCCTTCACGATCACGACATCGACGACGGCCGCCGCGGCGTCCGGATCGGTGGCGCGGCGGATCGACTCGTCGGCCGCGATCGGGATCCCGAGGTCCTCGATGCGCGCCCGCAGCTCCGCCAGCTCCTCGACGCTCGCGCAGGGCTGCTCGACGTACTCCAGGTCCATCGGCGACAGCGCTCGCAGCGCGTGCTCGGCCTCGTCGACGTTCCAGGCGGCGTTCGCGTCGATGCGGACGCGTCCCTCCGGGCCCAGCGCCTCCCGCACCGCCCGCACCCGCGCGACGTCGTCCGCGAGCGTCGAGCCCGGCTCGGCGACCTTCACCTTCGCGGTGCGGCAGCCGGGGAAGCGGGCCAGCACGCCCGGCACCTCCGCGGCGGGCAGCGCCGGCACGGTGGCGTTCACCCGCACGGAGGTGCGGTGCAGGACGGGCGTCGGGCTCCAGCCGAACGCGATCCCCGCGGCGAGCCAGCGGGCCGCCTCGGCGTCGTCGTACTCCGCGAACGGCGCGAACTCCGTCCACCCCTCCGGCCCCTCGAACAGCGCCGCCTCCCGCACGGTGATGCCGCGGAAGCGGGTGACGAGCGGGAGCGCGACGACCCGGAGCGAGCCGAGCACGTCGTCGAGGTCGGGCAGCACCGGCACATTCTGCCGCCGTACTGTTCGAGCATGCCCGTCTCGGAACTGTTCGACCCCGAGGCGTGGGTCGTCTCGGACGTCGCCCGCGAGTTCACCGACGTCACGGCCCACCGCAGCGTGGACGGCCGCATCGCGCGGATCGCGTTCGACCGGCCGGAGGTGCGCAACGCGTTCCGCCCGAAGACGGTCGACGAGCTGTACCGGGCGCTCGAGGACGCGCGGACCGACCCGCGGATCGGCGTCGTGCTGCTCACGGGCAACGGCCCGAGCGCGAAGGACGGCGGCTGGGCGTTCTGCTCCGGCGGCGATCAGCGCATCCGCGGTCGCGACGGATACCGCTACGAGGGCGACGAGCAGGCGCCGACCGGCGGCCGCCTGCACATCCTCGAGGTGCAGCGCCTCATCCGCTTCATGCCCAAGGTGGTCATCGCCCTGGTCCCGGGTTGGGCGGCCGGCGGCGGGCACTCCCTCCACGTCGTCTGCGACCTCACCATCGCCTCGGCGGAGCACGGCAGGTTCAAGCAGACCGACGCGGACGTCGGCTCGTTCGACGGCGGCTACGGCAGCGCCTACTTCGCCCGCCAGATCGGGCAGAAGGCCGCCCGCGAGGTGTTCTTCCTCGCCCGCGAGTACTCCGCGCAGCGCGCCTACGAGCTGGGCGCCGTGAACGCCGTGGTGCCGCACGCCGAGCTCGAGTCCACGGGCGTCGAGTGGGCCCGCGAGATCCTCGGCAAGAGCCCGACCGCGATCCGGATGCTGAAGTTCGCGTTCAACGCGGTCGACGACGGCATGGTCGGTCAGCAGGTGTTCGCCGGCGAGGCGACCCGGCTCGCCTACGGCACCGACGAGGCGCAGGAGGGGCGGGACGCGTTCCTCGAGAAGCGCGAGCCCGACTGGAGCCCGCACCCCTACAGCTACTGAGAGCCGGATCCTTCCGATGCGTGAGCTCGCCGTCGTCCCCGACGATCCCGCGACGCTGATCCCCGCGCTGCGGGCGGCGCTCGACGGCACCGGACCGGCGGTGCTGCCGGTCGCCGAAGGCGGCCCGGTGCCCGACGTGCCCGCGCAGGTGCCGCTGCCGGTCGCGGTCGTGGTCGCCACCTCCGGCACGAGCGGGGCGCCGAAGGCCGTGGCGGTGTCCTCCCGTGCGCTGCTCTCCTCCGCCGCCGCGACGGAGAACGCGCTCGGCGGCCCGGGCGAATGGGTGCTGGCGCTGCCCGGGCACTACATCGCCGGGGTGCAGGTCGTGGTGCGGGCCCTCGCCGCGGGCGCGGAGCCGCTGCCGATCGCTCCGGGCCCCTTCACCGCCGCCGCGCTCGCGGAGGCGGTGCTCGCGCTGCGGCCGGACCGACGGCGCTACACGGCGCTCGTGCCCACCCAGCTCCACCGCGTGGTCGACGCCGTCGAGGCGGGCGACGCGGCGATGCGCGAGGCCGTCCGGTCCCTCGACGCGGTGCTGATCGGCGGCGGTCGACTGGCGGAGGGGCTGGCCGAGCGCGCCCGGGCCGCGGGCGTCGCCGTGCGGCGCACCTACGGCGCGTCCGAGACCGCGGGCGGCTGCGTCTACGACGGCGTCCCGCTCGCCGGAGTGGGCGTGCGCGTCGTGGACGGGGAGGTGCAGCTCGGCGGTCCGACGCTGGCGGAGGGGTACCTCGGGCAGCCCGAGCGGACCGCGGCCGCCTTCCTCGAGGAGCCCGGGCGCCGCTGGTACCGAACGGGCGACGCGGGCGAGTGGGACGGCGAGCGGCTGTCGATCACCGGCCGCCTCGACGACGTGGTGATCACCGGCGGCGAGAAGGTGTCGCTGGGCCTCGTGGAGCGCGCGGTGCAGGCGCTGCCAGGGCTCGAGGAGGCCCTCGTGGTGCGTGCACCCGACCCCGAGTGGGGCGACGTGCCGGTCGTCGTCACGACCGCGGCGGAGGCGGACCTCGCGGCGGTGCGGGAGGCCGTGGGCGCCGCGCTCGGCCGGGCGGCCGCGCCGCGGCGGCTCGTCGTCGTGCGCGAGGTCCCCCTCCTCCCCTCCGGGAAGCCCGACCGCAGGGCCCTGGCCGCCCTCGCCGCGGGCTGACCGGGTCCGAGGCCCAGAACGGGGCGCACGGACGACCTCCCGCGGCTGCCTAGGATCGTGCGCCGTGGCGAAGGCGAGCACGACCAAGCGGCCCCCGGTCCGGAGGCGCCCCGGCGGTCCGACGAAGGCGGCGGCGGTACCCGGACGAGCGGGCGTCGGCGGCTGGATCGGGGCGTCCCGCCCGCGCACCCTCCCGCTCGCGATCGCGCCCGTCGCGCTGGGCACCGGCGCGGTCTGGGGCCAGCGGATCCCGGGCACGTACTGGCTCGCGATCCTCGCGCTCGCCGTCGCGCTGCTGCTGCAGATCGGCGTGAACTTCGCGAACGACTACTCCGACGGCGTCCGCGGCACCGACCGGTTCCGCGTCGGCCCCGCACGGCTGACCGCCTCCGGCGCCGCGAAGCCCCGCACGGTGCTCACGGCCGCGATCGTCTGCTTCGCGCTCGCGGCCGTCGCCGGCCTCGTGATCGTGCTCGTCACGCAGCAGTGGTGGCTGCTCGCGGTCGGCGCCGCCGCCATCGCGGCGGCCTGGTTCTACACGGGCGGCACGCGCCCCTACGGCTACGCGGGCTTCGGCGAGATCGCCGTCTTCCTGTTCTTCGGCGTCGCGGCGACGGTCGGCACGAGCTTCGTGATCACCGGGGTCGCCACGGCGGAGAGCTGGTTCTGCGCCCTCGCGATCGGCTGCATCGCCTCCGCGGTGCTCGTGGTCAACAACCTGCGGGACATCGAGCAGGACGCCGTGGCCGGCAAGCGCACGCTCAGCGTGCGGATCGGCGCCCGCGGCAGCCGCATCCTGTTCGGCGCGCTGATGACGGTGCCGTTCCTGGTCGTCGTCTACCTGGCGTTCGTCTACCCGCTCGCCTGGCTGGTGCTGCTCGTGCTGCTGCTGGCGGTGCCCGCGGTGGTCATCACCGCGACCGCCCGCACGGCGCGCGAGCTGATCCTCGCGCTGAGTCTCACGGGCATCACCGCGCTGGTCTACGGCCTGGGGCTCGCGGCGGCGCTGTCGTTCTGACCGCCGACCTCGTCGGCGACCTCGTCCTCCGCCGTCTCGTCGGAGACGACGCGGCGGTTCTCGGCGCGGGTGCGCAGCAGCAGCGCCACCGCGCCGCGCTGACGGTCGAGCAGGATCCACGAGAGCGCGAAGCCGATGACCGCCGCGAGCACCCCCGAGACGAGGATGTTCCCGCTGAGCGCGAAGATGACGCCGAGCGGCACCAGGAACAGGAGCAGGCGCAGCGCCGTGTACGCGACGAACGCGAGGGCGAAGGAGGGACGCGGACCGGCCATGACCCATCGAGTGTAGGCACCGCGGCCGCGTCCGCCCGGCGCTGCGCGGACACGGGTGCTCAGCGGATTCCTATGTCGGCACATCGATCCGGGCGCAGCGGCCCCGCGGCGCGCACGTACAGTTGCGACATGGCGAGGGTGCTCGTGTTCGCGGGGATCGCGGCGGTGGTGCTGGCCGTGTTCGCGGTCGTCGACTGCCTGCTCACGGAGCGGCCCCGCGTGCGCGTCCTGCCCAAGTGGGCGTGGATCCTCATCGCGGTCGTGCTGCCGGTCGTCGGCCCGCTGCTCTGGCTGCTCGTCGGCCGCGCGTCCGCCCGCTCGCAGCCCGTCCGACGCGTGATCGGGCCCGACGACGACCCGACCTTCCTCAAGTCGCGCAACCCGGTCCGGCCGGAGCAGCGCGCTCCGGCG
Organism: Amnibacterium soli; assembly: GCF_039544415.1. Classification (NCBI taxonomy): domain Bacteria; kingdom Bacillati; phylum Actinomycetota; class Actinomycetes; order Micrococcales; family Microbacteriaceae; genus Amnibacterium; species Amnibacterium soli. The sequence continues at coordinate 110,976 of NZ_BAABLP010000009.1, read as the reverse complement.
GCCGACGACGCGCGCTGGCAGCAGCTGGAGCAGGAGCTCGCGAACCTCGACTCCGATGCGGACGACGAGGGCGACGCCCCGAGGCGCTGAGCGCCTACGCTCGAGCCCGGCATGACGAACCCCTCACCCGCCGGGGCCGCCGCAGCGCGGCTGCTCGCGCGCCTCACCGCCCTCGGCCTGCGCCACGTCGTCGTCTCCCCCGGGTCGCGCTCGCAGGCGCTCGCGCTCGCCGCCGCCGCCCTCGAGCGGCAGGGGGCGCTGCAGCTGCACGTGCGCATCGACGAGCGGGTCGGCGGCTTCACCGCGCTCGGGCTCGCGGCGGAGTCGGGCCTGCCGGTCGCGGTCGTCGTGACCTCCGGCACCGCTGTCGCCGAGCTGCACCCCGCGGTCCTCGAGGCGCACCACGCGGGGGTCCCCCTCCTGCTGCTGACGGCCGACCGGCCGGAGGAGCTGCGCGGCACCGGCTCGAACCAGACGACCGTGCAGCCCGGGCTCTTCGGGATCGCCGTCGCGGAGGTGCTCGACGTCGCCGCGCCGGAGGACGACGAGGACCTCGACGTGGCCGGCGCGGTCGCCGAGCACGCCTGGACCGTCGCGGTGCGGGAGCGGCAGCCCGTGCAGGTGAACCTCGCGTACCGCGAGCCGCTGTCGAGCGCCCTCGACGAGCTGCCGCCGTTCGGGGAGCCGATGCCGGTCGCTGCGCCGGACGCCGCGGCCCTGCCGGTCGAGCCCGGTCCGCGCACCGTCGTCATCGGCGGGGACCGCGCCGGGGAGGAGGCGGAGGCGTTCGCCCGCGCGCTCGACGCCCCGCTGCTCGCCGAGGTGTCGAGCGGTGCCCGCTTCGGACCGCAGCTCGTCGGCGCGTACCGGCAGCTGCTCGACCACGTCGACTTCGGCGGCCGGGTCGAGCGCGCCGTCGTGTTCGGCCACCCCACCCTCTCGCGCCAGGTGCCGCGCCTCCTCGCCTCCGCCGACGTCGACGTCGTGCTCGTCGGACCCGCCGGAGGGGAGTGGTTCGACCCCACCCGCGGACGGGCCGCGCGGACCGGCGCCGTGCGGGCGACCGGTGCCGATCCCGACCGGTCCTGGGCCGGGCGCTGGGTCGCCGCCTCCCGCGCGCTGCTCGACGAGACCGAGGACCTGCCGTACGCCGGGCGCCCCGACGAGCCCGGCGCGAAGGAGCGGCGCGAGCACCAGCGCTCGGAGCTCGCCGCGCTGCGGGCCCCGATCACGCGACGCGTCCTCGTCGACGCGGTGTGGCGGGCGACCTGGCCCCACGACCGCCTGGTCGTCGCCGCGAGCCGGCTGATCCGCGAGATGGACGCGGTCGTGCCGGGCAAGCGGATCAGCGTGCTCGCCAACCGGGGGCTGGCCGGCATCGACGGCACCGTCTCGACGGCGACGGGCGTCGCGCTCGCGCACCTCGGGTCCGGTCGGCCGGGCACCACCCGCGTGCTGCTCGGGGACCTCGCGATGCTGCACGACACCGGCGCGCTGCTGAAGGCGCCCGGCGAGCCCGAGCCGCGGCTGCAGGTGATCGTCGGCGACGACGGCGGGGGCACGATCTTCGACTCCCTCGAGGTCGCCGGCTCCGCCCCCGCCGACGACTTCGAGCGGGTGCTCCGCACGCCCCGCTCCGTCGACTACGCGGCCCTCGCCGCCGCCTACGGGTGGGAGCACCGCCGCATCGAGAACCGCGGCGACCTCGACCGCGTGCTCACCGCCCCCGCCGCGGGCCGCAGCCTCATCGAGGTCCCCCTCCGCTGACCCCGAGCACAGTTGCGCCCCGTGGTCCCAGTTGCGCGCGAGCGAACCAGCGCATCTGGGACCGGTCCGCGCAGTCACGGACCGAGGGACACGAGGCGCGACGCTGCGGATCAGTGCGGGGCGGTGACCGCCGCAAGGGCTTCCTGGATCGGCTGGAACTTCCAGCGCGTCTCCTCGAGCTCCTGATGCGCGTCGGACGCGGCCACGACGCCGGCGCCGGCGTAGGCGCGGACGCGGTCCGGGCCCTCCACCTCCGCGGACCGGAGGCCGATGGCCCACTCGCCGTCGCCGGTGCCGTCGATCCAGCCCACGGGCCCGGCGTAGCGGCGGCGGTCGAAGGGCTCGAGCGCGCGGATGGTGGCGAGCGCGTCCTCGCGGGGCGCGCCGGCGACCGCGGCGGTGGGGTGGAGGAGCGCGACGAGGTCCAGTGCCCCGACGTCGTGCCCGATCCGCGCCGTCGCGTCCGTCGCGAGGTGCCACACGTTCGGCAGGCCGAGCGCGAAGGGGCGGCCGAGGGTCAGGTCCTCCGTCGCGCCGCCGAGTGTCAGCAGCAGGCTGTCGACGGCCAGGGCGTGCTCGAAGCGGTTCTTCGGGGAGTCGAGCAGGCGGTCCCGGTTCGCGGCGTCGGCGACCGGGTCGTCGGACCGCGGCGCCGTGCCGGCGAGCACGCGGGAGGTGGCGAGGCCGCCGGTGACGGTCGCGAGCGTCTCCGGGCTGGCGCCGAAGAGCCCGTCGACGGCGAAGATCCACCCGCCGCGGTACCGGTCGGCGAGGGCGTCGAGCGCGGCCTCCAGGTCGAAGCGCGGCGCCTCGATCACCAGGTCGCGCGCGAGCACCACCTTCTCGAGCGCGCCGGCGCGGATCCGGCGCACGGCCTCGGCCACGGCCCGCTCGTAGTCCTCCGGGGCGAACGCGGCCGCATGCGGAGGGGAGGCGGGCGCGGTGCCGGACCCAAGGTCGGGCAGCTCCACGAGGTGCGCGGACCCCTCGCGCACGACGACGACCTCGCGGGGGAGCAGCAGCACGCTCTCCGCCGCGCTGTCCTCGGCGAACGCGAAGGCGCCGAACGCGACCGGCGCGGCGTCCGCGACCTCGGAGTCGACGGCGGCCGCGGCGATCAGCGCGCGCCAGCGAGCGGCCGCGTCGCGGATGCGATCGGGGCCCGAGAACACGAGCCGGGCGGCGACGCCGTAGCCGATGCGGGCCGTGTCGCCGTGGCGCCAGACGGCCGTCGGAGCGCCGAAGCGGGCCCGCGCCTCGTCCATGTGCGCGCCAGGATCGACGATCCTCCTGATGGTGACGGGAAACGGGGGCTCCTCGTTCGCCATCACGCGCTTAGGGTACGCGGGTGGCTCGGCTAGCATCTGACACCGTGTCCGCGGCCGATCTGAGCAAGACCCCGGCGGACGTCGCAGCGATGTTCGACCAGGCGTCGCGCCGCTACGACGTCATGAACACGCTGCTGTCCGGCGGCAACGCGCAGCTGTGGCGCGCCGCGACGGTGCGCGCCGTCGCCCCGAAGCCCGGGGAGCGCATCCTCGACCTCGCGGCCGGCACCGGCACGTCGAGCGAGGCGCTCGCCCGCACCGGCTCCCGCGTGGTGGCCGCCGACTTCTCGAAGGGCATGCTCGCCGTCGGCCGCGCCCGGCACGCGGACGACCAGCGCATCGAGTTCGTGTTCGCCGACGCGCAGGCGCTGCCCTTCGGCGACGACGAGTTCGACGCCGTCACGATCTCGTTCGGCCTGCGCAACGTCGCGGAGCCGCACCGCGCGCTCGCCGAGATGTTCCGCGTCGCGAAGCCGGGCGCCCGCATCGTGATCTGCGAGTTCTCGAAGCCGCCGCTGGCGCCGGTCCGCGCCGCCTACTTCGCCTACCTCGACCACGTGATGCCGACGGTGTCGCGCATCGCGTCGTCGAACGCGCCCGCCTACGGCTACCTCGGCGACTCCATCAAGGAGTGGGCCGACCAGACCACGCTCGCCGCCTGGCTGCGCGAGGCGGGCTTCCGCCAGGTGCGCTACCGCAACCTGACGGGCGGCATCGTCGCGCTGCACCGCGGCGTCAAGCCCTTCGCGGGCGTCTGGGCCAGCGAGTGACCGCCCCCGAGGCGGTCTCGAGGCGGAGTGCGGCGCTCACGGCCCAGCTGCGGCTGACCGAGCGGCTGTTCGCCTCCCGCGAGGACAAGGCGATGGCGCGCACCATCGACGAGGGCCTCGAGCGGGTCGAGGCGGGCATCCTCGAGCAGGTCGCGTTCCACGACCGCGTCGCGGACGTGCGCTCGCGCTACCTCCTCGCCGCCGGCGGCAAGCGGGTGCGCCCGGTGCTCACGCTGCTCACCGCGCAGCTCGGCGACGGCGTGACCGACGACGTCGTCACCGCGGCGCAGGCCGTCGAGATCCTGCACGTCGGCTCGCTGTACCACGACGACGTCATGGACGAGGCGTCCGAGCGGCGCGGGGTCCCGTCCGCGCAGGAGGTGTGGGGCAACTCCGTCGCGATCCTCACCGGCGACCTGCTCTTCGCCCGCGCGAGCAAGCTCATCGCGGGCATCCAGGGCTCGACCGGGATCCTCGGGCAGGCGGAGGTGTTCGAGCGCCTCGTGCTCGGCCAGCTGCACGAGACCGTCGGGCCCGAGCCCGATCAGGACCCCGTCGACCACTACCTGCAGGTGCTCGAGGACAAGACGGGCGCGCTCATCGCGGCCGCCGCCGAGTGGGGATCGTCCTTCTCGCACGCCCCCGAGTACACGCGCGCCCCGCTGGCCACCTTCGGGCGACGCATCGGCGTCGCGTTCCAGCTGATCGACGACGTCATCGACCTGGCGCCGGAGGAGGCGCAGACCGGCAAGCACGCGGGCACCGACCTGCGCGCGGGCGTCCCGACGCTGCCGCTGCTGCTCCTCCGCCGTCGCGCCGCCACCGACGAGGGCGCCCGGGCGCTGCTGCAGCGCATCGACGGGCTCTCGGCGCACGACTCCGACGAGTCGGTCGCCGCGACCGTCGCCGAGCTGCGCGCCCACCCCGTCACCGCCGAGACGCGGACGGAGGCGATGCGCTGGGCCGACTCCGCGAAGGCCGCGCTCGACCCGCTGCCCGTCGGCACGGTGCGCCGCGCGCTGATCCGCTTCGCGGACCTGCTCGTCGACCGCTCCGCCTGACCCACCCCCTCGCCGCAGCGCGCCTGGAGCGCACGGCCGAAAGGACACGACGAATGACGACCCTCCGCCTCGCGATCGTGGGCGCGGGTCCCGCCGGGATCTACGCCGCCGACCTCGCGAAAAAGTCCGACCGCGGCGTCGACGTCTCGATCGACCTGTTCGAGCGCCTCCCCGCCCCCTACGGGCTCGTCCGGTACGGCGTCGCCCCCGACCACCCCCGCATCAAGGGCATCATCGGCGCGCTGCGCGAGGTGCTCGACGGCGGCGCGGTGCGCCTGTTCGGCAACGTGGAGTTCGGCACGGACATCACGCTCGAGGACCTGCAGCAGCACTACCACGCGGTGATCTTCGCGACGGGAGCGACCCGCGACGCCTCCCTCGACATCCCCGGCATCGACCTGTCCGGCTCCTTCGGCGCGGCCGACGTCGTGTCCTGGTACGACGGCCACCCCGACGTGCCGCGGGAGTGGCCGCTCGACGCCCGCGAGATCGCCGTGATCGGCAACGGCAACGTCGCGCTCGACGTCGCTCGGGTGCTGATCAAGCACACCGACGACCTCATGCCGACGGAGATCCCCGCGAACGTGGAGGCGGGCCTGCGGTCCTCCCCGGCGACCGACGTGCACGTGTTCGGGCGCCGCGGCCCCGCCAACGTGAAGTTCACGCCGCTCGAGCTGCGCGAGCTCGGCGAGCTGCGCGACGTCGACATGGTCGTCCACGACGAGGACTTCGCGTACGACGAGGCCGCCCGCACCGCGATCGCGTCGAACAAGCAGGTCATGGTCATGGACCGCATCCTGCAGGGCTGGCGGAAGCGCGAGGTCGGCGCCGCGAGCCGCCGCCTCGAGTTCCACTGGTGGGCCCGGCCGGTCGAGATCCTCGGCGAGGGCCGGGTCGAGGCGATCCGCTGGGAGCGCACCGAGCCCGACGGCATCGGTGGCGCCCGCGGCACCGGCGAGTTCCGGGAGCAGGCCGTGCAGGCGGTCTACCGGGCCGTCGGCTACTTCGGCTCCCCGCTGCCCGGGCTGCCGTTCGACGAGCGCCAGGGCGTCATCCCGAACCACGAGGGCCAGGTGCTCGACGACGAGGGCGCCCTGGTCCCCGGTGTCTACGCGACCGGCTGGATCAAGCGCGGGCCCGTCGGCCTGATCGGCCACACGAAGTCCGACGCGATGGAGACGGTCGACCACGTGCTGACCGACCAGGGCATGTGGTGGACGCCGCAGCACCCCGACGAGCGGTCGGTGGACGAGCTGCTGGCGTCGCGCGGCGTGCGCTTCACCACGGTCGAGGGGTGGCACCTGCTCGACGCGCACGAGCAGGCGCTCGGCGCGCCCGCCGGCCGCGCGCGCGTCAAGGTGGTGCCTCGCGACGAGATGCTCGCCGCCTCCCTGGGCGAGCCCGTCCGCTGACCTCGCCGATCGTGGATCCGCAGTTCTGAGGCGACACGCCGTACCGGGAGGTCCCGGAGGCGGTGTGTCGGCCGAGGACTGCGGATCTGCGAACGGGGTCAGCCGGCGAGCGTGTCGTTCGAGTCGGCCACGCGCTCGACCCGCTGGTAGCGGTGCGCGCCGCCGACGCCTTCGCCGACGAGGCGCCAGGTGCCGGGGAAGTCGACGTGCGGGTTCTCCAGCACCTCCGGGACCCCGTCGACGGCGTCGGGGAGGGAGACGTCGTGCACCTGCGCCTCCGTGCGGACGCCGTCGACGGCGTCGGTGGGCAGGAACTCGACCGTGAGCGATTGTGCAGCCATGGCCGGACGCTAGGGCCCCTGCGCTGCGGACCGGCTCGGAGTCGGTGCAGGGTTCACCAGGCCTCCGCGAGGACCTCGCCGAACAGCGCCTCCGCGTCGCACTCGAGCCCGCGGCCGGTGAACCAGCCGCACACGTTGACCACGTCGCGATGCAGGAAGTCCACGCCCAGCGGGTTCGCGACCAGGTCGACGATCTGCGGCAGGTCGATCACGACGACCCGCCCCTCATGCAGCAGCAGGTTGTAGGCCGACAGGTCGCCGTGCGCGAAGCCCGCTCGGGCGAAGGCGCGCAGCACCTCGACGACCTGCCCGAAGGCGTCGTCGAGCTCCCCGCCCCGCAGCCGCGACTGCGCCAGCCGGGGCGCGGCGGTGCGACCGTCGCCGATGAACTCCATGACCACCTCCGTGCCGCTGACCTGCACGGGGTACGGCACGGGCACGCCGCTGACGAAGGCGCGGCTCAGCGCGGCGAACTCGCTGACCGCCCAGTGGCCGGAGGCGACCTGCCGGCCGTGCTGCGTGCCCCGGGCGACGGCGCGGGCGTCGCGGGTGTTCCGCATGCGCCGCCCCTCCTCGTAGGCGGCGGACCGGTGGAACCCGCGGTGGTCGCCGTCGCGGTAGCGCTTCGCCGCGAGCAGGCAGCCCGGTGAGCCGGGCACGGCCCGCTCGATCAGGAAGACGTCGGCCTCCTTCCCCGTCTTCACGACCCCGAGCTCGGTGTCGAGGGCGGCGGAGGAGGTCTCGAGCCAGTCCGGCCAGGGGCGCGGACCGCGTTCGGTGGGGGTGGCGGCGGCCCAGGTGGACCAGCGCTGGTCCTCGCCGGGCTCCCAGGTGGGCAGCACGCCGGTGAGGCGGAAGGCGTCGTCGAACGACATGGGGGTGAGCTCCAGGAACAGGAGGTCGCCACGGATCAGGTCAGGCGGCGACCTCGGGGAAGAGGTGGGCGTTCGGGCGCGCGACGACGACAGCCATGGTGCTCGCCTCCTCCCGGTCCGTGGATCGCCGTCACCCTAGCGCCGCGGCCCGCCCGAGCGCGAGACTCTCGGTCGTGGAGTTCGCGGGGTACCTGGCCGAGGACGCCCCCGATCCGCGCGGCGCGCAGCGCGCCCGAGTCGCCCGCCTCGGGGTCGCCTCGGCCGGGCTCGTGCCGCAGCGGCACCTCGAGGACCTGGGCGTGGAGGGCATCGCGGCGTCCCGCAGCTCCGTCGGCACCGAGGAGCGGGTCGAGGAGGTGTCGCTGTCGCGCTCCTACACGCTGTGGCGGAACCCCGACGACCACGCGGACCCCGTGAACCTCCGGAAGCTCGACGATGCGACGGCTCGGGCGCTGGAGGAGCAGCCGCTGTTCCCCGTTCCCGCCTGGCTCGACGAGGCCCGCGATCGGCTGCGGCACCCCTCGCTGTGGGAGGCGGTGCAGACACACTGGATCCGTCCGGGCGGCGAGCCTCGCAGCGTCGCCGACCGGCTGATCGCCCATGCGGAGCACGTGCTGACGAACGTGTACCGGGAGGAGCTCGGGCTGCACGGCGACGCGTACTGGGCGCCCCCGGTGCCCCCGGCAGCGCTGCAGCGGTCGCGGGTGATCGTGGACGGGGCGGCGCGTGACGCGCTCCTGCTCGACACCGACCCGTTCGTGCTCGCCCTCGGCACCGAGCTCGACGATGGCCGGGTGCTGACTGCGGTGATCCCGCGGGAAGAGCTGCCCTTCGTCGTCCGCGAGTTCCTGTCGGACATCCCCGAGCCGCGGTGAGCACGACAGCAGGACGGAGGAGCATCAGCAGGACAGGATCGGCGATCGTGTCCTGCTGACGTCGTCCTGTCCTGCTGTCGTGCTCCGCGGAGGGCGCTCAGGAGGCGAGGGCGTCGGCGACGAGGTCGGCGAGGCGCTCGGGGAACACCGTCTCCCGCGTGCTGCGCAGCTCGTCGACGGTCCACCAGCGGAAGCCGTGCAGCGCGCGCTGCTCCAGCTCGGTCCAGCCCGTCCGGGTCGGCTCGAACGCGGGGACGCGGGCGACGAAGTACTGCTCGCGCTGCTCGATCAGCCGTCCGTCGAACGGGAACACCGAGGAGCGCCGGGCGACCGGACCGACCAGCGAGTCGACGCGGTGCCCGGTCTCCTCGAACGCCTCGCGCAGCGCCGCGGCGCGCGCGTCCTCGCCCGCCTCCACCCCGCCGCCCGGCGTGATCCACCAGGTGCCGGCCTTGGGCTGCGCGGGGTCGCCGCCGAGCACGAGCAGCACCCGGTCCTGCGGATCGAGCAGCAGCACGCGGGCGGCCAGGCGGACCACGGGCCGGGGCGGGGTCTTCACGCGCCCACGGTAGGCCGGGCGGCCGCTACTGCAGCGCGGCGGTCAGGCGGGCGACGTTGTCGAGCACGGCGATGCGGAGGGGGCGGGCCTCCCACTCGTCGAGCGTCAGCCGCCGGCTGGCGCGCCGGTAGCCCTCCTCGATCTGGCGGAGGTCGTTCACGAACTCGCGGCCGCGCACCATCATCGAGACCTCGAGGTTCAGGGTGAACGACCGCATGTCGAGGTTGCTCGAGCCCACCACCGCGACGTCGTCGTCGATCGTGAAGTGCTTCGCGTGCAGGATCGTCGGCTTCCGGTACAGCCAGATCGTGACGCCGGCCTTCAGCAGCGTCTCGTAGTAGCTGCGCTGCGCGTGGAACACGACGGCCTGGTCGCCGATCTCGCTGACGAACAGCTCGACCTGCACGCCGCGCTGCGCCGCCGTGGTCACCGCGTAGAGCATCGAGTCGTCGGGCACGAAGTACGGGCTGACGAGCACGATCCGCCGCTGCGCGGCGTAGATCAGCCCGTTGAAGAGGCGCAGGTTGTTCTCGCCCTCGAAACCGGGGCCGCTCGGCACGAGCTGGCAGTCGAGGTCCTCGTCGCCCACCGGCTCGACGGAGCGGCCGACCTCCCGGTCGAGCAGCACGCCGGTCTCCGAGAACCAGTCGGAGAGGAAGACGGTGTTCAGCTCCGCGACGATCGGGCCCTCGAGACGGACCATGAGGTCCTTCCACTTCAGCCCCCGCCGGCGGTTGGTCCAGCGGTCGTAGGTCCGGTCGATCATGTTCTGGGAGCCCATGAAGCCGACGCGGCCGTCGACGACGAGCACCTTGCGATGGTTCCGCAGGTCCGGTCGCTGGTACCGCCCGCGCCAGGGCTGCACGGGCAGCAGCAGGTGCCAGTCCGCGCCCATCCGGGTCAGGCGGCGCAGCGTGCGGCGGTAGCCGCGGACGCGCAGCGAGGCGATGTGGTCGAGCAGCACCCGCACGGTGACGCCGCGGCGCACCGCGTCCTCCAGCGCGTCGAAGAACGGCGCCGTCGTCGAGTCGAGGGACAGGATGTAGAACTCGACGTGCACGAACGTCTCGGCGGACCGCACGGCCGCGGTCATCTCGTGGATCGAGCGCTCGTAGTCGCCGAACAGCCGTGCCGTGTTGCCGCCCAGCAGCGGCATCGCGCCGAGCGTGCGGTTCAGCGCGACGAGCGACGCGAACCACTGCGGCCAGGTCGGCGTCTCCGAGGCCTGGTCGATGCCCTCGGTGGCGCTCATGATGTAGCGGTTGATCTGCTGCTGCTTCTTCCGGCGGCGGCGCGGCAGCTTCGTGCTGCCGAACAGCAGGAACGCGATCACGCCCGCGTACGGGATGAAGAAGATCGCGAGCAGCCACGCCGTCGCCGTCGCCGGGCGCCGGTTCTTCGGCACGAAGACCACGGCGAGCACCCGGATGACCACGTCGAGCACGATGGCCGCGATGGGCAGCGCCGGGGAGATGCCGGCGATCATGCCGAAGAGCCTACGGGCGACGCCGCCCCCTCATCCCCGCCGACTCCGGGTGGCACCCGGGCGGGGCGGCCGCGGGTCAGCGGAAGTTGAGGAACTGCAGGTCCAGGTCGAGGTCGGCGCCCTTCAGCAGCGCGATCGTCGCCTGCAGGTCGTCGCGGCTCTTGGAGGAGACCCGCACCTCGTCGCCCTGGATCTGCGCCTTCACGCCCTTGGGGCCTTCGTCGCGGATCAGCTTGGTGACCTTCTTGGCGTTGTCGCTGTCGATGCCGTTCTTCAGCTTCGCCTCGATCCGGTACTCCTTGCCGGAGGGGAACGGGTCGCCCGCGTCGAGCGCCTTCAGCGAGATGCCGCGCTTGATCAGCTTCGACTCGAGCACGTCGAGCACCGCGCGCACCCGCTCCTCGCTGGCGGCCTTGAGCAGGAACTCCTCGCCCTTCAGCTCGAGGGACGCGCCCACGCCCTTGAAGTCGTAGCGCTGCTCGAGCTCCTTGCGGGCCTGGTTGGCGGCGTTGTCCGCCTCCATCTGGTCCACCTTGCTGACGACGTCGAACGAGCTATCGGCCATGGGACCGAGAGTGTAGGAGGCTTCGGTCGTGGACGAGTGGGTGCGGCTCAACCGGGCGAACTGGGACGAGCGGGCGGCGCCGCACGCGGCGTCCCCGGACTACGCCGTCGAACGGTTCGTCGCGGACCCCGAGCACCTGTCCGACGTCGTCCGCTTCGACCTGCCGCGACTGCCGGAGGTGCGGGGGAGGCGCGGACTGCACCTGCAGTGCCACATCGGCACGGACACCCTGTCGCTCGCGCGGCTCGGCGCGACGATGACGGGCCTCGACTTCTCGCCGGCGGCGCTGACGGAGGCGCGGGCGCTCGCCGCGCGCACCGGGACCGCGATCGACTGGGTCGAGGCCCCTGTCGACGACGCGACGACGGTGCTCGAGCCCGGATCGTTCGACTTCGTGTTCACCGGCATCGGCGCGCTGTGCTGGCTGCCGGACATCCGCGCGTGGGCGGCCACCGTCGCCGCGCTCCTGCGGCCGGGCGGGGAGCTGTTCCTGCGCGACGGCCATCCCATGCTGTCCACGCTCGACGAGACGAAGGGCGAGGACCTCGTCGTCGCGCATCCGTACTTCGAGACGGCGGAGCCGAACCTGTTCGACGTGCCCGGCACCTACGTCGCCTCGGACCACGAGTTCCGGCACACCCGCACCGCGGAGTGGAGCCACGGGCTGGGCGAGATCGTCACCGCCCTGCTCGACGCGGGCATGCGCCTGACGATGCTCGAGGAGCACCGCAGCGTGCCGTGGGAGGCGTTGTGGGGGCGCATGGTGCGCGGCGAGGACGGCGAGTGGCGTCTTGCGGAGCACGACGAGCAGGTGCCGCTGAGCTTCACGCTGCGGGCCGTCAAGGAGGGCTGACCGACGCCTCCGCACGGGGGCCGGGTGCACGATCCGCGTGCCCCGACGGCGTGGTTTCGACCAGGCGCCCGCGCCGGGTATCGTGGACCTGCGCCTCGGGCCAGCCTGCACAGGGCTGGCCCGAGCAGCCAGGCGGGTTACCCAAGCGGCCAAAGGGATCTGACTGTAAATCAGCCGGCGTAGCCTCCGGGGGTTCGAATCCCTCACCCGCCACAGCGGCCCCGCACCCCGTCAGGGGAGCGGGGCCGCTGAGTCGTTCCGGGGCCTCCAGGGCCTACTTCCGCGGGCGTCCGAGCAGGTAGGACAGGCCCATCGTCACGGTGAACAGCATCGACGTCACGCCGATGCGGTTGCGCCAGATGCTGGCGTTGGTCTCCCGGTAGGAGTACGAGATCGGGTCGACGCTGAAGCCGGGCCGGCGGCCGTCCTCGCTCATCAGAGCGTCCCCACCACGGACATGACCGTCGTCGAGTAGCGCACGATCGGTTCGACGTCGTCGTCGGGGTCGAGCACCATCGCCACCTTCGTGCCGATCTCGGGCGGCAGCGGCGTCAGCAGGTTCACCCGGTACCAGCGGTCCGGCGCCATCGGCTTGTTGGTCTCGGGGGGATCGTCGGGCCCGCCGTGGCGGAGCACGGACAGCTGCTTGCCAGCGCCCGGAAGGCCCCGGTACTCGATGGAGTACGCCGCTCCGCCAGCGGTCCTCACCGTCATCACAGCCAGCATCCTGATGCCCCCGGGCTGGGGAGCGGCTTGCACCCGGTCCTGGTCGCACGGGGTTCGCGGTCGAGGAGGGCGTCAGCCGGCACGGACCTCGACCACGATCCCGTCGTCGTCGGTCAGCAACGTGACGCGGTCGGTGCGGAACTCGAGGGTGAGCATGACGCCCGGCTCGGCGACGCGTGCGCGCAGCCCGGCCTCCTCGACCTCCTGCTCCGCCGCCGCCGCCGGCAGCCCGACGAGGGCGGCGGAGTGCTCCGCCGCCCACGCCGCGGTGTCGATCGCCATCAGTCGGCCGGTCCCTCCAGCAGCGTCACCGTCGCGGTCCGGCTCGTGCCGTCCGCGTCGGTGTAGCCGATGGCGACGCGGTCGCCCGGCTGATGGGTCGCGATCGCCTTCGACAGCCCGGCGGCCGAGGAGATCGACGTGCCGCCGACCGAGGTGATGGTGTCGCCCGCGGCGAGGTCCGTCTTCGCGGCCGCGGTGCCCGGCAGCACCTGCGCGATCTCGGCGTCGGTCGCGGTCTGCGACAGCGAGACGCCGAGGAACGCGGGCAGCCCGATGGTGATCTCCGCGGTGTCGTCGCCCGCGACGATCTGCTTCGCGATGCTCACGGCCTGGGCGATCGGGATCGCGTAGCCGGTCACGTCCGCTGTGCCGGAGGAGGCGGCGGTGGTCACGCCGACCACGTCGCCGTCGGCGTCCTCGACCGCGCCGCCGGAGTCGCCGGAGACCACGTCCGCCGAGATCTCGATGAGGCCGTGCAGCGTCTCGCCGGCGGTCGCGCCCTCGCTCGACGTCGTGATCGTGCGGCCCAGCGCGCTGACGGTGCCCTCAGCGGCGCTGAGCGTGCCGGTGCCGTTCGCGTTGCCCACGGCGGTCACGTCGTCGCCGACGGAGGGGGTGCCGGAGGCGAGGGTCGCGGGCGTCAGGCCCGAGGCGTCCTGCAGCTGCAGCACCGCGACGTCCTTCGTGGCGTTGGTGCCGACCACGTCCGCCGTGTAGCTCCTGCCCGTCGACTCGACGGTGACCTTGATCGAGGTCGCGCCGTCGATCACGTGGTTGTTCGTGAGGACGCGGCCGCCGGAGGTCAGCACGATGCCGCTGCCCGCGGCCTCCCCGTTCTCGTACCCGAGCTCGGACACGATCGTGACGATCCCGGTGATCTGGTCGGCCGTCGCGGCGGTGCTCGTCGAGGTGCCCGTGGAGCCGCTGCCCGACGACCCGCTGCCCGATCCGCCGCTGCCGGAGCCGCCGAACCGACCGAAGCCGCCCTGCCCGCCGCCGAACCCGTTCCGGGAGCCGAACCCGTTCTGGGCGCCCTGCCCGCTCTGCCCGCCCTGGGCGGAGCCGCCCCCGTCGATGCTCGTCGTGGTGGTGCTGCGCGCGAGGGCCAGCGAGGCGACCGCTCCGCCGCCGGCACCGGCGGTGAAGAGCACCGCCGCGGCGACGCTGAAGGCGGCGATCCGCCGGTGCTTGCGGCGGGCTGCGTGCGCCTCCGCCTCGGTCGCCTCCGCGGCCGGGTCCTCGGCGGTCCGCTCGAGGGCGTCCCGCTGGTCGGGGTCCGTCCGGTCGGGGTCCGGCACCGCGGCGTCGGCCGCAGGGCGGCGGTCGTCGTCGGGCTCGACGTCGAAGGGGTGCTGATCGTTCACGAGGACCATGGAACGCCTTCCAGCGATGTGCGCGGTCTGTGCCCGTCATGCGGTTCGCAGGAGTCCGCTGGGAGCCGCCTATGAACGGTGCTCCCCGGTGTGGGCGCCGGTCGCCCCGCTCCGGCGGGTCGTCGGGCAGGCTGGAGGCATGGCCGCCCAGGAACTGCTCGACATCGCCCGCTCCGTCGCGGAGGAGGCCGGCGAGCTCGCCTCGCGGCTGCGGCGGGAGGGGGTGGAGGTCGCGGCGACCAAGTCCTCCCCGATCGACATCGTCACGGCGGCCGACCGCGCCGCCGAGGACCTCATCCGCGGTCGGCTCGCGGCGCTGCGGCCCGACGACGGCTTCCTCGGCGAGGAGTCCGGGGGTGCGAGCGGCACGAGCGGCCTCACCTGGGTCGTCGACCCCATCGACGGCACGGTCAACTACCTCTACGGCCTGCCGAACTGGTCCGTCTCGATCGCCGTGGTGGAGGGGGACCCCGACCCCGGCACGTGGACGGCGCTCGCCGGGGCGGTGGCGGCGCCGATGCTCGGCGAGCTCTACTCCGCGTCCGCGGGCGGCGGCGCCTTCGTGGGGGACCGGCGCCTGCAGGTGCGGCAGGCGGTGCCGCTCGACCGCGCGCTCGTGGCGACCGGCTTCCACTACACGCAGGACATCCGCACGAACCAGGCGCGCGTGGCGCAGCCGCTGCTCGCGCGGGTGCGGGACCTGCGCCGCGCGGGCGGCGCCGCGATCGACCTCGCCTACGTGGCCGCCGGCCGCATCGACGCGTACTTCGAGCAGGGGCTCAACCCGTGGGACCAGGCGGCGGGGGCCCTGCTCGTGCGCGAGGCCGGCGGCGTGGTCCGCGGCATCGACGACGGCGGCCCGACGTACCGGATGGTCCTGGCGGGGCAGGCGGACGTCGTCGCCGAGCTGCACGCGACGCTCGTCGAGCTGGGCGCCTGACGGGCGGAGCCCGGTCCAAGGCGGCGTCCGTACCCTCGGGCCGGTGAGCACGAACACGCACGGCACCCACGGCGAGGACCCGATCATCCGCGACCCCGAGGTCGACCCGTCGGAGGAGCTCGACACCGACTACAGCCCCTCCAGCGAGCGCGAGACGGAGGTGCTGCAGGACGACCAGGACAGCCCCGTGTTCGACGACCCGGACATCGACCGCAGCGCGATCAAGCTGCTGCCCGGCACCGGCGACTACACGGACGACGGGGACGTCGACGTCGACCCGGGCGAGATCCACATGCCGCACCTGCCGGCCGGCCGCACCGACGATCGGCCGCCCGCCGACTGAATCTGTGAGCGCTCACCGCGCGGGATGGCGCATGATGTCCCGTCTGCGCGCGGAAGGAGGGCCGGTGTCGATGTCGGACCTCACCGCTGCGCGCCTGCAGCGCCCGGGTCCGGGTCGCAGCAGGATCCTGCTGGTCGCCGGTCGTACCTGGCTCGAGTCGACGGGATCGCCCGACGAGCACCGGGCGCCCGTCCGGCTGCTCGACCGGCTCTGGCTGTCGAGCCGGCGCGGCATCGAGCTCGACGTCGTCTGCGACGTGGGCCGCGTGCTGCGCCTCCTCGAGTCCGTCAGCGGCGCCTGGGACGTCGGCGTCTACGACGCGATCGTGCTGCTGCCGGACCTCGGTCGCCCGGCCCTGTCGCCGCGCCTCCAGCGCGTGATCGACCGGCTCGCCGGTCTCACCCGGGTGATCGGGGTGACCGACACCGCGCTGCACGACCCGGTGCGTCCCGCCGGCTCGCGGGACGTCACCGGGTGGAGCGAGCTGCGGATCGTCCCCGAGCCAGGCGAGTGCCCCGCTGCGATGGTGGCCGAGGCCGTCGGGACGGCGATGCTCGGCGTGCTCGAGGTCGCGCAGGCGCCTGCGACCGAGCCACGGCCCACCGCGCTCGTCGAGCACCTGCAGCGCATCGCCGTGATCGCCTCCACGGCCTTCGAGGTCGGGTCCGCGGCCATCGCCGTGCTCACCGCCGGCCACGCGCGGACGCTGGCCGCCGTCGGTCCGGGGCTCGGCGACCAGGCCTGCGTGCGGGCCGCCGCGATGCGGCCGATGGTGGTGCTCGACACCTGGCGCGACACCCGGCTGGCGCGCGACGTGGTCCCCCGCGGGGAGGTGCGGTTCTTCGCCGCGCACCCGCTCGAGCTCGCCGACGGGTCCGCTATGGGAGCGCTCGCCATCTCGGACGTCGAGCCGCGGTCCGCGGACGAGTTCGACCCCGAGGTGCTGCACGACCTCGCCGTGCTGGCGAGCGCCGAGCTGCAGTACGCAGGCGCGAGCGCCTGAGGGGCTGCGCGAGGAGGCCTGTCCTCGCCGTGTGTGACGATGCTGGGACCCGCCCGGCCGTCCCGTCCGCACGAGGAGCACCGTCCCGATGCCCCAGCCAGTCCCGCCGGCCGTCGCGGGCCGCTACCGCATCGGCGAGGTGATCGGCCGCGGCGGACGGGCCACCGTGTACGAGGCGCACGACCCCCTGCTCGGCCGCAAGGTGGCGCTGAAGCTGTCCACGGCCACCGCGACGTCGCCGGAGGAGGTGCGGCTGCAGCAGGCGGAGGCCCGCCTCATCGCCGGGCTGGACCACTTCGCGCTGACCACGCTGTACGACGCCGGCGTCGACGTCGGCGACCCGGAGCAGCCGCGGATCTACCTCGTGATGGAGCGCGTGCCCGGGTCCGACCTCCGGCAGCGCCTGCGCGAGGGCGTCCTGACGCCCGCGCAGGCAGCGACGCTCGGCTCGGACCTGGCGCAGGGCCTCGAGGCGGTGCACGAGGCGGGGTTCCTGCACCGCGACGTCAAGCCGGCGAACGTGCTGCTCGTGCGCCGCGGGCCCTCCTCCCGCATCCGCGGGAAGCTGACCGACTTCGGCATCTCGACCATCATCGGCGCCGCGGGGGACTCGGAGTTCACGACCGGCACGGTCGCCTACCTCGCCCCCGAGCAGGTGCTCGGGCAGGACCCGACCCCGGCCTGGGACGTCTACGCGCTCGGGCTCGTGCTGCTCGAGGCCGTGACCGGCGTCGTCGCGTTCCCCGGGGACGTGGAGGAGTCCGCGCTCGCGCGGCTCGACCGCGACCCCGAGATCCCGGACTCGGTGCCCGAGGTGCTCGCCCGGGTCCTGCGGTCGATGACGGCGCGCGACCCGGCGGACCGCCCGACCGCGGCCGAGGCCTCCGTCGCGCTGCAGGACGCCTTCGTCGCCGGGCTGGTCGAGGCGCGACGGGTCGATCCGGACGTGCTGGCGGACGCCGAGCCCGAGCGGCTCGCCGCCGTGCGCCGCGTCAGCGTGCTGGACACCCGCACCGACGAGGCGGTGGAGCGCATCGTGCGGCTCGCGCGCCGGCTGCTGGGGGTGCCCCTGGTGCTGGTCTCGATCGTGGACGGCGACCGCGAGTGGTTCCTGTCGCACGGCGGGCTCGACGTCGCGCAGGTGCCGCGGAACGCCTCCTTCGCTGCCGAGACCGTGTCGACGGGGAAGGGGTGGACCTCGACCGACCTGACCGAGGACCCCCGCGCGGACGGGCACCCGGTGCTGCTCGCCGACCCGGCGCTGCGCGCGTACGCGGCCGCGCCCCTGACCACGTTCGACGGCTTCACCATCGGTGCGATCGCGGCGCTCGACCGCGAGGTGCGCGCCTTCGGCGGGGAGGAGGTCGCGGACCTCGCGGACCTCGCCGCGCTCACGATGCGCGAGCTCGACCTGCGCCTCCTCGGCCGGCGGGTGCTGTTCGACCGCTGACCGGCGCCGGTCACGCCGCCGAAACATGCCCGTGCGAGGGTTGCGCGGTCGCGGGGCCGCCCGCGCAGGGAGGGGTCGTCCGCATGTCCGAGGAGACGTCGTTCCAAGTGCCCGTCGTCGACGTCTCGGCCTACGGCGACCCGGCCTCCACCGAGCAGGAGCGCCTGGCGGTGGTGCGGCGGCTCGACGAGGCCGCGCGCTCGGTCGGCTTCCTCCAGGTCGTCGGGCACGGCATCCCCGACGCGACCTGGACCGGCCTCGGCGACGCGATCGACGGGTTCTTCGGCCTGCCGATGGAGGTGAAGCGGCGGTACGTCGCGCCGAAGGGCGTGAACCGCGGCTACACGGCGCCGAAGTCGGAGCGGCTCAGCCTGAGCCTCGGCGTCGAGAAGGCGGAGCGGATGAACGACTTCTTCGAGGCGTTCAACGTCGGCGTCGACGCCGAGCGGTACCCGGCGCTCGACCTCGACCGCACCGCCTACGCGCCGAACCCCTGGCCCGAGGAGGTCGACGGCTTCGAGCAGCGCGTCAGCGCCTGGACGGCGGCGGCGGACGCGGTCGGGCACCGGCTGCTCGCCGTCTTCGCGGATGCCCTCGGGCTGCCCGCCGGATGGTTCGAGCGCTACACGGACCACTCGCTGAACGTGCTGCGCATGAACAACTACGCGCTGCCGGAGGGGGAGCGGGTCGAGCTCGACGGCGACCTGATCGGCATGGGCGAGCACACCGACTTCGGCATCGTGACCCTGCTCTGGGCCGACGACGTGCGAGGTCTGCAGGTGCTCGGCGCGGACGGCGGGTGGCACGACGTGTCGCCGCTGCCGGGCGCGCTGCTGATCAACTTCGGCGACCTGATGTCCCGGTGGACCAACGAGCGCTGGCGCTCGACGCTGCACCGCGTCAAGCCGCCCGTCGTGGACGGCACCATCCGGCGCCGCCGCTCCGCCGCGTTCTTCCTCGACGGCAACCACGACGCCGTGATCGCGGCGCTGCCGGGCTCGGTCGCGGAGGGGGAGGCGCCGCTGTACCCGCCCATCACCGTGGCGGAGCACATCGACGCGAAGCTGCGCGGCTCGCGCGGGCTCGAGGTGAACACCTCCGGGACCGAGCGGGAGGCGGAGCGGGTGGCCGCCGCTCGCAGCTGATCCGGCAGCGTGACGCACGCGGTCGCGGAGTCGCCCGCCTTCAGGCTGACCGCGGCAGGATGCGTTCCGTGTACACGGATCTCCCGCTCGCCGAGCTGCAGTCGCTCCGCTCCTCCGCCGTCGCCCCCGCCGACCTCGAGGACTTCTGGCGCACCACGATCGAGGAGTCCCGCGCTCTCGGCTCCGCGCCCGTCGTGCGGCGGGTCGACAGCGGTCTGACCGCGATCGACGTGTTCGACGTCACCTTCTCCGGGTTCGGGGGGCAGCCGATCCGGGCCTGGCTGCGGGTGCCGGCGGGTGTCGAGGGCCCGCTGCCGACCGTCGTGCAGTACGTCGGGTACGGCGGCGGCCGCGGCGCGGCGGCCGACGAGCTGCAGCTGGCCGCGGCCGGCTTCGCGCACCTGCACATGGACACCCGCGGGCAGGGCTCGGGCTGGAGCGCGGGGGAGACCCCCGACGTCGCGCCCGACACCGGCGCGCAGGCGCCGGGCGTGATGACGCGGGGCATCGAGTCCCCGCAGACCTACTACTACCGCCGTCTCATGACCGACGCGGTGCTCGCGGTCGACGCGGCGCAGCAGCTCGAGCAGGTCGACGGCGACCGCATCGCGGTGAAGGGCGGCAGCCAGGGCGGCGCGCTGGCGATCGCCGCCAGCGCCTTCGCGCCGGCCGTCAAGGCCGCGCTCGTGCGCGTGCCGTTCCTCGCGGACTTCCCCCGGGCGATCACCATCACGGACGCCTACCCGTTCCGCGAGATCACCGACTGGCTGCGCATCCACCGCGACCGCGCTGATGCGGCCCTCGCGACGCTCGCCTACTTCGACTCGTCCAGCCTCGCCCTGCACGCGCACGTGCCGGGCGACTTCACGGTCGGCCTGATGGACGTCATCACCCCGCCGTCGACGGTCTACGCCGCGTACAACGCCTGGGCGGGCGAGAAGGACATCACCGTCTGGTCCTACAACGGGCACGAGGGCGGCGGCCTCGACGACCTGCCTCGCGAGCTCGCCTTCCTCCGGAACCACCTCGCCTGACGCCTCGCGGGGACAGGGCCGTCCGTCCTGAGCATGTCGCCGCGGCGTCGCCGCCGGCGGGCAGTACGGTCGCACCGCTGCCGAGCCGTCCGCGCTCGGGCGGGGACGGAGGCCGCGGTGTCCGTTCGTCCGACCGCGCCGCGACCCGCCTCGCGGGG
The DNA here is from genome assembly GCF_039544415.1 of Amnibacterium soli. NCBI lineage: Bacteria > Bacillati > Actinomycetota > Actinomycetes > Micrococcales > Microbacteriaceae > Amnibacterium > Amnibacterium soli. The sequence goes on along the minus strand of NZ_BAABLP010000009.1, from coordinate 90,630 downwards.
ACGTCGATCGGCTGCGGTGCGCACCCGCCGGCGCTCGGTGCTGAGCCTGCTCGCCGTGCTCGTCTGCGCGGCCATCGCGCTCGTCAGCGTCACCGATCCCTACGCGGGCGCGACCGCGGCGTCGTTCTACCGGCAGCCCGTGCTCGCGAAGCAGCGGGCGGTGCAGCGGTTCGCGATCGACGGCGGGTACGTGCTCGTCGCCGTGAAGCGCGACCGGTTCACCACCGAGGTCGTGACCGACGGATCCGCGACGCCGAGCGGGCCCGTCGCCCCCGCCTCCACGGCGCAGGCGTACGCGGCGGGGCTCGTCGCGTCGCACGGCTGGGCGGGCAGCGAGTTCGGCTGCCTCGTGAACCTGTGGAACCGGGAGTCGGGGTGGAACGCGCACGCCGCGAACCCGAGCGGCGCCTACGGCATCCCGCAGGCGCTGCCCGGCAGCAAGATGGGAGCCGCGGGCGGCGACTGGCAGAACGACTACAAGGTGCAGATCCGCTGGGGCGTCGGCTACATCGCCGGCCGCTACGGCAGCCCGTGCGGCGCGTGGGCGCACTCCGAGGCGGTCGGCTCCTACTGATCGGCGGCTCGGTCGTCGAAGACGTGCCAGCAGATCGCGCTGCGGCGGCGCTGGTCGTCGAGCACCAGCTCGCGGACCTCCTCCGGCAGCCGTTCGCGCTGCCACGACCGCTCCGCCTCCCGTGCTCGAGGGGCGTCCGCGAGGGGAGCCGCGGCGCCGGCCGCCCGGATCGCGTAGGCGGCAGCACCCAGGTCGTGCGCGGCGACGTGCGCCACGGCGGTCGCCTGGCCGGCCGCGAGCACCGCGAAGCGCGGCGCCTCCGGCAGCCCGCGGGCGACCGTGTTCGCGGGCAGGGCGAGCCGCGACTCGTGCATCCGCGCCTCCCCGCGCGCCACGCCCGCCCGAGCGCGATCGCGTGCCGCGGCCGGACGTCGTCGGGCCGGTGCGCCTCGAACAGCGGCAGCACGTGCTCGGCGCAGTCCAGCGCCCAGTCGGCGAGCAGCCGGTGGTGCAGGTCGGTGAGCGTGCCGCCGCGGCGGATGGTCACCAGCCGGAGGTCCCGCGGCGTCGGCAGGATCGGCACCGCCTCAGCGTGCCACCCGTCCCAAGACCTTGCTCACGCTTCTTGCCGCCCGCCGCGTGCGGGGGCGGCAAGAAGCGTGAGCACCTCGATCAGTTCGCGACGCCGTTCGAGTACGTCGTCACGGTGTGCGGGATGCTGCTGTGCTCGGCTTCCGCGGCCGAGCCCTTCCCGTTGATGACCGAGTCGATCGTGCCCGCACTGTTCAGCGACACCGTGGTCAGGTCGTGCAGCACGACGCCCGGCCGGTCCGGCACCTCGAACGACTGCGTCGCGTGGAGCGACGGGTTCACGTTCGTGTAGATGTAGCTGCCCAGCCCCCAGGCCTCGTGCGTCCTCACGGTGTCCGCCACCTTGTACGCGGCCCAGCCCTTGATGCCGCCGTGCTGCCACGCCGCCTGGTCCGGAGCGTCGTAGGGCAGCTCGTTCTGGAAGAACACGGTGCGCCCGCGCTCGCCGTTCCAGATGACGTTGTACTGCTGGTAGTGCTCGACGAACAGGCCGATGGCCGTGACGTCGTCGCCGTTCACGATCACGCCGTTCTTCGCGGTGTTCACCGTCCAGCCGACCGATCCCGCGACGCCGTGGTCGGCGCGCCAGGCCCAGATGTCGTCGAGCAGCACGTGGTCGCTGTCGACCACGAGGCTCGTCGTCGCCTTGCCGACGTGGGGGCCGCCGATGCGGAAGAACACGTCCTGTAGCGCGGTGGGGTTCGCTGCGGTACCCGCGTGCTTGCCGCCCTTGTCGTGCCCGGTGCCCACCTGGAGCAGCGTCGGCGAGTTCACGGGGCCGGCGTCGAACGTCAGCCCCGCGATGTCCACGCCCTGCACGTCGGCGACCGTCATCGGGACCGAGCCGTTCGTCGCGGTGAGGGTCGCGAGGCCCAGACCGAGGACGACCGTGTCCGCGCGCTTCACGGCGATGCTCTTCGCGACGTCGTACACGCCGGGCGTGACGAGTAGGTGCTTGCCCTGCGCCAGCGCGGAGTTGATCTTCGCGATCGAGTCGGAGGGGTGCGCGACGAAGAAGTCGCTCAGCGGCAGGGAGCGCCCGGGGGTGTGCCCCTTCGCCCAGGTCGTGCCGACCGAGCTCGTCCTCGCGCTCGGCACGAACACGCGGTAGGCGCCCTTCGCGTCGACGTAGAGGTACGGCTTCTCCTTCGACACCGGCGTCGTCGCCAGCGTCGTGTACGGGCCGGGGTCGGTGCTCGGGAACGACTGCGGCGGGGCGCCGACGGTCCCGGAGAACACCTGGTTCCACACGCCGTTGGACCAGCCCTGACCGCCGATCTCGCTGTTGCGCACGTAGAACTGCTGCTGCGAGCCGTTCAGCGCGCCGCCCTCGAGGTTCGAGTCGGCGACGAAGCCGCCGCTCGCGTAGTTCGGGTTCTCGCAGTACGGCATGAAGGTCGTGTAGTCCTTCACGTCCACGCGGCGCATCGGCGCGGCCTGCGAGACGGCCCACATCTCGCTGCTGGTGTGGCACTCGTCGCCGGGGGCGGCGACCGCGTGGATGGTGAGGTTCGACACCGAGCGCCAGAACGTGTCGAGCGACCCGCTGCCGTTGCGGCCGACGGCGGTCACGCCGCCGTTGATCGTGACCGCGCCCGGGTCCTGACCGAGCCCGTCCACCTCCGTGTAGTAGCCGACCTTGACGTCGAGCGGCGTGGTGGCCGACCCGTAGGTGCCCGGCTTGAAGAGCAGCGCGTACCGCTGCGTCCCCATCTCGCTGTCGACCTGCTGCGCGTAGATCGCGTCGACCTTCGACTGGATCTGCGCGACCGGCATGTCCGGCGAGAACACGATCACGTTCGGTCCGAGGTCTGGCGCGGCCGGTGCGGGCGCGGCCATCGCGCCCTGCGTGGAGGCGAGCACGCCGAGCACGGCGGCGCCGACTGCGGCGGCGACCCCGATCGGGTGTCGCCGGGATCGGAGGGATCCCTGCGGAGGGGTGGAGAAGAGGGGCGCCATCGAGACCTGCTTCCGTGCGGGGCGGCGGCCGTGCCGTCCAGCCGGGAGGACGCGCTGGCCCTCGGGGCGGGCACCGTCGGCCGCCTGAGTGTGGAACGCGCGGAGCATAGCCCGCACATAGGAGAAGTGACTCGGAATCCGAAGCGCCGCCCATAGGCCGAGCCGATGCCCTCCCTCGCCGATGGCCCCTAGGCCGCCGTGCGCCCGCGCCCTAGCGTGAGCCGGCACCCCGACCCGGACGGAAGGACGCGGATGGCAGAGGCAGGGCCCGTCGAGGGAGACGGCAGGAACGGCCGAGCGCGCGTCGTGGTGCACGATCCGTCGAGCGCGAACCGCTTCATGCCCCCCGACCACGCGATCGCGCTCGACCTCGGCCGCGGCGCGACGATCGAGACGCCCGACCGCGGCCCGCGGAAGCACTCGATGCGCGGCTTCGAGGACGAGTACGTCGACATCGTCGACTACATCGTGCGGATCACCCACCGGATCTGGGAGGACCAGGACGTGGGCTACATCTACGACACCTACGCGCCGGGCTGCCGGGTGCACGACGACGCCGGCCTGCAGATCGGGGTCGAGCGGATGGTGAGCGGCACGATCGACTCCATCGAGGCGTTCGCCGACGCGCGGCACTACGCGGACGACGTGATCTGGGCCGGCGACGACGAGCGCGGCTTCGTCACCTCCCACCGCGCCTTCAACGTCGGGCACCACACCGGCACCTGGCGGTGGGGGCCGGCGACGCACCGGCCGCTGAAGCTGTGGGTGATCGCGAACTGCCTGGTCGTCGACAACCTCATCGTCGAGGAGTGGGTGCTCTACAACACCGTCGCCCGTCTGCTGCAGGTGGGCGTCGACCCCGTCGCGGCCGCCCGGCTCGCGGGCCGCGCCCTCCCGGCGCTCGCCGGACCGCAGTCGACGGAGGTGGACCGCCTCATCGGCGGGCGGGTGCCCGTGCTGGCGCCGGAGGTGGACCTGACCGCCTCCGACGACGTCGAGGGCTTCGTCCGCGGCCTGTTCCACAACCTGTACAACCGGCGGGACCTGTCGGCCGTCGACCGGCACTACGCCTCGAACGTGCAGTGGCACGGGACGTCGAACCGGGAGGGGCACGGGCGCGGCGACGTGCGCTCGATGGCGCGCAAGCTGCTCGCCACCTTCCCCGACTTCGGGCTCGAGGTCGACGAGGTCTACTGGATGGGCAACGCCGACGAGGGCTGGAGCGTCTCGGTCCGCTGGACCGGCGCCGGCACCCACGACGGCCACGTGCTCTACGGGGAGCCGACCGGCCGCCGCGTGCGGATCTGGGGCCTGACGCAGCTGTACGTGCGGCGGGGCGTCGTCGTCGAGGACTGGTCGCTGTTCAACGAGTTCGACGTGATGGTGCACCTGTTCCGCGACGAGGCGCTCCCGGGCTAGCGCCGCCCGTTCACTGCCGGGAGCGGTTGAAGGCCGAGCAGCCGGGGCAGCGGAACACCCGGCCCGAGATCTCGACCACGGTGCGCAGCCCCTCGCAGATGGTGAAGCCGCACCGCCAGCAGGTGCAGTCCACCTCGCCGTCGCCCACGAGGATCGGCACCGAGGAGCCGTTCGACCGGAGGACGGGGACGTCGCGGCGCGGGCGGGAGATCAGGGGCAGGAGCGAGACGCGCATCCCGGCAGCGTGCGCGGCAGGGTGCAAGACACGGCCAAGAATCCACAGCGGTCCGGCGTCAGCCGTCGTGCTGCAGATCGGGGTGCCCGAAGAGGCCCGGCAGGCCGCCGGTGTGGAGGAAGACGACGCGACCGCCCGGCAGGTCGCCGGCAGAGGCGGCTGCGATGAGGCCCGCCATCGCCCGGCCCGTGTAGGTCGGGTCGACGACGAGGCCCTCGGTGCGGGCGGCGATGGACATCGCGCGGCGGACCTCCGGCGTCAGGTGCTCGTACCCGCGGCCGATGCGCGAGTCGTCGATGCGCAGCGCCTCCGTCGGCCCGCGCATCTCGGCGAGCAGCCCTGCGACCACGGCGCGCGCGTCGGCGACCGCGCCGGTGGCGACGCCCAGCACCCGCTCGGCGCCGAGCGCCGCGACCAGGCCCGCCATGGTGCCGCCCGAGCCGACCGCGACGACGACCGTGCCGACGTCGGGGACCTGCTCGAGCAGCTCCTCACCGGCCCAGCGGTACGCGACGGCGCTCGTCGCGCTGGTGCCGCCGAACGGGATCAGGTGCGCGTTCCGCGTCGCGGCCTCCTCCACGGCGACCGCTGCTGCGCCGCGCTCGCCGGCGAACACGAGCTCGGCCCCGAACAGGTCGTCGAGCAGCAGGTTCCCGAGCCGGCGCGACGGCGCCTCCCCCTCCAGCACGAGCACGCTGCGCAGCCCCGCTCGAGCCGCGGCGGCCGCGGTGAGGCGGGCGTGGTTGCTCTGGGGCGCGCCCGTCGTGACGACCGTGTCCGCCCCGGACCCGAGCGCCGCGGCGATCGTGATCTCGAGCTTGCGCACCTTGTTGCCGCCGCCACCAAGCCCGATGAGGTCGTCGCGCTTGATCAGCAGGCGATCGGCGGCTAGCCCGAGAGCCTCCGCGAGCCGAGGAGCGGGCTCGACCGGCGTCGGCCGGGAGAAGAGCGGCAGCGCGGACGTCACGCGACGAGTCTTCCGGATCTGCGCCCGGTCGTCCCGGCCCTGCGTGCACGGGCGACGGCCCGCCGGACGGGTCCGGTGGGCCGTCCGGGCTCGCCGCGTGCCGGGTCAGGGCAGGACGATCACCTTGCCCGCGATGCGGCCGGCCGCGCCCTCGGCGTGGAGGGCCTGCAGCTCCGTCAGCGGTATGCGGCGGGTCACCTCGACCGTCAGCTCGCCCGCGTCGACGAGCGAGACGAGCTCCGCGAGGCGCTCGCGGTTCGGCAGGACGAAGACCGTCGCCGCTCGGACGTTGCGGGCCTCGTCGCCCGGCGTCGCCATGAAGGCAGTGGTGCTGACGACCGCGCCGCCGTCGCGGACCGCGGCGACGTACGCCTGGAACTGCTCCGGATCGATCGGCGCGAGGTTCAGCAGCACGTCCACCTGTCCGTCGAGGGCGCCGAGCAGGTCGGTCGTCGTGTGGTCGACGACCTGGTCCGCACCCGCGGCCCGCACGGCCTCCCCGCTGCGGGGGCTGGCGGTGGCCACCACGTGCACGCCGGCGCGCTTCGCCAGCTGGATCGCGTACTTGCCGACGACGCCTCCGGCGCCGACGATCAGCAGACGCCGACCCGCGGTGAGCCGGCCGTCGTCGAACAGGGCCTGCCGAGCGGTGAGCGCGACCGAGGGCAGCGCCGCGGCATCGGCCAGCGGGATGCTCGTCGGTGCCGCGACGACCGCCTCGGCCGGGGCGACGACGTACTCCGCCGCGCCGCCGTCGCGGTCCATCGGCAGGAACGCGATCACCGAGTCGCCCACGGCGAGCCCCTCGACGCCGTCGCCGAGGGCGTCGACCGTGCCGGACACGTCGTACCCGGGCACGTGGGGCAGCTGGACCGGGATCGGGAGGAACCCGCCGCGCATGCCGTTGTCGGCCGCGTTGTAGGCGGAGGCCGCGACGCGCAGCCGCACCTGACCCGCGCCGGGCGTCGGCTGCTCGACCTCGCCGTACTGGAGGACCTCGGGGCCGCCGACCTCGTCGAACCGCACTGCCTTCATGATGATGCTCCCTCGTTTGGTGCTTCGAATTCGAAGCGGTGAGGCGAAGGTAGCATTGCTTTGAAGTCGAAGCAACAAGGCGCTGCCCTTCGTCGGCATCCGGTGACGAGCCGCTCCGAGCGGCGTCACGATCGCCCGTGCACCAGCTCCTCGGAGACCGTCCAGAGCCGCCGGGCGAGGCCGGGGTCGAGCGCCCACTGCTTCACGCCGTGCGGGTGCCGGACCAGATCCGCGTCGTTCGGCACCGTGCACGCCTCCCGCCCGTCGTCGAGGTAGTGCCCGCCGGTGCGGGCGAACTCGGGGCGCACCGCGGCGACGATCGTCGTCGCAGCGCCCTGCGCCGGGGTCTTGTAGGCGAAGGCGCCGGCTGCCTCCGCGGCGTCGAGGGACGCGCGCTGCCGTTCGGTGAAGTGGCGCTGCAGACCGGTCCTGATGCCGCCCGGGTTGACGGCGTTAGTGAAGACGCCGTCGGAGGACCAGCGTCGGGTCGCCTCGACGGCGAACAGCGCGTTCGCGGTCTTCGACTGCGCGTACGCGATCTGCGGGTCGTACTCCCGGCGGTCGAAGTGGAGGTCGTCGAAGTCGACGCCGGCGCGCATGTGCGCGGTCGAGCTGAGTGCGACCACCCGTGCCTCGCCGCGCTCGGCGGCGCCGCGGCGCAGCGCGTCGACCAGGCCGGTCGCGAGCGCGAAGTGGCCGAGGTGGTTCGTCGCGAGCTGCAGCTCCCAGCCCTCGCGGGTGCGCTCGAGCCCGCCCGTCACGATCCCGGCGTTGTTGATCAGCAGGTGGAGGGGGTCGTCCCAGCGATCGGTGAAGCGGGCGACGGACGCCCGGTCCGCCAGGTCGAGGTCGCGCACCTCCGGGGCCCGACGACCCGTCGCGGTCGCGATCCCCGCCGCCGCGGCCTCGCCGGCCCTCCGGTTCCGCACGGCGAGGACGACCTCGGCGCCCGCCGAGACGAGGGCCCGGGCCGTCTCGACCCCGAGGCCGGAGGAGGCGCCGGTGACGACGGCGCGCACGCCGTCGAGCGACGCGCCGGCCAGGACGTCGGCGGTCGTCGACGCGTGGGAGAAGGGCGTGGTGATGAGCTCGGATGCAGGCATCGTCGAACTATACGGAAAGCGCGAAACCTGTCTAGTCGTTACAGTGCTGCCATGGGTGACGGGCTGAGCGCAGCGCTCCGACCCGCGCCCGAGGGGCGGCGGGAGGCGGTGCTGGACGCGGCGCTGGAGACGTTCGCCCGCTTCGGCTACCGCAAGACGTCGATGGACGACGTGGCGGCCGACGCGCGCATCTCCCGGCCGGGGCTCTACTTCCTGTTCTCCTCCAAGGGGGCGCTCTTCCGGGCGGCGATCGAGCGCGCGATCGAGCTGGACCTCGCCATGGCCCAGCGGGCCCTCGCCGCGCCCGACCGGCCGCTCGTCGACCGGGTGGTCGAGGCGTTCGATCACTGGGCGGGCCGGTACGTCGGACCGATGGGCGACGTGCAGGCGCTCGTCTCGGACAACCCCGGTCTGCTCGGCCCCGTCGCCGCTGCGGGGCCGGACCGCTTCCAGCGCATGCTCGACGACGCGCTGCGCGCCGAGGTGCGCGACCCCGAGGCCGTCGTCCGGACCCTCATCAGCGTCTCCGTCGGAGTGAAGCACCAGGTCGCCGACCGCGTCGAGTACCTCGAGCGGCTGCGGACGGCCGCCGCGCTGCTGCTCGATCCCCTCGGGTGCCGCGCCTCGCGGGACTGAGAGCGGTCCGCCGCCCGACCCGGGCTGCGGGCCACCTGGTCGGACGCCGGCCTGCTGCGCGGCGGGCGGGCGCTCGGGGTGAGACTGGCGGTGATGAAGCCGTTCGCCTCCAGCATCCCCAGCCCGCCGGCCGCATGGGCGCAGTTCCACATCGGACCGCTGACCGTGCACACCTACGCGCTGTGCATCCTCGCCGGCATCGTCGCCGCGGTGCTCATCACCGGCGTGCGGCTGCGCCACCGCGGCGCACCGGAAGGCCTGGCCCTCGATGCGGCGATCTGGGCCGTGCCGCTCGGGATCGTCGTCGCGCGGATCTACCACGTGGTCACCCACCCGGGCGACTACTTCGCCGCGGGCGACGACCTCTGGAACGTGTTCGCGATCTGGGACGGCGGCAACGCGATCTACGGCGCCGAGATCGGCGGCGCCGTCGGGCTGTGGATCGCGTGCCGGCGCGCCGGGATCCGGTTCCTGTCCTTCGCCGACGCGCTCGCGCCCGCGCTGCTGGTCGCCCAGGCCACCGGTCGACTGGGGAACTGGTTCAACCACGAGCTGTTCGGGGTGCCGACGACGCTGCCGTGGGGCCTGCAGATCGAGGCCTCGAACCCGAAGTTCCCGCCCGGCCTGCCCGCCGGGACCCTATTCAGCCCGCTGTTCCTCTACGAGATCGTCTGGGACCTGCTCGGCGCGCTCGTCATCGTCCTGCTCGAACGGCGGGTCGCCCTGCGCTGGGGTCGCGCGATCGCCGTCTACTTCGTCTGGTACGGCATCGGCCGCGCCTACCTCGAGTCGATCCGCATCGACCCGACCAGCGGCGGTCTCCTCGGCGTGCCGGACAACGAGTGGACCTCGTTCCTCCTCGTCGCGCTGGGGGTCGTGCTGTTCGTGGTCCAGCTGCGACGGCACCCGGGGCCGGAGCCGGACGTCCGGCTGCCCCGGCTCGTCGATGCGCCGGCGGAGGATCAGGCGGTGCTGGACGTCCCGCGGCCGATGGCGTCGCAGCCGGTCGGGGCGCGGGACCCGGGTCCCGGCCTCGACGACGCGCGCTGAGCCGGGGCCGCCGGGCACGAGCGGACGGCCTCGCGGATCCGCGTGGCGGGCTCCGGCTGCACGAGCGCGTCCTGACGCTCGCCGATCGTCACCCGCGCCGACGGTCGTGCTCCTCCTCATCGCCGAGCGAGGGTCCCGAAGCCCGGCTCGTCCAGCGCGCGGTGCGCGTGTGCGACCCGTTCCGAGGGCCCGCCCGTGCGAGGGTTCCGGCGACCAGTCCCGTCGAGCGGATCGGACCTCACATGATCGACGATCTCGGAATCCGAGCAGCAGCGCGTCTCTGGTACGCCAAGACGCTCGCGGCTGCGGGCTCGGTCCCCTACGCCCGTGACGCGCCGTCGGCCCGTTCGGGCGAGGGCCCTGCGGACCACGTCCTGCTGCTGGGGAACGGACCGGCGCACGGGTGGGGCGTCGTGTCCCATCAGCTCGGGCTCTGCGGTCAGCTCGCGCAGGCGATCGCGAAGGCCACCGGCCGTGCCGCGGAGGTCGACTTCGTCGGTGCGGAGCTGATGAACGCCGAGTCGGCGGTGACCTGGCTCGGTGCCCGCGACCTCACCGGCTACGACGCGGTGGTCGTCGTCATGGGGCTGAACGACGCGGTGCGGCTCACGCCGGTGAAGGCGTGGGAGCGGGACGTCACCGCGCTGCTCGCGCACCTGCGGGCGGGCCTGCGGCACGACGCGCCGGTGGTGGTCTGCGGCGTCCAGGCGGTGACGTCCTTCCTGCAGATCACCCCGCTGATCGCACGCCTCGGGCAGCGGCGGGCGGACGCGATGAACGCGGTGACCGATCGGATCGCCGCCTCGACACCGAACACGACCTTCCTCCCGCTGGACCCGGCCGAGCTCGAAGCCGGCCGCTCGTGGGGATCCGCGATGAGCTACCGGAGTCGGGCGGACGGCATCGCGGCGGGCGTCGCTCCGCTGCTGGACGAGCACCGCGGCCGCGGCGCGGACCGTCGGCGGGCGAAGGTGGACGTGCAGCACTGGGCGTGGTCGGGGGCGCCGGACCTGCTCGCCGCAGCGGCTGAGCGGGGGACGCCGGAGCTGCGCCGCCTGGTGAACGCCGCCAAGCTCGAGTTCGCGGTGACCCTCGCCGTGGTGACCTATCTCGAGGGCGACCGGATGTGGTTCGCGGCGGCCTCCGCCGACACCCCGGTGTCGATCCCGCTGACGCTGTCGTACGACGCGCACGTGCCGGCCGACGGGTCGCTCGTCGTCCCGGATGCGGCGGGGGATCCCCGCTTCCGCACCAACCCCTTCATCCTGCAGTCGCACCTGCCGTTCTACGCGGGCCATCCGCTGCACGACCTGGGCGGGCGGATGATCGGCACCTTCTGCCTGCTCTCGGCACGGCCGCGCGCCGCGACGTCGATCCGCCCCGAGATGCTGCAGACCTACGCCGCGCAGGCCGAGGCCGAGCTGCACCGGATCGAGCGGGCGGCGCTCGGCCGGGTCACCGCGTAGCCGGGCCGCGCTCCGCGTCCGCGCGCTCCCGCAGGGCGGGCAACCGGACCTTGCCGGTGGCGCCGCGCTCGATGGTGCCGATGGAGATGTGCCGCGGCTTCTTGTAGCCGGCGAGGCGCGCGCCGACGTGCGCCTGCAGCTCCTCCACGGTGACGGTCGCGCCGAGCCGCAGCTCCACCGCCGCGGCGACCGCCTGCCCCCAGCGCTCGTCGGGCAGCCCGAACACCACGCAGTCGGCGACGCCCGGGTGCTCGGCGAGCGCGGCCTCGACCTCGGCGGGGTAGACGTTCTCCCCGCCGGTGTTCACGACGGCGTCGCCGCGCCCGAGCATCGTCACCGTCCGCCTCGAAGCGGGCCCAGTCGCCGGGCACGAGGTAGCGCGTGCCGCGCACCCGTCGGTAGACCGTCGCGGTGCGGACGGGGTCCTCGAAGTACCCCTCGGGCGTCGCACCCCTGTAGGCGAGCAGGCCGACCGCGCCGGGGACGGGTTCGAGCTCGTCGTCCTGCCCGTCGAGGAGGACGGCACCCGGCAGCAGCCGCAGTCGGCTGGGCAGCTCGTCGACGCCGCCGGTGCGGGACATCGCGAACGGACCGCCCTCGCTGGCGCCCACGATGTCGATCAGCTCCGCGTCCGTCCGCTCGAGCAGCGTGCGCTTGGTGCGGTCGCTCCACGCCATCCCCGAGCTCATCACGGTGCGGAGGGAGTCGAACCGCGCGTCCGGCCGCCGCCCCAGCTCCTCCGCCAGCGGCACCGCGACGGCGTCACCGGCGATGATCAGCCGCGTCACGCCGTGGGCCGCGACGGTCTCGAGCGCCGCCGCGGGATCGAACCGCCTCGACGGCAGGAAGACCAGCGTGCCCCCGGTCAGCAGGGTGTTCATCGCGTTGAAGAAGGCCATCGCGTGCATCAGCGGGGTGATCGGCAGCGTGACCGGGTGCTCGAGGGCCGGGTCGACGGCGAGGCCGACCGCCTCCTCGAGGTCGTGCGGGAAGTCGACGCCGAGCGTGCTGTACGCGGAGGTGAGCTGCGTGTCGAGCACGACGTCGTGCCGGTAGACCACGGCCCGCGGCATCCCGGTGGTGCCGCCGGTGAGCAGGAAGATCCGGTCCGCGCCCGACCGGTCGCACCCGGGCGCCCGCGCTCCGGCGATCGCTTCAGCGAACGGCACGCCGGTCGCGGGCGCCGACCCGTCCTCGACGGCCACCAGCACGGGCGGCTCCGCCGTGCCGGCCGAGGCCGCGACCAGGCGGTCGACGAGCGAGGCCGCGACGACGACGACGCGCGGCCGGGTCATCTCGACGACGTGCCGCAGCTCCGCCTCGGCGTACCGGAAGTTGAGGTTGACGGGGACCGCGCCCAGCTTCATCGCCGCGTACATCGACACGACGTACTCCGGCCGGTTGTTCAGCAGGCAGGCGACGCGATCGTCCCGCTGCACGCCCTGGTGCTGCAGCCATCCGGCGAGCCGCGCTGCGCGGTCCTCCAGGTCGCCGAAGGACGTGCGCTCGTCCCGCCAGACGAGCGCGGCGCGGTCGGGATCCGCCTGCGCGATGCGGTCCCAGATCGTCGACCAGTTGACCGACAGCGCAGGTCTCCGAAGCGGCGGGAACGACATGACCGAACTCTCCGTCATCGGCGGGGCTGCGCGGGCTCGACGCGCAGGCGGACCGGCCGCGCATCCGTCGGGGTCAGCCCGCGGGCTCCGTCGGCCGATCGCCGCGGGTCCGTCCCGGTCCGACCCGCGGGTCCCCCTCCGTCGTGATGCGGAGGAAGGGCGTCGCTCCCGCGGGGAACGGCGAAGGCCCGGAGATCCGCAGAAATCCGGGCCTGTTGTAGCGGGGGCGGGACTTGAACCCGCGACACCACGATTATGAGCCGTGTGCTCTAACCACCTGAGCTACCCCGCCGCGAGGACGTGCGGCCGCGGGGTGCGCGGTCGGCCTGTCCGAGCCCCGAAAGAGGATTGAACTCTTGACCTTCTCCTTACCATGGAGATGCTCTACCACTGAGCTATCGGGGCCTGCATCGAGCCCGTCACCGGGCCGGAAGCGACGACGACTCTAGCATCCCGCTCCCGCTCTCCTCCTCGCCGTGACGTGCCGTGTCGGTGCGGCGTGCGATCGTGCTCCCGCGACGTCGACACGCCGCGACACGCGGGCCCGCGAGGCTCCGATCCGCGTCGTTCCGGGCCTGCTGCCTGAATCGTTACCGACACAACATGTAGGGGGTCGACTCCCCAGGTGCCCCGGTATATGGTGGTTCCACTCGCTCAGGGAGCGGGGGCATCGAACACCCGCCGCCGACTGGGGAAGGTCGACGGCAGCGAGCGGAAGGAGCGTCATGAACTTCGACACGGAGAGCATCGACGGCTACGCGATTCCGGTCGACCCGATGGATCTGCTGCAGTGCGACAGCTGCCAGTGACACGGTCGACCACCGATCGCTGACCACGGTCACGAAGGGCCCCTGCGAATCCCGATCGCAGGGGCCCTTCGCCGTTCCCGGCTCCTTCGCGCGGTGGCCGTGGCGTCGCGCGGCGGGCATGCGCGCCGCGCGACGCCGCAGGGAACGCGCGACGTGGAGGCGGCTACTCGGCGAGCGTCGCCAGCTCCTCCTCCGTCAGGTGCAGCTCGGCCGCTGCGGCCGAGTCGCGGATCGTCTCGGGGCGGGAGGCGCCCGGGATCGGGATGACCACCGGCGCGAGCGACAGCTCCCACGCCAGCGCGACCTGCTGCGGGCTCACGCCGCGGTCGTCGGCGATGCGCTGGAACGCCGCGTTCGTCCTGCCGAGACCCCCGGCGTTGCCGATGCCGCCGAGCGGGCTGTAGGGGAGGAAGGCGAGCCCGAGGTCCGCGCAGAGGCGCAGCTCGTCGAGGGACGAGCGGAACGACGGCGAGAACTGGTTCTGCACGGACACGATGCGGCCCTGCGTCAGCTCCATCGCCTGCTCGATCTGGTCCGTGCTCACGTTGGAGAGGCCGGCCATGCGGATGACGCCCTCGTTCAGCAGGTGGTTCAGCGCGCCCACCGACTCGGCGAACGGCACGCGGGGGTCCGGGCGGTGGAATTGGTAGAGGTCGATCACCTCGACGTCGAGGGCGACGCGCGACGCCTCCGCGGCCTCGATGATGTGCTGCGCGGTGCCGTCCTGGGTCCAGGAGCCGTCGCCGGGGCGCAGGTGGCCGCCCTTCGTGGCCACGAGCACGTCGGCCGCGTCGCCCTCGTAGGTGTCGAGCGCACGCGCGATCAGCCGCTCGTTGTGGCCCGTCTCGCCCGCGAGCAGGTGGTAGCTGTCGGCCGTGTCGATCAGCGTGACGCCGGCGTCGAGCGCCGCGTGGATCGTGGCGATGGAGCGCGCGTCGTCGGGGCGGCCCTCGATCGACATGGGCATGGCGCCGAGCCCGACGGCGGACACGGCGCGGGAGCCGATCAGGCGGGAGGGGAGGGAGGTCGTGGTCATCCTCCGAGTCTCGACGAGCACGTTCGAACGCCGCCTGGGCGGCGCCCCCCTGACCTACGATGCCTGCCATGAGCGTGGCCGTGGATCTCAAGGGCAGGTCGTACCCCGACACCGCCCCCTACCTCGTGGGGCGGGAGAAGGTCCGCGAGTTCGCCCGCGCCGTCGGCTCCTCCGACCCGCTCAGCCTCGATCCGTCCGCCGCGGTCGCGGCGGGCTACCCGGACGTGGTGGCGCCGCCGACCTTCGCCGTGGTGGTGCAGGACCTCACCCTCGCCCAGCTGCTCGCCGACGAGAGCGCGGGCGTCGACTTCTCCCGCGTCGTCCACGGCGACCAGCGGTTCTCCTTCTCCCGGCCGATCGTCGCCGGCGACCTGCTGACGGCCGCGATGACGGTCACCGAGGTGAAGACGCTCGGCGGCAACGCGATGGTCACCGCCGAGTCCGTGATGCGCGACGGCGACGGCGCGCACGTCGTCACCGCCACCTCCACCCTCGTGGTCCGGGGCGACGCATGAGCGGCGAGCAGCTGACCGTCGGCGAGGTCGTCGCCACCGGCGCCGTCGACGTCGACCGCGACGACCTGGTGCGCTACGCGGGCGCCTCCGGCGACTTCAACCCGATCCACTACCGCGACGACGTCGCGACCTCCGTCGGCCTGCCCGGCGTGCTCGCGCACGGCATGCTGACGATGGGCCTCGCGGTCCAGCCGGTGGTCGAGCGCTTCGGCGGCGACCGGATCCGCGACTACCAGGTGCGGTTCACCCGCCCGGTGCCCGTGCCCCCCGAGGGCTCGGTGCGGCTCGAGCTGGAGGCGAAGGTCGGGCTCGTCGAGGCGGACGAGGCCCGCATCGACGTCGTCGCCAAGGTCGGCGGCCAGACCGTGCTCGGACGCGCCCAGGTGCGCGTCGCCCTCCGATGAGCGCCGAGTCCGCCGCCGGCACCGACCTGCGGCTCGCCGACCTCACCACGATGCGCGTCGGCGGCGCCGCGCGCCGCGTGGTCGTCGCCCGCACGGACGAGGAGGTCGTGTCGACCGCCCTCGAGGCGTGGGGGCAGGACGAGCCGCTGCTCGTGCTCGGCGGCGGATCGAACGTGGTCGTCGGCGACGACGGCTTCGACGGCACGGTGCTCGTGGTCGCCACGCAGGGCATCGAGCGCCTGCCGGCTCCCGCGCCCGCCCCCTCCGGCCCGCCCTCGCGCCCGGAGGACCGGCTGCTGTCGCTGGAGCGCTCGCTGCGCCCCGCCCAGCACCGCGAGGCGGTGCGCGTCCGCGTGCAGGCGGGGGAGTCGTGGGACGGCCTGTGCGCCGTCGCGGTCGAGCAGGGCCTGAGCGGCATCGAGGCGCTGTCCGGCGTGCCGGGCTCCTGCGGCGCCGCGCCGATCCAGAACATCGGCGCCTACGGCCAGGAGCTCGCCGCGACCCTGTCGGCGGTCGAGTTCCTCGACCGGGAGACCGGCACCGTCCGGCGCCTGCCGGCCTCCGAGCTGCGGCTCGGCTACCGCACCAGCGTCTTCAAGCAGGGGCTGACCGGGGTGGTGCTCGCGATCGAGCTCGTGCTGCACCGGGACCTCGGCGACGGCCCGGCCCTCAGCTCCCCGATCGCGTACGCGCAGCTCGCCGACGCGCTCGGCGTGCCGCTCGGCGCGCGGGTGCCGATCGCGGCCCTGCGCTCGACCGTGCTCGCGCTGCGCAGCTCGAAGGGCATGGTGCTCGACGACCACGACCCGGAGTCGGTGAGCGTCGGCTCGTTCTTCACCAACCCGATCGTCAGCGAGCGCTTCGCGCGCACCCTGCCCCACGACGCGCCGCGCTGGCCGACCGCCGGCGACGAGCCCGACGTGGTCGTGCCGCTCGGCGCCGCCCTGCCGGACCGGCCCCAGCGCGCCGGGGAGCCGCGGGTGAAGCTGTCGGCGGCATGGCTCATCGAGCACTCCGGCATCCGGCGCGGGTTTCGCCTCCCCGGTTCCGACGCGCACCTGTCGCGCAAGCACACGCTCGCGATCGTGAACGGCGGCTCCGCGAGCGCGGCCCAGGTGCTCGAGCTGGCGCGCTACATCCAGCACCGGGTGGAGGGCGAGTTCGGCGTCGCCCTGCAGCCGGAGCCGACGATGGTGGGCACCTCGATCTGACCGCGGGCCATCGGCATGTGAAGGCGTGAGGCGTGCGGTCGTCGGCGCGCCGTCCATGTCCCGGTCAGGTTCCGACCTAGCGTCCTCCTGCGTACCCCCCGAAGGGTGGGCACTGAGGGGAGACCGACCGATGCCACGAATCCTGCTCCGGGCGCACAAGGATCCGTTCCGCGTCGCATCGCCGCGCGCGGTGTACAAGAAGAACCTCATCGGCGAGAACGTCGGCAACCTGCTCTTCAGCAGCGCGAGCTACAAGCTGCTGCAGACCTCGGGCACCGAGATCGAGGTCGGCTCGCTGAAGGGCGGCAAGGCGGAGGCGGACCGCATCAACGCGACCGTCGACCACGTCGTCATCCCCCTCGCGAACGCCTTCCGGCCGAGCTACGCCGCGACCCTCGACCGCATGAGCGAGACGATCGAGGCGCTGAACGTGCCGGTCACCGTGCTCGGCGTCGGCGCGCAGATGCGCATGGACGGCAAGGTCGACCGCCTCGACGTCGTCAGGGACTCCGTCGTCCGCTTCGTGAAGGCCGTGCTCGACAAGTCCCCGTCGATCGGCGTGCGCGGCGAGTTCACCGACTCGTACCTGCGCGGCCTCGGCTTCACGGACGTCGACGTGATCGGCTGCCCCTCCGTCTTCCTGCACGGCCCCGGCCTGCGCATCGACAAGAAGGTGCCGGCGCTCACCACCGAGTCGCGCATCAGCCTGAACCTGTCGCCGTACGTGCCGGGCCTCGGCCCCGTGGTCGAGCGGCACACCGCCCGCTACCCGAAGCTGCGGTACGCCGCGCAGCACCGCGACGCCCTCGGCATGCTGCTCGACCCGTACCACCGCAGCAAGGAGTTCAAGACGGACCAGCTGGTCCTGCCGACGCACCACGAGCACCCGCTCGTGCGCGACAACCGCACCAGCTTCTTCGTCGACCCCGAGCCGTGGATGCGCTACCTCGCCGGCTTCGACTACAGCTTCGGCACCCGGATCCACGGCAACATCGCGGCGCTGCTGGCCGGCACGCCCGCGACGGTGCTCGCGCACGACAGCCGCACGCTCGAGCTCGTGCGCTTCTACGACATCCCGCACCGCACGATGAAGCAGGTGACGCCGGAGACCGACGCGGCGGAGCTGTACGCGGAGGCGGACTTCACCGCCTTCAACGAGCGGCACGCCGAGCGGTTCGACCTGTTCGCCGACTTCCTCGGCGCGCACGGCCTGCGGCACGTCTACGAGCCGGGGGAGGACCCCACGCGGTTCGACCGCCGCGTCGACGCGATCCGCTGGCCGGGCGACGCCGGCGCCGGCCCGCGCGCCGTGAAGGTCGCGACGCGCCTCGCCGGTGCGCTCGCGCCGCGGTTCCGCCGCGCGCGCGTCGTCGCCGCCTGACCCTCCTCGAGGCCCCGGAGGGACGGATCAGCCGTCCCTCCGGACCCAGCGGAAGGTGAGGCGGGCGGCGACCAGTCCCACGACGGTCCACGCCACCAGCACGAGCGCCGCGGTGCCCAGGTCCCAGGTGCCGTGCTGCTCCGCGGCGGCGAACCGTTCGGGCAGGAACGCGGACCGCATCCCCTGCGCCACCCACTTCACGGGGAAGAAGCCCGCGACGGTCTGCAGCCAGTCCGGCAGGTCCGAGAAGGTGAAGTAGACGCCGGAGACGAACTGCAGCACGAGCAGGATCGGCACGATGACCGCGCTCGCCGACCGCCCGGTGCGGGGGATGCCGGAGATGCCGATGCCCAGCACGGCGGCCATCAGGATCGACAGCAGGAAGACCCAGGCGAACCGGAACCAGTGCGTCGCGTCGCCCGGCAGGGCCACGCCGAACAGCAGGTGCGCCACGGCCAGCAGCAGGACGAGTTGGATCGCCGCGGTGACGAGCACCGACCCGGCCTTGCCGATGAAGTACGACACGACCGGCAGCGGGGAGCCGCCGAGCCGCTTCAGGGTGCCGTCGCTGCGCTCCTGCGCGATCGCGATGCCCAGGTTCTGGATGCCCGACAGCACGACGCCCGCCGCGACGAGCCCTGGCAGGTAGTAGGCGGCCACGCTGATGCCGCCCGTGCCGTCCGGTCGGACGCCGATCGGGTCCCGGCTGCTGAACGCGGCGGCGAAGACCAGGAAGATCACGGTCGGGAACAGGAACGTGAAGAACACGGTGTCGCGCTCGCGGAAGTACTGGCGCACCTCCCAGACGACGCGGCCCGCGCCGAGCCGCAGCGTCCGCCCGGGCCGCAGGGCGCGGCGCTCGGCGACGGTCACGCGCCGCCCCCGTCCTCGATCAGCCGCAGGTAGACCTCCTCCAGCGAGGGCCGCCGGATCTCCACGTCCCTCGGCTCGCGTCCGGCCGACTCGACCAGCCGGGCGACGAGGGTCGCGGGCTCGCCGGTGCGCACCTCGTGCAGGCCGTCGCCGTCGCGCCACCGCACGATCGGGATGCGCGCCTCCGGCGACCCGATGCCGTCGACGGGACCGATGTCGAGCAGGCGGCCGGAGGCGATCACCGCGACCCGGTCGGACAGCTCGGCCGCCTCGTCGAGGTAGTGGGTCGTCAGCAGGATCGTCGTCCCCTCGTGCTTCAGCCGGGTCACGAGGTCCCAGAACCGGCGCCGCGCCTCCGGGTCGAACCCGGTGGTGGGCTCGTCCAGGAACAGCAGCTCGGGGCGGCCGACGATGCCGAGCGCCACGTCGAGCCGGCGCCGCCGACCGCCCGAGAGCGCGCGGATGCGGGTCCTCGCGTCGTCCGTGAGGCCGACGGCCTCGAGGGTCTCGTCCACCGGTCGCGGGGAGGGGAAGAAGGAGGCGACGTGCGCGAGCATCTCCCGCACCGTCGCCGTGCCCGCCTCCGTGCTCGACTGCAGCACGATGCCGATCCGCGCCTTCCAGTCGACGCCGGCGGTGCCGGGGTCGACGCCGAGGACCCGGGCGGTGCCGCCGGACCGGCGGCGGTAGCCCTCGAGGATCTCGATGGTCGTCGACTTGCCGGCGCCGTTCGGGCCGAGCAGGGCGAAGGTCTCGCCGCGCTCGATCGTGAAGGACACCCCGTCGAGCGCGGTGCGGTCGCCGTAGCGCTTGGCGAGGTCCTCGACCTCGACGACCGACGTCATGCGGTCCTGCGTCCGAGGGGGAGGCGGAGCAGCGCGGCGGCGCCCGCGAACGCGCCGGCCACGAGCAGCACCCATGCGGCGACGACGCCGTAGCCCTGCGAGGGGGAGAGGAAGGGGTAGGGGACCCAGCCGTCGGTCGCGCCGCGCACGAGCACGACCGCGGTCCAGACGAGCGGGTACACGAGCACGAGCGGCAGCAGCCGCACCGCGGGCCGGCGGCGGTCGGGCGCCAGCAGGAGGTCGACGAGCGCGGCGACGGGCGTGAGCGCGTGCAGCACGAGGTTCGCCCAGGGCAGCGGGACCCCGCCGGCCGCGGCGAGCGGCGCGAGCAGCGCCCAGTACACGACGCCCACGATGACGAGGTAGGTCGCCGCGCACCACCGCACCACCGACCACGCGGTCGTGACCGGCGTGCGGCGGAGCAGGCGCACCGCGCCGATCACCGCGACCACCGCGCCGATCACGTTCGACTGGATCGTGAAGAACCCGAAGAAGTCGAAGGGGCGCACCGGCCCCACGGCGAGGAGCGTGGCGACCACCGCCGCGACGACGAGCGCCGCGACCACCAGGCGGAGCGCGGCGGTCACCACGGCGGACGGCATGCTCAGAACCTAGGGCCGGGCGCGCCGCTCGCGATCCCGATCAGGCGAAGAAGTCCGCCAGACGGGCGACGCCCTCGGCGAGCTGGTCGTCGCCGAGCGCGTAGCTGAGTCGCAGGTAGCCGGAGGGGCCGAACGCCTCGCCGGGCACGGTCGCGACCTCGAGCCGCTCGAGCAGCAGGTCCGCCAGCTCGAGCGTGGTGGTCGGCGTCGTGCCGCCCCACTCTCGGCCGAGCAGCGCCGACACGTCGGGGTAGACGTAGAAGGCGCCCTGCGGCGTCGGGGTGCGGAAGCCGGGGATCGCGTTCAGGCCGCCGACGATCGCCTGCCGACGGCGGTCGAACGCCTGCCGCATCGCCTCGATCGGCTCGGACGGCCCCGTCAGGGCAGCGATCGCCGCCCGCTGCGCGACGTTGTTCACGTTCGACGACAGGTGCGACTGCAGGTCGTTCGCGCCCTTGATCGCAGCGGCCGGGCCGATCATCCAGCCCACGCGCCAGCCGGTCATCGCGTAGGTCTTCGCGACGCCGTTCACGAGCACGGTCTGGTCCGCGAGCTCCGGGACCGCCTCGACGATCGAGATCGCGCGGATCCCGTCGTAGACGAGGTTCTGGTAGATCTCGTCGGTCATCACCCACACGCCGTGCTCGAGCGCCCACTCGCCGATCGCGCGGGTCTCCTCCTCCGTGTAGACCGCGCCGGTCGGGTTGGAGGGGGACACGAACACGAGCAGCTTCGTGCGGGGCGTGCGGGCGGCCTCGAGCTGCTCGACGGTGACCTTGTACTCCTGGTCGGCGCCGGCGAAGACCTCGACGGGCACGCCGCCGGCGAGCTTGACCACCTCCGGGTAGGTGACCCAGAACGGCGCGGGGATGATGACCTCGTCGCCCTCGCCGACGAGGGTCTGCACGGTCTGGAACACGGCGTGCTTGCCGCCGTTCGTGACAATGACCTGAGCGGGGGAGACCTCGAGCCCGCTGTCGCGCAGCGTCTTCGCGGCGATCGCCTCGCGGAGGTCCGGCAGGCCGGCCGCCGCCGTGTAGTGGTGGTTGCGGGGGTCGCGGGCGGCGCGCTCGGCGGCCTCGACGACGTGCTGCGGGGTGTCGAAGTCGGGCTCGCCGGCGGCGTAGCTGACGACCGGGCGACCGGCGGCCTTCATCGCCTTCGCCTTCGAGTCGACCTTCAGCGTCGCGGACTCGGCGATGCCGGCGATGCGGGGCGAGATGGGTGCGGGAGCGGTGCGCGACACGCTGCCCGAGCCTACCGAGCGGGGCTGCGGCGTCCAGGGCGTGCGGACCGGATTCAGGTGCGGGGGTGCACCCTGCCGATGGGCCGGCGTCGGTCCGCGGAGAAGGGAGTGCCCCGTGCTGCTCGAAGGCAGGTCGGTCGTCGTCACCGGAGGGAACTCCGGCATCGGGAAGGCCATCGTCCTGGCCATGGCCGCGGAGGGGGCGCAGGTGGTCGTCGACTACGTGGCGCACGAGGACGCCACGGACCGGCTGATCGCGCAGGTGGAGCAGGCCGGCGGCAAGGCGGTCGGCGTGGAGGCGGACATCTCGAAGCCCGACGACCTGCACCGCATGATGCAGACCGCCGTCGACTCGTTCGGACGGCTCGACGTGCTCGTGAACAACGCCGGCGTCGAGACCCGGCAGTCGCTCCTCGACACCACCGAGGAGGACTACGAGAAGGTCATGGGCATCAACATGAAGAGCGCGTTCTTCGCCTCCCAGGCGGCCGCGAAGCGGTTCATCGACCAGGGCGACGGCGGCCTCATCCTCAACATCTCGTCGGTGCACGAGGACTGGCCGATGCCCGGCAACATCGCGTACTGCGTCTCCAAGGGCGGCATGCGCATGCTGACGCGCACGGCAGGCGTGGAGCTCGGCCCGCACGGCATCCGGATGGTCAACATCGCCCCCGGCGCCGTCGACACCCCGATCAACGCGTCGACGACGAGCAACAAGGAGCTGCTGGGCAAGCTGCAGGACGCCATCCCGCTGCACCGGCTGGCGGAGTCGAGCGACATCGCGGACGTCGCCGTGTTCCTCGCCTCCGGCAAGGCGTCGTACATGACGGCGACCACCGTCGTGGTCGACGGCGGCATCATGCAGGGCAGCGTCGGGCTCTGACCGCGGCGCGCCCCCGGACTCCGCGGGAGCCGCTGCTACACTTGCGGCGCCCATGCGGTGGCGGCGCGTCCGCGCGCACCTCGCAGGGGCAGCCCTAGGGCGGTGGCTCAATTGGTAGAGCAGCGGTCTCCAAAACCGCAGGTTGCAGGTTCGAGTCCTGTCCGCCCTGCGAGGTAGGTCCGACTTGGACGACGGCGAGAGGAGGACGCAGGTGGCACGCAGAGTGCTCGACGAGCCCGGCGAGGACGTCGTGGCGGTCGCGAAGCTCGAGCGACAGGCTCGGCGCGGGCCCTTCGCCCGAATCGCGCTGTTCCTCCGGCAGGTCGTCGCGGAGCTGCGCAAGGTGGTCACCCCCACCTGGCGCGAGCTCGTGACCTACACCGCGGTGGTGCTCGGCTTCGTCGTCGTGATGATGGCGGTCGTGTACGTGCTGGACCTCGGGTTCGGCGCGCTCGTGGTGTGGGTGTTCGCCGGCACCAGCTGACCTGCGGCGTTCCCGACAGCGGAACGCCCTCCGCCCGCGCACCCTCGCGGGCGACGACAGACGTAGACGATCCAGAAGGAATGCGAAGAACCGTGCCTAGGGACCCCCGCGACGACCTCGACCTCGAGCCGGAGTACGAGCAGGAGGCCGGTCCGGAAGAGGCCGACCCCTCGCTCGCCTTCACGGACGACTCCCACCTCCCGAGCCGCGCCGAGCAGCTCGAGACGGCGACCGAGGCCGAGCGCCTGAACGTCGTCCGCCAGGACGAGGAGGCGGACTTCGAGGAGGAGCTCGAGGCGATCGAGGAGGCCGCCGACCCGGCCGCCGACCGCGCGGTCGACGAGGCCCTCGAGGTGCACGACCCCTCCGACTACGACGCCGCGGCCGCCGCGAGCGACGACGAGATCGACGAGGCGTTCCAGGAGGCCGCCGCCGACGGCGACGGCTCCGGGGTGTCCGAGGGCATCGCCGCCGACGTGGCCGAGGACCAGCTCGACGCGGAGGCCGAGGACGAGGCCGACGTCGACCCGTACGAGGCGTTCCGCATGGAGCTCCGCGGCAAGCTCGGCAAGTGGTACGTCATCCACTCCTACGCCGGCTTCGAGAAGCGCGTGAAGCAGAACATCGAGCAGCGCAAGACGACGCTCGCGCAGGAGGACTCGATCTACGAGGTCCAGGTCCCGATGGAGGACGTGGTCGAGATCAAGAACGGCCAGCGCAAGCTCGTGAACCGCGTGCGCATCCCGGGCTACGTGCTGGTCCGCATGGACCTGAACGAGGAGTCGTGGTCGCTCGTGCGCCACACCCCCGGCGTCACCGGCTTCGTCGGCAACGCGCACAACCCGACGCCGCTGCGCTTCAACGAGGCGTTCGAGATGCTGAAGAGCATGGTCCAGGTCGCCGAGGCGCCTGTGAAGGCCGGTGCCGGCGCGACCAAGGGCGCCCGCGGCGCGACCGCCCGCACCCCCATCCCCGCCGAGGTCGATTTCGAGACCGGCGAGACGATCACGATCAAGGAGGGCTCGTTCGCGGGCCTTCCCGGCACGATCAGCGAGATCAAGCCGGAGAGCGGCAAGCTCACCGTCCTCGTGTCGCTCTTCGAGCGCGAGACCCCGGTCGAGCTGTCGTTCGACCAGGTCACCAAGCTCTGAGCCCATGGCCTCGGATCCGCGAGCGGTTCCAAGGCTGTGGCGTACCGAAGCGCGCTGCGCTCATCAGCACAGTGCGCTTCGGCTGACGCCCGAGGGTCGGCTTCTCGCCGATCGGGCGTAAGATCTTCCGTCGGCCTGCGGGCCGGTGGGACCACGCCGTGCACAGGCACGGAGGTGGGAGCAGACGCGGGCAGCCGCCCGCGTCTTCGAGAGAGAAGGAAACATGGCTCGCCAGAAGAAGGTGACCGGCCTGATCAAGCTCCAGATCAAGGCGGGCGCCGCCAACCCGGCGCCCCCGATCGGGCCCGCGCTCGGTCAGCACGGCGTCAACATCATGGAGTTCTGCAAGGCGTACAACGCCGCGACCGAGTCGCAGCGCGGCAACGTCGTCCCCGTGGAGATCACGGTCTACGAGGACCGCACCTTCACGTTCGTGCTGAAGACCCCGCCCGCCGCCGAGCTGATCAAGAAGGCCGCCGGCGTCGCCAAGGGTTCGGCCACGCCCCAGTCCGCGAAGGTCGGTCGCCTCACCCGCGACCAGGTGCGCGAGATCGCCCAGACCAAGCAGCCCGACCTGAACGCCAACGACCTCGAGGCCGCCGCGAAGATCATCGCCGGCACCGCACGGTCCATGGGCATCACGGTCGAGTAGGGAAGGCGGACACTCATGGCACAGAAGAGCAAGGCGTACCGCGCTGCGGCCGCCAAGATCGAAGAGGGCAAGTTCTACACCGCTGACGAGGCGCTGAACCTCGCCAAGGAGACCGGCTCCGCGAAGTTCGACTCCACGGTCGAGGTCGCGCTGAAGCTCGGCGTCGACGTGCGCAAGGCGGACCAGATCGTGCGCGGCACGGTCTCCCTCCCGCACGGCACCGGCAAGACGCAGCGAGTCATCGTGTTCGCGATCGGTCCGGCCGCCGAGGCCGCGATCGCCGCGGGCGCCGACGAGGTCGGCGGCGACGAGCTGATCGCCCGCGTCGCGGACGGCTGGACCGACTTCGACGCCGCGGTCGCGACGCCGGACATGATGGGCAAGGTCGGCCGCCTCGGGCGCGTGCTCGGCCCCCGCGGCCTCATGCCCAACCCGCGCACCGGCACCGTGACCCCGAACGCGGCCCAAGCCGTGACCGAGATCAAGGGCGGCCGCATCGAGTTCCGCACCGACAAGCACTCCAACGTCCACCTCGTGGTCGGCAAGGCGGGCTTCACGGAGGAGGCGCTGGCGGAGAACTTCAAGGCCGCGCTCGACGAGATCAACCGGCTCAAGCCGTCGGCTTCCAAGGGTCGCTACATCCAGAAGGCCTCGGTCTCCACGACCTTCGGCCCCGGCATCCCCCTGGACGTCGCCGCCCTCGTCTGAGTCGACGGTCTTCGATCCGCGAGCGGATCGAAGCCTGTGTCGCTTCGCGGCCCTGAACGGGCCGCGGTACGCGACGGTACGGATCACGAGAAGGGGCGGACCATCAGGTCCGCCCCTCCTTCGCGTCCGTGCGGGGTCAGTAGTCGCTGATCTGCACCACGACCTTGCCGCGCACGTGCCCCGCCTCGACGAGGCGCTGGGCGTCCGCGATGCGGTCGAGCGGGAACACCTCCTGCACCGACACGCGCACGTCGCCGGAGGTGATCAGGCGGCCGATCACGGTCAGCGTCGCGGCGTCCGGGACCATCCGGTAGGTGGTCGCCCGCACGCCGGCGGCCGCGGCGTCCGCCATCAGCGTCGGCCAGGTGCTCGGCACGTTCACGAGCAGGCCGCCGGGGCGCAGCACGGGGAGCGAGCGGGGCCCGGTGTGGTCCTGCTGGTCGCCGACCAGGTCGATGACGACGTCCACCGGGGCGACGACGTCCTCGAACCGCGTCTCGCAGTGGTCCACGGTCTCGCTCGCCCCCAGCTCGCGCAGCCAGCCGGTGTTGCGGCCGGAGGCGGTCGCGATGACATGGGCGCCGAAGTGGGCCGCGAACTGCACCGCGAGGTGCCCCACGCCGCCGGAGGCCGCGTGGATCAGGATCCGCTGGCCCTCGTGCGCCTTCGCGATCTCCACGACGGCGCCCCACGCCGCGAGCGCGGCGAGCGGCACCCCGGCGGCCTCGGCGTGGGACAGCACCGCGGGCTTCGGCGCCACCTGCTGCGCGGGCACGGCGAGGTACTCGGCGAAGCTGCCGGTCGAGCGGGGCGCGGCGCTGATGCCGAACACCTCGTCGCCCGGCTGCAGGCGGAACGCCTCGTAGGGCGCGGAGACGACGACGCCGCTGAAGTCGTGCCCGAGCACCGCCGGGAAGCGGGCCACGCCCGCCGCCTCCCCGGACCCGGCCCGCGTCTTCACGTCGATCGGGTTCAGCCCGGCCGCGACGACCCGGATCAGCAGCTCGCCCACCACCGGCACGGGCCGCTCCACCTCGGCGAGGTGGAGCGCTCCTGCGTCGCCGAAGTGGTCGAGGACCACCGCCCGCATGGTCGCGCGGACTGCGGCCGGCGCTGCGGCGATCTCGTCGTGCAGCGTCATGGCGTCTCCGGTCCGTGTCGAGCGGCTCGTACCGCTCCAGTGAACCGGGCCAGTGATTCGACGCTGTTACGGGCGCATCACCGCTGTGCGACGGATCAGACGGTCGCGGCGGTCCGCTCGGCGAGTCGGCCCTCCCGCAGGAGGAGGCGGCGATCGGCCCGCCGGGCGACCTCGGGGTCGTCGGTGGCGATGAGCAGGGTCAGGCCTCGGGCGAGCCGCACGGTGTCGAGCAGCTCGACGATCCCGTCCCGGGTCACCGCGTCGAGGGCGCCCGTCGGCTCGTCCGCGAGCAGCACCGCCGGCTCCCTGACGAGCGCCCGGGCGAGCGCGACGCGCTGCTGCTGCCCGTCGGTCAGCTCGCTCGGCAGGTGCGCGGCGAGCTCGCCGAGGCCGACCTCCTCGAGGACCGTCGCCACGCGGTTCCTGCGGTCGCGGGGGTCGACGTGGGTGGACTCGAGCGCCGCCTCGACGTGCTCCTGCGCGGTGAGCGTCGCGATGAGGTTGGGGCTGCGCGAGAGGGAGCCGATCCGGTTGGCTCGCACGCGGCTCAGCTCCGGAGCGCCCATGCGCCCCAGGTCCGCGCCGTCGAGCAGGATCGTGCCGGAGGAGGGCCGGTCCAGTGCGCCGAGCAGGCGCAGCAGCGTCGACCGGCCGGCGCCGAGCGGGCCCTCCACCGCAACCGACTCGCCGGCCGCGACCACGAGATCCACGCCGATCAAGGCCTGCGCGGAGGCGTCGCCCCGGCGGTAGGTCTTGCAGACCTGCTGCAGCTCGTACGTCGGTCGTGCTCCAGCCGGAGCGGTCGGTGGGTGCGAGGGGGACATGCTGCAGACGGTATGGGTGCAGCTCATCGGGAACCGGCGGACCGCCTCTGCGCCGGCTATGAGTCGAGCAGGTGCCGGCCGTGGTCGGGGAGCATTCCTGCTTCCCAAGAACTGCATCACCCGTCCTCAAGCGGCTCATAGGAAGCTGGGTTTCCCTGGAGGGGTGTCCATGACCCGACCCGCCGCCTCCGATGCCGCCCCGCAGAGCCGCCCCCGCCTCAAGCACCCCGACGGCAGCCCCATCCGCGTGCTCGTCGTGGACGACGAGCCGACCCTGACCGACCTGCTCCAGATGGCCCTGCGCTACGAGGGCTGGGAGGTCAAGACCGCCGCCGACGGGCGCCACGCCCTGACGCTGGCCCGCGAGTTCCGCCCCGACGCCATCGTGCTCGACATGATGCTGCCCGACATCGACGGCATGCAGGTCCTGTCCCGCGTGCGCCAGGACGGCCAGCAGACGGCCGTGCTGTTCCTCACCGCGAAGGACTCGCTCGAGGACCGGATCAACGGCCTCACCGCCGGTGGCGACGACTACGTCACCAAGCCGTTCAGCCTGGAGGAGCTCGTCGCGCGCCTCCGCGGCCTGATCCGCCGCTCGATGCTCACCGCCGCGGAGGAGGAGGACCCCCGCCTCGTCGTCGGCGACCTCGTGCTCGACGAGGACAGCCACGAGGTCTCCCGCAACGGCGAGCAGATCGACCTGACCGCCACGGAGTTCGAGCTGCTGCGCTACCTGATGCGCAACCCGCGCCGGGTGCTCTCGAAGACGCAGATCCTCGACCGGGTCTGGAACTACGACTTCGGCGGCAAGTCCAGCGTCGTCGAGATCTACATCTCGTACCTGCGCCGCAAGATCGACGCCGGTCGCAAGCCCATGATCCACACGGTGCGCGGCGCCGGGTACATGCTGAAGGCGGCGGAGTAGCCCTCCGCCGCACGCGGAGGGGAACGATGCACTTCTCGAGCTGGACGCTGCGCAGCCGGCTGATCGCGCTGACCACGACGCTCGTCGCGGCGACCAGCATCGTCATCGGCGGCGTGGTGTCGCTGGTGGTGTCCAACACCCTGACAGCCCAGTTCAACGACCAGGTGCACGGTGCGGTCCGGAACGCCCAGATGATGGGCCAGAGCGACCAGACGAATCGGTTCCTGGACGACGGTGACGTCATCGTCGCGGTGTACGCACCGGCGCTGGGGTACGCGGTGGGCGAGCACCAGGGCACCGGCGAACCGGAGCAGCTTCCTCGCACGGCGTACTCCGCGATCCGCTCAGGCGTGCCGGTGCAGGACGCGGGGCCAGGAGGCGGGCTGACGACGATCGACGTCCCCGGCTACGGGGAGTACCGCTTCGCGGTCGCGATCGGCGACGCGACGAACGCCGTCGTCTACGTGGGCCGGCCGACGTCGATCCTGACGAACAGCCTCCTCAAGTACCTCGTGCCGATCTTCACCGTCGTCGTCCTCGCCGTGCTGCTGTCCGGGGTCATCGGTGCGCTCGTGATCGGCCGCGCGCTCCGGCCGCTGCGGCGCGTCTCCGCCGTCGCGTCCAACGTGGCGTCGCTCCCGCTCGAGCGGGACGACGTCGAGCTGCCCGAACGCGTGCCGACGGAGGACACGAACCCCAACACCGAGGTCGGCCAGGTGGGGGCGGCGCTGAACAACCTGCTCGACTCGGTGCAGACCGCACTCGCGGTGCGGCAGGCGAGCGAGGAGAAGGTGCGGCACTTCGTCGCCGACGCGAGCCACGAGCTGCGCACGCCCCTCGCCTCCATCCGCGGCTACGCGGAGCTCACCCGGCGGTTCGGCGGGCCGCTGACCGAGGACGTGCAGCACAACATCGGGCGCATCGAGTCCGAGGCGATGCGCATGACGAGCCTGGTCGAGGACCTGCTGCTGCTCGCCCGCCTCGACGCGGAGCGGGAGATCGAGACGCGCGACGTCGACCTCTCCCGGATGCTCGTCGACGTGCTGAGCGACGCGAACGCGGCCGGGCCGGACCACGAATGGGAGCTCGACCTGCCCGACGAACCCGTGATGGTGCGCGGCGACGAGGCGAAGCTGCAGCAGGTGTTCACGAACCTGCTGGCGAACGCCCGCGTACACACGCCTGCCGGCACGCGGGTCGTGCTCGAGCTGGCTGCGCCGCGGGACGGGCACGTGCTCGCCCGGGTGCGGGACGACGGGCCCGGGATCCCCGAGCAGCTGCGGCCCCAGCTCTTCGGCCGGTTCGTGCGCGGCGACTCCTCCCGTGCCCGCACGACGGGCAGCACGGGACTCGGGCTCGCGATCGTCAACGCGGTCGTGCAGGCGCACCACGGCACGGTCTCCGTCGCCTCCGAGCCCGGCGCCACGGTGTTCACCGTGCAGCTGCCGGTCGAGCAGCCCGCCGTCGCGCAGGAGTCGGCGCAGCAGCCCCAGCCCGCCTGATCCTCCGTTCGCAGGACGTGTGCGCCTGCGGAACGCAGCGCGCTACTTCTTCGTGAGGTGGGTCGTCTCGAGCAGGACGCGCTCCGGGTCGGGGGCGCCGACGGCCGGGACCGGGGCGTCGTCCAGGCTGGTGATCAGCGTCGTCGGCACGGACACGGCCAGCGCGCCCCAGGAGACCGCGGTGGAGAGGGCGCGCTCGAGGTCCAGCTCCGGTGCGCCGCCGAGGCCGCGCGTCTCGTCGCGGATCGAGTTGCCGAGGAAGCCCGCGAGCGTCGCGTCGCCGGCGCCCGTGGTGTTCACGAGCTGCGGTGCCACCGCGGCGCCCCAGACCGACGACCGCTCGGTGATCGCGAGCGCGCCGTCCGCACCCAGGGAGACGAGCGCCACCTCCACGCCGCCGCGGTTCAGCTCCCGGCCGGCGTCGAGCGCCTCGCCGATCGTCGTGAGGTTGCGGCCGACGAGGTTCGCCAGCTCGTCCGCGTTCGGCTTGATCAGGTTCACGAGCCCGCTCGTCACGAGCCGGTCGAGCGGCACCCCGCTGGTGTCGAGCGCCACGCGGGCGCCCGCCGCCCGGACGCGCTCGAACAGCTCCGTCATGTCGACGTAGTCGCCCGTGTCGCTGTTGAACGGGTGGGTGCCGGAGGCGCAGAGCCAGTCCGCGTCCATCTCCTCCACCTGCTCGACCGTGAGGTCGACCACCCGCTGCCAGTCCGTCGTGGACATCGGGATCGCGGACTGATTGACGTTCGTCGTGCGACCGCCGTCCTCGACGACGGCGGTGTTGACGCGGATGCGGCCCTGGATCGGCATGATCCGCAGGATGTGCGGGTACGGCGTGCGGAACAGCAGGTGCTCGTCGTCCCGGCCGATGGGCATCACCGCGGCCGTGGGGTGCCGGGCGACGTGGAGCGTGCGCGAGACGTTGAGGCCCTTGCCGCTCATGTACTCGTGGACCTCGATCGCCCGGTTCACCTTGCCGGGCGCCATCGACGCGACGAGGTAGGTGCGGTCCAGCACCGGGGCGGGGGTCAGGGTGACGACACCGCTCACGAATCGTCCTTCCGAAGAGCATCCGCCGCACGGGCCCGGGCGGTCGGGTGCAGCCTACTGAGCGAGCCGATCGGCCCCCTTCGCGGCGCTGCGGCTGCCGAGCGCGCCGAGCACGGCGACGACGACCAGCAGCAGGGCGGCGAGCGCGAGCCCGAGCCAGAACGCGACGAGCAGCAGCGCGGCGCCCGCGAGCGCACCGAGCGCCAGCAGGGTCACCGCAGCGAGGCGCCGGAACCACGTCTGCCCTGTGCGGCGGCCGAAGCGCGAGTCGAAGGCGAGCGCGGCGAGGGTGGAGGTGATGACGACGGTGGTCACGTCGGTCACCGCGATGTGCCGCGCGGCCCCGGCCTGCATCCCCATCGCCACGGCGAGCAGCGCGGTCACCGGCAGCCCGAGCGCGGGATCCGCGGGGGTGGAGGTGATGAACGCGGTCGGGATCAGGGCGACCAGCAGCAGTGCTGCGACGACGGCCAGCACCCAGGTGTCCCGCACGTGCCAGCCCTTCGGGATGCCGCGCAGGAAGCGACCGGCGATCACCGCGCCGACCACGAAGCCCGCGAGCGCGACGATCGGGCCGACGATCGGCAGCCCCTCCTGGCCCGTCAGGCCCATGGCGAGGATCACGACGTTGCCCGTCATGTTCGCCGTGAAGACCTTGTCGAGCCCGAGGTAGCCGATCGCGTCGACGACCCCCGTGGAGAACGTGAGGACGAGCATGAGTGCGAGGTGGAGCCTCGCCTGGTCGCGCAGCATGCGGTGCCGTCCCTCCTGAGCCGGGGTCCCATCCAACCGGCACGGCGCGCCCGCCGGATACCGTGAGCGCACGCGAGAGCGGATGAGCAGGAGGTGGGATGCGCTTCGACCCGTCCCGGTGGACCGCGGTCCAGCCCGGATCCGATGCGGCGGTCTACCTGCCGTCGACCCCCGACACCGTGCTCTGGGGCCGCCTCCCGTGCGGCGCCGACGAGCCGGTCCTGACCGTGGACTCCGGCGACGTCGTCACCGTCGACGCCCTGTCGCACGAGGGCCTGCTGCCCGACCAGGGCCAGGACCCGCTCGCGTTCTTCGCCCGGGAGGGGGTGCCCGCCGAGCTGGTGCTCGAGGACGCCGTGCGCATCGCCGCGGAGTGCACCCGGGACGAGGCCGACGGCCCGCACGTGGTCACCGGCCCGATCGCGGTGCGCGGCGCGCAGCCGGGCGACCTGCTGCGCATCGACGTGCTCGGGCTGGAGCCCCGGGTGCCGTACGGCGTCGTGTCGAACCGGCACGGTCGCGGCGCGCTGCCGGGGGAGTACCCGGAGGGGGCGGAGCCGGTGAGCGTGTTCGCCGCGGTCGATGAGCGGGACGGGGCCCTGGTCGGCGTGCTGCCGCGCGCCGCCGGCTCCGACGCGGTCGTCCGGTTCCCGCTCGCACCGTTCCTCGGGATCATGGGCGTCGCGGCGGCCGGGGACGAGCGCCCGCACTCGGTGCCGCCCGGGGCGCACGGCGGCAACATCGACGTCAACCTGCTCGTCACCGGCACCGCGCTGCTGCTGCCCGTGCAGGTGCCGGACGCGCTGGCCTACGTCGGCGACCCGCACTTCGCGCAGGGCGACGGCGAGGTCGCGCTCACCGCGATGGAGGCGTCGCTGCGGGCGACCCTCCGGTTCTCGGTGGTCCCGAGGTCGGCGGCGCTCGAGGAGTACGGCGTCGTGACCGGGCCGCTGGTCGTCACGCCGGAGTACCTGGTGCCCACCGGGCTGAGCGAGGACCTCGACGAGGCGGTGCAGCACTGCGTGCGCGCCGCCATCGAGCTGCTGCATGCCCGCTTCGGCATGGACCGGGCGAACGCGCTCGCTTACCTGTCGGCCGCGACGGACTTCGACATCTCGCAGGTCGTCGACCTGGTCAAGGGCGTGCACGCCAGGATCCGGATCGCGGACTTCGATGCCTGAGCAGGAGGTCGACGCGGGCGCGCCCGTCCACGCCGACGGGGCGGTGCCCGCGGGGCTGCTCGACGCGTTCTGGCGCTACGAGCGGGCGCTGATGGCGGACGACGTGCCCGAGCTCGACGCGTTGTTCACCGACGGCCCGTCGACGCTGCGGGGGGACGCGGGCGGGCTGCTCGTGGGCCACGACGCGATCGCGGCCTTCCGGCGCGGTCGCGGCGGTGCGCCGAAGCGCCGGATCGCCGCGGTCCACGTGCGCGTGCTCGGCGACGACGCGGCCGTGGTGGTGGCGGAGCTCGCGCCGCGGACCGGCGGACGCGGGCAGCAGACGCAGGTGTGGCGGCGCGGGGCGGTCGGCTGGCAGGTGCTCGTCGCCCACGTCGCGAACCCGGCGCCCGCGGTGGACGCCCGCATCTGGCGGACGGTCGGCACCCCGCTGGTGCGCGGTGCCGCCGAGGGGCCGCTGGTCGGGAAGCGCCTCGCGGTGAAGGACCTGTTCGCCGTGGCCGGCCACCGCATCGGCGCCGGGGTGCCCGAGTACCTGGCGCACGCGGTGGTCCAGCAGCACACGGCGCCGAGCGTCCGGGCGCTGCTGGAGGCGGGCGCGGACCTGACCGGCATCGCGCACACCGACGAGTTCGCGTACTCGATCGCCGGCGCGAACCCGCACCACGGCACGCCCCCGAACGCCCGCGTGCCCGGCGCGCTGCCGGGCGGCTCGTCGAGCGGGCCCGCCTCCGCGGTCGCGCTCGGGCAGGCGGAC
The DNA here is from genome assembly GCF_039544415.1 of Amnibacterium soli. Classification (NCBI taxonomy): domain Bacteria; kingdom Bacillati; phylum Actinomycetota; class Actinomycetes; order Micrococcales; family Microbacteriaceae; genus Amnibacterium; species Amnibacterium soli. The sequence goes on along the minus strand of NZ_BAABLP010000009.1, from coordinate 57,106 downwards.
ATCGGGCTCGCGACCGACACCGGCGGCTCGATCCGCGTCCCCGCCTCCTACCAGGGGCTCTGGGGACTGCGCACGACGCACGGCCGCATCGCGCGCAAGGGGCTGCTGCCCCTCGCGCCGAGCTTCGACACGATCGGCTGGCTCACCCGCGACCGCGCGGTGCTGGCGGCGTGCTCCCGCGTCTCGGCGGTCGGCGCACCGGCCGTGCCCGCGCCCGATCGCTTCGTCACGGCGCCGGGCCTGCTGGCCGGGCTCGACGGCACGGTCCGCAGGGCGTTCGAGGCGTGGACGCACCGCCTGGGCGACGTGGGGCAGGTCGACCTCGGCGACGTGGCCGCCGCGCAGGAGGCGTTCCGCGTCGTGCAGGCCCACGAGGCGTGGCAGGCGGACGGCGCGTGGCTCACCGCGCACCCCGGCGCGGTCTCCGGTGCCGTCGCGGCACGGTTCGAGGCCGCCGCCGACGTGCTGGACGAGGAGGCGGACCTCGCCCGCTTCGAGCTCGAGGACCACCGGCGGCGGTTCACCCGCGCGCTGCAGGGCGCGGTGCTGCTGCTGCCGTCGGCGGCGTCCGTCGCACCGCAGGCCACCGCCGACGCGGCCGCGGTCGATGCGGTGCGAACGCAGACCCTCCGCCTCACCTGCGTCGCCGGGATCCTCGGCGCGCCCGCGCTGTCGGCCCCGCTGCTCGAGATCGGCGGGGCGCCGCTCGGGGTCTGCCTGGTCGGCCCGCGCCACAGCGACGACGCCCTGATCCACCTCGCCGCGTCGCTGCGCTGATCGGAGCGCCGCCGCCGTGACGCTCCGCGGCCATGAACGGTCCGCGGTGCGCGTCGTACTGAGACCGGCCCCCGCGGCGTCATCCGCGTGAAACATCCGTTGCAGTAGCTTGACTTGCAGGAACAGTCGTTGCAGTCGAGGAGCAGGATGCCCGCCGGACCGATCGATCCCCCCGCCCGCCTCCTCATGGGGCCCGGCCCGATCACGGCCTACCCGCGGGTGCTGCAGGCGATGTCGGCGCAGCTCGTCGGCCAGTACGACCCCTTCATGACCGCGACGATGGCGGAGACGCAGGCCCTCTACCGCCAGGTGTTCGACACCGCGAACGACGCCACGCTGCTCGTGGACGGCACCTCCCGCGCCGGCATCGAGGCGGCGCTCGTGTCGTTGATCACGCCCGGCGACCGGGTGCTCGTGCCCCGCTTCGGCCGCTTCGGACACCTGCTCGTCGAGATCGCCGAGCGCTGCGGCGCCGAGGTGCACGCGATCGACGTGCCGTGGGGGCAGGTGTTCGCTCCCGAGGCGATCGAGGCCGCGATCCGCGAGGTCCGGCCGAAGCTCCTCGCGATCGTGCACGGGGACACCTCCACCACGGTCGCGCAGCCGCTCGAGGAGCTCGGTGCGATCTGCCGCGAGCACGACGTGCTGCTCTACTGCGACACCACCGCCTCCCTCGGCGGCAACGCGTTCCGCACCGACGCCTGGGGCCTCGACGCCGTGACGGCCGGCCTGCAGAAGTGTCTCGGCGGCCCCTCCGGCTCGGCGCCCATCACCCTGTCGCCGCGCGCGGTCGCCGTGATCGAGTCGCGGAAGAGCATCGAAGCGGGCATCCGCACCGAGGGCGACCCGGTGCGGCAGGACCGCATCCGCTCGAACTACTTCGACCTCGCCCAGATCCTCGACTACTGGGGGCCGAAGCGGCTCAACCACCACACCGAGGCGACGACGATGCTCTACGGCGCCCGCGAGTGCGCCCGCATCCTGCTCGAGGAGGGCCTGGACGCCTCCGTCGCCCGCCACCGCCTGCACGGCGAGGCGATGCTCGCCGGCGTGCAGGGGCTCGGCCTGGTGCCGTTCGGCGACCTCGCGCACCGCATGACGAACGTGCTCGGCGTCGAGATCCCGGAGGGGGTCGCGGGTGACGCCGTGCGCGCCGAGCTGCTCGAGGACTACGGCATCGAGATCGGCACGTCGTTCGGGCCGCTGCACGGCCGCGTCTGGCGGATCGGGACGATGGGCTACAACGCCCGCCGCGACGCGGTGCTCGGCACCCTCGCCGCGCTCGAGGCGGTGCTGCGCCGGCACGGCGTGCGGGTCGCGGCGGGCGGCGGCACGGAAGCGGCGCTCGACTCGTACGCGGGCGCGGCGTGACGACCGCCGCGCTGACGGGTGCGGCGCGGGCGATCGCCCGCTGCGACGTCCTCGCGACGCTGTCCTCGCTGCCGAGCGGGATCGAGCGCGTCGCGTACTCGGAGGAGCACCGCGCCGCGAACGCCCTCGTCGGCGAGTGGATGCGGGAGGCCGGGCTGCAGGTGCGGCAGGACGCCGCGGGCAACGTCTGCGGCCGGATCGAGGGCCGGCGCGACGGGCTGCCCGCCCTCGTGCTCGGCAGCCACCTCGACACCGTGACGGACGCCGGGCGGTACGACGGCATGCTCGGCGTGCTGCTCGCCATCGAGGTCGCGGAGCGGATCGACACCGCCGCCCTGCCCTTCGCGCTCGAGCTGATCGGCTTCACCGACGAGGAGGGGACGCGCTTCGGCGACGCGCTGCTCGGCTCCCGCGCCTTCGCGGGCCGGGTCGCCGCCGACCGGCTCGCGACGACCGACCGCGCGGGGACGAGCGTCGCGCAGGCGATGACGGCGTTCGGGCTCGATCCCGCGCGGATCGGCGAGGCCGCCCGGCGCCCCGAGGAGCTCGTCGGGTACCTCGAGACGCACATCGAGCAGGGGCCGCACCTGATCGACGCGGACCGCGCCCTCGCCGTGGTCACCGCCATCGCCGGCGCGCGCCGGTTCGCGCTGCAGGTCACCGGTCGGGCCGGCCACGCGGGCGGCACCCCCTACCCGCGCCGACGGGACGCGCTGGTCGCCGCCGCCGAGATCGTCGTCGAGATCGAGCGCATCGCGATCGAGACGGGCACGATCGGCACGGTCGGCCGCATCCGCGCCTTCCCGGGCGGCGTGAACGTGGTGCCGGGCGTCTGCCGGTTCTCGCTCGACCTGCGCGGGGAGACGGACGAGGCCCGCGACGCGGCGTTCGCGCGCATCGACGCGGCTGCTCGCGAGGTCTGCGAGCGACGGGGCGTCGCGTGGAGCGCGGACGAGTTCTACCGGGCCGACGCGACGATCTGCGACGCGGCGCTGGTCGCCGCGGTGGAGGCGGGGGTCCGTGCCGCGGGCGACGCCGATCCGGTGCGCCTCTGGTCCCGCGCCGGCCACGACGGCATGGCGGTGCGGGACGTCACGGGCGTCGCAATGCTGTTCCTCCGCTGCGGCAACGACGGCATCAGCCACCACCCCGACGAGACGGTGACGGAGGAGGACGTCGCGGCCGCGCTCGCGGGGTTCGAGGCGGCGGTGCTCGCGGTCGCCGAGCAGCACCGGCCGTGACCGACCCGCGGACCGCGCTCGCCGAGCGCATCGCCGACGCGTGGGGCGGCCTGAGCCCGCAGGAGCAGCGCGTCGCGGAGTTCCTCCGCGCGGAGCCCGACGAGTCCGCGCTGTACAACTCGAGCGAGCTCGCCCGGCGCACCGGCGTCTCGAAGGCGACGGTGTCGCGCCTGTTCCGGCGGCTCGGCTTCGCCGGCTCGCAGGAGGCGCGGGAGGTCCTGCGGGCGCAGCGGGCGGCGGGCCTGCCGGTGCTGCTCGACGACCCCGAGGACCCGCTCGCCGCTCAGGTCGCGCGCGACGTCGAGCACCTGCGGCGCCTCGCAGCGGACCTCGACCGCGCGGCCCTGCAGGAGGCGGCAGCGGCGCTGGCGGCCGCGCCGCGGGTGGTCGTCGCCGGCTTCCGCTCCGGCCACCCGCTCGCGATGCTGCTGCGGCAGGCCCTGGTGCAGGCGCGCCCCGACGTCGCCCTCCTGCCCGAGGCGGGGCAGACGCTGGGGGAGGAGCTCGTCGGGCTGGGGCAGCACGACGCGGTCGTCGTGATCGGCCTGCGGCGCCGGCCGGCGGGCTTCGACCGCGTGCTCGACGGGGTGCGCGCGGTGACGCCGAACCTGCTCGTGCTCGCGGACCCGACTCTGCGCCGCGGCCCCGAGCGGTGGCGCTTCGACGTGCCCGTGCAGTCCGCCTCGCCCTTCGACTCCTACGCCGCGGCCGCCTGCGTGCTCAGCGTGCTGGCGGGGGAGGTGCTGCACCGTCTCGGGACGGCGGGCGCCGGTCGGGTCGCGGCCATCGACCGCGCCTACGCCTCGCTCGGCGAGCTCGACCCCGCCTGACCCCTCGTCACCGGTGGTCGACGTCGTCGCCGGTGAAGAGGTCGCCGCACTCGACGTGCTCGACGTCGTGCTCCTCGAGGTAGACCCGTCCGCCCTCGTCGCCGTGCAGCGAGTCGCGGAACCCGGCCCAGTGGTCGCGGCCGAGCAGCACGGGGTGCCCGGGCCGGCCGTCGTAGACGGCGCGGGCGATGCGGTCCCGCTCGGTGCCGCCGTCGAGCACGCGCTCGAGCACCGCGTCCGGCAGCTCGGGCAGGTCGACGAGCGTGATCAGCGCGGCGTCCGCCTCGGGCAGCGCCGCGACGCCGTCGGCGAGCGACGCGCCCATCCCGTCGCGCCACCGGTGCGCGACCACGACCTGCGCCTCCTCGGGCACCAGCTCCGCCGCCCGGTCGGCCTCGGCGCCGAGCACGACGACCACCGCGTCGGCCCCGCCGCGCTGCAGCAGCCGCACCGCCCGGACCACCCACGGCTCGCCGTCCGGCGTCCGCGCGAGCGCCTTCGGACCGCCGAACCGGTTCCCCGACCCGGCCGCGAGCACGACCCCCACGACGTCCGTCATCCCGTGCTCCCCTTCGTTGGCCGGCAAGCGGTTGCGGACCGTACCGTGGCGCGGTGCGCACCACCAGGACGAGCCCGTCACCCGTCCTCAAGCGCTGGCGCAACGCGGTCTTCACGATCTTCGCGCTCTGCGGCTTCGTGTTCGCGACGTGGGCGAGCCGGGTGCCGGCGGTCCGGGACCTGCTGCAGGCGAGCACGCAGGAGATGGGCTTCCTGATCCTCGGTCTGAGCGCCGGGTCGATCGTCGGCGTGGTCACCGCCAGCCACGTCATCGCCCGGCTCGGCGCCACGCGCACGATCCTCTGGGCCTACACCGCCGTGAGCGTCGCGATGATCGCGCTCGGCTTCGTCGTCGCGTTCGTGCCGGCGTTCGCGCCGATCTTCCTCGTGCTGCTCGTCGTCGGCGCCTCGAGCACGGTCGACGTGGCGATGAACCTGTCCGGCGCCGCCAACGAGCGGGCCATCGGACGCACGCTGATGCCGCTGTTCCACGCCTCCTTCAGCGGCGGCACCGTGCTCGGCGCGGGCGTCGGCGCGCTGCTGGAGCTGCTCGACGTGCCGATCGGGGTGCACTTCGTCGGTGTCGGCGTGGTCGCGCTCGTCACGAACCTCGTGCTCGTGCGGTTCCTGCAGCCCGCCGAGCAGCCGCAGGAGGACGCGGGGGCGCCTGTCGGCGGCTTCCGGTCGCGCCTCGCGGTGTGGAAGGACCCCCGTGTGCTGCTGATCGGCGTCATCGTGCTCGGGATGGCGTTCGCAGAGGGCAGCGCGAACGACTGGCTGAGCCTCGCGATGGTCGACGGCCACGGCTTCGACAATCCGGGCGGTGCCGCGGTGCTCGGCCTCTTCCTGGCCGCGATGACGGTGGGCCGCATCGTCGGCGTCGTCTTCCTCGACCGCTACGGCCGGGTGCCGGTGCTGCGGGTCTCCGCGGCGCTCGCCGTGGTCGGCCTGCTCGTCGTGATCACCGTGCCGGTGGACGGGATCGCCGTCGCCGGGGTCGTGCTGTGGGGGCTCGGCGCCTCGCTCGGCTTCCCGGTGGGGATGTCCGCCGCCGCCGACGACCCCCGCACGGCGACCGCCACGGTCGGCGCCGTCGCGACGATCGGCTACACCGCGTTCCTGGTCGGTCCGCCGCTGATCGGCCTGATCGGCGAGCACACCGGCATCCTGCGGGCGCTGCTCGTCGTGCTGGCCCTGATCGCCGCGGCGGGGCTCGCGTCCGGCGCCGCGCGGCAGCCGAAGGAGCGGCGGCCCGTGCCCGCCGCCGTCGCCCCCGAGGGCGTCGCCTAGCCCGCTCGCCCTAGTGTGAGCGGGGTGATCGACACCTCCACCCCGGCCGCGCGCGACCGGCTCGCCGCGGCCCTCGGGATCGCCCGGTGGGTCGACGAGGTCGCCGCGGGCGGCCCCTATCCGACGGTCGAGGACCTCGTCGCCGCCGGCGACCGGGCCGCCCAGGACCTGACGGACGGGGAGCTCGACGAGGCCGTGGCGCACCACCCGCGCATCGGCGAGCGCGCCGAGGGCGACGGCTCCTCCGCGTTGCTGTCCGCCGGCGAGCAGGCCGCGCTCGGCCGCAACGACGAGGGCGTCGACGCCGCGATCGCCCGCGGCAACGACGTCTACGAGCAGCGGTTCGGCCGGGTCTTCCTGATCCGCGCGGCCGGCCGCTCGCGGCAGGAGGTCCTCGACGAGCTGCAGCGGCGGCTGAAGGACGACGACGAGACCGAGGCGGCGGAGGCGAAGGAGCAGCTGCGGCAGATCGCGGCGCTCCGCCTCCGGACGCTGTTCGGGGAGGACGCGTGAGCCAGGTCACCACCCACGTGCTCGACGCCGCCTTCGGCACCCCCGCGGTCGGCGTCGGGGTCACGCTCGACCGGCAGACGCCGGACGGCTGGTCGGAGGTGGGCGGCGGAGCGACCGACGCGGACGGCCGCATCGCCGAGCTCGGTCCCGAGCGCGCGGAGGCGGGCGTCTACCGCCTCACCTTCGCCACCGGCGACTACTTCGAGGCGACGCGGCGACCGAGCTTCTACCCCGAGGTGCAGATCACGTTCCGCGTCTCCGGCACCGAGCACTACCACGTGCCCCTGCTGCTGAGCCCCTTCGCCTACAGCACCTACCGCGGCTCCTGATCTGATCGCGGATCCGCAGCTCCTCGGCGGATCCGCAGCGCTCCGGCGACAGGCTGCGCCCGAGGGCTCCGGATGCGCCGTGTCAACGCGGTCCTGCGGACCCGCGGAGCTCGGCGAGGGACGACAGCACCGCGTCGGGCCTCGGCCCGTCCTCCGGCAGCGACCGACCGTCGCGGCTGAGCCAGAGGCCGCGGATGCCCACCTCGAGCGCGCCCGGCATGTCGTGCCACAGGTTGTCGCCGACGAACCAGGTCTCGGCGGCCGGCTCCCCGGCCGCGGCGAGGGCGATCTCGAAGATCACGGGGTCGGGCTTCATCACCCCGGCGTCGCTCGAGACCACGAGCGGGTCGAAGCGGTCGGCCAGCCCGACCGCCGCCAGCTTGCCGCGCTGCACGACCGACGCGCCGTTCGTCACCATGCCGAGCCGCACGCCGTCGCGCTCGAGCGCCTCGAGGGCCGGCAGCACGTCGGGGTAGAGGCGCAGCGAGGCCCGCTCCTGCCGCGCCCACTCCTGCTCCGCGCGCTCGAGCTGCGCGGGGTCCTCGACGCCGCAGGCCGCGAGCGCGGCGCGCCAGACCTCGCGGCCGACGTCGTCGCCGCGCCTGCCGCCGAGCATGTAGTCCGTCTCGAGCTCCGGCCAGAGGCGCTGCCAGGCGGCGGTGTTCGCCGCCGCGAGGTCCTCGGCGCGCACGCCCGGCAGGTCCTCGGCCAGTGCGGCGCAGGTCGCCCGCATGGCGTCCGGCAGCCCGCCGCCGTCCACCAGCGTGCCGTCGAGGTCGAACAGCACGATGCGCGGCATCCGGCCATGCTGTCGGATCCGGGCCTGGTCCGCGGGCGACACCGGATCCCCGCAGCAGAGAGGGGTCAGACCAGCCCGGTGTAGGCGGACCAGGCCGCGCCCGCGGGCGCGGCGTCGTCGCGGACCGCGGAGGCGTGGATCAGACCGTAGGGGCGGTCGTCCGCGTGGAAGACCTCGTTCTCGTTCGACTCGTCGAACCGCGAGAAGTCGACGAGGAAGTGGTGCTTGTTCGGCGCCTCGAGGCGCATCTCGGCGATCGCGGGGTACGCCTCCATCGCCGCGCGCGCCATGTGCCACAGCGTCTGCTGCAGGGCGTAGGAGTCGAGGGTCGCGTAGGTCTCGAGCATGACCGTCTTCACGCCCGCGTACATCGCGTTCCAGTCGACGTCGGCGGCCGGGTCGGTGAGCCGCCAGCGGGCGGTGAGCGAGGTGGCCATGATGCGGTCGTCGGTGGGCTGCAGCGTCGTGTACCCGTCGACGAGGAAGTCCTTGAAGTGGCTGCCGGTGCTCTTCAGCACGATCAGGTCGGTGAAGCCCTGGACCACGTGGAAGGCCGACGGCTCCACCGTGACCGCGGCGGTGCGCACCTCCTGACCCGACCGCACGAAGGTGTGGTCGTGGTCGCTGCCGTCGACCGGCACCCGGGTCCAGTCGTAGCGCTGGATCTCGATGCGCGCGCCCGATACGGGCTCGACGTCGTCGACGAAGTGGCGGGCCAGCGACAGGCCGTACGCCTCGATCGGGTCCGGATCCATCTTCTTCGCCCAGACGTAGGCGGTGTTCTTCTGCGTGTCCGTCGGCAGCACGGTGCGCTGGTCGCCCTCGAGGTACGCGGCCGCGAAGTCGCCCTGCAGCGCGATCGAGACGTTCAGGTCGGTGATCCCGTGCCGCGGGGTGTCGCGGCGGATGCGGACGAGGCGCGTCTCCGCCTTGCCGTACTGGAACGGACCGAGCACGATCGACATGCGCCGACCCTCGCATCCGGATGTGTCGGGCGTGTGACACGAGGGGCGCCCGCCCGGACAGGACATCGATGACGGACGCCTCCGCCCTGCTCGCCGCCTACGACGCCCAGCTGCGCGGCGAGCACGAGGCGATCGGCGCCGAGCGCCGCTTCCGCCTCGGCCCGCTCTGGATCGGCGTCTTCGCCGAGGGCCGCGGGTTCATCAGCGGCCGCGACCTCGGCGGCCTCGACCCGCGCGGCGTGCGGGCGCTGGTCCGCGCCGCCACGGCGTTCCTCGCCGTCGACCCGGCGGTGCAGGAGGTGGAGTGGAAGACCCGCGCGCACGACGCCGCCGGAGGCCTCCACGAGGCGCTGGTCGAGGCCGGCTTCGTGCCGCAGGAGCCGGAGTCGATCATGATCGGCGGCGCCGAGCTGCTCGCGCTCGACCTGCCGCTGCCCGACGGGGTGACCGTGCGCCGGGCCGAGACGGACGAGGACGTGCGCCGCGCCTCCTACGCCGCCGACCGCGTGTTCGAGGGGGAGCCGCGGGAGGAGCGGGTCGCCGACCTGCTCGGCCGCGTCGCCCGCGGCGCGGAGGTGTGGATCGCGGAGGCGGACGGCGAGGTCGTCTGCTCCGGGCGCCTGGAGCCGGTGCCCGGCACGGACTTCGCCGGCATCTGGGGCGGCGCGACCGACCCGGCCTGGCGCGGTCGCGGGATCTATCGGGCGCTGACGGCAGAGCGGGCGAGGTCGGCGCTCGCGCGCGGCGTGCGCTGGATCAACAGCGACTCGACCGAGTTCTCCCGCCCGATCCTCGAGCGCAGCGGGTTCGTGAAGGTGTCGGCCACGACGCCCTACGAGTGGCACCGCCCGGCGGTCAGCCCCGCCTGAGCAGCCGGCCGCGCGGCGGGGCCGCCGGGTCGATCGGGGTCCCCGCCAGGACCGTGCGGCGCACGACGCCGACGAGGTCGTGGCCCAGGTACGCGCTGACCGGGTTGCGGAAGCGCAGCTCGTCGACCTCGACGCGGTGCGCCTCATCCGGCGCGAACACCGCGAGGTCGGCGTCCGCCCCGGCCTCGATGCGCCCCTTCGCCGTGAGCCCGACGAAGTCCGCGGTCGCGCGCGAGAACCAGCCGACGACGGTCTCGAGCGGCACCCCGCGGCGCCGCGCCTCCGTCCACACCGCCGGCAGCCCGAACTGCAGCCCCGCGATGCCGCCCCACGCCACCTGGAAGTCGCCGTCGCCCGCGAACTTGCGCTCGGCGGTGGAGGGGCTGTGGTCGCTGACGACGAGGTCGATCGTGCCGTCGACGAGCGCCGCCCACAGCGCGTCCTGGTTCGCGGCGTCGCGGATCGGCGGGCAGCACTTGTACTCGGTCGCGCCGGAGGGGATGTGCCCCTCGTCGAACACGAGGTAGTGCGGGCAGGTCTCCGCGGTGATCCGCAGCCCCTCGGCCTTCGCCTCCCGGACCAGCGGCACGGCCGACGCCGCCGACAGGTGCAGCACGTGCGCCCTGCCGCCGGTGCGCCGCAGCCCGTCGAGCACGGCGCGGATCGCGGCGGTCTCGGCCTCCTCCGGCCGCGAGGCGACGAAGGCCGGGTAGTCGCGGCCGCCCGCGTTCGCGGCGCGGTCGAGCACCGCCGGGTCCTCCGCGTGCACGATCAGGAGGCCGTCGAACGCCGCCAGCTCGTCGAGCGCGGCGTCGAGCTGCTCGCGGACGAGGTGCGGGAACTCGTCCACCCCGGAGGGGGCGAGGAAGCACTTGAAGCCGAAGACGCCCTCGTCCCACAGCGCGCGCAGCCGCCCCAGCGACGCGGGGACGGCGCCGCCCCAGAACCCGACGTCGACGAGCGCGGCCGGTGCGGCGGCGGCCCGCTTCACCTCGAGCGCGGGCACGTCGACCGTGGGCGGGATCGCGTTCAGCGGCATGTCGATCAGCGTGGTCACGCCGCCGGCAGCGGCCGCCGCGGTCGCGGTGCGGAACCCCTCCCACTCCGTGCGGCCTGGCTCGTTCACGTGCACGTGCGTGTCGACGAGGCCGGGCAGCAGCACCTCGTCGGGCGCGAGGCGGACCGCGTCGTCCGGGGCCTCCTCGATCGCGCCGACGCGGGCGATGCGGCCGTCCGCCACGAACACCGCGGCCGGGCGGAAGCCGTCGCCCACGAGCACGCGGTCGCCCGCGATCACCATGTCCGCCACGTCTGCTCCTTCTCGCCGAGGAGGGCGATTCAACCCGTCCGCTGTTTCCGTCGCGTGACGGGTGCGGCCGCGGCGATCGGCGAGACTGGCGCCGTGGGCGCGTCGAGCAGGCAGCAGGCACGGGATCGAGCAGCGGCGGATCGGGCGGAGACCGCGCGCCGCACGGGCCGTCGGCGGAGGCTCGTCGCCGTGCTCGTCGCGGTCGTCGTGGTGGTGGTCGCCGCGGGCGTCACCGCCGCCGTGCTGCTCTCCCGCGGCGCCGGCGCCGGGGAGGCCGTCGCCGGGCGCACGAGCGCTCCGCCGTGGGCGGCGCCGGCGGACGTCGAGGCCCGGGCGGAGGCCGCGGGGCTGCCGATGCTGACGGCGGAGGGGGAGGCGCTGCACATCCACGAGCACCTGACCGTCACGGTGGACGGCCGGGCCATCGGGGTGCCGGCGCTGCTCGGCATCGACGAGGCGGGGAGGCGGATCGCAGCGATCCACACCCACGACACGACCGGGATCATCCACGTCGAGTCCCCCGAGGTGAAGACCTTCCGGCTCGGCCAGGTCTTCACGGAGTGGGACGTCGCCCTCGGCCGCGGCCGGGTCGGCGGCTACCAGGACGGGAAGGACGGCGACCGCGTCGCGCTCTTCGTGAACAGGAAGGCGTACGCGGGCGACCCGGCGGCGCTCGCGCTCGGCAAGCGGCAGGACATCGACTTCGTGGTCACGACCGACGGCTCCGCCCCGAAGGCGCCGACCACCGCCTTCGCCTTCCCCGCCGGGTACTGACCCCGTCCGCTGCGCCCTTCCTGCACCTTCCGACCGCGCGGCCAGGACGCCGGGGCGAGGATGTGGACATGTCCTACGAATCCGTGCTGCAGACCGTCCTCGACCGCGAGCCCGAGCCCGCGGGCGGCATCACGACGGGCGACGTCGACTACGAGGCCGACGGTGTCGCGTACCGCGGCTACCTCGCCGCGCCCGCCGACGCGACGGGCCCGGTGCCCGGCGTGCTCGTGGTGCACGACTGGCTCGGCGTCACCGACGCGACCCGCATGCGCTGCGACATGCTCGCGCGCCTCGGCTACGCCGCCTTCGCCGCCGACGTCTACGGCGCGGACGTGCGCCCCTCCGACGCCGAGGCCGCCGGTGTGGCCGGCTCGTACTACGGCGACCAGGAGAAGTGGCGCGCGCACCTCACCGCGGCCCTCGAGCGGTTCCGCCAGGAGCAGGCCGTCGACACCGGCCGGCTCGCCGCCATCGGCTACTGCTTCGGCGGCTCCTCCGCCCTGCAGCTCGCGCGCGCGGGCGAGGACCTGCGCGCCGTCGTCAGCTTCCACGGCGGCCTGTCGACCGGGCCCGAGGGCGAGGCGGAGCGCATCAAGGCGAAGCTGCTCGTGCTGAACGGCGGCGCCGACCCGGTCGTCCCCGACGAGGCGGTCAAGGCCTTCGAGGACGAGCTGCGCGCCGCGCCCGAGGTCGACTGGCAGCTCGTCACCTACTCCGGCGCGATGCACGCCTTCACGGTGCCGACCGCCGACGCGCCCGACCACGGCGCCCAGTACGACGAGCGGGCCGACCGCCGCAGCTGGACCGCGATGAAGGACTTCTTCGCCGAGGTCCTGTAGGCGCACTGAAGCCCCGCCTCCGATCTGAAGGCGGGGCTTCGAACGCTCGGATCCGCGGGTTCGAGCGATGGGCTGTCAGCCTGAGGCGCGTGCAGCGCCTCGGGTACAGCACAGGCTTCGACGCGCTCGCGCGTCGAAGACCATCGAGCACCGAAGCGCCCCGCTCCTCGGAGGAGGAGCGGGGCGCTTCGGTCGTCAGGCGTGGGTCACGCAGGCACGGTGTCGTGCCCGTGGATGCCCTTGAGCGCGCCGGCCCAGGCCTCGAGCTGCGTGAACATGGTCTCGGCGTTCGCGTCGTGCTGGGGCCCCGGCGTGAAGGTCGACATGTTCTCGAAGTCGGTGAACAGGCTGAAGCCGAGCTGCTGGCGGACGTGCGCGAGCTGGAGCTCGGAGGCGACGAGGCGCAGCTGCTCGACGGCGCGGGCGCCCTGGAACGAGCCGTAGCTCGCGAAGGCCGCGGCCTTGTTGTTGAACTCGTGGTAGATCGAGTCCAGCGCGTTCTTCAGCACGGCGGAGAAGCTGTGGTTGTACTCCGGGGTGACGAAGACGTAGCCGTCGAACTCGGCGATCTTCGCGGCGAAGCGCTGGACCTCGGGGTTGGTCGGCGGCACGTACGCGGGCGACGCGGGCGCGTCGAAGAAGGGCATGGGGTAGTCGCGGAGGTCCACGAGCTCGTAGTCGGCGGCCGCGCGTCCGGCGGCCTTCTCGATCACCCAGTTCGCGACGGCGGCGCCGTTGCGGGGCTCGCGCGTGCTGCCCAGGATGACGGCGATCTTCAGGTCGGCCATGATTCCCTTTCGGAGAAGCGGTTGATGCGTCCACATTCTTGCACAGATCCATGACACGTCAACAACACGGTGGTATCGTCTCGGTCATGTCGGAGGCGATGGGACTGGACCCGGCCGATTGGGTCATGTGGCGTGAGATGACGGCGATGCGCGCCGGGGTCGACCGCGCCCTCGAGCACCGCCTCCAGCGCGACGCCGGCATCTCCGCCGCGGACTTCGACGTGCTGCGCAGCCTCGCGGACGCCGAGGGCCACCGCCTCCGGGCGGGCGCGCTCGCCGAGGCGCTCGGCTGGGAGAAGAGCCGCATCTCGCACCAGGTGCGGCGCATGGCCGATCGCGGGCTCGTCGACCGGCAGGACTGCCCGACCGATCTGCGCGGCACGTGGGTCGTGCTCAGCGAGACCGGCGCCGACGCGTTCGCGACCGCGTCGTGCGGCTACGTCGAGACCCTCGAGCGGACGCTCTTCTCGCGGCTCGACGCCGATGACCGCGCGGCGATGCGCCGGGTCGCCGCCGCGGTGACGGACGGACTGCTCGCACCTGACGTCCAGGCTTTCCCGACGCGCTGATGCCAGGGTGAGTCCCGTCGAAAGGATGCGGATGAACCCCATCAAGGCTTTGGTCGATGCCGGCTTCAAGAGCGAGTACGCGTACTGGGGAGGCTTCGTCTCCATCGGGCTCAGCTTCGCTTCCTGGGGCCTGTCGCAGCTGAAGGACTCGAACGACAAGGCGCAGTCCGACCGGTGGGGCATCTTCATCGGCCACTGGGCGCCGACGTTCTTCGCCCTCGGTGTGGCGCTCAAGCTCGAGGAGTAGTACTCCAGACGCAGGCCGGGACCGCACCTCGTGCGTTCCCGGCCTTCGTCGTACCCGCCGTCGGCCGGCAGGTGCTGCGTCGGACGCTGCGGCTCAGGGGCCGCCGAGCCAGTGGTCGATGCGGTGGTGGTCGGGGCGGAACCCGTTCGCGACGCCCCACAGCACCGCTCGCGTCCGGCTGTCGACCCCGATCTTGCGGTAGATCGAGCGGATGTAGGACTTCACCGTGTTCGGGCTCAGGTAGGTGAGCTGGGCGACCTCGGCGTTGCTCTTGCCCTGCGTGATGAGCGCCAGGATCTCCGACTCGCGGTCGGTGAGCCCCTGCTCGCGGCCCGGCCAGTCGAGTCCCGGCGCGCTGACGACGCGGCCCGACACCTCCGTCACCACGACCTCGCCCCCGTGGATGCGCTCGAGCGCCGACACGAGCTCCTCCGCGGTCATCGCCTTCGAGAGGTAGCCGCGCGCGCCCTGGCGCAGCGCCGCCTCGACGAGCTCGGGGTGGAAGTTCCAGGTGTACAGCGCAACGCAGCCGGCCTTCGGGCTGCGCAGCAGCGCCGCGACCTCCTCGTGGTCCGACTCGGGCTGCGCGAACGAGTCGTAGAGCACCACGTCGGCCCGGTCGTCGAGCGTCGTCTTCGCGTCGATCTCCACCACGACCACGCGGTCGCGGTGGTCGTCGAACAGGTGCGCCAGCCCGATGAGCACCACGTCGTAGTCGTCGACGAGGGCGACCGTGAGCGGTTCCGCGAGCACTGTGGACATGCGCGGAAGGTACACCCCTAGGGGTGTGCCGAGCGGTTCCAGGAAGTGGTCGAGTGGTGCTCAGCCCGCAACCAGGGCCATCACAGCGCCGCACGGCGCCAGAACAGGGAGGCAGCAATGGGCATCCTCGGCACCCTCATCACCGTCATCGTCGTCGGACTGATCGCGGGCTTCATCGCCCGTGCGGTCGTCCCCGGCCGCCAGAGCATGGGCATCGGAGCCACGATCGTGCTCGGCGTCATCGGCTCGTTCATCGGCGGCTTCCTCGCCTACGTGATCTTCCGGTCGGACGCGAGCGACGGCTTCCTCCAGCCCTCCGGCATCATCGGCGCGGTCATCGGCGCGATCATCGCGCTGCTCATCTACACGGCCGCCACCCGCCGCCGCACGGTCTGACCGCCGGTCCGTCACGTCCCCTCGCACCGCGTCGCACCGATGCGGTTCGATGGGGACGTGACCGGCCCGATCCTCGAACCCGCGCTGCTCGTCGGCGACCACGTGCGACTCGAACCCCTCGACCCGCGGCACGCGCCCGGTCTCGCCGCCGCCTCCGCGGACGGGGAGGGGTGGCGCAAGTGGACGACGACCGTGCCGACGCCCGACGGCGTCCCGGCGGAGATCGACCGTCGCCTCGCCGAGCACGCGGCCGGGCGGATGGTGCCCTGGGCGACCTGCCTGCCCGACGGCACCCCGGTCGGCATGACCACCTACATGAACATCGACGAGCCCAACCGGCGCCTCGAGATCGGCTCCACCTGGCTCGCGGCGTCCGCGCAGGGGACGGAGGTGAACCCGGAGGCGAAGCTGCTGCAGCTCGCCCGGGCGTTCGACGAGCTCGACTGCATCGCGGTGGAGTTCCGCACCCACTGGCACAACCGGCAGTCGCGCCGGGCCATCGCGGCCCTCGGCGCGAAGCAGGACGGCGTGCTCCGCAACCACTCGATCTGGCGCGACGGCACCCTGCGCGACACCGTCGTCTTCTCGATCCTGCGGGAGGAGTGGCCCGCGGTGCGATCGGGGCTCCGCGCCCGGCTCGGCGCCGCCTGACCCGCGCCGCTACGCTCTTCGGGGCCTCCGACCCGGGGGCCGGAGAGGCACCATGTCGGACATCGCGATCCGGCCGACGCGACTGGCGGACGGCCGAGAGCTCATCTACTTCGACGACGCGGGATCCGCCCTGCCGCCGGAGCGGTCCGCGGATCCCCGGCACCTCGACCCGCGTCCGCCGACGGCGACGATGCGGCTCGACCTGCTGACCGGGGACTGGGTGTCGATCGCCTCCGCGCGCCAGAACCGCGCGTTCCTGCCGCCCGCCGAGTTCGACCCGCTGTCGCCGCAGAGCGAGACGAACCCGTCCGAGGTGCCGTCCCGGTACGACGTCGCGGTGTTCGAGAACCGGTCGCCCTCGTTCGGTCCGGCCCTCGGGGACGCGGAGGACGCACCGGAGGGGCTCGAGGACCTCGCCCGCCTGGCGGTCGGCCGCACCCGCACCTCCGTCGGCCGCACCGAGGTCGTCTGCTTCGACCCGCGCACCGCCGGCTCGCTCGCCGACCTGACGCCGAACCGCGTGCGCACGGTCGTGGAGGCGTGGACCCACCGCACGGCCGCGCTGTCCGCGATGCCGGGCGTCGAGCAGGTGTTCCCGTTCGAGAACCGCGGCGAGGCGATCGGCGTCACGCTGCACCACCCGCACGGCCAGATCTACGCGTACCCCTACGTCACCCCGCGCACTCAGCGCCTGCTGGACACCGTCGACCGGTACGACGGCGACCTGTTCGCGGACCTGCTCGAGTTCGAGCGCGGCGGGGAGCGCGTCGTGCTCGAGAGCGGGTCCTTCACCGCGTTCGTGCCGTTCGCGGCGCGGTGGCCGGTCGAGCTGCACCTGCTGCCGCACCGCCACGTCGCCGACTTCACCGAGCTGACGGACGCGGAGAAGGACGAGCTGTCGCGCGTCTACCTCCGGCTGCTGCGCGCCGTCGACGCGCTCTACGACACCCCGACCCCGTACATCTCGGCCTGGCACCAGGCTCCGGTGCACACGCATCGCGACCGGGTGCGGCTCAACCTGCAGATCACCTCCCCGCGCCGCGGACCCGACCGCCTGAAGTTCCTGGCGGGCAGCGAGGCCGCGATGGGCGCCTGGATCGGCGACCTCGTGCCCGAGCAGACCGCGGAGCGCCTGCGGGTCGCGCTCGCCACCGCCGACGCGGAGCGTCCGCTGTGACCGCTGGCACCGGGACCGTCGCCGCGCTCTTCCGCCGCGCCTTCGATGCGGAGCCCGCCGGGTTCTGGCGCGCTCCCGGGCGCGTGAACCTGATCGGCGAGCACACCGACTACAACGACGGCTTCGTGCTGCCGTTCGCGATCGACCGCGCGACGACCATCGCGCTGGTCCCGCGCGACGACGACCGCATCCGCCTGATCTCCACGTTCGACGAGGCGCTCGTCGAGTCGGACCTCGCCGCCGTCGCGGCGAACGAGTTCTCCGGCTGGTCCGCCTACCCGCTCGGCGTCGCGTGGGCGATCGGCGAGCGGCACCCGTCGGCGCAGCAGCGCGGCTTCGACCTCGCCGTCGACTCCGACGTGCCGGTCGGGGCCGGGCTCTCCTCCTCCGCCGCCATCGAGATGGCCGTCGCCGTCGCGCTGAACGACGTCTGGGGCCTCGGGCTCGACCGCACCGAGCTCGCCCGGATCGGACAGCGCGCCGAGAACGTCGCGGTCGGTGCCCCGACCGGCATCATGGACCAGTCCGCGAGCGTGTTCGGCCAGCAGGACGCCGCGGTGTTCCTCGACTGCCGCAGCCTCGAGGTGCGGCAGGTGCCGCTCGGCTTCGACGCGGCGGGCCTCGTGCTGCTCGTCGTCGACACGAGGGTCGAGCACCAGCACGCGACCGGCGGCTACCGCGACCGGCGTGAGGCGTGCGAGCGGGGCGCGGCCGCGATGGGCGTGCCCGCGCTGCGCGACCTGTCGGTCGACGACCTGCCGCGCGCGCGGCAGCTGCTCGACGACACCACCTACCGCCGCGTGCAGCACGTCGTGACCGAGGACGCCCGCGTGCTCGAGAGCGTGCAGGCGCTCGAGTCCGGCGACCTGGTGCGCTTCGGCGAGCTGATGGACGCGAGCCACGTCTCCATGCGCGACGACTTCGAGATCAGCGTGCCCGAGCTCGACGCGGTCGTGGAGGCCGCGCAGGCGGCCGGCGCGCTCGGCGCCCGGATGACCGGGGGCGGGTTCGGCGGGTGCGCGATCGCCCTCCTCCCCGCCGACGAGGCGGAGGCGCTCGCCGCGGACGTGCTGCAGGCGTTCTCGGACCGCGGCTGGCGCGAGCCCGTGCCGTTCACCGTCGTGCCGTCGGACGGCGCCCGCGCCCTCTGAGCCCTTTCATCGATACGGAGATCCGGAGACAGGATCTCCGTATCGATGAAAGGGGGCGTCCAGCACGGGCGTGGAGACTCGGCCCATGCGGTACAGGACGATGGGCAATACCGGCACGGTGGTGTCGGTGCAGGCGCTGGGGACGATGACGTTCGGTGCGGAGGCGGACGAGGACGCCTCGGGCGAGATCATCGAGGCGTACGTGGCGGCCGGGGGCAACTTCCTCGACACGGCCGACGTCTACACGAAGGGCGTCTCGGAGCAGATCATCGGGCGCTGGCTCGCGTCGCACCCGACCGACGCCCAGCAGCTGGTGATCGCGACCAAGGGCCGCTTCCCGATGGGGCCCGGCGCGAACGACTACGGCGCCTCCCGCCGCCACCTGACGGACGCGCTCGACTCGAGCCTCGCGCGCCTCGGCGTCGACTCCGTGGACCTGTACCAGATCCACGCCTGGGACGCCCTCACCCCGATCGAGGAGACGCTGCGCTTCCTCGACGACGCGGTGCGCGCCGGGAAGATCAAGTCGTACGGCTTCTCCAACTACCTCGGCTACCAGCTGACGAAGGCGGCCTGGATCGCGAAGGTGCACGGCTGGGCCGCCCCCGTGACCCTGCAGCCGCAGTACAGCCTGCTGGTCCGCGGCATCGAGCACGAGATCGTGCCGGCCGCGCTGGACCAGGCGATCGGCCTGCTGCCCTGGTCGCCGCTCGCCGGCGGCTGGCTGTCCGGCAAGTACACCCGCGGCACCGCGCCCACCGGCGCGACGCGACTGGGTGAGAACCCGGAGCGCGGCATGGAGGCGTGGGGTCCCCGCAGCGAGGACGACCACACCTGGGCCGTCATCGACGCGGTGAAGGAGGTCGCCGACGCGGCCGGCACCACCTCCGCGGCGGTCGCCCTGGCCTGGGTCGACGCGCAGCCCGGCGTCACGAGCACGATCCTCGGCGCGCGCACGGTCGAGCAGCTGCAGCAGAACATCGCCGCGGTCGACCTCGACCTGGGCGCGGACGCGCTCGCCCGCCTGACCGAGGTGAGCACGCCCCGCACCGAGGTGTACCCGTACGGGCCGCAGGCGGTCCAGCAGCGGTTCCGCGCACTGGTCCCGTGACCCGGCTGCCGTTCCGGCAGGTCGACGTCTTCCCGGGTTCCCCCCTCAAGGGGAACCCGGTGGCCGTGGCGCTCGACGCCGACGGTCTCGACGACGACGCGATGCGCGCCTTCGCGCGGTGGACGAACCTGTCGGAGACGACGTTCGTGCTGCCGCCGACCGACCCCGGCGCCGACTACCGCCTGCGGATCTTCACGCCGGCGGCGGAGCTGCCGTTCGCCGGGCACCCGACGCTCGGCTCCGCGCACGCCTGGGCCGAGCACACCGGCTCGACCGCGGACCGGCTCGTGCAGCAGTGCGGCGTCGGCCTGGTCGACGTGCGGCGCACCGACGACGGCTGGGCGCTCGCTGCTCCGCCGCTGATCCGCTCCGGCGCCGCCTCGGAGGCGGAGCGCGCGGCGGTCGCGCGCGGCCTCGGCGTCGACCCCGCCGAGCTGCTCGCGGTGGAGTGGGTCGACAACGGCCCGGGCTGGATCCTCGCGGTGCTGCAGGACGCGGACGCGGTGCTCGCGCTCGAGCCCGACCTGACGGCCATGAGCGTGGACACCGGCGTCGTCGGACCGCACGCGCCGGGCGGCCCGGCGGACTACGAGGTGCGGGCCTTCGTGCCAGCGCTCGGGGTGGCGGAGGATCCGGTGACGGGCAGCCTCAACGCCGGCATCGCGAGCTGGTTCCTCGCCTCCGGCCGCGCCGCCGGGTCGTACACGGTCCGGCAGGGCGCCCGCGTCGGCGCCGACGGCCTGGTCCGCGTCACCGAGGAGGACGGCCGCATCTGGATCGCCGGCGCCACCCGGACGGTCGTCGCGGGCACCGTCGACCTCTGACCCTTCGTTTCGGAGACGTGGAACGCCCCCGGAACGAAGGATCAGGCGCGGGCGATCCCGGGAGGGCGGCCGCGGGCGGCGACCGCGCCGGCGATCGCCGTGCCGACGAGCAGCGCGGCGGCGCTCCAGGCGAGGGCCGGGGCGACGCCCACGAGCTGGCCGAAGAAGCCGACGGTGAGGCCGCTGCCCATCCGCAGCCCGTTCGCCGCCATGCCGTAGAGGCCCACGACGCGGCCGCGCTCGCCGGGAGGGGCGAGCAGCTGCACCACGGTCTGCGAGATCGACATCGACGCCAGGTTCGCCATGCCGCCGACGAACAGCAGCGGCAGCGCGAGCCAGTACCAGCCGGTCATCGCGAAGCCGAGGATCGCGGCGCCGTAGGCGAGGGTGCTCACGACCGCGGCGCCGACGGTCGTGGGGATGCGCCGCGTCGCCTCCAGCAGGACGCCGCCGACCACGCCGCCCGCCCCGACGGCGAACAGCAGCGCGCTGTAGGCGATGCCGTCGCCGCTGCCGAACCGGTCGGCGAAGGCGGGCATCGTCGTCTGCAGGGAGGCGCCGATGAAGAACGAGCCGAGCCCGGCCAGGACGAGCATCGACACGAGCGTGCGGTCGGTGCGGATCAGGCGGAGGGTGCGGAACGCCTCCCGGAACCCGGCCGCCGGCCGCGGCGCTCCGGCGTCCCGCACGTGCCCGGTGAAGCGGGTGCGGAACAGGAACACCACGAGCGGCACGTAGAAGACCGCGTTGACGAGGATGCCCGCGGTCGGCCCGAGCCCCACGAGCAGCGCGGCGCCGACGACCGGGCCGGCGAGGATGCCGAGGCTGCGGAACGTGGAGTTGAGGCGCACGGCGCTCGGCAGCTCGGCCGGGCTGACGAAGTCGTGCAGCATCAGCTGCTCGGCGGGGCCCCACAGCGCGCCGGCCGTGCCGTGCAGCACGAGCAGCAGCCCGGCCGCCCACACGGTGAGCGTGTCCGTGGCGAACAGCACGCCCCACGCGATCGACACGAGGGCGAACAGCGCCGCGCCCACCTGGATGATGCGGCGGCAGTCGTAGCGGTCGGCGAGCTGCCCGAACGGCACCGACAGCAGCAGGAACGGCAGCCAGTGGCTGATGACCTCGAACCCCGCGAGCGCCGGGGAGTGGAACCGCTGCCACAGCACCCAGTACGTGATGACGTGCTCGATGTTGTCGGCCATCATCATCAGCGCCGCGCCGACGAGGTAGACGGCGCACTCGCGGTTGCGCAGCGCCGCGAAGCGGCGGGGGACGTCGGTCATAGGGGACTCATTGTGCGCGGTGTTCGTTGTCGCCGCCGACAAATCGCCGCGGGCCTCCGCTGCCGGGGCTCAGCGGTGGAGGAGGCGCCAGACGCGGTCGCGCGACATCGGCAGCTCGTGCGGGCGGACCCCGACGGCGTCGCGGATCGCGTTCGCCAGCGCGGGGGCGACCGGGTTGTAGGGCGCCTCGCTCATCGACTTCGCCCCGAACGGCCCGAGGTCGTCGTACGTCGCGGCGAAGCGCACCTCCGTCCGCGGCACGTCGGCCATCTGCGGCACGTGGTAGTTCCGGAGGACGCGGGTGGTGACGTGGCCGTCGACGACGGTCACCTCCTCGTACAGCGCGGAGCCGATCGCCTGCGCGGGGCCGCCCTCGACCTGCCCGCGCAGCTGCTCGGGGTTCAGCACGGTGCCCGCGTCGACGCCCTGCACGGACTTCAGGATGCGGACCTCGCCGGTGCCGACGTGGACCGCGACGCGGAAGCCGTGCACGTTGAACGCGAGCCCGCGGGGCGTGCCGTCCGCGGTCCCGGTCGTCATCAGCGGTGCGAAGGCGCCGAGGGGCGCCACGCCGGAGGGGGTGCGCACGCCGTCGGGGCCGAGCGACGCGCCGGGGCCCGCCGCGGCCAGCACCCGGTCCCGCAGCGCGAGCGCCGCGAGGTGCACGGCCTTGCCCGCCACGACGGTGCCCGCGGACCCGAAGGCGCCGGTGTCGTACCTCGCGCCGTCGGTGTCCGACTGCCGGATGCGCACCCGGTCGGGCGCGATCGCGAGCAGCTCGGCGACGATCTGCGCGTGCACCGTGGTCGTGCCGTTGCCGAACTCGGCGGTGCCGACGTCGAGGGAGGCGCCGCCGTCCGGGTCGAGGCGCAGGCGCACCTCGCTGAAGTGGCCGCGCGGCGGCATCGTCGCGATCATGCCGAGCGCCATGCCGGAGCCGAGCCGCCAGTCGGGCCCGTGCGGCGTGGGCTCGCCGGGCTCCTCGAGCGCCGCCTCCGCGAGGTCGAGCGCCTCCGGCAGGCCGTAGCCGCCGTACTGCAGGTCGGTCTCCTCGTGCGGGTCCGTGACGACGATCGGGTCGCCCGGCGCGATCGCGTTGCGGCGCCGCAGCTCGAAGGGACTGATGCCGACGCGGCGGGCGACCTCGTCCATCGCGGACTCGAGCGCGAACATCACCTGGCCGAGGCCGTAGCCGCGGAACGCGCCCGAGGGCGGGTTGTTCGTGTAGACGGCCTCGGTGTGCACGCGGCGGTTCGGCGCCCGGTAGACCGCGAGCGACTCGTGGCTGCCGTGGAACATGACGCCCGGGCCGTGGTTCCCATAGGCGCCGGTGTCGGCGAGCACGTCGACGTCCATCGCCGTGAGCACCCCCTCCGCCGTCGCGCCGAGCGTCACGGCGACGCGCTTCGGGTGCCGCAGCGGCGCGATCGTGAACTCGTCCTCGCGCGTGAACTCGTACTGCGCGGGTCGCCCGGTGCGCAGCACGGCGAGCGTCACGAGGTCCTCGGTCAGCAGCTCCTGCTTGCCGCCGAAGCCGCCGCCGACGCGCGCGGTGAACACCCGCAGCCGCTCCGGCTCGAGCCCGAACAGCCGGCAGAGCTCCGCGTGCACGAGGTACGGCACCTGCGAGCTGGTGCGCAGCACGAGGCG
Source organism: Amnibacterium soli (assembly GCF_039544415.1). Lineage (NCBI taxonomy): Bacteria > Bacillati > Actinomycetota > Actinomycetes > Micrococcales > Microbacteriaceae > Amnibacterium > Amnibacterium soli. The sequence continues at coordinate 34,033 of NZ_BAABLP010000009.1, read as the reverse complement.
CCCGTCCGCGTCGAGCCACCCGCGCGTCGCGTGCGTCTCGAGGGACGCGTGCGCCACCCGCGCGGTGCGCCAGGTGCCCGACACGACGACGTCGGCCGCCTCGAGCGCCGCGTCGACGTCGCCGAGCTCGCCGTGCTTCTGCGCGACGACGTTGCGGCCGGGCTCGCTGATCCGGGTCGCGAGGGGGTCCTTCTCCCCGTGGACCAGGGGAGCGCCCGCGCTGCGCGCCTCCTCCGGGTCGAACACCGCGGGCAGCACCTCGTAGTCGACGGCGATCGCCCGGCAGGCCGCCTCGGCGAGGCCGATCGTCTCGGCGACGACGGCGGCGACGCGCTGCCCCGCGAACCGGATCACCGGGTCGAGCACGAGCGTGTCGTCCGGGTCCTCCAGCCGGTTCTGGTGGCGGCCGGTCGAGAACAGCACGTCCGGGGCGTCCTCGTGCGTCAGGACCGCGAGCACCCCCTCCATCGCGAGGGCCGCGGCGGCGTCGATCGACCGGATCCGCGCGGAGGGGTGCGGGCTCTTCAGCACCGCGATGTGGGTCAGCGCCGTCGTCGCCAGGTCGAGCGTGAACGGCTCGCGGCCCGTCACGATGCGCTCCGCCGCGGGGGCGCGGACGGCACGGCCGATGCCGCCGGCGACGCCGCGCTCCTCCGTCGTGCTCCGGCCCGCGAGCGCGTCGTGGATGCTGCGGTAGCCGGTGCAGCGGCAGAGGTTGCCCTTGAACAGGCGCGGCAGGTCCGCCTCGTCGGCGGTGCGCACCTCCTCCGTGGAGGCGGTGACGACCATGCCCGCGGTGCAGAAGCCGCACTGGAAGCCGGCGGCGTCGACGAAGCGCTGCTGCACTGGGGAGAGCTGCTCGGGCGTGCCGAGCCCCGCGACCGTGGTGACCTCTCGGCCGGCTGCCCGGTGGGCGGGCACGATGCACGAGTGCACGGGCTCGCCGTCGAGCAGCACCCCGCAGGCGCCGCAGTCGCCCGCGTCGCACCCCTTTTTCACCTCGGTGCGGCCCGTCTCCCGCAGCAGGGTGCGCAGGCACTGGCCGGGGAAGGGTTCGGCGTCGACCGGCTCGCCGTTGACCGCGAACCTCATCGCGCCGCCTCCGCGCCGGCGAGCTCCTGCCGGATCTCCTCGGCGAGCAGCCGCGACACGGCCTCGCGCCAGTCGGCCGCGCCGTGGGCGTCCGTGAACCAGGAGGGGATCGCCGCGACGGCGGTCGCGAGCTCGGCGGCGGAGGGGAGGGAGGGGAAGCGGACGACCTCCGGCCGCGTGGTGCCGCCGGTGACGCAGAGCACGAACGCGCCGTCGGCGTCCTGCCGCGCGGCGAGCACGGTGCCCGCGCGCCCGAGCGGGGACAGCGCGATCCGCCGGAAGGCGGTGCGGGCGGCGAGGGGGACCGAGTCGAACTCGATCGAGCGGATCACCTCGCAGGGCACGAGGGTCGTGGTCCGCTGAGCGAGCACGGCGTCCGCGACGCGCTGCCGGCGCTCGCCGCCGTCGGGCGTCCAGATCACGAGCTCCGCGTCGAGCGCACCGCCGAGGCCGATCAGCGCGCCCGCCGCGAGGGCGGTCGCGATGTTGCCGCCGACGGTGGCGGTGTTCCAGACCTTGAAGGACTGCAGCAGCGACTCCGCGCACTGCCGGAAGAGGGGCAGCGCGCGCCATCCGGGGTCCGCCGGGATGCGGGTGAGCTGCGCGATCGTGCACGTCGCCGCGACGGACAGGCCGCCGTCGGGTCGCCGCTCCCAGGGCGTCCAGCCGAGCGCCGTGAGGTCGACGAGGCCGGTGAGGTGGTCCTGCGGCTCCGAGAACAGCCAGGTGCCGCCGCCGAGGGGGATCACGGTGTCGGACAGCGCGAGCTCCACCCGCGTCGTCGGCAGCCGCACCTCGGTGAGCGTCGGCAGGTCCATCGACCCATCCCACCCCACCTCGCGTTGCGCCCGTGTTTCGCACCGTTCGCGGATCCGCAGTTCTCGGCCGACACGCGGGCCGGAGGGGGCGCGATCCCGGCGCGTCGGTCCCTTTCTGCGGATGCGCGAAGGATCTGCGGATCCGCGAACCCGGGTGCGGCGCGCACAGCGGGGGAGGAGCATCATCGGGAGGGTGCCCACCCCACGCGCCCTCGCCGCTGCCGCGGCGTCCGCGTACCTGGCGAACGTGGCGCTCGGCACCGCCGTGCAGCTGCGGCTCGTCGACACGAGCCGGCACCGCTGGACGCACCACGCGCTCTACGTCGTGACGTCGACGCTCACGATCACGGCGATCGTCGGCGCCTTCGCCCGCAGCTCGCCGCGGGGCTGGGTGCTCGCGCCCGCCCTGCTGCCGCTGGCGCTGCTGCCGCGGGTCGGCCACGAGGCCCACGCGCTGACGGGGATCGCCGCGGCGCCCTGGTACGCGGGCGCGCTGCTCGTGCCGGCGGGCATCGATGGAGGGACGGACTGATGGACCTGCTCGACGCGATCCGGCGCCGCCGCACGACGAACGGCGCCTTCCTGCCCGACCCCGTGTCGCAGGAGCACCAGCGGCTGCTGATGGAGGTCGCCGGCCGCGCCCCGAGCCAGCTGAACAGCCAGCCGTGGCGCTTCGTGCTGATCGAGTCGCGGGAGACGATCGACGCGATCGCCGACATCTCGGGCTCGAGCATGACCACCGCGATGAGCAACGGCACGTTCTTCGAGCGGTACAAGCCCTACTTCCGCTTCTCGAAGGCGGAGATGGCGCGGCGCCGCGACGGCATGCTGTTCGACAAGCTGCCCGCGCCGCTGCGGCCCTTCACCTCCCAGGCCTTCACCCCGCGCGGGCAGAAGCTGATCAACTCGCTGCACGTGCCGCAGACGCTGGGCAGCGAGAACCGCAAGCTCGTCGCCGGGTCGCCGCTGCTGCTCGGCGTGATGCTCGACCGCGGCGAGTACCGGCCGGGCGAGCTCTCCTCCTTCTACTCCCTGTTCAGCATGGGCGCAGCGATGGAGAACGTCTGGCTCACCACGGTCGAGCTCGGCATGGGCATCCAGTTCGTGTCGTTCCCGATGGAGGTGCCGGGGCAGTGGGACCGCATCGTCTCCCTGCTGGGCGTCCCCGACGGGCTCGAGCTGATGGCGGTGTACCGGCTCGGCTACGTGCCCGAGGAGCGGCGCCGACCGGCGATCGACTGGTCCAGCTCGGAGCGGAAGCTGCCGTCGCAGTACGTGTTCCGCGAGCGGGCCGACGCGCCGCAGGCGGGCTGGGACGACCTGGTCGCACCGCCCGAGCACTGAGCGCCGCGCACCCGGCCGAGCACGGAGGAAGCATCCGACAGGATCATCGGATGCGCATCACGACCTTGAACCTGCAGGGGTTCGCCGACTGGGACGGGCGCTCGCCGCGGATCGTCGAGTACCTGCGGAGCCTCGACCCCGACGTCATCCTGTTCCAGGAGGTCGTGTTCCTCCCCGAGGTGTCCCCGTTCTCCCCGGTCGAGCTGCTGAACCGCGAGCTCGGGATGTCGGTGCGCCACGAGTCGGTGACCCGGCTGCAGAGCGGCCGCGTGCACACGGTGTACCGGGAGGGGCTGGCGCTGCTGTCGAAGTGGCCGGTGCCGACGACGCAGACCCTCGCGCTGCGGCGGGAGGACGGCGACCCGCACCAGAGGATCATCCAGCTCGCCGACGTGCAGGCGGAGGACGGGATCTGGCCGCTCGTGAACGTGCACCTGTCGGTGCGCGACGACTTCGCGCTCGCGCACCTCGGCGAGACGCTGCAGATCCTGCGGGCGAAGGGGGAGCGCCGCGTGCTCGGCGGCGACTTCAACGTCGACCACCTCGAGCAGCACGCGGGGATCTGGCGTGACGCCACGCTCTCGTCGTCGGTCGAGCAGTACCGCTCGCACCCCTCCACCAAGGAGAACGACGACTACTTCCTCGTGCCGAACGAGTTCCGCATCGACCGCGTGGTCGTGTCCGGCGACGAGCTGTCGGACCACGAGGCCGTCACGGTGGACCTCTCCCGCGCCTGACGCGGACGTTCAGCCCTCGTCCCTCCGGCGTCCAGGCGACCCGCCGTAGCCTCGGAGCATGACGACGTCCGTCCCGAACATCACGCTCAACAACGGTGTGGAGATCCCCCAGCTCGGCTTCGGGGTCTTCCAGATCCCGCCGGAGGAGACGAAGGCCGCAACGCTGACCGCGCTGGAGATCGGCTACCGCCACATCGACACCGCCGAGATGTACGGCAACGAGGAGGGCGTCGGCCAGGCCGTCCGCGAGTCGGGCATCGACCGCAGCGAGATCTTCGTCACGAGCAAGCTGAACAACGGCTTCCACGAGCCCGAGGCGGCGCTCGCCGCGTTCGACACGACGCTGAAGACGCTCGACATCGACTACGTCGACCTGTTCCTCGTCCACTGGCCGCTGCCCGGCGTGCTCGACTACGTCGAGACCTGGAAGGCGATGGAGAAGATGTACGAGGGCGGCAAGGTCCGCGCGATCGGCGTCTCGAACTTCCAGCAGCACCACCTGAACCGGCTCTTCGCCGAGACCACCGTGCGGCCCGCCGTGAACCAGATCGAGGTGCACCCGTACCTCACGCAGGACCCGCTGCGCGCCTTCGACGCCGAGCACCAGATCGCGACCGAGGCCTGGTCCCCGATCGCGCAGGGCAAGGTCCTCGACGACGCGGTGATCGAGCGCATCGCCCGCCGCACCGAGCGCACCCCGGCGCAGGTCGTGCTCCGCTGGCACATCCAGCGGAACGACATCGTCTTCCCGAAGTCGGTCACCCGCGAGCGCGTGCAGGCGAACTTCGAGCTGTTCGACTTCGAGCTCTCCGACGCCGACATGAGCGACATCAGCGCCCTGAACCGCGACGAGCGCACGGGCCCCGACCCCGACCAGTTCAACTACATCCCGAGCTGATCCTCGAGATCGCGTCCACGGCTCAGAGGCCCCGGCCCCGCCGGCGCCTCTGAGCCGTTCGACGTCCGACAGGATGTCGGGGTGGATCTCTCGCTCGACGGCCGCGTGTTCGACATGGTCAGCTCGACCGCCAGCCGGGTCGATCCGGAGGCGCCCACGCGGTTCCGGTACTCGGAGGCGGACGGGGTCGTCTGGGGCGAGTACACCGGCGACACCGTGACGACCGGCCGCTTCGTCGGCACCCGTGACGGTGCGCGCCTCGAGGTGTCCTTCGCGCACGCGCTCGTCGCCGGCGGTGCGCCGGTGACCGGCACGGCCGTGTCGCGGATCGAGCCGTCGGACGACGGCCTGCGCCTCGTGGAGGACTTCGAGGTCGCGGGCGAGCCCCAGGTCAGCGTCTGCGCCGAGGTCCGCTGACCGCCCGCCTCCATCCCCTGGCGCCGGTCATCGGCCGGAGGCGAAGCGCTCGGCCTTGCGGGTCGGGCCGGTCACGAGCAGCAGGTCGTCGGCGCCGATCACGGAGTCCGTCGTGCAGTGGTGCCAACCGCCGTCCGGCCGCTTGATCGCGGTGATGGTGACCCCGCGGTTGTCCCGAGTGGCCGCCTCCGCGACCGTGCGGCCGACGAGATCGGCCGGCGGGCGGGTGCGGACCGCGGCGAAGTCGTCGCCGAGCTCGACGAAGTCCTGCAGGTTGCCGCGGACCCGGTGCGCGATCCGCTTGCCCATGTCGGCCTCGGGGTAGACGACGTTGTGCACGCCGAGGCGCTGCAGGATCGCGCCGTGCGCGTCACTGACGGCCTTCGCCCAGATGTTCGGCACCCCGAAGTCGAGCAGCAGCGACGCCGTCAGGATGCTCGCCTCGAGGTCGGTGCCGATCGCGACGACCACCCGCTCGAAGTCGGGCAGCGACAGCTCGCGCAGCGTCTCCTCCTGCGTGCTGTCCGCCCGCACGACGTGCGTGAGGCGGCCGTTCATGCGCTGCACGAGGTCCTCGTCCGTGTCGACCCCGAGCACGTCGGTGTCGGACGCCATCAGCTCGAGCGCCAGCGCCGAGCCGAAGCGCCCCAGCCCGATGACCGCCACCGAGTCCGCCTCGGCCGCGAGGTGCTCGCCCGTGCCGAACCCGCGCAGCCTCACCACAGCGGGCCTCCGTCCGTCGCCTCACCCAATGATCGGCCTCTCCTTCGGGAACTCGTACGTCAGCGGGCGCACGCGCACCGCGAGCGCCGACGCCAGCAGGATCGGGCCGAGCCGGCCCGCGAACATCAGCACCAGCAGCAGCGCCTGCGCGGCGGGCGGCAGGTCGGGCGTGATCCCGGTCGAGAGGCCCGCCGTGGCGAACGCGGAGACCGCCTCGAAGGCGAGCCGGTCGACGGGCTCGTCGGACAGCAGCGCGAGCACGGCCGTGGAGGCGACGATCGCACCGACCGCGACGAGGGAGACGGTGATCGCCTGCCGGTGCACGGCGCGGGAGAGGCGCTTGCCGAACACGTTCACGGCCGAGCGGCCCCGCATCTCCGCGACGAGGATGAAGAAGAGCACGCCGAACGTCGTGATCTTGATGCCGCCCGCGGTGCCGGCGGGGCCGCCGCCGATGAACATCAGCACGTCCATCACGATCAGGGTCGCGTCGTCCAGCTGCCCGACGTCGACCGTCGAGAAGCCGCCGCTGCGGGTCTGCGCGGCCTGGAAGAAGCCGGCGAGCAGCTTGGTCGGCCAGTCGAGGGGGCCGAAGGTGCTCGCGCGCCCCCACTCGACCGCGGTCACGAACACGGTGCCGAGCGCGGTCAGCACGACCGTGCCCCAGAGCACGAGCCGGGTGTTCATGCTCCAGCGCAGCGGGGTGCGCGGGTAGCGCCGCAGCTCGTCGAGCACCGGGAAGCCGAGGCTGCCGATCAGCACGAGCGCCGACAGCACGAGGCAGACGACCGGGTCGCCGACGAAGGGCACGAGGCCGCGCGGCAGGATCGTGAAGCCCGCGTTGTTGAAGGCGGACACCGAGTGGAAGACCCCGTACCAGGCGGCCCGCAGCGGTGCGAAGCCGCCGGCGGTGGCGAACCAGACCGCCAGGACCACCGCGCCGACCGCCTCCACGATCAGCGAGACCGCGATCGCGCCGACGATGAAGCGGCGCACGTCGGCGAGCCCCACGCCCTGCGTCTCCGCGGAGGTGGACAGCTTCGAGCCGAGGGAGAGCTTGCGCGCGACGGCGAGGCCGATCAGCGAGGCGAGGGTCATGATGCCGAGCCCGCCGGTCTGGACGAGGGCGAGGATCACGACCTGCCCGAACAGGCTCCAGTGCTCGGCCGTGCCGACGGTGACCAGCCCGGTCACACTCACCGCGGAGATCGACGTGAACAGCGCGTCGAGCGGGTGCGCCCCGCCGGGACCCGCCTTGGCGATCGGCAGCGCGAGCAGCAGGAAGCCGGTGCCGACGACCGCGGCGTAGCCGACGAGCACGGTCGTCGCCGGGCCGAAGCGGCGCGGCGCGGCGGAGCGGACGGGCACGACGGCTCCTTCCGCCGGGTGGACGAGAGCGTAGCGAGCACGGTCAGGTGCGCGGGGCATCCGTCCTCAGGTACCGCGCACCTCGTGACGGGCGTGTTCACCGCGAGCGCGCACGCAGTCGAGAGCCCGGTCCGACCGCACGACCAGGTGGCCGCGCCACCGTGGGACCGCGCTGCGCGGACGGCCGGCGCGGGAAGGAAGTCATGATCTCCACGAAGGACATCGACGACATCATCGGCGCCGAGGCGGTCGGTCCGGACGACGACCGGATCGGCAAGGTCGGGCAGATCTACATCGACCAGGACGACGAGCAGCCCGTGTGGGTCAGCGTGAAGTCCGGTCTGTTCGGCACGTCCGAGTCCCTGGTCCCGCTGCAGGGAGCGGAGTGGGACCGCTCGGCGCTGCACCTCGCGTTCCCGAAGGACCGCGTGAAGGACGCGCCGCGCGTGGACCCGGACGGCGAGCTGTCGTCCGAGGAGCAGGAGCGCCTCTACGAGTACTACGGGATGGGCGCCTCCGGTTCCGGATCCGGCTCGTCGCGGGGCGACCGCGACCGCGACCTCGTCGACCGGGACCGCGACCGCGGTTCCGACGACGACCGCGTGGTCGACGACCCGATCGCGTCCGACCGCGACCGCTACACCGCGGCGGGCGGCGGCGAGGGCGCCGTCGACGCCGGCAGCGAGACGGGCTTCGGCGCGGGCGCGGCCGGTGCGGGCCTCGCCGCGGACGCCGACCGCACCCGCACCGGCGGGGAGCGCGGCGTCGGTCACGACACCTCCGACCGGAACACGGACGACGCCATGACCCGCTCCGAGGAGCGGCTGCACGTCGGCACCGAGCGGGTGCAGGCCGGCCGCGCGCGCCTGCGCAAGTACGTCGTGACCGAGAACCAGACGGTGACCGTGCCCGTCACCCGCGAGGAGGTCCGGCTCGAGCGCGAGCCGATCACCGACGGGAACCGCGGCGCGGCCCTCGACGGCCCGGACCTGTCCGAGGAGGAGCACGAGATCGTGCTCACCGAGGAGCGCCCCGTCGTGCAGAAGGAGACCGTGCCGGTCGAGCGCGTGCGCCTCGAGAAGGAGGCCGTCGCCGGCGAGCAGCAGGTGACGGAGGACGTCCGCCACGAGGAGATCGTGACCGACGACGACCGCGCGACGGGTCGCACCGACCGCCGCTGAGCCGCCTGGGCTCGGATCGATGCGCAGTCCCTGATCCACCGCGCGCGGCGTCGAGCGAGGGACGGGGCGTCGAAGGAGCACGAGGAGGGGCCGGGCGCACGACGCGCCCGGCCCCTCCTGGCTCACTCCACCGCGAGCAGCTCGACGAGCAGCGCCTCCGCGGGCTGCAGCGCCGGGAGCGGCACCCCGGGGCCGCCGAGCACCTCGCCGGACAGCACCGCCTCGCCGCCGCCGGCGAGCTCGCGGCACCACACCGGGTCCGCGGTGCCCCGCCGCGCCGCCCGGCCGATCTCCTCGCGGAACCGCACGCGGTACCGCTTCGCCGGGTCGATGCCCGGGAACGGCGTGCGCGGGTCGGCTCCGGAGCGCCCCGTGCGCAGCTGCACCCACTGGAACAGCGCGCGCCCGCGGTCGGCGGCGACGACGCCCGTGAGCGCGGCGCCGTCGGGCACCGCGTCGGCGTGCACGACCTCGCCCGAGTGCAGCAGCGGCCGCTGCTCCCGGTAGAGCGCGACCCACGCCGCGATCGCCGCCCGGTCCTCCTCCGGCAGCGCCGTGACGTCCGCCTCGATGCCGCTGTGCCCGAACAGCGCGGTCGCGAGCCGGAATGGGAGCGACGTGGTGCGACCCGTGGTGTGCGCCCGCGCGGCGCCGACGTGGGCGCCGATCAGCTCGAGCGGCAGCAGCAGCTCCAGCCCCCGCTGGATCATCTGCCGCTCCAGCGGGTCGATCGTGTCCGACGTCCAGATCCGCTGGGCGTGCTGCACGACGCCGAGGTCGGCGCGGGCGCCGCCCGAGGCGCAGGACTCGATCTCCAGACCCGGGTGCCGCTGCCGCAGCGCGTCGACCATCCGGTAGTACGCCGACGTCTGACGGTGGACGCCCGCGCGACCGGTCGCGCGGTCGACCGCCTCGTGCAGGTCGCGGTTGTGGTCCCACTTGATGAAGTCGACGCCGGCCTCGCCCACCACGCGGTCGATCGCGCCGAGCACGTGCGCGAAGCACGCCTCCTCGCCGAGGTTCAGCACCTGCTGGTTCCGCCACAGCCGTCCGGCGCCCTCCGCGTCGGCGAGGATCCACTCCGGGTGCGCCCGCGCCAGGTCGGAGTCCGGGTTCACCATCTCGGGTTCGAACCACAGCCCGAACTGCATGCCGGCCGCGTGCACAGCGTCCGACAGCGGCGCGAGCCCCTGCGGCCACACCGCGCGGTCGACCGTCCAGTCGCCGAGCCCCGACGAGTCGGACCGGCGCCCGAGGAACCAGCCGTCGTCGAGCACGAACCGCTCGACGCCGAGGTCCGCCGCGGCGCGGACGAGTCCGAGCAGCCGGTCGAGGTCGTGGTCGAAGTAGACCGCCTCCCAGCTGTTCAGCAGCAGCGGGCGCGGGGAGGCGGGGTGGGCCGGGAAGGAGCGGACCAGTGCGTGCAGCCGCTTCGCGACGCCGTCGAGCCCGCGATCCGACCAGGCGAAGAAGACGGAGGGGGTCGCGTGGTGCTCGCCGGGCGCCAGCCGGACCTCGCCGGGCGCCAGCAGCTCGCCGGCGCCGAGCAGGCTCCCGAGCGGGCCCGCCCCCTCCGGCAGCCGCTCGACGAGCACCTCGCCGTTCCCGCTCCAGCCCAGGTGCGCCGACCACACCTCGCCGGAGCGGTGCGCGAAGCCCGAGGTGCCCACCGAGGTCAGGGTCGCCGCGTCGTGCCCGGTGCGGCCCCTGCGGCCCGCGCGCAGCCAGGTGCCGTCGGCGAGGTCGTGGCGCTGCGGCCGCCGCTCGCCCGACCAGGCGCCCGTGAAGTCGAGCAGCTCGCGCGCGCGGTCGGGCAGCGGCAGCAGCAGCCGCAGCGCGGTCACGTCGAGCACCGCGGAGCCGTCGTTGTGCAGCTCGGCCCTCGCCTCCAGCACCCCGCTCGGGTGCAGCCGGTAGGCGAGGACGACGCGGCCGCCCGTGCGCGGCTCGGTGAGCACCACCTCGGCGCGGTCCGCCGCGCCCTGCACGGACGACGCGGTGAGGGCCGCGGGGACCACGCCCGCGGCGTGCCACTCGAAGGCGGGCGTGCCCGACCAGCCGTCGGCGCCGCTCGCCGCGACGGTCGGCCCCGTCGGCACGTCGAACGAGCTGTGCATCGTCGCGGTGCCGGCGGTCGCCTGCAGCTCGGCGGCGGCGTCCTCGCCGAGGGCCGCGCCGAAGTGCAGCACGACGGGCAGCCCGCGGTCGTCCTGCCCGAGCACGAAGGAGACGTCGTCGACGCGGAGACGCAGCACGCGCCCACGCTAGCCATCCGCTGCGCCGCAGCGGCCGCGGCATCCGCTACAGTGGTCGCCAACCGAAGACCGCCGGTCGTTCCTGCCCGCAGGAACCGAAGGCCCGGGCCCAGCCCGGCGACCAGCGCAGGCGTCCTGGATCGACCGCCGTGCCTCGCACGTCGTGCCCCGTGGCCTCCTGCGCCCGGGGCTTTTTGTTTGGCCCCCACGGGTTCTTCGGTCTGAACAGACGGAAGGAGACGACATGGCGACGAAGGACGCGACGGTCGCCGAGCTGACGGAGGGTTTCCGCAGCTCGAACGCCGCACTGCTGACCGAGTACCGGGGTCTCACGGTCGCGCAGCTCAAGCAGCTGCGCTCAGACATCCGTGAGCACGCCACGTTCTCCGTGGTGAAGAACACGCTGACCAAGATCGCGGCGAACAACGCCGGCATCTCGTCGTTCGACGACGAGCTCGCCGGTCCGTCCGCGATCGCGTTCGTGCACGGCGACACCGTCGCCGTCGCGAAGGCGCTGCGCGACTTCAGCAAGGCGAACCCCCTCCTCGTCGTGAAGAGCGGCTACTTCGACGGAGCGCCGCTCTCCGCCGACGAGGTGACCCGTCTCGCCGACCTCGAGAGCCGTGAGGTCCTGCTCGCCAAGGCGGCAGGTGCCATGAAGGCCACGCTCACGAGGGCCGCGTACGTGGTCAACGCGCCGCTGTCGAAGGCCGTTCGCACGGTCGACGCGCTGCGCGACAAGAACGAGCAGGTCGCGGCCTGACGGCCGCCCTGCGCATCACCGAACACCCCAACGCAAAGGAGGCCACCATGGCCAAGCTCACCACCGACGAGCTCATCGAGGGCTTCAAGGAGCTCTCCCTCATCGAGCTCTCCGAGTTCGTGAAGAAGTTCGAAGAGGTCTTCGAGGTCACCGCCGCCGCGCCCGTCGCGGTCGCGGGTGCCGGCGCCGGCGCTGCGGCGCCCGCCGAGGAGGTCGAGGAGAAGGACTCCTTCGACGTCATCCTCGACGCCGTCGGCGACAAGAAGATCCAGGTCATCAAGGAGGTCCGCGCGCTGACCTCCCTCGGCCTCGGCGAGGCGAAGGCGCTGGTCGACGGCGCCCCGAAGCCCGTGCTCGAGGGCGCGAACAAGGAGACCGCCGACAAGGCCAAGGCGCAGCTCGAGGCCGCCGGCGCCACGGTGACCCTCAAGTAGTACCGCTTCCCACGCGCAAGGGCGTCGCCTCCGACCAGGAGGCGGCGCCCTTCGTCGTCCGCGGCCGTGCACGCGCCGAGCGCGGCTCAGTGCGCGACGACGGCCGGGGGAGGGGCGAGCGCCGCAGGTCCGGTCGCGCCGGGTGCAGGGCCGGTGCTGCGCCGTTCGACGAGGCGGACCTCCGCCTTCACCGTGCGGATCGGGGTCGCGCGGCCGGACAGCCCGTCGAGCACCGTCCGCGCCGCGATCCTGCCCTGCTCGAACGGGTCCTGCCGCATGGTCGTCAGCCCGAAGGACTCGCTCCAGTCGTGGTCGTCGATGCCGATCACCGAGAGGTCCTGCGGGATCCGCAGGCCCGCCTCGAGCGCGGCCAGGACGACGCCGAACGCCATCTCGTCGGACCCCGCGAAGATCGCGGTCGGCGGATCCGCCGAGCGCAGCATGGCCGTCGCCGCCGCCTTCGCCTGCGGCATGAGGAACGAGCCCACCGCGTACCACTGCGGCGCGGGTGCGATGCCGTGGCGCTCGAGCGACCCGCGCCACGCCCGCGCGCGGTCCTGGCCGACGCTGTGGTCCATGCCGTACTCGTTCTCGCCGCCGAGGTGCCCGATCCGGCGATGGCCGAGTGCGAGGAGGTGCTCCATCGCCGCCCGGCCCGCGGCGAGGTCGTCGATGCCGACGCTGCGCACCCCGCGCACCGGGCCGCCGACGATCACGGCGGGCATGTCGACGCTCCGCAGCTCCTCGCGCTCCTCGGCGGTGAAGTCGATGCCGAGCGCGATGACGGCATCCGCCCGCTTGCGGAGCAGGGCGTTGTGGAAGAGGCGCTCCCGGCCCGCCGCGGTGGCCGCCAGGATCACCAGGAAGGTGTCGTACCCCTCGCGGCGCAGCACGCCGTCGACGCCCTCGATCACCGCGGTGTAGAACCAGCGGGCCGTGGAGGGGATGACGATCGCGACCGCGTGGTGCCGGCCCCCGGACAGGCCGGAGGCGGACGGCGACGGCACGTACCCGAGACGGGCCGCCGACTCGCGCACCCGCTCGCGGGTGCCGGGCGACACGTTCGGCAGGCCGCGCAGCGCTCGCGACACCGTGGCGGTGGACACGCCGCAGTCGTTCGCGACGTCGTGGATGGACGGCACGGTCACCTCGACTCGACTCGACTCGGGTCAGCAGGACAGCAGGACAGCAGGACAGCGGGTCGTGGAACGGGCGTGGACTCAGACGTCGTCCCGCGACCGCTGCACGAAGCGACGCTTGAACAGCCAGATCGCTCCGAGCACCGCGAACGAGAACAGCGCGCTCAGCGACGCCCAGATGGGGTCGCGCCCGGAGATCTGCAGGAAGAGGCTGACGGCGAAGAAGGCGACGGCGAAGAACCCGAAGAACCCCAGACCCAGGTCGTAGGTCTCGATGCTCCGCCGCCGCCTCCTGCCGTCCATCAGCCCTTGACCCCGCCCGCGGTGAGGCCGGCCACGATCCGGCGCTGGAACAGCAGCACCAGGATGATCAGCGGGATCGTCACGATCGTGCCGGCCGCCATGATCGTCGTGTACGGCTGCACGTGGGGGATCGAGCCGGTGAAGTTCGCGATCGCCCGCGTCACCGTCTGGATCTGGTCGTTGCCGAGCACGCTCACCAGCAGGTACTCGTTCCAGCTCGCGATGAACGCCAGGATCGCGGTGGTGAAGACCGCGGGCGCCGCCAGCGGCAGGATCACGATCCGGAAGGCCTGCGCGGGCGTGCAGCCGTCGATGCGGGCCGCCTCCTCGAGGTCCCACGGCATCTCGCGGAAGAACGAGTTCAGCGTGTACACCGTCAGCGGCAGGGCGCCGGCGATGTAGGGGATGATCAGCACCTGGTACTGCCCGGACCAGCCGAGCTGCGAGAACAGCGCGAACAGCGGGGTGAGCAGGGCGACGCCCGGGAACATCGAGGCGCCCAGGATGAAGCCCATGATCAGGCCCTTGCCGGGGAAGTTCAGCCGTGCCAGGCAGTACGCCGCGCTGATGCCGAGCAGCAGGGCGATGATCGTGACCACCGTGCAGATGAAGAAGCTGTTCAGCAGGGCGAGACCCAGGTAGTTGCCGTTCGCCGTGTCGAAGGCGCTCGCGTAGTTCGCGAACGTCAGGTGGATCGGCAGCGGGTTCGGGTCGAACGTGTAGCTCGAGTCCCGGAGGCCGATGACGACCATCCAGTAGAAGGGCAGCAGGCACCACACCACGATGACCGCGGCCTGGACGGCCGTGCGGACGGCCGCGGCCCCCTGCTTGCGCCGGCGGGCGCGCGCCCGGCTCGCCGAGTACTGGTTGGTGACGGGCCGTTCCGCCGCCTCGACGGCGGGTCCTGCGACTGTCGTCATGGGTCAGGCCTCCTTGGCCACGCGGCGCGCCTTCGGCGCGTTGCCCGTGAGGTTCGCGCCGAGCACCCGGATGAAGATGAAGGCGACGGCGAAGATGATGAGGAAGGTGATCGTCGACAGCGCCGAGGCGGAGTCGTTGCTCTGCTGGATCTGCTTCACGACGAGGATCGACAGGGTCTGGGTGCCCTGACCGCCGCCGCCGCCGCCGCCCGTGAGGATCGCCGGGAGGTCGTACATGCGCAGCGCGTCGAGCGTGCGGAACAGGATCGCGACGACGAGCGCCGGCTTCAGCAGCGGCAGCGTGATGCGGAAGAAGGTCTGGATGGTGCTCGAGCCGTCCATCTTCGCCGCCTCGTAGGTCTCCTCCGGGATCAGCTGCAGGCCCGCGAGGATGAGGAGCGCCATGAACGGCGTGGTCTTCCAGGTGTCCGCGATGATGATCGCGAAGCGCGACGCCCAGAGGTCGCTGAGCCACAGCACGTTCACGTTGAGCACCGTGTTGAGGACGCCGCTCGGGTCGAAGATGAAGTACCAGAGCTTGGCCGTGACCGCCGTCGGGATCGCCCACGGGACGAGGACCGCGGCCCGGAGGATCCCGCGGCCGCGGAAGTTCCGGTTCATGATGAAGGCCATCCAGACGCCGAACACCGTCTCGAGCGCGACCGTGACGATCGTGAAGAAGAAGGTGACGAAGACCGAGTTGTAGAACCCGGCCTGCGGGCTGCCGGCGGGGCACGCCTGTGTGACGCCGCCGACCTGGCACTGCTGGAACAGCCAGTTCGTGTAGTTCTGGAGCCCGACGAAGCCGCCCGCCCGGAACAGGCCGGTCTTCGGGTCGATGCCGCTCGCGTCGCTGTTGAACGACTGGATGATCGACTGCACGATCGGGTACGCGACGACGACGAGCATCGCGATGATGGTCGGCGCGAGCAGGCCGTAGGCGACGCGGGTCATCCGGCGGCGGTTCGCTTCGGCGCTCGCACGCCCCGCCAGCTTCGGCGGGGAGTTCGGAGGCGCTGCGAGGGCGGTCATTCGGTTCCTCTCTTCATCGGGAGCGAGCGATGGTCCCGGGTGGTGCCGCCGCTGCCGGCGGCACCACCCGGGACCGACTGGGTCGGTCCGGCGATCAGCTGCCGGAGCCCGCGGCCTCGATCGCCTTCGAGGTCGTGCTCAGCACCGACTTCACATCGACCGAGCCGCCCGTCGAAGCGGTCTGCAGCGCCTGGAAGATGTTGTTCTGGATGGCCTGCGTCACGCCGTTGTAGTACGGGGTGATCGGGCGGGCCACCGCGCTGTCGAGCGACTTCTTCAGCGGCACCAGGTACGGGTACTTGTCCGTGAAGCTCGTGTCCGAGTACAGGGAGGACAGCGTCGGGGCGACCGACTCCTTCTCCACGCGGTTCTTCTGGACCTCCTCGGACTCCATGAACTTGATGAACTTCAGCGCCGTGCCCTTGTGCTTCGAGTACGCGTTGATGGCCAGGTTGTGGCCGCCGACGGCGGACTTGCCCGGGTAGCCGGCGATCGCGTACTTGCTGCGGATGTCCTTCGCCTGGTCGCTGTTCGCGATGTCCGCGACCATGTACGGCCAGTTGTTCAGGAACATGAGCTTGCCCTGCTCGAACGAGTTCAGGCCCTGCTGCTCCTGGTAGGAGACGGCGGCCTTCGGGATGTTCCCGTTCTTGAACGCGTCGACGAGCTCCTGCAGGCCCTTCTCGGCCTCGGGGGTGTCGAGCGTGGGCTTGCCCTTCTCGTCGACGACCGTGCCGCCGTTCGAGGTGACGACCTCGTTGAAGTTGACGGTGAGGCCCTCGTACTTCGCGAACTGGCCCGCGTAGCAGTCGACGCCCGCCTTCTTGGCGACCGGGCAGAGCGCCATCATCTCGGCGAAGGTCGTGGGCACGGCCTTCGAGCCGAGCAGATCCTTGCGGTAGTAGAGCAGCTGCGAGTCGGTGACCGACGGGGCGGCGTACTGCGTGCCCACGTACTCGCCGCTCTTGACGACCGACGGCAGGTAGCCGGACAGGTCGAGCTTGTAGTCGCCGGTCAGCGGCTGCAGCCAGCCCTTGGCCGCGAGCTGCGCCGTCCACACGACGTCGGTCGACATCACGTCGTAGTCGGAGAGCTTCTGCTGGAGGTGCTGGGTCAGGTCCTGCAGCTGCTGGTCGGCGTTGTCCGACTGCTGGATGACCTTCACCTTCTCCTTCGCGTGGTCCGCGTTCCACATCGCCGCGAGCTTGGGGATGTTGCCGGACGTGTCCTTGCCCTGCACGTAGGTGATCGGGCCGGTGTCGTTGCCGCCCTGCGCGGCGGGGCTGCTGCCGCCGCCGTTCGAGCAGGCGACCAGGCTGAGCCCGGACAGGGCGAGCGTCGCGCCGACGGCTGCGACGCGGAGCGCCTTCTTCATAGAACTCCTCTTTGAGCTGCCGCGCGTTGGTGCTCGCGCGGGGGAGCGGCATCGCTCCCCGATGGGGGACAGTAGCCACGCCCTCATCGCGTTGCAAGCGTTTACATCTCCCGTGCTCAAACCGTTGTGCACGGTCCGGCGTCAGAAGGTGAGGCGACCGTCGGGCGTCCAGTGCGGCGTCAGCTCCTGAGGAGGGGCCGGACCCGAGTCGTCCTGCGGGTCGATGGAGGTCGGGAAGCTCAGCTCGAGCCCCGCCTCGGCGAAGGCGCCCTCCGTGGTGCACGAGCCGACGACGTGCTGCGCGAGCACCACGGCCAGGAGGCAGACGCGGTCGCCGCTCGCTCGCGCCGCGTAGACCGACGTCCCGGACGCCGAGGAGCTGCCGATGAACCGGGTCGAACCGGGATCGACGGCCCGGGGCGGCTCGGCCGCGGTCGGGAACCGGTCGTCGGCGCGCTGCGCGCGGTCGAAGACGGTCAGGGCCGCGGCGTGCGGCGGTGCGCCGAACCTGCCCGCGGCCCAGCCGGCAGCGGCGCCGATCAGGACCGCCGCGACGACGGCGCCGATCAGCACCCGGCGGGCCGGGCGGACGGCGGCGCGCGTGCCGCCCCCGCCGTCCGCGCCGCGGACCTCCTCCTCGGCCGCGGCCAGATCGCGACGGAGCGCGCGGAGGGAGGCGGCGGCGGCGTCCGCCGCCCGCTCGGCCTCCACCGCCTCGGACCGCGCCGCGCCCTTCCGGTACAGCGCCCGCCTCGCGTCCTCCGTGCGGAGCGCCGGATCGGGGAGGCCCTGCGGGGTGGGCGCGCCCGGGTGCTCCGCCCACCAGAGCCGGTCGAGCGGGTCCGTCGGACCCGCGGCCCGTCGTCGCAGCGCCGCGAGCAGACGGGGGTCGGCCGCGACCCGTTCCCAGTCCGAGGGCATGCGCCGACCTGCTTCCTGCTGCAACCGATTGCGGCCCTATCGTGTCGCCGTGCCGACCCGCGTCCGTGACCTGACCGACCCCGACTGGTGGCGCACCGCCGCCGTGTACCAGGTGTACCCCCGCAGCTTCGCCGACGGGAACGGCGACGGCATCGGCGACCTGACCGGCCTGATCGACCGCGTGCCGTACCTCGCCGGGCTCGGGATCGACGCCGTCTGGCTGAGCCCGTTCTACCCCTCCGCGCTCGCGGACGGCGGGTACGACGTCGACGACTACACCGACGTCGACCCGCGCATCGGCACCCTCGAGCAGTTCGACGAGCTCGTCGCGGCGCTGCACGCGCGCGGCGTGCGGGTCGTGGTCGACATCGTGCCGAACCACTCCGGCTCGGGGCACCGCTGGTTCCAGGAGGCGCTCGCGGCCGGAGCCGGCTCCCCCGAGCGGGCGCGCTACATCTTCCGCGACGGGCTCGGCGAGCACGGCGAGCAGCCGCCCTCGGACTGGGTGAGCCACTTCGGCGGCTCCGCCTGGACGCGCGTGCCCGACGGGCAGTGGTACCTGCACCTGTTCGCGCGCGAGCAGCCCGACTTCGACTGGGGGAACCCGGAGGTGCGCGAGGAGTTCCACCGCATCCTCCGGTTCTGGGCGGACCGCGGCGTCGACGGCTTCCGGGTCGACGTGGCCCACGGCCTGACGAAGGACCTGCGCGAGCCGTTCGCGAGCTACCCGCGCATCTCCCGCGACGTGCTGAAGGACGACGGCACCGACGTGCTGTTCGACCGCGACGAGGTGCACGAGGTGTTCCGCGGCTGGCGGACCGTGCTGAACGAGTACGACCCGCCCCGTGCCGCCGTCGCCGAGGCCTGGGCGGCGCCGTCGCGCCTGCCGCTCTACGCGCGGCCGGACGAGCTGGGCCAGACCTTCGAGTTCGACCTGGTGCTCGAGCCGTGGGACGCGGTCGCCTTCCGCCGCAGCATCGAGAACTCGCTCGAGCGGGCGCGCGCCGCCGGCGCCTCCTCCACCTGGGTGCTCTCGAACCACGACCTCGTGCGGCACGCCAGCCGCTTCGGGCTGCCGGCCGGCACCGACCTGACCGCCTGGCTGATGTCGCACGGCACGGAGCCCGCCGAGGACCGCGCGCTGGGGCTCGCCCGCGCCCGCGCGGCCGCCCTGCTGCTGCTCGCGCTGCCCGGCTCCGCCTACGTCTACCAGGGGGAGGAGCTCGGGCTGTTCGAGGTCGCGGACCTGCCGTTCGACGCCCTCGAGGACCCGATCTGGGAGCGGAACGGCCACACCGACAAGGGGCGCGACGGTGCGCGGGTGCCGCTGCCCTGGACGCCCGACGGGCCGTCGCACGGCTTCGGCGCGGGCGGGGCCCACCTGCCGCAGCCCGGATGGTTCGCCGAGCACGCCGTCTCGGTCGAGGACGCGGATCCCGCATCGACGCTCAACCTGTACCGGCGCGCGCTCGCGCTGCGGGCCGAGCTGCCGGCCGGGGACGGCGCCCGCTTCGCGGACCGGCCGGACGCGGTCGAGGTGGTCCGGGACGGCGGGTGGCGCTGCATCACGGCCTTCGGCGCGCCGACGGTGCTGCCCGAGGGGGAGGTGCTCGTCTCCAGCGCGCCCGTCGGTGACGACCGCGTGCTCCCGGCGGACGCCACGGCCTGGCTCCGCGACCCGGCGTGACGACCGACTCCGGCGTCCCGCTGCCCGGCGGCAACAGCAACGCGCCCGTGCGGTACGGGGACCGCGTGCACCGCACGGCGGGTCCCTGGACGCCGACGGTGCACGCCTACCTGGCGCACCTCCGGTCGCACGGCGCGGACGCGGTGCCCGAGCCGTTCGGGTTCGACGAGCAGGGGCGGGAGGTGCTCGAGTTCCTGCCCGGCGCGGTGCCCGCCTACCCGCTGCCGGACCTCGTCTGGTCGGAAGCGTTCCTCGAGGACGCCGCCCGGCTGCTGCGGCGGGTGCACGACGCGAGCGCCGGGTTCCCGCGCGCAGGCGGGATGTGGCAGCAGCCCGCGAGGGAGCCGGATGAGGTCGTCGCGGTGAACGACTTCGCGCCGTACAACCTCGTGGTGCGCAACGGGCGGATCGCGGGGGTGATCGACCTCGACCAGGCCTCGCCGGGGCCGCGGGTGCGCGACCTCGCGCACCTCGCCTATCGCCTGGCGCCGCTGACCGCCCCCGGCAACGTCGACGGGCGCACCTCGGGCCCGCGGGAGCGGGGCCGCCGGCTGCGACTGCTCGCCGACGCCTACGGCGACGTGGCGCCCGCGGCGGTGCTCGTGGCCGCGGTGCCCCTGCTCGACGAGATCGCGGACCACGCGGAGGCGGCCGGTCGGCCGGACCACGCGGCGCTGTACCGCGCGGACGCGGCACGGCTGGCCGGCGACGCGGAGGAGGTCCTGCGCGCCGCCGGCTGACTCATGCCGGAAGCGGCATCCGGCGGATCAGTCCTCCGGGTCGCGTCGCATCGTGCCGGTCGCGTCGCGCCCGAGGGGCTCGGCGCCGTCGAGGGTGCCGGCCTCGTCGCGCTCCGCGCCGCTGCGCACGTCGCTGGCGGCGGTGCCGTCGGAGTCGCCGTCGACGCCCTCGATGACGCCGTTGGTCTGATCGAAGACGTGGCCGATGGAGCCGTCGTCATCGATGTCGGCGAGTCCGTGGCGCTCGGTGCCGGTGCTCGACGTCGCGGCACCGGAGGCACCGGACGTGCCGGACGCTGCGTCGTCGTCGACGAGGTCCGCGGGGTCGGTGGTGGAACCGCCGTCCTCGACCGTGAGGCGGGAGTGGTCGTCGTCGACCCGGTCGGTGCGGTCGGTGCGGTCGGTGTGGTCGCCGGGTGTCACGGCGTGCGCCGCGGTGTGCTCCGTGTTGCTCATGACCGGACCGTAGGAGCGCCTCCTGCGAGGTCGCCGATGCCCGTCTGATCGCCCTCCGAGAACGGCGCGCAGCCGCGTCGGCGGCGGACCATACCCTGAGGCGGTGAGCATGCGCGCGGTTCGAGGGTCCATGCAGGACGCGAGCCGCGCGCGCGAGGAGGCCGCGAAGGCGCCCCGCATCCCCGACTTCGGCCGCCGGATCCGCGAGCTGTTCCAGCCCTACCGCGGCCGGCTGGCGCTGACGATCGGCCTGGTCCTGGTCACCGCCGCACTCACCGTGCTGCCGCCCCTGCTCACCCAGGAGGCGTTCGACCAGGGGCTCTTCCCGCGGGGCGGGCCGAACCTGCCGCGGCTGGCGGAGGTCGTCGGCGGCATGGTCCTGATCTGGGTCGTCTCGCAGGTGCTCGGCGTCGGGCAGACCTATCTGACGGCCACCATCGGCAACGGCGTGACCGCCTCCCTCCGCGAGCGGCTCTTCACCCGCCTCGAGCAGATGGAGCTCGGCTTCTTCACCCGCACGCGCACCGGCGTGATCCAGTCCCGCCTCGCGAATGACGTCGGCGGCGTCGCCAACGTGCTGTCGAACACCGTGTCGTCCGTGGTCGGCAACACCGTAACCGTGATCGCCGCCTTCGTGGCGATGTTCCTGCTCAGCTGGCAGCTCGCGCTGATCGCGATCGTGCTGCTGCCGATGCTCGCCCTGGTGCAGCGCAGCGTCGGCCAGCGGCGGGCGCGGATCGCCACGGCGACCCAGGAGTCGCTGTCCGAGCTGTCCGCCATCACCCAGGAGGCGCTCTCCGTCTCCGGCATCCTGCTCGCCAAGTCCTTCACGCGGCAGCGGCAGGAGACCGAGCGGTACACCGCGGAGAGCACGCGGCAGCTGCAGCTGCAGGTGCGGCAGGAGATGACCGGCCAGGGCTTCTTCGCGACCGTGCAGATCTTCCTGCTGATCGTGCCCGCGCTCGTCTACCTGGCCTCGGGCCTGCTGCTGTCGAACGGCGCGGCGATCACCGCGGGCACGATCGTCGCCTTCACGACGGTGCAGGCGCGCCTGACGTGGCCGCTCATGGGGCTGCTGCGGGTCGCGCTCGATCTGCAGACCTCCTCCGCGCTGTTCGCCCGCATCTTCGAGTACCTCGACCTGAAGCCCGCGATCACCGACGCCCCCGACGCCGTGCCGGTGCCGACGGGCTCCGCGCTCGGCGGGGTGGAGTTCGACCGGGTCGGGTTCGCCTACCCGGCGACGCCCGGTCAGGACCCGACGCCGATCCTCACCGACGTGAGCTTCACGGTGCGGCCCGGCGCCTCCGTCGCGCTGGTGGGCCCGTCGGGCGCCGGCAAGACCACGGTCGGGTACCTCGTGCCGCGCCTGTACGAGGCCACGGCCGGCGTCGTGCGCTTCGCGGGCGTCGACGTGAAGCAGCTGCAGCAGGAGTCGCTGCTCGGCGCGATCGGGATCGTCAGCCAGGAGACCTACCTCTTCCACGCGACGATCCGCGACAACCTGAAGTACGCGAAGCCCGACGCGACCGACGACGAGGTCCGCGCCGCCGCCGAGGGCGCGAACCTGCACGACACGATCGCGAAGTTCCCCGACGGCTACGACACCGTCGTCGGCGAGCGCGGCTACCGCCTGTCCGGGGGCGAGAAGCAGCGCATCGCGATCGCGCGGGTGCTGCTGAAGAACCCGCCGGTCGTCATCCTCGACGAGGCGACGAGCGCGCTCGACTCCGTGTCCGAACGCGTCGTGCAGGAGGCGCTCGACGCCGCTTCCGCCGGGCGCACCACGATCGCGATCGCCCATCGGCTGTCGACGATCGTCGACTCGGACGAGATCCTGGTGGTCGACGCGGGCCGCATCGTCGAGCGGGGCACGCACGCCGAGCTCGTGCGGCTCGGCGGCCTCTACACGACCCTGTGGTCCGAGCAGTCGGCGGATCAGGCCGCCGAGGAGTCGTTCGCCGAAGCCTGATCCGGCTCCAAGGAAGCGGAGCCGCGCTCATCGAGGCGTCATAGGAGGCGCATAGGGCCCCGGCTGAGCCTTGCGGTCATGCCTGATCGCCAGCCACCGCCCGACGTCGAGATCGTCGTCCCCGTGCACGACGAGGCCCACGTGCTGCAGGAGAGCGTGTGGCGGCTGCACCGCTACCTCACCGAGCACCTGACCGTCGCGTGGCGGGTGGTGATCGTCGACAACGCGAGCACCGACGGCACGTTCGAGGTCGCGCGCAGCCTCGAGGAGACCCTGCCCGACGTCACCGCGATGCGGCTGGAGCAGAAGGGCCGCGGCCTCGCCCTGCGCACCGCGTGGAGCGCCTCGACCGCCCGGGTCCTCGCCTACCTCGACGTGGACCTCTCCACCGACCTCGCCGGGCTCGCGCCGCTGATCGCGCCGCTGCTGTCCGGCCACTCCGACGTCGCGATCGGCACCCGCCTCAGCCGCGGCAGCCGGGTCGTGCGCGGGACGAAGCGCGAGTTCATCTCCCGCTCCTACAACGGCATCGTCCGCACCGTGCTCTCCGCGTCCTTCTCCGACGCGCAGTGCGGATTCAAAGCGATCACCAAGCCCGCGGCCGACCGACTGCTGCCGCTCGTGCGGGACGACTCGTGGTTCTTCGACACCGAGCTGCTGGTGCTCGCCGAGCGGTCCGGGCTGCGCATCCACGAGGTGCCGGTCGACTGGCAGGACGACCCCGACAGCCGGGTCGACATCGTGCGCACCGCGAAGGACGACCTGCGCGGCATCGTCCGCCTGTTCGGCGACCTGTCGCGGCACCGGGTGCCGGTCGAGGCGGTGGCGGAGGAGCTGGGCCGCCGGCCGCTGGCCCCCGCCGCCCGGCCGGGCTTCCGCAGCCAGGCCATCCGGTTCGCGGCCGTCGGCGGCGCCTCGACGCTCGCCTACGCGCTGCTGTACCTCGTGCTGCGGCCGCTGTTCGGCGGGCAAGCGGCGAACTTCCTCTCCCTGCTGCTGACGGCGCTCGGCAACACCTGGGCGAACCGCTGGTTCACCTTCGGCGTCGTCGGCCGGCTCGGCGCCGTGCGCCACCACCTGCAGGGCCTCGTCGTGTTCGGGATCGCCTGGTGCATCACCTCCGGCGCCCTGCTGGTCCTGCACACCGCCGAGCCGCACGCCTCCCCGCTGACCGAGATCCTCGTGCTCACCGGCGCGAACCTCGTCGCCACGGTCGTGCGCTTCGTCCTGCTGCGCGGCTGGGTGTTCCGCTCCCACCGCTCGGCCCCCGACCCCGTGGAGCGGCCCGCCGACTCCACCGACACCGAGACCCGGATGGAGCTCATCAAGTGACCTCGACCACCACCTCGCCGCCCGCGCGCGCCGCCCGGCCCGCGCGCAGCGGGCTCGGCACCCGCGCCCGCACGCTGCCCGCGGCGCTCTGGCGCGGCCGCACGACCGACGCCGCGTGGGTGCGCCCCGCGTTCCTCGGCCTGCTCGCGCTGACCGCCCTGCTCTACCTCTGGAACCTCGGCGAGAACGGGTGGGCGAACGCGTTCTACTCCGCCGCGGTGCAGGCGGGCGCGTCGAACTGGGAGGCGTTCCTCTACGGCTCCTCCGACGCGGGCAACTCCATCACGGTCGACAAGCCGCCCGCGTCGATGTGGGTGATGGCGCTGTCCGTGCGGCTCCTCGGGCTCTCCTCCTTCAGCATCCTGCTGCCCGAGGCGGTCATGGGCGTGCTCACCGTCGCCCTCGTCTACGCGATCGTCCGACGGCACCTGTCGCCGCAGGCCGGGCTGATCGCGGGCGCCGCGACCGCGCTGACGCCCGTGGCCACCCTGATGTTCCGGTTCAACAACCCGGACGCCCTGCTCGTGCTGCTCGTCACCCTCGCCACCTACCTGACGATGCGCGGCGTCGAGGACGGTCGCGTGCGCTGGGTGCTGTGGGCCGGCGTCGCGATCGGCTTCGCGTTCCTCACCAAGCAGCTGCAGGCGTTCCTCGTGCTGCCCGTGCTCATCGGCGTGTACCTCTACGCCTCCCCGCGGCGGCTCGGCACCCGCTTCCTGCACCTGCTGGGGGCCCTCGGCGCGCTCGTCGTCTCGGCCGGGTGGTGGGTCGCGCTCGTCACCCTGGTGCCCGCGAGCATGCGGCCGTACATCGGCGGCTCGCAGAGCAACAGCTTCCTCGAGCTGACCTTCGGCTACAACGGCCTCGGCCGACTGACGGGGAATGAGACCGGTTCCGTCACGGGCGGTCGCACGACGACCACCGGCGGCGGCATGTGGGGCGAGACGGGGATCGGCCGCCTCTTCTCGAGCGAGTTCGGCACCCAGGTCGCCTGGCTGCTGCCGGCAGCGCTCGCACTGCTCGTCGTTGGCGTGGTCGTGCTGCGGCGCCGGCCCCGCACGGACGGCGCCCGGGCGGTGGTGCTGCTGCTCGGCGGCACCCTCGTGGTCACCGCCGTCGCCCTCAGCTTCGGCGCCGGAATCATCCACCCGTACTACTCGGTGGCGCTCGCCCCGGCGATCGGCGGCCTGGTCGGCGCCGGCGCCTGGCTGCTCTGGGAGCGGCGCTCGGCCCCGTGGGCCCGCATCGTCGCCGCGGTGGTCGTGCTCGGCACCACCTGGTGGTCCGTCGTGCTCATGTCGCAGGCGTCGAGCTTCCTCCCCTGGTTGCGCGTGGTCGTGGTGATGGCGGGCGTGCTCGCCGCGGTGACCCTGCTCGCCGCACCGCACGTGCGGGTCTTCGCACGCATCGGCGCCGCAGCGGCACTGACCGCGGCGCTCGTCGCACCGCTGGCCTGGTCGGTGGACACGACGCTCACCGCGCACACCGGATCCCTGCCCACCGCGGGGCCGGCGGTCGCGGCCGGCTTCGGCGGCGGAGCGCGCGGCGGGTTCGGCGGCGGCCGGCCGAGCTTCGGCCGGGGCGGGCAGGGCTTCCAGCCGCCTGCGGGCACCGGGACGCAGGGCGGCTTCGGCGGTCGGGCGCCCGGCGCGACGACCGGCGGGACCACCCAGGGCTTCGGCGGGTTCACCCGCGGCGGCGGCGGCGCCGGCCTGCTCGGGGGCGACACCGCGGTGGCCTCCGCCCTCGTGCAGGCGCTGCGGTCGGACGCCTCGGACTACACGTGGGCAGCCGCGACGGTCGGTTCCCAGAACGCCGCCACCTACCAGCTGGCCTCCGGCCAGGCCGTGATGCCCCTCGGCGGCTTCAACGGCAGCGACCCGTCGCCGACGCTGGCGGAGTTCGAGCAGTACGTGTCGGAGGGGCGGATCCACTACTTCATCGGCGGTGGCGGCACCGGCCGGTCGAACGGCGGCTCCAGCGCCTCCTCGGCGATCGCGACCTGGGTGGAGTCGCACTTCGCGTCCACGACGATCGGCGGCGTCACGGTCTACGACCTCGGCTCGGGGTCGACGACGCAGGGCGCCTGAGGCCCGTCCGCGAGCGGGGACCGGCTGTCCGGTCCCCGCTCGCGGAACCCGCTACGTTGCGGGCATGCGGATCCTCATCGTCGGTGCCGGGGGAGTGGGGGACGCGATCGCGAAGATCGCGGCCACCCGATCGTTCTACGAGGCGGTCGTCGTCAGCGACTACGACGTCTCGAAGGCGGAGCGGACGGTCGCCTGGATCGCGGAGCGGCACGGCGCGGACGTGGCCGCCCGGTTCGGGACCAGCCGCATCGACGCCTCCGACCCCGACGCGGTCGCCGGGGTCGCCCGCGCGAACGGCATCACCCACGTGATGAACGCGGTGGAGCCGAAGTTCGTGCCGGCCGTGTTCGCGGGGGCGCTCGCCGCGGGCGCCGACTACCTCGACATGGCGATGAGCCTGTCCGAGCCGCATCCCACCGACCCGTTCACCGCCACGGGCGTGAAGCTCGGCGATGACCAGTTCGCGCAGGCGGGGGACTGGGAGTCGCAGCGGCGCCTCGCGCTCGTCGGCATGGGCGTCGAGCCCGGCCTGAGCGACGTCTTCGCCCGCTACGCGGCCGACCACCTGTTCGACACGATCGACGAGCTCGGGGTGCGCGACGGCGCGAACCTCGTCGTCCGCGACGACGAGGGCAACGAGGTGTTCGCACCCTCCTTCAGCATCTGGACGACGCTCGAGGAGTGCCTGAACCCGCCCGTGGTCTGGGAGCGCGGGGCGGGCTGGACCACCACGGCGCCCTTCAGCGAGCCGGAGGTGTTCGACTTCCCGGGCGGCATCGGCCCGGTCGAGTGCGTGAACGTCGAGCACGAGGAGGTGCTGCTGATGCCGCGTTGGCTCGACGCCCGCCGCGTCACCTTCAAGTACGGCCTCGGCGCAGAGTTCATCGGCGTGCTCCGCACCCTCCGCGACCTCGGTCTCGCCTCCACCGTCCCCCTCCGCGTGCGCAGCGCGACCGGGCCGGTCGAGGTCGCGCCCCGCGACGTGGTCGCTGCAGCGCTGCCCGATCCGGCGACGCTCGGGCCGCGCATGGAGGGGAGGACGTGCGCCGGCACCTACGTCACCGGCACGGGCAAGGACGGCGCGCCGAAGGCGGTGTACCTGTACCACGTGGCCGACAACGCGGACACGATGCGCGACTACGACAGCCAGTGCGTGGTGTGGCAGACGGCGCTGAACCCCGTCATCGCGCTCGAGATGCTGGCGCGCGGCGAGTGGGCGGGCACGGGCGTGCTCGGGCCGGAGGCGTTCGACGCGCAGCCGTTCCTCGAGCTGATGGCGAAGCCGGTCGCCGAGGGCGGGTACGGCGAGGAGTGGGGCGTGTCCGACCGCTGATGCGGCGACACGCGGCGCTCAGAGCGCGGCGGTGACGAGCGCGGCGAACGCGCAGCACGCCGCGAACGTGCCGACGACCAGCAGCGCGACAGCCGTGAAGCGGTGCCGCTCCGCCCACCGCAGCTGGCGGCGGGCGGTGCGCCGCACCTCGGCGAGGTGCACGGGCTGGTTCTGCGACTCGAGCGTCACCGTGAAGTGATGGGCCACACCGAGCAGCTGCTCGTCCGTCCACCACCGGTCGCTCATGCGCAGCAGGGTGCGGTCCTGCTCGTCGAGGAGGAACAGGTGGCGGTTCGTGCTGACGCCGTCGCTGTTGTAGATCGTGCGGACGACCGCGCGGCGGACCTGGTCCTTCGACAGGGTCGTCGAGCCGATCCGGCTGGTCCAGAAGGTGGTGATGCCACCCGGCTCGAGCCGGGTGCGGATGCGCAGCGCCGGCACGACGACGAGTGCGGCGACCAGGAGGGCGGTGAGCGCCACGACGCCGGCGACGACGGGCCGGCCGTCCTGCGCCGCGATGGTCACGGCCACGGCGGCGCCGGGCACGACGACCGCGATGTTGCCGGCTGCGGCGGTGCGCCAGGCGAGGTGGCGCACGGGGCGCAGGGTCCGCTGCGCGGCGACGCTCGACATGCTCAGCACGCTAGAGGCCGGCCGGCGGAGCGCGCAGCCCCCAGACGGCGGGGGGAAGAGAAAGGACCCCCCGCGCACCCGCCAGAGCCCGGTTGCCCTTGCTGCGTTTCCGCCCTGGGGGAGTTGGCCTGGATGGCGCCACGCGGGGAGCCGATCGAAGTGTACGCGACGACAGGACGGCTCCGGGGCCGGTAGGATCCTCCTCGGCCCGCGTTCGCGCGCTCAGGAGGATTCGCCTAGTGGCCTATGGCGCACGCTTGGAAAGCGTGTTGGTGTAACAGCCTCGGGGGTTCGAATCCCCCATCCTCCGCCACTTGAGAGGCCCTCGATCCGCGTGACGACGCGGATCGCGGGCCTTCGTTCTTCTCCAGCCCCGCAGGAACACCGCACGTCTGCAGAGGCTCTGGTCGACGCGGATCGTTCCGACCTCGTCTGCACGGTCTGACAGGGTGTCCGGACCGACGTCGAACAGGTCGGCACAGGTGTCGAGCGTCATCGCCGCAGAGGCGTGACCGAGCATCCGTTGCACCGGCTTCAGGTCGGGCACGGAGCAGGTCCGCCGTGGAGCACGGCGCACTCCGGCTCGACCTCGACCTCGACCTCGACCTCGAGGCGCCGGCGAACCACCTGCCTCCGCGCCGCCGTCGACTCGTGCGGGCACCCCGCGTCGCGTGCGGTCGGATGGCGCACATCCCGCGCTCACCCCGCAGATCGTGCGCGATCTCCCGGAAGCGCGAGGGTCTCCAGGACCTGCTCGTGGGCGGAGTCGATCGAGGGTGCTGGAGAATGCCGTGCGTGCGGGAGAAGCCGTGAGTGCGCGAACAGTTCCGATCCGAGACGACTCCATCCGGCTGGGTCAGTTCCTGAAGCTTGCCGGGCTGATCGACCAGGGCGCGGACGCCCGGCAGGTGGTCACCAACGGCCAGGTGCGCGTGAACGGGGAAGTCGAACGCCGGCGAGGCAGGCAGCTGACTCACGGCGACGAGGTCGAGGTGCGCGGCGAGTTCGTCGAGGTGGGCTGAAAGGCCGAGGTCGAAGGCCCGACGAGGATCGCTCCGGATTCGCTGACGTGCGCAGGGTGCGTTCAGAGGTGGTCGGCGGAGGCTCCCGGTGCTCACTCGAGCGCATCGCGGCGGCGATGGGGACGATCAGCCTCGGGCGAGGTCCGAGCCTTCACGGGAACCCCACGAACGTGTGGGGGCTCCCACGATCCGCTGAGTCGAGGTGCTCGAGGAGCGGGTCGGATGGGCTGATCAGAGGCGCCCTCTCCGATCTCTCAAGGAGTTCCGAGAGGCGCTGATTCGGGTTCGCGTCCTCCGTCCTCCGCCACCGGGAATGCCCCGGCTCCGCCGCCGCGGAGCCGGGGCCTCCGTCGTTCCCCGGCAGTCGGTGGAAGGTCCGAGCGCGCCTACTGGCTCGCGATCAGGTCCAGCCCGCACCCCGGGCAGCGGAGGCGGATCGCCATCGTGTCCGTGCCGGCGTCGTCGAGTCGAGTGTCGCACCGCGGGCAGGAGGGGTGCGCGTCCTTCAGGAGTTCGCTGCGCTCGTCGCGGTCCACCCGGCCACCGTACGGGGCGGGGGAGCGGACGCGCCCGGGACGCCGCGGTCGTTCTGCTCGGCACCCGCTCGGGGAATGGTGCGCGCCCCGGCCGGCACGCGCGCCGCGGCCCGACACGGCGGGCGGCCGCGACGTTCCGGGAACGAGTCCGATCGGTCCTCTACGCTCGCGGACACCGCGCCCGCCACAGCCGGCGGCGCCGGTGGAGGAGAAGCCGTGCCCAGGGTCGAGGTCGCCGTCCCGTTCCAGGACAACTGGTACTTCGATGCGGTCTGCGACGGCATCGCCGGTCGCCTGCGGGCGGCCGATCCCGGCCTCGTCGTCCGGGTGCTCACCGAGCGGCCGGGCCGGGAGGGGCGCGCCCGCGTCACCGACCTCCTCCACGAGGCGCTCGCCGACCCGGACTGCGTCGGCGCGGTCGCGGTGCACTTCGAGTTCAAGGGCGAGCAGGTCGAGCGGCTGCGCGAGCACGGCAAGCCCGTCGTCGTCATCGGCGGCCGATGCGCCGGGCTGCCGAGCGTCTTCGTCGACGACGAGGGCGTCGCCCGCCTGGCGACGGAGCACCTGCTGTCGCTCGGGCACGTGTCGATCACGCACCTCGCCGGGTACGCGCTCTCGCCCGACGACTTCACGATGCGCGCGGACCGGGTGCGCGGCTACAGCGAGGCGATGCGGATCGCGGGCCTCGACGAGCACTCGCAGGTGAAGCCGTGCGAGTTCACGCACGACGCCGCCTACCGCGCGGCCCGCGAGCTGCTGTCGGCGGAGGACCGGCCGACCGCCGTGTTCGCGGTCGCGGACGAGCTGGCGCTCGCCGTGCTCGACGCCGCCGAGGACCTCGGGCTGCGCGTGCCCCAGGACCTCAGCGTGATCGGCGTCGACGACCACCGCGACGCGGCGGCGCGAGGGCTCACGACCTGGCGCCAGAGCCCGGAGGAGGCCGGCGGCGCGGCGGCGGACCGACTGCTCGGCGCCGTCGACGACGACGAGCAGCTGCTGGGCTCCGTGCTGGTGCGTCGCGCCACGACCGCGGCGCCGCCCGCACCCGCCGGTCCGCCCGCACGGCCGTCGCTGGTCTCGCGCCTCCTGCGCCGGACGCGCTGAAGGAGCCCTCCCGATGCCGGGAGGACTCCTTCAGCACTCGGGCGGGACGAGCTACTTGAGCTGCCCGTACTTCCAGATCAGCTTCACGGAGCGGACCGTGCCGTGCTTCGCCTTCAGCACCGGCCGCATGTGCACGGCGGTGAAGGCCCTGGGCACCCGGATGTACCCGGCGGCGTGCTTGCCGCTGCGCACCGGCACGCTGAAGGACTTCTTGCCGGCGGTGAACACGAGCTTGCCGACGCCCTTGATGCCCTTGGCGGAGGTGATGACGCGGAGCCGCACGGGCAGGCCCTTGACGAGCGAGGTCCGCGCCGGCTTCGGCATCGCCTTGTTGGTGAGCTTCGTGACCTTGCCGGTGGAGAGCGAGACCGACTTGGTGACGAGCCGCTTCGCGCTGACGACCGTCCTGGTCGAGGACGTGAAGGCCTGACCGTCGCCCGCTCGGGCGGTCGCGCGGAGGAGGTAGGTCCCCGGCTTCACCGCGCCGTCCACGAGGCCGTTCCAGACCAGCGTCTGGGTGGAGCGCACGAGCGCCCAGGTCTTGACCGCCTTGCCCGCCTTCGTGAGCACGGCCGAGCCCGTCACGGGGATCACGGCGCCGGTCGAGGTCTCCTGCTTGACGAGGAACGACACGGTGTCGCGGTAGCCGTCCTTCTTCGGGTACACCGTGGCGACGGACGCGGCGACCGTGGCGGACAGCAGCCGAGGAACGGGCGAGGAGCTCGGGGCCGGCGCGGGGCTCGTGCCGCCCGTGGGCGCGCCGGGGACGGTCGGCGTGCCGACGCCTCCGCCCGTGCCGACGCCGATGTGGGAGCCGCCGCCGACGCTCGGCGCGCCGTTCGTCGGGTCAGCCGTGGTGACGGTGGTCGATCCGCCGGTCGTGGCGCCCACGGCGCCCTCGCCGATGCCGACCGAGATGCCCGAGCCGGTGCTGCTGCCCGTGCCGGCGCCGACCGTGACGAGCCCGTTGCCGACGTCCACCGTCAGCCCGGTGCCGTCGCCGTCGACCGTGGCGAGCCCCGGCAGGCCGGCGGTCGGCGCGGACGGGAGGTCGACCACGGGCGTGGTGAGGATCGGCGTGGTGAGCACCGGCGACGTCGTCGGCGCGGTCGAGCCCGATCCGGTCAGCAGCGTGCCGGTCGTGGTCACGGCGGAGCCCACGCCGGTCACTGTCGAGCCGATCCCGGTCGTGAGGTCGGTGATGGAGCTGGCGTGCGCGGCCGGCGCGGCCAGTGCTCCCGCGACGACGACGGCGACGGTGCAGCCCGCGGTGGTGATGCCGAACCGGCGGCGTCGCCGGGCGGTTCCGAATTCGTTGTGCATGACTGTCTCCCCCTAGAAACGCGTCAACTTCAGTAGCGGTGCCGCCCCCCGACGGCACCGGCGGTCATGGTGCGTCGGCGCGTGCCGTCGGCGGCGGGTGGTGCGCTGATGTCCGCACGCGATGCGCGAACCGTCGCGTCGGATGCTCCGCAGCCCGGGCCTCCCGCGGCACGCGAACGGGGGAGGGGCGCGGAACGGGATCGCGCATCGACGGCTCGCCGTGCCGAAGGATCTCGCGGCGAGGAGTACGAATCCTTGCGCGTCCTCTCCGCTCGGGATCGGGCGGCTCCGAACGCCTCCGTCCGGCGGTGCAGCGGGGCGACGTCCGGAGGTGGCGGTGGAGCGGTTCGCGCAGCACTACCGCGGCCGGCACGCGCCCGAGGACGCGCTGTGGTGGACGCACCACCTGCACCGGCAGGGGCCGAGCTCCGCACAGCCGCCGCGATCGGTGCTCGCCGAGCTCGTCACGGCGCTCCGGGCGTCGGGCCTGCTCGCGCTGGCCGACGAGCTCGAGGCGCTCGGGGACGTGCTGCTCGAGGCGGACGCGCAGCACGCAGCCGCAGCCCTCGAGCGGTCTTCTCGGTGACCTGATCGGATCGGTCAGCCGATCGCCCGGTCCTGCACGCGCTCGTCAGGGGCGGGCAGACGGTCCGGGAGGGGAGCGCTGTCGCGCACGCGGTCCCGGTACTCCGAGATGGTCATGCCGTACCGGCTGCGGAACGCTCGCGTGAGCTGGTCGCGGCCGCCGAAGCCGAACTGGCGGCTCAGCCCGCTGACGCCGCTCGATCGCGGATCGGCCTGGAGCGCCTCGGCCACGAGGTCGAGCCGCCGATGGCGGATGAAGCGGGCGACCGACTCGCCGTCGTGGTTGAAGACCTGGTGGACCCAGCGCACGCTGACCCGGAGCGCGCTCGCGATGCGGGTCGGGTCGAGCCCGGGCTCGAGGAGGTGCCGCTCGATGTAGTCGTGGATCGCGTACCGGAGGTCGTCGTCCGCGACCTGGGACTCGGCCGCGGCGACCGCGAGCACACCGTTCGCGAGGGCCCGCAGCGCCCGGTCGAGGTGCCCGTGCTCCACGGTGTCGAGCACCACGGGGCCGGCGGCCAGCTGGTGCAGGAAGCCGCTGAAGCCGTTCGTCAGCGGCGTGCGGGCGAGCACGCCCGAGCGCAGCACGCCGTCAGCGAGCAGGTGCGCCGGCACCGCGGACACCGGGATCCGGACGGTGAGGAGGTGCACGGGCTGCGCCCAGTCGAACTCGACGGCGTCGGTGCCGCGCAGCAGGTGCACCGCGCCGCGCTGCTGATCGTGGGTCCGCTTGCCGGTCCGCCATGCGGAGCGACCGGCGACCAGCGTGCCGAGGTGGAGCTGCTCGCGCTGCGTCGACGGCTGCGCGTCGATGGTGCCCGAGCACGCGCTCACGCGCAGGGACTCGAACGAGCAGTCGGTCAGCTCGAGCCGCCGGTGCTCCGCCTGGAACGCGTCCGGGTCCTGCGGAGTGAACCGCGTCGTGCCGTTGATCCGGCGCAGCCCGTCGCGCCCGACGAACTGCAGCCGCTCCGGGCCGGCCTCGAAACGATCGCCTCGCAACCTTTGCTCCCTCCGCTCGGACACGTGCAGTCTTCAGACCACCAGCCTCGCGATGAGGGCGGGAAACCCGCGCGTTCGTGCACGGGGAGGGCTCTGCGTGCAGCCGGTACCGCATCCGCCCTGGGATCCGTGGGCGCAGCGGCGGCGCCGCTCGTCCGGGCGCGACCATTTCCGTCCTGCGCTCCGGGGCATGCGCGCCGGGGCCCCGCGCCCGGAACGACGTCCGCTGCGGGGCCGCGTTCCCCCGTGCGCCATGAGCGCCCGTCGAACCCTGCCTGGGAGTCCGCCGACCGCGTGTGACGAACAGTGGCGACTCCTCCTCTTCCTTAGTGCCGGGGTCCTCCCGGCACCAGCGATCCGCTTCTTCCAGAAGGAGTTCCCATGTCGAACACCGCTCCTGCTCCCACCACCGCCGCGACCTCCCGCAGCGTCGCGAAGACCTCGTCGACCGGTTCCGCGTTGAACTCGGACACGTCGCGCGGCACGACGAAGGTCGAC
>NZ_BAABLP010000008.1:0-47902 GCF_039544415.1 Amnibacterium soli | reverse complement strand
AGCGGGATTTGAACCCGCGTTACCGCCGTGAGAGGGCGAAACTGGTGCCCGCCGTTCCCGAGCCTTCAAAAATATTCTCCTGATCGGACGCTTGATTCACTCTGCTGGATCACTAGCGCATGCCTGACTTCTCGTGCGCTTGTGGGCAAAATGTGGGCAAAAGCGCTCATGCGGAGTCAAGGCGAGACTCGGCGTGTCGCCGCTCCCTCGGCTGAGCGGACGACCCCTTAACCCCAGTCATCACCGTGCGCTCACGACCGGGTCGGCCGCGACTGACGAACAGTCGTAGCTCCCGGCCGGCTCGCGGCTCGCGCTTGCGGCGGAAGAGGATGATCGCATCGTGGTCGACGTCGCGCACGAACTGAATTGGGCTGGGACCTACGGCTACCTGGCGGAACGCATCGTGCGCGTGCGGAGCCTCGACGAGGTGCGTGACTTGGTGACCTCAGGCTCCCGTCTGCGGCCGCTTGGGACTCGACACTCCTTCAACGACGTCGCTGACGGCCCGGGGCTGCTGGTGGACTTGACCGGTCTGCCGGTGCAGGTCGAGGTCGCGCCTGATCGCCGCAGCGCGACGGTCAGTGCTGGCACGCGATACGGCGTGGTCGCCCGCGAGCTCGAGCGCCACGGCCTTGCGCTGCACAACATGGGCTCTCTGCCACACATCTCAGTGGGTGGGGCGACGGCCACCGCGACCCACGGCTCCGGCGTCAGCCTCGGCGCACTGTCCTCCGCCGTAGCCGCGGTGGAGATCCTCAGCGCCGACGGCGAGCTGCGCGTCGTGCGACGCGGCGAGCCGGACTTCGACGGCAGCGTCGTGGCCCTCGGCGCGCTCGGTGTCACGACGAGGCTGACACTGGATGTGCAGCCGACGTATCGGATGAGGCAGGACGCCTACGCCGACCTGCCGTGGGACGTGTTCCTCGAGCACCTTCCCGAGGTGTTCGCAGCCGCGTACAGCACCTGCCTCTTCACGGAGTGGGACGGACGTGTCCGCGAGATCCTGCTGAAGTCCCGGGTCCCGGACGGCGACGAAGACATCGCCGTGCCCGACGACCTGTTCGGCGCCCGCCGTATGGCACCTCGCCCGATCTCCGACCGTTCGACGCCCGTCGACGGCACCGTCGGCGCCTGGTGCGACAGGCTGCCCCACTTCCGCATCGATGGCACCCCGTCGAACGGCTCAGAGATCCAGAGCGAGCACTTCGTCCCGTTCAGTCACGCCGTGGACGCTCTTCAGGCGATGGCCGCGATGGGCGATCGCATCCGGCCCCACCTCCACACCGCGGAGCTGCGCACCATGGCCGCTGACACCGCATGGCTGAGCCCGTCACAAGGCGCCGACGTACTCTGCATCGCCTTCACCTGGCGCAAGCACCCCGAGGAGGTCGCCTCCCTGCTGCCCGACATCGAGGCCGCACTGGCTCCGTACGACCAGCGCCCGCATTGGGGCAAGATGTCCTCGCTCGACGCCGATGCGATCAATGCACTGTTCTCCGCGCTGCCACGCTTCCGCGACCTCGTCCAGCGCAGCGACCGGAACGGCCTGTTCCGCGGTCCCTTTCTCGACCGCATCATCCGACCCTGACGACTCCGATGCGCTGATGCCCCTCTGAGCGGTCTCCGCCTGAGCAGACCGGTCCACCGAACAGCAGCACGTCCTGCCGACGAGCAGTAGGACTCCGCGAGATCACGGCTTCACCGGAGACCGGAAGCGGGCCACGCTTCCGACCGGCCGGTCCGCTCTCTCCTTCTGGGACGTGTCGCCTCGGGTGCTCGGCGAGGTGTCATCAGCGGCGCACGATCGCCCGTCTCCTGGCATCCGGTCTGTCCGCGTGAGCGGGGGGGGGGGGGGGGGGGGGGGGGGGGCTGAGCTCGAGTCCCACCCGGGAGCCGGGAAGGGCGCCGACGCCCGGTCCGTCGTCACTCCTCCGTCACGTGGAGCACGACGACCCGCTCCGGGAAGGAGCCCGGGAGGTGCAGCCCGGCGACGGCGAGCGCCCGCCCGCTCAGGACGACCCCACTATCGACGCCGTACCAGGCCGGATCGGCGCGGCCCGGATCGGGGGTGCCGATCCGCACCGGTGAGACGCGGTACCGCTTCTCCGGGTTCAGGCCCGGGATCGTGAGGCGGCCGCGCGGCGAGACGACCGGGCGCCCGAGGAAGGCGAGGAACATCAGCGCCTGGCTCCGGTCCGTCGAGACGGCTCCGGTCAGCTGGAACGCCGGATCGATCTCCTCCCCGCGGACCAGATCGCCCGTGTGGAGCAGATGCCGGTGGTGCTTGTAGAGCTCGATCCAGAGCGCGAGGTCTCTGCTCTCCTGCTCCGTCGCCTTCGCGAGGTCCCACTCGACCCCGAGGTGACCGAAGAGGGACGTGGCGGCACGGAACGAGAGCGCGTGCGCCCGGCCGGTGCTGTCGTTGATCCCCGCGCCGACGTGCGCGCCGATCAGCTCGGCCGGAAGGAGCTGCATCGTCCACCGGTTGATCTGCTGGCGTTCGAGCGGGTCGGTGTCATCGCTCGCCCAGACCCGATCGGTCCGCTCGATCACGCCGAGGTCGACCCGTCCACCGCCCGACGAGCAGGCTTCGATCTCGAGGCCCGGGAACCGCGCCTTCACCGCCTCCATCAGCCGGTACGCGGCGAGGGTCTGCTCGTGGACTCCGGCGGCTCCGCGCGGCGGCGCGCCGGCATCGACGAGGTCCCGGTTGTGGTCCCACTTGATGTAGGCGATGTCGTACCGGATGAGGATGGCCGTCATCTGCGCCAGGACGTGGTCGAACGCCTCCGGGATCGCGAGGTTCAGCACCTGCTGGTTCCGCGCTCGGACGGGCAGCCGGTCTCCGGTCCGCATGATCCACTCGGGGTGCGCGCGGGCGAGGTCGCTCTCCTCGCTGATCATCTCGGGTTCGAACCAGAGCCCGAACTCCATGCCGAGCTGGAGGACGCGGTCCACCAACGGGGTGAGCCCGTCGGGCCAGACCTCCTCGTCGACCGTCCAGTCGCCCAGCCCGCGGTGGTCGTCGCGGCGTCCCTTGAACCACCCGTCGTCGAGGACGTAGCGCTCGACGCCGATCCGTGCGGCGCGCTCGGCGAGGTCAAGCAGCCGAGGCGTGTCGTGGTCGAAGTACACGGCCTCCCACACGTTCAGCGTGACCGGACGGGGACGGACGGGGTGGGTGCTGCGGCTCCTGAGGTAGCGGTGGAAGCGGTGCGCCTGGTCGTCGAGGCCGGCCCCGTACGCCCCGTACACCCACGGCGTCTCGTACGCCTCGCCGGTAGCCAGCCGGACCTCTCCGGGCAGCAGCAGCTCGCCGCCGCCCAGCACCTGCGCTCCCGCCGGGAGACGCTCGGCGTAGTGGCGGTGGTTCCCGCTGAACGCGACGTGCACACCCCAGAGCTCACCGTGCCGGAAGCCGAAGCCGGGCGTGCCGACGGAGAGGATGGTGGCCGCGTCGTGCCCGGTCCGCCCCTTGCGCCCCTCCCGCTCGTGGATGCCGACCACCAGCTCGCGCCGCTGCGGCACCCGCTCCCGCCCCCATCGCCCCGCGAAGTCGAGGATCTCCTGCGCTCGGAGTGGGATCGGGAGCACGACGTGGAGGTCCTCGAGGGCGTAGACCTCGGGCGCACGGTTCTGCACCTGCGCTCGGACGCGGAGCAGCCCGCTGACGAGGAGCTCGACCTCTACCACCACGCCGAGGCCCGCGACGGAGTCCTCCGCCCGGAAGGTCACGGAGGCGGGACCCGACTCGATGAGCGGCTCGCCGGAGGGCATCTCGTCGACGTCGATGGACGTGACAGTGAACAGCGGCGACCAGTCGGCGCCGGCGTGGTGCCCGACGAGGCCCGGCTTCCCCTGCCAGCCGGCGGTGTGCTCGGGCAGGATCGCGACGCGGACCGGCTCGTCGACGACGTTGCCCGACCGCGGCTCCTCGGCGGCCATCGTGAGCGCGCGGGCATCAGCGAGGGTCAGCGGCCCGAGCGACGGGCCCCAGTGCACGACTGCCGGCAGCCGCCCGTCGGTCGCGTCGAGGAGCACGCTGACGCCGGCTGCGGCCAGATGGATGAACGCGTCGGGGCCGCGTCGATGGGTGCCGGCTTCAGCCACGGATGCTCCTTCGGAGAGTCGAACGGGATCGAGTACCGGCTGCTGTCCGATGCGTCACAGCGCTGCGATCCACAGATCGAGCTCGCGCTCCTCGGCCCGGAGGAGCGCCTCGGGCCAGACGTCGGGCCCGCAGGCTCGCGAACCGAGACCGTTCTGGCCGGCGTCGAGGTAGAGGTACGACGAGGTTGCCGGCGGCAGCTCGTGCTGGTGCGTCGCCGCCGCGACCTGCTGGGCCGTGTGCCGCGCGAGGGTGAAGCCCGGCCTGCGACCGAGCCGGTCCTCGCGGGCGTCGAGGCGCAGCCATCTGTCACCGCCGCGCTCGAGGTCGAGGCGCCGGAGGTCGCTGCGGTGTCCGCTCTCCTGCGGCCAGGCGTAGGGGAACGTGAGCTGCTCGATGCCAGCGCGATAGCGCCCGACGAGGACGCCGCGGCGCGAGTCCGGGTAGGACTCCCCCGGTCCCGTGCCGAACCACTGCGCGCCGTCGACGTCGGCCGGCAGGTCGAGCCGCACGCCGAAGCGCGGCCACACGACCGTCCAGCGCGAGGTCGGCACGAGGTGCAGGACGAGTCGCACGGCGTCGTCCTCCACCGTCCACCGCTCGTCGAGGAGGACGGCCTCCCGCGTATCGGCCGCCGCCCACCGGGTCCTCCGCTCGAGCGCCCTGGATGTCCTGCGGACGGCGACGACCCGGGAGCGCAGCCGGTCGAGTCCGGCGTTCCGCCACTGCTCGGCATAGGACGGCCCGGGAACGCCCAGGCCGCGGCCCTCCATGGGGTCGCTGACGTCGTAGCTGCCCATGTGGGCGCCACCATCGTTGTCGGTCGGAGCGCGCCAGAGCTCGAGCCGCGGTCCGGTCACGGGAACACCGGCGAGCGCCACGAGCCGGCCGTCGACGAACTCGGCCGGGCCGAGGGCGGCACGGCCGCGGACGGGCCGCTCGTCGGAGCCCACGCGGACCACGGGCCGGGCTG
This sequence comes from Amnibacterium soli, assembly GCF_039544415.1. NCBI lineage: Bacteria > Bacillati > Actinomycetota > Actinomycetes > Micrococcales > Microbacteriaceae > Amnibacterium > Amnibacterium soli. The sequence goes on along the minus strand of NZ_BAABLP010000008.1, from coordinate 42,821 downwards.
CAGGAGTTGCCCCACGGGAGCGCAGTGCAGTCTGCGCGGACGCGAGCACGTGGCCGACGCCGGCCCAAGAGGTCTCGTGCGCGAGCACGGCCGACACGGTGAACCACAGCTCGCCGGTCCCGGTGCCGAGCACGTCCGGGTCGAGCACGACGACGACGTCCACGGCTCCACCCGCTGCGAGCGCGGCACCGTCCGGCGCGGCGACATCGAGCACGCCCTGCGCGACCCCGTGACCGTCGCGCTCCAGGCGCCAGGGGAAGCGGAGGTCGCCGGTGTCGGCCGAGTGCCGCAGGTTCCGGACGGTGACTGTGACCGCCCCGTCGGACGGGGCGAGGACGAAGCGGACCGGCGCGGTCACCGCGGCGAACTCGACCAGTCCGGGGGTCGGGGTCCCGTCGGAGAGCACCATGCCGTCCATGCAGAAGTGCCCGTCGTGCACCCCGGTCCCACCGAAGTCGCCGCCGGAGCCGAAGAACTCGACGCCGTCCGTGGTCCTGGTGCGGATCCCGTGGTCCCGCCACTCCCAGACGAACCCGCCGTGGAGCCGGGGGTACCGGTCGACGAGGTCCTCGTACAGCTCGATGCCGCCGGGCCCGTTGCCCATCGCGTGCACGTACTCGCAGAGCAGGAACGGCTTCGTCCGCTGCCGCGCCGACTGCGCGCCCGAGGCATTCAGGAGCAGCGCCGTGGAGTCGCTGCCGATGCTCGTGACCTCCGCGATCGCGGGATACATGCGGGAGTACACGTCCGTGTAGTCGCCGGCGTGGTCGCCCTCGTAGTGGACGGGCCGTCCCGGGTCCCGGTCGTGCACCCAACCGGCCATCGCGGCGAGGTTCGCGCCGGTGCCGGACTCGTTCCCGAGGGACCACATCACGATGCTCGGGTGGTTCTTGTCCCGCTCGACGGTCCGCTCGATGCGGTCCAGGTAGGCGGCCCGCCAGGCCGGGTCCTCGCTCGGGTTGTCCATCCACTCGTCGGTGCCGGAGTCGAACTGGCTGCCGCCGTGGTGGAACGCGTGGGTCTCGATGTCGCACTCGAGCATCACCCAGAACCCGAGCTCGTCGGCGAGGTCGAGCACCCGCGGGTGCGGCGGGTAGTGGGCAGTGCGGATCGCGTTGACGTTGTGCCGCTTCATCAGCTCGAGGTCTCGGCGGACGAACTCCTCGTCGAAGCCCCGTCCGAGGTCCGGGTTCGTCTCGTGCCGGTTCATCCCGTGCAGCACGACCCGGCGACCGTTCACCAGGAACCGGTCCCCGACGACCTCGACAGTGCGGAAGCCGATGCGCAGGGAGACGGTCTCCACGTCATCGGCACTCGTCACGGCAGCGTCGTAGAGCCGGGGACGCTCGGCGGTCCACGGCTCGACGTCCGGGACCGGGATCGGAGCCACCGCGGACGCGTCCGCCCACTCCACGTCGAGCGCGAGCTCTGGGACCCGGAGCCGCAACGGGAAGGAGCCGTCGCCGACGCGGAGCTCCGGCAGGAGGAGCCCGGCCCCGCTGCGGTGGTCGAACTCGGCGCGCAGCCACACGTCGTCGATGCCTCGGACGGGCCGAGCTTGCAGGGTCACATCCCGGTAGATGCCGGGCAGCCACCACTGGTCCTGGTCCTCGACATACGTGGAGGCGGACCACTGATGCACGCGGACGGCGAGGGTGTTGATCCCCGCGGTGACGGCCTCCGTCACGTCGAACTCCTGCGCCAGCCGCGACCCGGTGCCGACTCCGATCTCGATGCCGTTGGCCCACACCCGGTAGCGGGACTCGACGCCGTCGAACCGGAGCACGATCGCCTCGTAGCGCTCGCGCTGCAGCCATGCGGGTGGCAGCTCGAAGGTGCGCCGGTGGTCACCTGTCGGGTTCTCGTCGGGCGAGTACGGCGGATCCTGCGGGAACGGCAGCTGGACATTCGTGTACTGCGGAGCGCCGTAGCGGCCGTCCCCATGCAGCACCCAGTGGCTCGGCACGGGCAGCACGTCCCACCCGCTGTCGTCGTAGCTGGAATCGGCGAAGCCCTCGGGCGCCTCGTCGGCCGGCAGGACGTCCGGTGCGCCAAGCGTGCCGGGCACCCCGGCGAGGAGGCGGAACCGCCAGTCGCCGGCGAGCGACATCGTCGGGGCGTCGGAGCTCAGCCAGGACCGGGCGGCCCGGCGGCGCCCCCGCCCCGGCCCGACATCGTTCAAGTAGTGGTCGCTCTCGTGCACGACATTCCCCTCAGATCGCGCGCGGTGCGCGGAACCGCAGCGTGAGCAACTCGAACGGTCGCAGGTCGAGCTCGACCCGACGGAGGCCCGTCCCCCGGATCGCGTGCTGCGCGGCAGGACGTTCGAGCAGGTCGGTCGCCTCGACTCCGGCCCAATCGACAGTCGTGGTGACCATCGCTGCCGACCGATTCCCGTGCGCCTCGTAGAGCCGCACGACGAGGTCGCCGCTGCTGTCCTCCGCCAGCTTGACCGCTTCGACGACGACGGCCGGATCGGACACCACGAGCAAAGGGGCGACAGGAGTGCCACGGAGCGGCTCGAGTGGCAGGCTCTGGCGGTAGCCATCTTCGATCGCCTCGGGGATGCCGCCCGGCCGCAGGCTCACGGTGAACCGGTGGACGCCCTGGTCGGCACCGGGATCCGGGTACCTCGGCGCCCGCAGCAGCGACAGCCTGGCCGTCACCATCGGTCGCCCTGACGGCGCGGACACGGTGCGGACGTCGTGGCCGTAGACGACGTCGTTCGCGATCGCCACACCCCAGGACGGCTCCCCCACGTGGATCCAGCGATGCGCGACGGTCTCGAACCGCGCCGCGTCCCAGGAGGTGTTGCGGTGAATCGGCCGATGCAGGTGGCCGAACTGGATCTCGGACGCGGCCCGGTCGGCACGGAGGTCCAGCGGGAACGCCAGTTTCAGCAGCTTCTGAGACTCGTGCCAGTCGATGTCGAACGCGAGATCGAGCCGTCCGTCGACGAGGCGGAAGCGGACGTCGATCGTCGATGCACCGAGCTCGTGCCGGACCGCGACGGCGTCACCGTCGATGCGGGTCGACACGGGATCGCGCAGCTCCCGGCCCGACCGCTGGTCCTCCTCGTTGATGTCCCACGCGTCCCACTCGCGCGGGGTGTCGCGGAACAGCTGCAGCACGCCGCCGGTCATGCCCTCGGGAAGCACCTCGCGGTCGGCGACGCGATCCCGGATCGAGACGAGCACGCCTGTGCCGTCGATCACGACGCGCAGCGAGAAGTCTTCGAGCACGTAGAGCGCGCCGTCGTGCTGAGGCGGCGCGACGAGCGCCTCCTTGGCGGGTCCGATCGCCATCGCGGCGACTCCCCGCTGGGAGTAGGGCCCGGCGTTCGCAGCGACCGGGCGGTCGCCGTCGCCGACGAGCGCCTGCAGCGCGCCGGCGATCACATCGCGCAGGTCGTCCGCGACCCGCGCGTGCGCCGCCTCCGCGTCCTGGTGGACCCAGGCGATTGAAGTGCCGGGCAGGATGTCGTGGAACTGCTGCAGCAGCACCGTGCGCCAGGCGGTCCGTAGTTCGGCCTCGGGGTAGGGCGTCCCGCGCAGGATGGTCGCGGTCGCGGCCCAGAGCTCGGCCTGGCGCAGGAGCGCCTCGCTGTGCCGGTTCCCGCGCTTGGTCCGCTGCTGAGACACGAGCGTGCCGCGGTGCAGCTCCAGGTACATCTCACCGAGCCAGACGGGCGGGTCGTGGAGCTCGGCCTCCGCGGCGATGAAGAACGAGTGCGGGTCGGTGAGCGTCACCCGCGGGGAGCCCTCGAGGTCCCGCTTCCGAATCGCCTGCGCGAGCATCTCGCGGGTCGGGCCGCCGCCGCCGTCGCCCCAGCCGAACAGGCCGAGCACCTCCCGGGCGACGGCCTTCTCGCTGAAGGTGCTTTCCGCCCGGGCGAGGTCGAGCGCCCCGAGATCGGAGTTGTAGGTGTCGGCCGGCGGCAGGTGGGTGAAGATCCTCGTGCCGTCGATGCCCTCCCACTGGAAGGTGGAGAACGGGATGCGGTTCGTCTCGTTCCACGACGGCTTCTGCGTCACGAAGTACCGCGCCCCGGCGGCCCGGGCGATCTGCGGCAGGGCGGCGCTGTACCCGAAGGAGTCCGGCAGCCACACCTCGTCGCTCTCCAGGTCGAACTCCTCGAGGAAGAACCGCTTGCCCTGCAGGAACTGCCGGACGAGCGACTCGCCGCCAGGCATGTTCGTATCCGACTCGACCCACATGCCGCCGACAGGGCGGATCCGGCCCGCCCTCACCGCGGCGCGCACCCGCTCGAACAGGTCGGGCTGGCTCTCCTGCAGCCACAGGTACTGCTGCGCGGAGGAGGCGGCGAACACGAACTCCGGATGCCGGTCGATGAGATCCAGCACGTTGGAGAACGTGCGGGCGACCTTGCGCACCGTCTCGCGGCTCGGCCACAACCAGGCCGAGTCGATGTGCGCATGGCCCACGGCGGACACGCGGATCGCGCTCGCCGCGGCGGGAGCAGCGAGCACGGGCGCAAGCGCCGCGCGTCCGTGCTGGACGGTGCCGGCCACGTCGTCGGGATCCATCACGTCGACCATGCGCTCGAGGGCATGCACGATCTCCTCGCGCCGAACGCCGAGCGGGAGCACGTCGACGAGGCCGTCGAGCGTCGCGACGTCCTGCAGCAGGTCCCACACCCTGAGGTCGCGCCGGGCGACCTCCAGGCGGGCGAGCCGGTAGAGGGGCTGGTCGCCCGTAGTGGCGCGGTCCCCCAGAGGCGTCGGCTCGTACTCGTAAGGCACCTGGATGAGCGGGTTCGCAGCAGCCTCGAGCAGGAGACGGAAGGGACCGGGCGCGGGCAGCGGCACCCACGCGTTGAAAGGCTCCACCGCCTTCACGATCGATCCGTCCGGCCGGTACGCCGTCGCCTCGGCCTGGAAGCCGGGCAGCTCCGCTGTGAAGCCGAGGTCGACGACGAGCTCGGCCTCCTCGGGATCCCACTCGACGGGGACCTCGCCGCGGACGTCGAACCAGACCGTGTCCCAAGGGCGACCCCACGGGTCGCCGAGCGCCATCGGCTCGAAGGTGCGCGTCAGCGCCTCGGCGAACGGCACCGGCTCCCCGGCGACCGTCCAGGCGCTGATGTCGACCGCGCGAGTCTCCGAGTACAGCGCCGGCTGGAGCCGGAATCGTGTGAAGCGGCGGACCCGCTGCATCGCGAGCGCAGACGCGTCGAGGCGGACGCGACCGTTCGGGTTGAGCTCGTCGGCCACCCTCAGCGCTCGCGCGGCGCGACGGGCTCGCGGGTGTAGTAATCGATGAGGCCGTCCGGCGATGTCAGCACGGGGTGGTCGTAGTCGCCCGTCTGGTACATGGGCGTCTCGGTGTAGGACTCGCGCGGGTGCTCCGGTCGGGCCCACTGCACACCGTTGGCGATCACCCGCTGGACGTCGGGGTGGTGGTAGACGGGGTAGACCTCGTCTCCAGGGCTGAAGTAGAAGACCCGTCCGTAGCCGCGCCGGTACGTGACGCCGCTTCGGAAGACCTCGCCACCGGAGAAGCTGCTGATAAAGATCAGTTCCTCGGGCTCCGGGATGTCGAAGAACTCCCCGTACATCTCCTGACCCGGGATCACGATCGGCTGGGACACGCCCTCGGTGATCTGATGACGCGGGGCAACGGTCCACACGAGCTCGCTGTCGCCGTCGTTGCGCCAGCGCAGGCTGCAGGTGGTGCCCATCAGGCGCCGGAAGATCTTCGAGTGGTGCCCTGAGTGGAGCACGATGATGCCCATCCCCTCCAGCACGTGCCGGTGGATCCGGTCGACCACCTCGTCGGCGACCTCCTCGTGCGCAGTGTGTCCCCACCAGAGGAGCACGTCGGTCGCGGCGAGCGTGTCCTCGGTCATGCCGTGCTCTGGCTCGTCGAGGACCCTCGTCGACACGGTGACGTCGTCGCCGAGCAGCGCGCTGATCGCATCGCCGATGGCGTTGTGCATCCCGGTCGGGTAGATCCCGCGCACGACGGGGTTCACCTGCTCGTGGCGGTTCTCGCCCCAGACGACCACTCGGATCGGCTGCGTGCTGGTCATCGGGCGCCTCCTGCGGCGATCGGGGCCGGGGCGGATCCCCAGGCCGGGGTGGCGATGCCGTCGGCGGCGCTTGTCCAGCCGCGCAGCACGGCCAGGACGTCCTCCTGGCGCTCGTCGGCGAGCGCCTGGGCGAGCGCCTCCTCGAGCAGGTCGCCGATGACGACGCGCTCGCCGCCGAGGGCGCTGCTGCGGACGGCGCCCTCAACCATCGCGATGCTCAGCACGTTCGAGCGCACCTCGTTCTGCGGTGTGCGTCCTGAATGGAGCGCGCCGACGAATTCGGCGAGGGAGCCCGCGATGCCCTCTGGCCCCGCGGCGGCCTTCGGATCGGTGCCGTCGAGATCGGCGACGACCGTCGTCTCGCCGTCCCAGGACGCTGCGCCGCGCTCGCCGTAGGCGCGCCACTCGGCGTTGAAGGAGGTCTGCAGCCCAGGGGTGCAGCGACTGCCGGCGTAGGAGAACCGGGCGCCGCCTGTCAGCTCGATCTGCACCGTGGCGGAGGCGTCACCCGCGAACCAGCTCCAGGCGGGGTTCCACGAGTCGCACCGGACGGCGACCGGCTCCTGCCCGGTCACGTACCGCAGCTGATCGAAGTGGTGGATGGACATGTCGACGAGCAGAGGGTGCGCCATCTGCTCGCGGAAGCCGGGCTCGTGGTCCTCATGGAAGAACTGCGCGTGCACGGTGGCGAGGTCGCCGAGCCGGCCGACCGCGGTGCGGTACGCGGCGAGTGCTCCGAGATAGCGACGGGATTGGCTGGCCATCAGCAGTCCGCCGGTGAGGTCGGCGAGCGCGACTTGACGCAGGGCCTCGGCCACGGTCGGTGCCAACGGCTTCTCGCACAGCACCGGCAGACCGGCTCGCAGGGCCTCCTCGTTCACGGGCCGGTGCGCCTGCGGCACGGTCACGTCGATCACCGCACGCGCTCCGGACCGCGCGGCGACCTCAGCGACGGACGTACCGATTACGACATCGCCGAGGCCGACGGCGCGGACGGTCTCGGCCGCGAGGTCGAGGTCGAGGTCGACCACCCCTGCGACTCGAGCGACGGGAGACGTCGTGAGCATCCGGAGCCATTCCCGCCCCATCGCGCCCGCACCGACCACCGCCAGAGGGAGCCGTCCTTCGTCCTGGATCGAGCTCATCCCTTCACCGCCCCTCCGAGACTCGACTTCAGGAGGTGCTTCCTCACGAAGATGTACAGGACCGCGGGCGGCGCTACGTACACGATCGCGCTTGCGGCGAGCAGCCCCCAGTCCACATGGTCGTGCTCGCTGAACGCCCGGAAGAGGCCGATCGCGAGTGGATACAGGTCTTGGTTCTGCAGCAGCACGAGCGGAGTGAGGAAGTCGCCCCATGAGCCCATGAAGATCAGCATCGCGGCTGCTCCGAGACCGGGCCCGGCCAGCGGGAGCACGACTCGTCGGATCGCCTGGAAGCGCGTGCTGCCGTCGGTCCAGGCGGCCTCCTCCAACTCGATCGGTACTGCGTCGATCGTGCCTTTCATCAGCCACAGCGTCACTGGCAGGCCACCGACCGCCTGCACGAGGATCAGCCCGTAGAGGGTGTTCGCGAGTTGCAGGTTGACCATGATCAGGTAGAGCGCCACGATCGTGGCCGGCGCCGGGATCACGCGGATGAGCAGGATCCCGAACATGAAGAACCGCCTCCCTCGGAAGACGTACCGGGACAGCGCGTAGCCGCCGGCGAGCCCGAGCCCGAGGTTCAGCACCGTCGTGCCGATGGCGATGACGAGGCTGTTCACCAGCAGCAGCGGCGTGCCGGCTGCGGTGAAGAACCGGACGAAGTTGCCGAAGGAGAGTGTCGGCAGCTGCACGGTGGCGCCGGCGTTCGCGTCGATGGCGCTGAGCACCACCCAGGCGAAGGGGACGAGGCAGAACAACGCGAGCAGGACGAGCAGCACGTAGCCGATGCTCCGCTGCACGACGTCGACCGGTCGGAGTGGACGGTGCCGGAAGGTTCGGACCGCGGGCTGACGAGGGTTCCGTGCGTTGATGGCGGTCATCTCACACCTCCACTTTCGCCAGGCGCACGTAGACGGCGCCGAGCACGAGCACGATCGCGAGCAGGATGATCGACGCGGCACTACCGATCCCGATCTGGGAGAACTGCAGCGCGCGCTCGTAGATGTAGATGGCGGCGATCCTGGTCTGCCCGCCCGGGCCGCCCCTGGTCAGGAAGTACACGAGCCCGAATACGCCGACCGTGCTGATCGTCGTCAGCAGGAGGTACAGGAACACGGGGCCGCGGATCAGCGGCAGCGTCACGTAGCGGAAGACCTGTACGGCGCGCGCGCCATCGATCCGTGCCGCTTCGATGAGCTCAGCCGGGACGTCCTCCAGGGCGGCCTGGAACATGATCATCGCGAATGCCATGCCGCGCCAGATGTTCACCAGGATGATGGCGAGCATCGGGGCGGTCTGCAGCCAGTCGTTCGGTGCGGCTCCGAACACGCCGATGGCACGGTTCAGCGTGCCGGCTGAATTGTTCGACAGCACGCTCGCCCAGGCCAGCGACGCGACGACCTCCGGAACGACCATCGGCATCAGGATCGCCGCGCCGAAGATGCCCTTGCCGCGCACCCATGTCCGACTCAGCAGGATCGCGGCCGCCATGCCGAGGACCGTCTGACCGATGAGGGCGGAGAACAGCAGGAAGGTCCCGGTCTGCCCGAGCGAGGAGAGGAAGTCCGCGCTGGTCAGCAGGTAGGTGTAGTTGTCGACGCCGATGAACTTCGGGTCACGGGCCGCGAAGCCGGTGAGCTGCGTGTTGGTCAAGCTGAGCCACATGCCGTACACCGCAGGCAGCACGATGAACACGACGATCAGCAATGCCGAAGGTCCTAGGAGGAGCAGCACCATCGGCCAGGGGCTGCGCGCACGGCGGCGCCTCGGCGCCGGCGACCTGAGGGTCGCCGGCGCCGAGGCGGGTGCGTCGAGGATCGACGTCACCCCTGCACCAGGCTCGGCCCGAGCAGGTCCGTCGCGTCCTTGACGAACGCGTCGTACGCCTGCTGCCCGTTTGCCTTGCCGCTCAGGATGAGTTCCGTGGCGGTCGCCGTGGCCTGTCCGACCTTGTCGGCTCCGTCCCCGGTCACGACGTAGACGCTGTTGGCCAGGTCCTTGCCCGCGTCCAGGAGGTGCGGTTGACCGGAGTACGGCGCGACGCCGTTCAGGTCGTTCCGTGCGGATGCTGCGCCCGACGCGACCAGCTGGTCCGCGAGGACCTTGCCCGACGAGAGGTACTTGACGAACTCCATCGCGGCGTCCTTGTTCTTGGACTTGGCCGGTATGGCGTAGCCGCCGCCGGCACTGCTCCAGCCGTAGGTCTTGTCACCGGCGCGCAGCGCCGGGTACTGCCACGTGATGACCTTCTGGTCGAGGCCCGGGATCGGCGTCGCGCCTTCGGGGCCCCAGTCGAAGCGCCATCCCCACGTGCCCTGCGCTGCGACCTGGATCTGGCCGGCCGGGAACTTCTTGTACTTGGTCGGTTCCCACGGGTTGGGGTTCTGCAGGTCCTTGACCGGCATGAGGCCCTTGCTGACCAGCTTGCTGTAGAGATCGAACACGGCCAGCCAGCCGGCACTCTTCAGGTTCCACTTGCCGCTCTTGGCATCGAAGTAGCTCTGATCGGTGCCGCCGAGCAGGGGCTGGAAGCCCTCACCCCATGTCCCACCACCCCAAGCCGTCCCCGCCGGGATGACGATCGGTGTGTCGCCGGTCTTCTCCTTGGCCTGCTCCAGTCGAGCGATCATGTCGTCCCAGGTCTGCGGCTGTGAGGTGTCGATCCCTTCCTTCTCCAGCACGTCCTTGCGCACGAAGAAGTTCTGCACGCCGGCGCCCGAGACGAGGTTGTAGACGTGGCCGTCCTGGCGGACCATCGCCTTCTTGATCGCGGGGTAGTAGTGACTCCAGCCGTCCCACTTGTTGAGGTAGTCGTCGAGCGAGGTGAGGTACCCGGCCGACGACCAGGAGATCGCCATGTTCTCGCCGATGTCCAGCACGTCCGGCGCCTGATTGGCGATCAGCTGCTGCGTCATCTTGGTCTGGAACTGCTCATCAGTCAGTTCATCGGCGATGAGCTTGACGGTGATGTCCTTGCCCTGCTTCTTCATCGCCGCCTCGAAGCCGGGGATGACCTTCCCGATCGCGTCGATGTTGGTCTTCTTGGTCTCCATGATCGAGATGGTGACCGGCTTGTCGCTCCCGTCGCCGCCGCCACCTCCGTCGTTCGGCGAGCAGGCACTGAGTCCCGCTGCGGTCATCAGGGTGGCCGCGAACGCCGCCACGACACGAGTGCGCTTCATTGCGATGCCTCTCTCACGAGGGACCCGTCGGCTGCTCTGCCGATCTGTCGGGCCAGTGCTCGTACTTCATGTTAGGACATGCGCTCGACGAGCGTCAACGAAATCCCCTATTTGTCCTGACATGACATAGAGTCGGTCTTGTCAGGTGCGGAGACGTCGAGAGGCACACCATGGAAGGCGGGGAAGCGGTGATCCTGCCGGTCGAGCAGCTGCTCCCGGACCGGGCTCCACTCGCGACGCTCTGGGTCCGCCTCGCGGCGGGACTCGAGGACGCGGTGACGTCCGGCGCTCTGCCTCCCGGAGCGCGGCTCGAGAACGAGATCGCGCTCAGCGAGCGGCTCGGCGTCTCCAGGCCAACGGTGCGCCGCGCCATCCAGGAGCTCGTCGACAAGGGGCTGCTGGTGCGCCGGCGCGGGATCGGGACGCAGGTCGTCCACGGATCCGTCGCCCGGCAGATCGAGCTGACCAGCCTGTTCGACGACCTCGCGAGCGCCGGCAAGGTCCCCGGCACCCGCGTTCTGGAGCTCGCGAAGGTGCCGGCCACCCCGCTCGTCGCGACCCAGCTGGGGGTCGCGCCCGAGGCCGAGGTGCTGCGGATCAGGCGACTGCGGCTGGCGGACGACGTGCCGCTCGCGGTGCTGCAGAACTATCTGCCGCCCGCGCTCGCCGACCTCGACGAGCAGGAGCTCGCCGATGCAGGGCTCTACGGCGGGCTGCGGTCGCGCGGCGTGGTCCTGCGGGTCGCTCGGCAGCGCATCGGCGCCAGGAAGGCGACGAACGAGGAGGCGCGCCTGCTCGACCTGACCCGCGGGGCTCCCGTGCTCACGATGGATCGCACCGCGTACGACGCCGACGGCGCCGCGGTCGAGTACGGCCACCACTGCTACCGCCCGGATCTCTACAGCTTCGAGATGACGCTCGTCGACCGCTGACGGGCGCTCCGGGAGCGTCCGACGCCGTCAGCCGAGCAGCGGGCGCTGCTGCCGGCGCAGGAGCTCGTACTCGGTCCGAGCGGCCCGAGTGCCCGGCAGTCCGGCGGTCTCCGCGACCGGCACGTCCCACCAGCCCTCGCCGTCGGGCGCCTCGACGTACGGGTCCGCCTCGACGTGCACGACGGTCGTGCGCGTCGACGCCTTCGCCGCGCGGACGGCGACCTGCAGGCGGTCCGCGACGCCGCGTCCCGACGCGACCTCGATCACGTCGACGCCGTACGAGCGGGCGTTCGCCGCCAGGTCGACGGGTACTCGCACGTCCGGCAGCTCCTGCTGCGTCGCGGGGTCCTGCAGGCGGTACCGGGTGCCGAATCGCGCCGACCCGACGGACTCGGACAGCCGGCCGATCGACGCGTAGCCGTCGTTCTGCACGAGGACGACGACGACCTTCAGCCCCTCGGCCACGGCCGTGATGAGCTCGGTGTGCAGCATCAGGTAGGAGCCGTCCCCCACCATCACGAGGACGTCGCGATCGGGAGCCGCGCGTCGCACGCCGAGGCCGCCCGCGATCTCGTAGCCCATGGTGGAGAAGGCGTACTCGACGTGATAGCCGAGCGGGTCGCGCACGCGCCAGAGCTTGTGCAGGTCGCCTGGCAGCGAGCCGGCGGCCTGGACGAGCACGTCGGTCGGGTCGCTCGCGGCGAGGACCGCGCCGATGATCTCGGGCTGGCCGGCGACGGCGGCGCCGGTCGGGGCGAGTGCCCGATCGACGAGCGCGTCCCAGCCCCGCTTCTCCCCCGCGGCCCGGTCCGCCCAGGCGGGGTCGACCGTCCAGCCGCCGAGCGCCTCCGTCAGCGCCTCGAGGGCCCGCCGCGCGTCGGCGACCACGGGCAGCTGCGAGCCGTGCTTGTACGCGTCGACGGAGGCGACGTTGATGTTGATGAAGCGGACGCCAGGGTGCTGGAACGCGGTGCGGCTGGCCGTGGTGAAGTCGCTGTACCGCGTGCCGACGCCGATCACGACGTCGGCGTCCGCCGCCAGGCGGTTCGCCGCGGTCGACCCTGTCGCGCCGACGGCGCCGAGGTACTGCGGGTGGTTCCACGCCAGCGAGCCCACACCCGCCTGACTCGCCCCGACCGGGACGCCGGTCGCCTCGACGAACGCCCGCAGCGCGTCCTCCGCGCCGGAGTACAGCACCCCGCCGCCCGCGACGAGGAACGGCGCCTTCGCGCCGCGGATCGCCGCGATCGCGCGGTCGAGCTCCCCGGGCTCGGGCACCGGGCGACGGACGTGCCAGTCGCGCGGCGCGAGGAACTCCGCCGGCACCTCGAGGGCCTCCGCCTGCACGTCCTCCGGCAGCGCGATCGTGACGGCGCCGGTCTCGCTCGGGTCGGTGAGCACGCGCATCGCCGCGAGCGCGATCGAGAACAGCTGCTCGGGGCGCTCGACGCGGTCGAAGAACCGGGACAGCGGGCGGAAGGCGTCCGTGACCTGCACGCCGGGGGCGTGGGGGTGCTCGAGCTGCTGCAGCACGGGATCGGCGACCCGGGTGGCGAAGGTGTCCGACGGCAGCAGGAGCACCGGGAGCCGGTTGGCGGTGGCCAGTGCCGCGCCGGTGAGCATGTTGGCGGCGCCCGGGCCGACGGAGGCGGCTGCGGCGAACGTCGCGCGTCGGCGGCGCATGCGCGCGTAGCCGACGGCCTGGTGCACCATCGCCTGCTCGTTCCTGGCCTGGTGGTAGGGCATCAGCCCGGGCTGCTCGATCTGCAGCTGCAGCAGCGCCTGCCCGACACCGGCGACGTTGCCGTGCCCGAAGATCCCGAAGGTCCCGGCGATGGTGCGCTCGCGGTGGTCGCCGTCGACGGTCCACTGGTTCGCGAGGAACGTCATCAGCGCCTGCGCCACGGTCATTCTGCGGGTGGCGGGCCCCGCCGCCTCGCCCGCCACGTCCGTCGGGCTGCTCGTCGTGGTCGTCATGGTCGGTGCTCCTCCTGGAGGTACGGCAGGCGCGGATCGGGCCGCTGGTCGGCCCAGCCGCCGCGGATCCAGCCGTGCGCGGGATCGTCGGTGATGCGCCATGCCCGCTCGGGGTCGGGCCCGGCCATCACGTTCAGGTAGTAGAGGTCGTACCCCGGCGCAGCGACCGCGGGCCCGTGGTAGCCGTACGGCACGAGGGCGACGTCCCCGGTGCGGACGACGGCGTCGACGGCGATCTCCCGCGCGTCGGAGGCGTAGGCGGCGAACAGGCCGAACGGGTCCGCCTGCGGCGGTGCGGCGCCGCCTCGGGTGACGCCCGTCTCGAAGTAGTAGATCTCCTCGAGCCGGCTCTCGTCCTCGGAGGCCGCGTCGTGCTTGTGGGGCGGGTAGGAGGACCAGTTCTCGGCCGGGGTGACGACCTCGCAGACGATCAGCTTCTGCGCCCGCAGCGCACCTGGGACGCCGAAGTTGTGGACCTGACGGGTCGACCGCCCGGCGCCGCGGATCTCCACCGGCACCTCGTCCGCCCGCAGGAGCGCAGCGGGCAGCCTGAGGGTCGCGGGCGCCTCCGCGATCGCGACCCGGCCGTCGCCGACGACGCGGGCGGCAGTCCCCGCGCCCAGGTACAGCACGTCGGTCGGCCCGTCGAACACCGAGGCCCTGCCGGCGAGGTGCCACGTCCCCTCGTCCGCAGCGACGTCGAGCGCGCCCGAGAGCGGCACGACCATGCGCTCGACCGGTGCTGCCTCAAGGTCGACGCCGTCGCCCACCTCGGCGACGCGCAGGCCGGTGTGGGCCCAGCCGGGCAGGGAGGCGTCCACCACGGTCTCCCACGGGCCGCGGGCGAGCGCGCCGCGCGAAAAGAACCAGTCCCTCGTCGTCATCCGAGCGTCCGCTTCAGGTCTGCGGGAAGCCGAGGTCGACGCCGCCGTGGGACGGGTCGAGCCAGCGGGCGGTGACGGCTTTGAGCTGCGTGTAGAACTTCACGCCCTCGGCGCCGTGGGCCTTGGTGTCGCCGAAGAGGGACTGGCGCCAGCCGCCGAAGGAGAACGTCGCGACCGGCACGGGGATGGGGACGTTGATGCCAATCATGCCGACCTCGACCTCGTGCTGGAACCGCCGGGCCGCCCCGCCGTCGTTGGTGAAGATCGCCGTCCCGTTGCCGAACGCTCCGGTGTTGATCAGCGCGACGCCGTCCTCGTAGGACGCGACCCGCACGACGGACAGGACGGGGCCGAAGATCTCCTCCGTGTAGACCCGCGACGACGTCGGGACCCGGTCGATCAGGGTCGGGCCGAGCCAGAACCCGTCCGGTTCCCCGTCGACCTCGATGCCGCGCCCGTCCACGACGACCTCGGCGCCGTCCTCGGTCGCGATGTCGATGTAGGACGCGACCTTGTCGCGATGCTGCCGCGTGACGAGGGGGCCCATGTCGCAGCCGCGGCGTCCGTCGCCGACCTTCAGACCCGCCATCCGCTGCCGCACCTTGGCGATCAGGGCGTCCGCGACCGGCTCCACCGCCACGACGACGGAGATCGCCATGCACCGCTCCCCCGCGGATCCGAACCCGGCGTTGACGGCGGAGTCCGCCACGAGATCGAGGTCCGCGTCAGGCAGCACGAGCATGTGGTTCTTCGCACCCCCGAGCGCCTGCACCCGCTTGCCGTGGCGCGCGGCCGTCTCGTAGATGTACTGCGCGATCGGCGTCGAGCCCACGAACGAGATCGCGCGGACGTCAGCGTGGGACAGCAGCCCGTCCACCGCGACCTTGTCGCCGTGCAGGACGGTGAACACCCCGTCGGGCAGGCCCGCCTCCTGCCAGAGCGCGGCGAGCCAGTTCGCCGCCGACGGGTCCTTCTCGGACGGCTTCAGGATCACCGTGTTCCCCGCCGCGATCGCGACGGGGAAGAACCACATCGGCACCATCGACGGGAAGTTGAAGGGCGAGATGATCCCCACCACCCCGAGCGGCTGCCGGAGCGAGTAGACGTCAACACCGGTCGAGACCTGCTCCGAGAACTCGCCCTTCAGGTGGTGGGCGAGGCCGGTCGCGAATTCGACCACCTCCTGACCGCGGCTGATCTCCCCGAGCGCGTCGGACAGCACCTTCCCGTGCTCGCTCGTGATGATCTCCGCCAGCTCCCCCTTGCGCGCCTCCAGGAGCTCGCGGAAGCGGAACACGATCGACTGCCGCCGCGCCAGCGACAGGTCCCGCCACGCCGGATAGGCGGCCTTCGCCGCCGCGATCGCCGCGTCGACGTCCGCCTGATCGGCGAACGCCACCTGTTTCGTCACCACGCCCAGTGCCGGGTCGAACACGTCGCCGCGTCGCGGCCCCGCACCGCCGACGGGAACGCCGCCGATCCAGTGCGGTACCAGCGGGAGCTCGGTCGTCTGCTCGGTGCGCCCGCCTACCGGCGTCGGCTCGGTCGTCGTCATGTTCGTCTCCTCAGTGGTGGTGCACGCCGTGCTGCGCCGTCACGCGAGCGTGCACGAGGCCGGCCGCGGTGTCGACGGCGCCGACGACGTCGTCGTCGGCGGGATAGAGCAGGGTTCTGCCGACGACCAGCCCGCGCATGCCCGGCAGGGTCAGCGCGTGCTGCCAGGACGCGAAGGTCTCGTCCGGCGCGGTCGTGGGGTCCCCGCCGAGCAGGAGCGTGGGCATTGTCGTCGCTTCGGCGACCCGCTCCATGTGCTCGACGACCGGCAGCTTCAGCCACGTGTACGCGGAGGAGGCGCCGAGGCCCGACGCGATCGCGACCGAGCGGATCACGGCGTCGGTGGACAGGTCGTTGCAGAGGCGGCCGGACTGCCTGCCGCTCATGAACGGCTCGAGCAGGATCGGCAGCCGGGCCGCCGCCGCGGCGGTCACAGCCGCGGCAGCGCTCTCGAGCGTGGAGGCCGTGCCGAGGTCGTCGAGGTCGACGCGGATTAGCAGCTTGGCGAGATCGACGCCGTCCCGGACCATCGTCGGCACGTCGTACGCGGTGAAGCGGTCGTCGAGCTCGAACGCGGCGCCCTGCAGCCCGCCGCGGTTCATCGAGCCGAGGACCACCTTGCCCTCCAGCGCGCCGAGCACCGCGAGGTCCTCGATGATGTCCGGCGTCCCGAGCACACCGTCGACGCCGGGCCGGTCGAGCGCCACGGCGAGGCGCTCGAGCAGGCCGATTCGGCTCGCCATTGCGGCGGGGCGGAGGCCTGCACCGAGGGCGCCCCGCGCGGGGTGGTCGGCGGCGACGATGAACAGCCGCCCGTCGGCGCCGAGCAGCGGCCTCCGGGTCCTTGAGCGCATCGCCTCCGCGATGCGCTCGGGCTGCTCGGCGCGGATGCGCCGCAGCCTCTCGAAGTCATGCACGGGTCGCCTCCCGCTCCAGCAGCGCCTCGACCTCGGCCTCGTCGGGCATCGCGGTCGAGCACTCCCGCTTGCCCGCGACGATCGCACCGGCCGCGTTGGCTCGGCGCATGATCCGGGTGAGGTCCCAACCGGCGAGCAGCCCGTGGCAGAGCGCGCCGCCGAACGCGTCCCCGGCGCCGAGCCCGTTCACGACGTCGACCGGGAAGGGCGGCACCTCGACCCGTTCGTCGCGGGTCTTCGCGAGCACGCCGCGCGGGCCCTGCTTCACGACGGCGAGCCCGACGCCGCGGTCGAGCAGCGCGTCCGCGGCCCGGTCGGGATCGGTCTCCCCCACCGCGATCTCGCACTCCTCCCGGTTGCCGACCGCGACCGTCACGTGCTCGAGCGCGAGCGCGACCTGCTCGCGCGCCTCCGCCGGCGAGCTCCAGAACATCGGCCGGTAGTCGAGGTCGAGCACCGTGTGCGCGCGGCGTCCGCGCGTCCGCCATGCGGCATGGTGCGCGGACCGGCTCGGGTCGCGGCTCAGTCCCGTGACGGTCGACCAGTGGACGCCGGCATCGCGGACGGCGTCGAGGTCGAGTTCCTCCGGCTCCACGACCAGATCCGGTGCGATTGGATCGCGGTAGAAGTACAACGGGAAGTGGTCGGGCGGGAAGATCTCGCAGAAGGTGATCGGGGTGTGCAGCCCCGGCACGACGTCGAGGTACCGGTCCGAGACGCCGAGCCGGAGCAGCTCGCGTCGCGCGTAGCGCCCGAACGGATCGTCCCCGACCCGCGTGATCACCGCGGCGGTGCGGCCGTATCGCGCCGCAGCGATCGACACGTTGGTCGCGGAGCCTCCAAGGTACTTGCCGAAGGTCGAGACGTCCTCGAGCGCGACGCCGTCCTGCAGCGGGTAGAGGTCCACCCCGATGCGACCCATCGCGAGGACGTCGAGCGGGCCGGCTGCTTCCGGATTGGTCATCTGGGTGATCCTCATTGATCGTGGATGGTCGGGTCGTCGTCAGGACGGGGTGCAGCGGAGGCGCGCCGCTCGGGCACCGCCGGGCGCGTCAGCGCCCGGCGGACTCGATCGCGGCGGGCCGGAGCTGGGCTGCACGGATGCGCTCGATCGAGAACTTCTCCGAGCGGTCGAAGCGGTACACGCCGTTCTCCTCCTGGAACACGTCCGTCAGCTGCGTGTAGCAGTAGCCGAACATCTCGGGCTCGTCGAGCAGCACGCCGACGAGCCCGTCGAAGCGACGATGGAACTCCTCCGTGTCGCGCACGCGCTCGCCGTAGCCCCATGACTGCTCCTCGTTCTGGGGACGCCCGATCTCGTCGGGGTTCCACCAGATGCCGCCGAACTCGCTGACGAAGTACGGCTGGCCGGCGTAGGGAATGGACCAGGTCTCGTCGCGGTCATCGTCGCGATTGACGCGCGGTCGGCCATGCGAGAGCCCGGCGTGGTTCGCCGCGAACCGCGCCGGGTCCTGCTCGTAGTCGTGGCTGTCGTAGACGTCCGACTCGATCACGCGATGCGAGTACCCCGAAGCGTCGAGGACGGGGCGGGACGTGTCGTGCGCCTTCGTCGCGAGAAACATCGCGCGTGTCACGTCGTCGAGCACCGTGATCCGGTCACCGATGTGCTGGGGCGTCTCGTTCAGCGGGCACCAGCCCACGATCGACGGGTGCGAGTGATCGCGCTCGAGCACCTCGAGCCACTCGGCGACGTAGGCCGCGTCGGGTTGCTGCCGGTCGTCGGCCGGGCCGTCGGTGATGCAGCCCCAGTCACCGAACTCGCCCCACACGAGGTAGCCGAGCCGATCGGCGTGGTACAGGTACCGCTCCTCGAACACCTTCTGATGGAGGCGTGCACCGTTGAACCCGGCGGCGAGTCCGAGCTCGATGTCCCGCACCAGCTCCGCGTCCGATGGAGCCGTCATGAGGGAGTCCGGGTAGTAGCCCTGGTCGAGGACGAGCCGCTGGAACACCGGCTCGCCGTTCAGCGTGATCGCTCTGCCCTGGACAGCCACGCTACGCATGCCCGCGTAGGAGTCGAGTGCGTCGAGCAGAGCGTCATCGGCGTCGCGGAGCTCGAACCGCAGGCCGTACAGATGCGGATCGTTCGGCGACCACGTCCGGAGGCGGTCCTCCGGCACCGTGAGCGCCATCCGAGGTGCGAGGTCGAGATCCGCTCGCACCCGCATCCTGGCGACCTCGCCCTCCTCGTCCGACGCGATCACCACGACGACGGCTCCAGGTCGGTTCGTCGTGAGCGGCATCTCGATGTCGAACGACCTCGCCCCGAGGTTGGGCGTGATGCGCGGCCGACGGAAGGCGGGCACCGGCACCGGCTCCATCCACACCGTCTGCCAGATCCCGGTCGTCCTGCCGTACACCGCACCGACCGGCGTGTACTCCGTCGCCTGCTTCCCCCGCGCCTGCGGTCGGGTCGGCTCGTCCCGGGCTCGGACGACCACTGGGACGGTCGACCCCGGAGGCGCCTGCTCGGTGATGTCGATCGAGAAGCTCGCGAAGCCGCCGCGGTGCCGCCCGACCTCGACGCCGTCGACCCAGACCGTCGCATCGTGGTCCACTGCGCCGAAGTGCAGCAGCACGCGGTCGCCCGCCCACTCGGCCGGTACCTGCAGATCTCGCCGGTACCAGACCGCCCGAAGGAAATCAGTGTCGCCGATCCCTGACAGCTTCGACTCGGGCGCGAACGGCACGAGGATGTCTCCCTCGAGTGGCGCATCTACAAGGCCGCGCTCGAGACCCGTGTCGGCGCGATCGATCTCGAAGCCCCAACGCCCGTTGAGGTTGGACCAGCGAGTACGTCGATACTGCGGCCGAGGGTATTCCGGCCGCGGGACTGAGGCCGTACGTTCGTCAATCTGCTCGTTCACGTGCGTCCCTTCGACGTTCAGCAGACCGCACCGGGCAACTACCCTCGACCTACTTTGTTAGAACATAGCAGCGCGAGAAGCTCAAGACGAGTGCTCAGCGCGTCGAGCTAGCGGCGCGCCTCCGGCGCATGGAGACCAGTAGTTGACAGACGCCTGGGACACGGCGACAGCTGTGCCACTCAGAAAGATCTCTCGCCTCACCACTGTCAGGCGCGTCGCGGCGCGTCGAGGACTCGTCTTTGAACCGATGGGTAGCGAGACAGTCGTTCGTGCGACACCGCACTCGGTCGTTGCTCCGCTCGCGAGTGTCTCGTCACCGTGTCTTGCGGCCGGCGCCTCCGGGCGAGATACGAAAGTCCCCTTGCAAGACAGGGTCGGACTGGTGTCGGCCCCCTTGACCAGCCCGTCGTTCCAGGGCTTGTGGCTCTCGGGTATACGGATCGCTGCGGTCGGTGCATGGGGGTTGGGGGTGTCAGTAGGGTCGGGCTGTGCGGTTGGAGCGTTGGGCGACACTGATCGCGTTCGGCATCACCGTGGTGATTCTGCTCAGTCTCCTGGTGGTGGCGGCGGTGCTGCCGTCTCCGGTCGGGGCGGATTGAGCTGTGGGTCCTGCGCAGTTCGGTGGTGGCGGGGTGTGGTTCACCCTCGCGTTGATCAACGCGGGGTTGGCGGAGGGCAAGCAGCGGTCTCGTCTGGCCTGGTTTCTGCTCTCGCTGCTGCTGGGCCCGATCGCGACGTTCCTGATCGTGGTCCTCAGCCCGGGCCAGGAGTGACGTGTCAGCCCGCTCGTCTCTTGGGGGTGTTCTGGCAGTCGCGGGCGTGCTGCTGCTGACGGGCTGCGCCCCCGCCGTGGGAACCGCGTTCGGCTACGGGACCGGCGACGGGACCGGTGCGGTCAACGGCGAACCCGTCCAGTACGGCCACGACGCGGTGATCGGCATCCCGCTTGACAACCGGACCGCGGATCCGGTCGAGCTGCTGACCGTGACACCACTGCACAGCGTGAACGTCCTCTTCGGCGCCAGCAGCGTCGCGCCGGTGCTGCGGGAGCGGGACGGGGACTGGTTGTCCTTCGGGGTCAACCGCCCGTCGGACACCCCGACCCTGGTGCAGGAGTGGCGACAGCGGAAGCCCGCAGCGAGGTACCGCATCGCGGGCCACGAGAAGAACCTGCAGGCGTTGCTGGAGATCTCGGTTCGGAACCCGGCGCGTCCGGCCAGGGTGGTCGGGGTGACCATCCGGTACCTGCAGGACGGCCGCGTGGTCACCGAGACCACGCACGAGACCGCGTGCTTCTTCCCGAAGCATCGCGCGTCGGTCTGCTCTCTGCCCTGAGTCAGCCCCGGGAGGGGCAGGACGCTTCATCCTCTCCGCGGTACGCCCAGGACACCAGGCCCGGGCTGCGGACTCCGTCGATGCCGAGTACCGACACGGTCACCGCGGGTGAGTTGTCGGTCGAGGTCGTGGACCCGGCAGCGGTGCAGCCGTCGTTCTTCCACCGCAACCTCGCGAACAGCACCACCTGGTCCCCTGCCGGGATCTCCAGTCCGGCGCCCGGCACGATGAAGCGGGCGTCCAGGCGATCGTTCGCTGGCCGGGCCGCGGCGATGAAGAAGCCGCCGTCCAGCGCGGTCGCGTGCACGGGCAGGCCCGATTCCGGGCCGAGGAGTGGCAGCTGCACCGACCGCACCCGGACCGGCAGAGCGCTGGTGTTGGAGACCACGAACCGCAGGTCGCAGTTCAGACCGCGCGTCAACTCCAGCGCGGTCGTGTACCGGTCGCCAGGATCTGCCGGGTCGTCGCCCTCCGACGCGGCGACGGTCGAACCGCGGGTGCAGATGAAGGGGCGGGCATCCGCGCCGACCACGACCGCGTCCCGCGCTTGCCACGCCACCACCTGCCACGTCACCACCGCGACCAGACCGGCTACCAGCAGCACTGACGACACCGCGGTCACGACTCGACGCCACCGGGGCATCCGACGTCGAAGCAGCACCGGCGCAGCATCCCAGAACACCCGCCTTTCCCGCAGCAGTACCGTCAGCCCATGCCGCGTTGGACGCTCCTCGTGCTCCTGATCGTCGGGGTCATCTGCGCCGGGATCGGCACCATCCTTCTCGACCCGGTTCATACGGCGAGTTTCGGGTGGACCGCGTACGCGCCCCTGTCCCGGTCTATCCACTCCGGCAACGCCGTCTACACGCCCATCGACCCCACCTGGCTGCAGTGGCGTCCCCGCATCGGCGCGACACTGCTCGCGCTCGGTGCGGGCACAACCGGTGCTGCCCTCGTCGCCCTGCTCACCCGCCGACGGGCCCGCGCGTGAGCAGTCATCTCAACGCCTTCCCGGCCCTGCAGATCGACGGGGTCCAGGTTTGGGTCGATCAGGCCCGCCCACTCGCTGTGCTGCAACGCCCCGGCGAACCAGACCAGACCGTGGCGTGGCCGGACCTCTTCACCGGCTGGGCCGAGCCGACGACCACGATCGTGGAAACCCCGGACGGAGTGTGGGTGCACTACGGGCTGCTCAACAGCGTCCGCGACGAGGACCCGCTGGCCGCCGCGGTGAACGACTTGGACGCCCCAGCTGTGTACATCCGCACCGCAACGGGAGCGACTTCAGTTGTGCGAGTGGGACGCGACCAGGTCCTCGGCGCCACGCTGCACGGGCTCTGGACTACCAGCCACCTCAGCCCCGACCCGGATCACGACCACCCCTACCTCGGCGGCCCCCTCCCTGGAGACTGGCACGAAGACACCCCGATCACCATCCACCGACCCGACGGCACCCGCCGGCAAATCACCGTCGACCGCGACGTCCTCGCAGTCGATGCAACCGGCCAGCACGTGCGGGTCCTCGTGCACGCCTCCCCTCCCATCGCGATCCCCGGCGAGGACGGCTCGACGAGCTACCAGTACCGCCCCACCGAGCTGCTGCTCCTCGCCGACCTCCCCCTGCCGGACCGGATCCGCTTCCGCGACCTCGTCCCCGAAGGATGGGGCGCACCGACGGACTTCGACCGGCAGGGCTGGCCGCAGCGCGCCACCATGATCCCCGCCGTCACGCACGGCACCCCGGACGCGGAAGGCGACTGGACTGTCGTCGAGCTGCCGCCGGATCTGCGGCAGCAGGCGGTCGCGTTCACGATCCGGCAGTTCGAGCACCTCGAGCAGTACTGGCACCCCGAAGACGGCTCCTCCGCACACCCGCTTAGCGACGGCCTGCACGACGCGACCGTCCACGTCGTCGGCGACTACCCGCACACTCGCGTCGAGGTCACCTTCCGCCACCCGGCCTACCCCGCCGGGCACCTCCGTCGCACCTACCCGGTCTACGACCCCGCTGGCCGGATCCGCGTCGACGAGGACCTCGCCATCTGGCTCATGGAAGACCTCGACACCCGCGACCTCCCACCAGCCACCGCTGCCGTGGACGGGATCCTCCACATCTGACCGCGCGAAGCCAACCGCTCCGGTCGGTCAGTAGATGCCGGAGTCCTCAGCAGCAGCGTCGTCATCCGCGGCGCTATACCGAGGGGCCGTCCACCGTGCCGGCTGACCGATCGTCGCGGATCGCAGCGGCCGGACCAGCCCAAGCAGCAGCGGCACGACGAATGCGATGAGGCCGTTGCCGTAGATCAACACGGCATAGACGGCGGTGCCCTCAGCGGCCTCGACCCAGCCGCTACCGGCAACACGCAAGTCCTCAGTCCCGACAGCGTCGAGTGTGGTGAGAAGGCTGCCGGCGGCCAGGTAGAGCACGGCCGCATTTACCGTGGTGAGTAGGAAGCGGCGCGCGGACACGTCCCGACGAGGCAGGCCGGCGGCAAGAGCGATCGCATAGACGGCTGCGGCGACCCACCAGCCCCAGCTCGACCACACCGGCCCACCAACAGGACCCGTCCACGGTGCCGCAACTATCGCTGCGACAGCACCACCAAGCAGCACCGTGGCGATGATGCTCGTCCCTGCCCAGAGGAAACCACGACGTCGAACCGACCTGGGAACCACCACGAGTAGACAGCTTGGCCGTCAGCCTTCACGCGCGGCACTGCACGAGCGCGGCAGAGGCGGATCCCCGCGCGGCATCGAACGAGCGCGCGAGAGCGACCAAGCTCGGGTTGCCCCCGATCGTGCGCCAGAACCCTGGCCTGCATGTCGGCCGTCTCGTGGACGTCGATGCTGTCGGGGTCCTCCACCAGCGCCCTCGTGCGGCCAGTCGGTGTACTCGTTCCTCGCGTTCGCCTGCTCGGCCTGCTCAGGTCGATACCGTCACCGGATGAGCGAGCGATCACCTCGAGGGACGACTGTGGGTGACAGGGTCACCACCGCTCGGCGTCGAGCCGCACGGCAGGAGTACGGCCCTACCGGCAGCACAGCTGCCGAGGTGCACGGCGACCAGAGGCCGCGTCGCCGGTGGTTGCTCGTGCCCGCGGTCGCCGGCCTCGCGCTTCTGCTCGTGCCGGTGGCCGCTCTTGTAGTCACGAACCGGGATCCAGACCCGCTCTTCCTGCACTACTGGTGGACCCCGATCGCCAGTGTTCCGGCCGACTCGCTGCTGCTCGGCGCGCTCGGCCTCGCCCTGCTGCTGGCCACCGCTGTCGCGGCAATCGTTGCCACCGTGTCTCGACGCTGGTACCCGCGGCGCGGTGCCCGGCTGATCAGCCCGCTTCTGGGCCTCGCCGTGATCGCCTCGCTGATCGGGATCTCTATCGCTGTCTCCGCGAGCAGGGCAGAGGACTCCTCCGCAGCGATCCGTGCCGTGCTGCTTCGCAAGCACCCAGCCACCGCGGTCTCCGGGCAGGCGAGGCGAGCGATCGAGCTCGCCCTCGGCTGGCCGGCGCCCACCGCGGCCGGGATCCGCATAGAGCACCGCTCCACCATCCCGGCCGGGCCGTGGCTGGTGCAGACCACCGAGGTCCTCAACCAGAACCTCGCCGACGAAGGCGCCGACGTCACCGTCGAAACCCTCATCGACCCGACCAACGGCAGCATCAAAGCCGCCTGGTTCTACGGCCTCTGACAGTGCCAGCCGAGGCGATGGCGTCGCCGTCTATCCAGGTGCGACAGGTGCAGCTCGCGCTGCTGCTGACGGAAGCAGCCGCAGCATTCGTGATCGTCGGCGGTACCGCACGCCTGCTCCGCGGCGACCGGCACACACCCTCAGATCTCGACGTGGCCGCTACTTCCGACCAGTCGGTGCGACTGTCGATTGCACTGAGAGCACTCAGCCCTGGTCCCCGCGCGCCACAGCCCAAGAAGGTCGGGCCGTGGCGGGTGATCACGTCGTGGTCGCCATTGGATGTGTTCGTGGAGGATGACCTCCCGGCCTGGCACACGATCGAGATCGACGGGACGAGGTTGTGGGTGGCAGATGAGTAACCGCACCGGACTCGGCCTGCTCGAAACCGCCGTCCTCCGCGTCGTCGGCCGGCTCAGCGGCCCCGCCCTCGAGTACGTCCGCTGCTCGGACGTGCTCGACGCGCTCGAGACGGAAGGGTTCGGTGCGTCGTACCTGTACCGGGTGGTGCAGGACCTGGCCGTGTGGTGGCGGCTGCACCTGCCGCTGCTGAACGGGCAGGGCAACTTCGGCAGCCCCGGCAACGACCCCGCCGCCGACGCCACCTACACCGAGGTCCGCCTCTCCCCCATCGGACGCCTCGCCCTCGCCGCCGAGAACGGACAGACCGGCCCGCTCCCCCTCGCCCTGATCGAAGGCACTCTCTACCGCGGCGGCCGCATCCCACCCTTCGACCCCCACCACGTCACCGACACCCTCACCCGACTCCTCCACACCACCGACCCCTTCAGCGACGCCGAACTCGACCTCCTCGTCGGCGCTCCGGCACTGCCGACCGGCGGGACCGTCGACGGGGACCTATCGACCCTGCTGCACGGCGAGCCGGCGGAGATGCGAATGAGCTGCCGGATCACGCACCTCGAGCGAGAGGGCAGGCAGGTGCTGGAGATCACCGGGTTCCCCCTCGGCGTCGACGTCGACCTCATGCTCCAATGCATCGCAGACCGCGCCCGCTACCCCGACGACCGCCGCGGCGGCGGTACCCGCTACCTCGCTGACATTCAGGACCACACCTCCGGCCGCCTGCCCGGCATCCGCATGCACGCGATCCTCCGCACCGACGCCGACCCGGCCGAGGCGGAAGCATGGTTGCGAACGGTCTGGCCGGTCAGCATCGACCAGACCTGGCAGCTCCCCGCGCCCATGGCCGACCGCCTCCGCGCCGCCGCGCAGACCATCGCGGTGCAGCCTGGTGGCCTTCGACAGCTGCGAGCACTGCTGTGACCGACTCGATTCCTTCTCCGACCGCTGAAGCCTCCGCCGGCACCACTCCCACGCCCCGTGCGGTTCTCCCGCGGCCGGCCGCTGCCTGGGGTTGGACAGGGGTGCTGCTGGCAGCCGGCGCGCTCGTCGGCGTGCTCGCGAAGCTCGCCGACTCGTGGGGACGAGATGCCGCGAGTCTGAACAGCACTCCCGCGGTCTGGATCCTCGCCCTCTGCCTGATCGCGCGCCTCACCACCTCCCCAGTGCGGGCCGCAGCAGGAGCGGCAGGGTTCTTCCTCGGAATGCTCGCCGGCTACTACGGGACCACCCTCATCGTCCTGCACTACCTCGTCACGCCCCGTCTCCTGGTCGCGTGGACGATCGCGGCGATCACCGTCTGCCCGGGCGCCGCGGCACTCCTCCACTTGGCATCCCGCAGCGGGCGTCTGCTCGTCGCGCTGCCCATCGGTGTCGCAGCCGGGCTCGTGTTCATCGACCACGCAGTCCAGGGCGTGCTGATCAGTTGGCAGCAACCGGATTTCGTGCCGTTCGTGCACCCGGTCCAGGCCGGCTTCGACCTTGCTACGGCTCTCGTCATCGTGCTTGGACTACCCCGAGGAGCCGCGATCCGCGTTCTCGGATCTGTCGTCGGTGCGCTTACCGCGCTGCTGCTCCTCCCGGTCGTGGAGGGCCTGACCTACGGCTCAGGCCTTCTGGGTTGAGCGAGGTTCGCAGCGAGCACGGCTGCTTCTGCGAGGCCATCCTGCAGCGCCGGATCTTTACCGGATCGGCGACCATGCGACGGCGCCGTTGGCGTGATTCGTCAGACCTCGAGTGCCTGCAACGGGCACGTGTGTCAGGCGCACCTCTTGAGGCTGCACCCGAGCGCGGACGCGTATGACGGCCGGCGCACCTGATCGTGGTCGAAGAACTCGTGAGTGAGGATCCGCCCCGTGATGCAACTCCCTTGATGAGAGGTTGAGGAGGGGCGATGCTCGAGAACGAGCGCTTCGAGCGGCTGTTTCGTGCCGAGCACCGGACGCTGGTGGCGTTCTGCTTCCGGCGCGTGGACGATGTCGAGCTCGCGCAGGATCTCGCTGCGGAGGTGTTCCGTGTCGCGTGGTCCCGCCGTGCGGAGTCGCGTCGGTCGGACCGGGGCTGGTTGTTCGGGATCGCCCGCAACCTCATCGGTGACGAGTACCGCAGACGTACGGTCCGCAGCAGCAGCGGGCACCCGTTCCCGGCCGAGGACACCCCCGATCCACGTGCCGCGAACGAGTCCGTGCACGTCGAGGTCCGCGCGACGATCGACGGCCTCGCTCCTGGACAGGCGGAGGTCCTCCGTCTCGCGTACTGGGACGGGCTTTCTGCCGGCGAGATCGCTGAGGCGCTCGGCATCACGACCGCGGCCGTCTGGATGCGCCTCACCCGAGCCCGCGCCGCCTTCGCCGCCGCCTGGCGCAACGACCACCACACCGCACCGACCCCGCAGTTGAGGAGCCAGCCATGAGCACCCGCAACGTGATCACAGCGGCCGACCCCGCGCGCGCACTCCCCCGAGAAGCGCTCGAGCTCGACGTCGACGGCCTGCTGAAGGAGTTCACCACCCAGCCTGAGATCGAGCATCAGCTGGCGCAGACCGTGCCGCGCTCGACGCCGCCCCGCCGGCGACGACTCGACCTCGCGCTGGCGGCGGTGATCGCCGCGTTCCTCGCCGCGATCGCGTTCCTTCCCGCCTCCTTCACGCACGGCGCGATCGCGGGTCGCAGCACGAGCACCCCGACCAGCGCACCGACCAGCGCACCGACGAGCACTCCGACCGCGTCGAGTGCCGACGCACGAGCCACAGCGACCGCACTGCTGAACGAGATCACCGTCCCGACCGCCGCGAACCGGGTATCCACACCGCCGACCCAGTACCTCGCGCAGCCCCGCACGGGACTGTCGTGCAAGGGCCAGGCGTCCGCATCGCCGCGCTACTGGATCGTCCCGGACACGACGCTGCAAGCCGTCGCAACGTTCCTGAAGACGCACCGGCCCGCCAGCGCGACCCGGCTGCCCTTCAACCACAACACCGACAGCGGCATCTCATCCGCGTTCACGTCGTACCGACCCGCTCCCCACAGCCTGGTCGTCATCGCTCTCGCCACGACCCCGGAAGGGATCGGCATCCGGGCCGACGCAGACGTCTTCCTCGGCAACACCTGCATCAACAGCGGAACGACTGCCACCCCCTGATAGCACGCGCACCCACGGCTCCCGCACCACTCCGAATGGGGGCCTCATCCCTCTCGGCCCGCAGCTGCCGACCTGTCACAGTTCCGCCCATCCAGACATTCCTGATCGAAGCCCCGACTCAGGGGCCGGGCTCCACCGACCTGTCCCTGTTCCAATTCATGAAAGGACCACTCCGTTGATCCGCCGCCCTCGCGCCCGCCTCACCGCTCTCGCCACTGCAGCACTGCTCACCACAGCCGCCTTCGCCGGCGCGGCCGCACCGGCGAACGCGGTCACCTTCGACAACGAACCCGTCCGCATCACCGCGCACTTCACCGTCGCCGGGCACCCCTACACACTCCGCGACGTCTCCGTCGGGACCGCGACACAGACCGTTCGCATCGGGCAGCACTCCGGTCAGTACCGCAGCCACTACCGGCTCACCCTCAAGGACAACACCGGTCACGTCCTCGCCAAGGTCAACAGAGGCCTCTACAAGCAGGACTACATCCTGACCACCTTCTCCGACCGGACCTTCCCCACGAAGAAGGCCTTCGCGAGAGCCGAGCACCGCGCTCTGCACGTCACCAGCGCGACGGCGAAGAACCACTGGTTGAAGGAGCTCCGGATCCAGTCCGTCGGTGCCGACCTCGAGAGCAACATCGGCGTCACACTCGACTACCTCGCCCAGCTCCCCGCCGGCACAGCCCCCAACTTCAACGCGGTGAAGTCGATCCACTCGAACGAGTACCGCGGCAACGTCACCATCTCAGGCACCGACACCAAGCACTGGTCCGTCATCGTCCGCGACACCCAAGACGGCTACGGCGAGTTCTACGACAACACCACCAGCAACGGAACCAGCTTCCACTTCTGACTCCGAGCCTGCGCCCTGCTTCATCCAATCGGCGAAGCAGGGCGCTGTCTTCACGGCACGGGCCACACACTCCCCGAGTGACTCCAACAAGGGATCCCTTTCAGGACACTCCCCCGCTGGACGCGACGCGCCGGGTTGTCGACTGTCGAGAATCCGTGTCGGAACTGTCGGCAGCGCTACAAGGCGGCCGACGAGTTCCCGGACGGGCTCGGATCAACACACCATCAGTCACAGAGAGGCAGCTCCGCGGACACGGCAGGTCGATGGCTTAGTGCCGGACCTCTTGACACTCGCTGACCGGTGCCTGCGGAAGCCAGCGGGTGTCACGCGACGTGTGCACGTCCACCTTCCCGGAAGCGCGCGAGCAGGAAGACGGCAGCACCGATCGACCCGAGGGCGAAGCCGCCAAGTAGACCCAGGTGCGCCGGGAACGGTGTGAACAAGTAAGCCAGCCCCAGCGAAAGCACGGTCAGCACGATCGGGGCGAGAGTCGCAGTCAGCTTGTCGACGAGGGTCCAGCCCGTGGAGAACCAGAGCAGCCCAAGGCCTACAATCCACCCCGCCACGGGGACGATAAATGCCCCGACGGTGAGGAGGAGCACGGTGAGGATCGCTCCCGAGCGTCGTTGCAGGAATGGCAGCTGGATCGGGTTCGTACTGGTTCGTGCATCGGCGGCGATCGCGGCAGGGTCACCGAGCTCGTGCAGCACGTCGCGGACCCGGGCAGGATCAGATGCTTCGGGTCCGAGCGCATCGATTATGTGCTGTCGGACACCGTCGACGACGAGTTCCTGATCAGGAGCACCCTCGAGAAGAGTGTGCAGCGTCTTCAGGTAAGAGCGCACCGCGGGGTCTTGGGCAGTCACAGTCATGAGGTCCTCTCGAAGATGGTGTCGACGGCGCGGGAGAACGGCCGCCAGATGTCGATGAAGCGGTCCACTGCGCTGAGCCCGGCGGGAGTGAGTCGGTAGTAGCGGCGCGGTGGACCCGACGGCGACTCCTGCCACCGGGTAGACACCATGTCCGCGCTCCGAAGTCGAGCCAGCAACGGGTAGAGCGAACCTTCACTCGCCAGCAGGCCTGCCTCGACGAGGCGATGTGCGAGATCGACGCCGTAGACCTCGTCGTCGCGGAGCACCGCCAGCACACAGTGCTCAAGCACTCCTTTGCGGAGGTTCGTCAGCACCGGATCCGCTTGCATGCGTCGCACGTTACCGTGTTACGCAAGGAACCGGAAGAGGAACACGCGACGGTTTCGGTTCGGAGAGGACTGACCTTTGCCCCCCCCCTTCGTGGGCGTGGGCATCAGTCCGTAGACGACAGTCCACGAGACACCGTCTGCCTCCGGACTCCTGAACTGCGCGTCATGTTCCGCGATCCGCGTCCGATACCTACGTGTTGCGAGGCGCCGCGCAACGGATGAGAAGGATCAAGCCGGTGCTGCCGCTTCCTGGCTGGCCGGCTCCGGTAGACGGTCCGGGACGAGAGCCGCGTCGGCCGGATGATGGAAGACAGCGCGGCGGGCGTTGATCACCGCCGCCGAGTTGAACGATCTCGCGTGGGCCGCGGAGGCCGGGAGCCGTAGATCCGCCACCCCAGCCGAAACCTCCTCAACGGTGACTGTGCGCGATATCGGCATCGGGTCGGCCATCACCAGGCCCTGGCTCCGCGAGATCGGGAACAGAATCGCCGCGGCGGTCATGAGCCCCACCCCTTCTTCATCCTGCGCGTCGCGGCGCGGAACGAGGGTGACCGGTGCGTCAGAGGTGATCAGGTGCTTGCGCTCGAAGCTGACTAGCGCCCACGGCCGGCCGAGGAAGTACTTCAGCAACTTCGGAAGGAGATCCACCAGCTCGTTCGCGTGCTGGTCGGGTCGCACCGCGATCGGTGGACCGCCCGGACGGACGGTGAGCTGCCACAACTCCTCGACCTCGTCGTCGGACAGGTCCGCCTGAAGTCGTTCTGCGACCGTCTTCACGAATCGATCCCGGCCAGCGATCTGGAACTGCAGGCGAATCATCTGCCTGCGGATGTCGGTCATCTGCTGCCGGTGCTCAGGACCGCGTAAGAACTGGACCGCGATGAACACGCCGAGGACTGCGCGATCCTGCGCGCTCAGGGGCCACGTGCCGTTGGCGAGGGTGCGGAAGACGGCAGAGGCTTCGGACTCGAAGTCCGACAGCATCGCTTCGAAGTTGCCAGCGCGCGGGTGTAGCGCCGACCCCAGAAGGTAGAAGTCGTTGATCGTTGCGGCGGTCCGGGTCGACTGGGTGAAGCGCTTGTCGCCCGGCAGCATGGCGACGCCGAGGTGTCCCTGTTCCGCGAAGCCCTCGAGGTAGAACCGCGGCACGATGTGGTGCCGGCGTGGGAGGGAGCCCGTCACAGCGGAGCACGGCGAGGCGTCGATGTGATGACCGTTCGGTCGCGGATTGCGCGCTTCACGCTCGAGGCCCCGACGCCGAGCAGCAGCGCGATGTCGTCAAACGACTTCCCCTCGCCACGCATCCGCCTCGCCAACTCAACGCGGTCTGGCGTCATCACCGTGGGCCGGCCGCCCAGTCGGCCGCGCGCCTTCGCGGCGGCGAGGCCGGCGCGGGTCTTCTCGCTGATCTGGCGCCGCTGCATCTGCGCGAACGCCGCGACGATGTGGAAGAACAGCTCACCTCCGTGATCGGTGGTGTCAAACGGCTCCGTCAGCGACTTGAACTGAATCCCCTGCTCCCGCAACTCCCCCACGATCTCGATCAGGTCTCCCACCGAGCGACCCAACCGATCAGTCGAGTACACCGCGAGCACGTCGCCCGGGTTCAGGTACGCCAGGCATGCCTGCAGCTGCGGCCGCGCGGTCGTCGAGCCGGACAGCTTGTCGGTGAACACCCGCACCGCGCCGGCCTTCTTCAGCGCATCGAGCTGCGAGTCGAGGTTCTGATCAATCGTCGACACCCGCGCGTACCCGATCACGTTCCCCATCGGCACACCTCTGCCATCGTCACGCCGGCCCCTCGTCTTCAGACCACGGCAGGGGCTCTTCCACGAAGGTGTTGCCCTTCCGCCCCCACGCCGTTCCCCGAGCCCGATCCAAGAAGGGGATCACTGCCGGGTCATGATTCGCGATCGTGTTGACCGAGAAGATGTGTGAGTTGTCCGGGTCGTCGATGTACGCCTGGTCCTCGTCGCCGGCCATGAACTGCCAGCCCGAGTTCCCCTTACGGTCTCCCGGCTCGACCGGCATCCGCACCATGTAACCCACCGCCGCACCCTCAGCGCTGATCCGGTTCGTCACAAAGCACGCCACGTCCGGCGCCAGCGGCCGCATCGTCGCCGGGTCAGGCAGTCCAAGCACGTACCAAGGACGCACCGATCGCGGGCCCCGACCGAACATCACTCACCTCCACCCGACTCGCCCAAAAACCTACAAGACACAGTTCCGGCCGGTTTGATTTCGGCCACGAGTTCTGACCCTCCCACTCCCCCGAAGTTCCGCGGACCGCTCATCGAGCTCGTGGGGCAGGCCGGAAACGATCGTTCACGGCCGAGTGGGCTACGTCTCACTGCTGACTTCGTTGCAGCGTGCTGAGACGGCACTTCTGAGACAGACAGTGAGACAAGTCCGTAACGACGGGCCTCGGGCGGCGTCCCAAAACCCTGCCCGCGAGACAGGAGACAAGTACTCCGTCCGCCTCAGCTGCGGATGCGGCGCAGGCTCCAGGCCCTCACAAGAGCACCGACGAGAACGACCCAACCGCCGAAAATGACGCCGAAGCCAACAGCCGGCGCGTGCAGCGAGAACAGCTCGAGGACGAGCCCGGCGGCAACCAGCACCGAGGCCAGAACCATTCCTCCGCGAACCCGCGCATCCTCAAGCACCAGCGAACTATGGCAGTTCCCATCGTTCTCGGCGACCACCGACGGCGCCTGTGTCAAAACCCTGCTCGCGAGACGCCTCGTTCCCCTGCCCCTGAGACGGGGCTAGCGAGCTACGCCCGCGCATTCGTGGGGGCCGAACAGGTGGTCCTAGTAGAGCTTGAGCACGAAGGCTCCGATGAGGAACAGTCCCACGAGCAGGACCGCCCCGACGGTGCCGATCCAGCCGAGGATGACTGCGGCAAGAGCGAGGCCCCGACCGCTCTCCTGCGTCTGCTTGATCTGATTCAGGGCCACGTAGCCGAGCACAAGACCGACCACGCTTGCGAAGAAGACAGCGATGAGGGCGGCAATCGCCATTCCGTTGAACCGCGGCTGTGCGCTCTGCACCGCGGAGTACGAGGACGAGCTCACGCGCGTGGTTCCGGTCACGGGTTGAGTGTCCGCGCGATGCCACCGCTAGCGCCAGACAGCACGGCGTGTCGAACGAACACGACCGTCTCTCCCCTGCTTCTGATGCATCCCTTCCGTCAAGTCGGGACCGTCGCTATGGTCCGAGCGTGAATGCGGAAGCGCCCGTCGTCGTCCTGCAGCACGCGCCGCCCCGCCCGCGTCTACTCGAGCGTCGCGGCGGCGCGGCGCTCGTCGTGCTCCTACTGACGCTCGGCGCCCTCGTCGCCCCGGTAATTGGATGGCTCGTCGGCGCGGTGCTCCTGTGGAGCTCACACGGCTGGCGGACGATCGACAAGGTCCTCGGCTCGGCAGTCGGTCTGGTCGCGCTTGGCATCCCCTTGCTCCTCCGCTTCCTTGTCCCCTGGACCCCGAGCACGGACTGCAGCGGCAGCGGATTCTGCGCACCATCTCTTGACCCCGCCTGGTACCAGAACGTCTCAACCATCGGTGCCTGGCTGGTCATCACACACCTGGTACTCGGCGCATACCTTCTGCTCCGTTTTCACCTGGGCGGCGTCGTCCGGACCAAGCCGACGACTAGACGCTGAACGCAAGCAGCAGCAGAACCTCCGTCCTCCTAAGGGGCGGGGCGACAGTCTTCGCTGGACTGACCTCGAGCCGTCTCACTCCCCTGCTCGTGAGACGGCCCACTCGTCCTGCCCACGAGACGACTAGTCCTCCCGATGCGAGACACTCGCGCGCTACCTTCTCGACATGACGCAGGAACCGATCTCGCGGAAGTGGACGGACAGCCCCGGCGCTCAGTTCGCCCTAGCAACACTCTTCCTCGCCCTGACGATCGCCTGGCTTCTTTTCTCGACTCAGCGCAGCTGGTCGTACTGGGTCCCTGCCCTCGCATGGCTGCTCCTGGCGTCCACGTGGCTCGTTCGCGGCATCAGACAGATCGCTGCAACCCGCTCACCGCGCCACCTCTGATCCCTCGTCTCGCGCTACCGCGTCTCACGACGCCTACAGCTGAGAGGTCTCCATGGCCTGCCCGAGTAAGTGGTCGCCGTTGCGGCAGCCGAGTGCGAGGAGTCACCATTTCTCCGTGATGACGGTCGGCGAGTTCATGGACGCGGTGCAGCCCGCACTTCAAGAGATCCTCAGTCCAGAGGAACTCGCGGAAACCACCACGCGAGTGACGTGGTCAGCCGTTGCGCCGACCGGGCTCGGGCGTCGACGACCAATGAGCGACGACGAGCCACTTCTGCCCGACGCGTTGCTCGAGGTCAGGACGCTCGGGGAGCACAAAGGCATCTGGGTCGACGGAGCAGAGACCGCCGCCGAGGCTTACGAGCGAGTGCGCTCTGACCTTCAGGACTTTGTCGCAGAGAGCAAGTTTGGGTGGGGCCAGCTCCGCCCCTAGACGCAGACTGACGACTGTCTCACTCCCCTGCCCGTGAGACTCAATGGCAGTCACGCGATGAGCGAGACCGCTCGGAAGTGGTAGCCGTCTTGCTCCGTGCTTTCCCACTCGATGTCGACAGTGCTGCCCACTGCCAAGCTGTGGAAGCCGGGTCCCTGGATGGCGCTGAAGTGAACCCAGCATCCGCCCGGTAGACCTGGAGCTTCAACGACTCCCCACCCCTCGTCATCGCTCCAGGAGGTGACAGTCGCGGTCGCGTGTCCAGTCGCGTAAGCCATGCCGAGATTCTCGTCCTCCGCTGGAGCCCAACCGTCGACCCGCAACCGTCTCAGAACGCTGCTCGCGAGACAGCTCACTCCCCTGCTTGCGACACCGCGCATGCTGCCGAGCACTCGGAGAGCAGCCATGGGCAGACTTCGATGGTGGACGTGTCCGGTCGCCTGCTGAACGAGCACGACGTCGAAGCACTGCAGGAACTCCTGGAGTCGCAGCCCGAGTACGCCGAGCAGTTGACCGGGTACCCGCCAGGTCCCAGCGACGCACTGAGCGCAGTACTCAGCGTGCCGCCGGATCTCGATCCGGCACGCAAGCGCGCGCTCGGACTGTGGAGGGGCAGCGCGCTCGTGGCCTTCGCGGACGTGCTCGTGGGCTACCCCGATCCCAGCACCGCCTACGTGGGCCTCCTCATCGTGCACCGCCGGCACACACGGCAGGGGCTCGGCCGCCGACTGCACCACGCGCTGGATTCCCTGCTGGTAGGAGAGCCCGGCCTCAAGCGGCTGCGGGTCGGCGTGATCTCGACGACGGCAGGCGCCTCAGAACCGTTCTGGGTCGCCATGGGTTACCAGCCGACGCAGGAGCAGAAGCCGTACCGCTACGCGCATGTGGTCGGCACGGTGACGTTCTGGGAACGGGGAGCCCGGGACCCGTCCGCCGACGGATAGACGCAGCCGAGCGGATCTCACTCCCCTGGATCTGGGACGTTCTCGATGTGCTGCCCGTCGGGGTCACAGTGCTGACGGTCGGCCGACGCCATAGTGGCGGCATGGACATGCGTGAGGCAGCCGAGGCCTACTGCCAGGTGATCGAAGCCGCCCGCGGCTCAAATCGGCCTCAGTTCGCCAGCGATGTGGCCCGCACCCTGGCTAGGGCCGTCGCGGCTGCGTACGACCTTGTATCCGCTGGAATCGATGAAGAGGGCCTCGGCGAGGCAGCGCCCGAGCCGATCCCGCATGAGCGGTGGCTCACCTGCTTCGCCGACATTGCCAGTGTTCTCACCGCCTGGGACGACTACTGGACAACACTCGACGCGTACCGCGTGGACGACGCAACGGGCCTGCCCGACGTGAGGGCTCTCCCGCCCGCCGACTTCGTAGTCAACCTGTCGCTTGCGGACGCTCTCGCGGACATCTGGCGGGACCTCAGACAAGGTCTCAACGCCATGCGCGAGGGCGTCCCAGCGGACAACGTCGCGTGGGAATGGCGCTTCAGCTTCCAGACCCACTGGGGCGCGCACGCCGTTGAAGCACTACGGGCCATCCACGCCCAGGTAACCAGCTAGCGCTCCGAGGCCGGCAGAAGCCCGTCTCAACTGCCTGCCCGTG
This sequence comes from Amnibacterium soli, assembly GCF_039544415.1. Lineage (NCBI taxonomy): Bacteria > Bacillati > Actinomycetota > Actinomycetes > Micrococcales > Microbacteriaceae > Amnibacterium > Amnibacterium soli. The sequence continues at coordinate 6,623 of NZ_BAABLP010000008.1, read as the reverse complement.
AGACAGGGTGCGCCTGTGTCGCCGTTTGCCCCGAATCGGGGGTGTGCGCCAGGTGTAAGGATTCGCTCGCTTTGGAAACGTGCGTGGTGAACCCCTTCTGACCGGAGTCGCCGATGCCTGAACCCCGCGCTGCAGCGTTCGAGCGTGTCTTCCGCGCCGACCATGCTGCGCTCGTCGCGTTCTGTTTCCGCCGGGTCGACGACTACGAGCTCGCCTGCGACCTGACCGCGGAAACGTTCCGCATCGTGTGGTCGAGGTGGGATGAGCCTCGCCGCTCCGATCGGGCCTGGTTGTTCGGCGTGGCCCGCAACTTGATTGGTAACGAATACCGCCGCCGCGCCGGCCAGCCGGCGCCGTTCCGGCTGGACGAGGACGTGGAAGCACTCGACGCACGCGCGGAATCGCGCTTTGACGCCATCGAGATCCAAGCCGCTCTCGACACCCTCCCGGAAGCGCAGCAGGAGCTGCTGCGCTTGACCTACTGGGACGGTCTCAGCGCCGCTGAAGCGGCCGAGTCGCTCGGCATCACTCCCGCCGCTGTCTGGGTTCGACTGACCCGGGCCCGACGAGCCTTCGCCCACGCGTGGCACGACCAGAACCCGCAATCCGTCATCGTTCCGACTAGGACCCACCCATGAACGTCCCCGAAGCACTTCGACGCGCCGACCCCGCTCGCACCCTCGCAGCGCAGCAGATTGACCCTGCCGCTGAGCACCTGCTGCAGCAGATCCTCGGTACCCCTGTCGAGTCCGAGCGGAAGGACACCGCTCCCAGCCGCCACAGCGGTCACCGGAGCAGGGACTGGAAGCCGGTCCTTGCCACCGCTCTCGTCGCCGCAGCGGTCGTGACCACCACGATCCTTGCGATCCGAGCCGTGCCACAGCCCACCGGAACCGGCCCCGCCGGCTCCCTGAACACCGGCACGAGCCTGGAGGACGCCGTGTTCTCGAGACTGGCCACAGTCGCCGACGGCGTCGTGCCGGTGCGCCAGAAATCGGCACTCACCTGGACTGAGAAGAGTCCCAGCGCATCCGGTGGCGCAATCCGCACAAGCGGGCGGAACCTGTTCATTGCCGCCGCCTGCGAGGGAGGCGGCTCGATCGCGATCCGTGTCTCCGACCAGCCAGATCTCACCCTCGACTGCAGCAGCCCTTCCACACTCGGCCCGATCAACCTCACCGCGTTGTTGGACGCTCAGAAGCAAGCCGCCGACCTGCGGATCGTGACCACCTCCGGACACCCGAAGTACGTCGTGAAGTCCATGGCCTTTGCCTCGCCCGCGAGGACACAGACCACGCTCCCAACCCCGGGCCAAGTGCTGGCAACAATCTCGAGTACCGACGGCCGCAAGCAAACCCGCACCATCACACCCAACGGCGTCCCGCTCGAGATCCTCTATCGCTGCACAGGCGACGGACAGATCGCCGTCGTCATCCCCCGCGGCCCTGCCCTGAACAGCATGCGGTGCGACGGACCAATGACCGCAAGCAGCCCGACCGGCGTCCCGGGCTCGGTGCCTGTCACCGTCTCTGCAACAGGATCGGCAAAATGGACCGTCACCGTGCGAGTCCCCAGCTCAAATTAAATCCAGACCGCTTCAACCAGGCGTCAGCGATGCCTGTTCGCGAGACGTGCCACACCTCAGCCGTGATACGACTCACTGCCCTGCTTGCGCGACAGCTCACTGCCCTGCTTGCGCGACAGCTCACTGCCCTGCTTGCGCGACAGCTCACTGCCCTGCCCCTGAGACATCCACCCTGGGCGTTGCGCAGTACCCGGTCAGTCCGTTCGGGAACGCTCGCGCCTGAAGCCGCGAAGAGCAATCGCGAGCGTGACGACGCCTAGGACGAATAGGACGACGCCGATGATCCGCAAGAAGGCATCACCATCCGTCGGAACAGCGAACAGCAGCCAAATGATTACGTTCAGACCGCCAGATACGATCGATATGCCGTACCGGGCTGGATCTCGCTGATCCACCACGCCCGGACGCTAGTACATCCGCGCCCGCTTCTCTCAAACCTCAATCTGCTGCCCATGGGACGTGATTGCTGGCGCCGAAGTGACCTGCCTGTCGTTGCGTAGAGCCGGGGTCGTGACCACGATGACGTCTTGGAAGACGACGGTGTGGAGTGGTTCGACAAGCCCGGCAGCGAGGCAGTCGAAGTATCCGCACCAAGAGCGAAGTGGGTTGCGCTCGGAGCCCGGTGGGTAGCCGCCATCGAGGCGGTAGTGACAGGAGGCGTTCGGGTCGAGCACATCGGCTCGACCTCAGTCCCGCAGCTCCCCGCCAAGCCCGTTATCGACCTTCAGCTGTCCGTCGCCGACCTCGAGGACGAGCAGAGCTACCGACCCGCTCTCGAATCGCTCGGGCTCGTCCTGCGACAGCGCGAGGCCGACCACCGGTTCTTCAGACCGCCGGCAGGCGAACCACGCACCGTGCACGTGCATGTGTGCGCAGCGGGGTCACGTTGGGAAGACGACCACCTCCAGTTCCGCAACGTCCTGCGGCGCCGGCCCGACCTCGCGGACGAGTACGCACGCCTGAAGGCCAGCCTTGCTCGCCAGTTCCGGTACGACCGAGCTAGCTACAACAGCGGGAAGTCGGACTTCATCGCCGAAGCGATCCCGTCCACGGAGGAGTGACTGCCGGATCCTGTCCACGCCGGCGAGACGTCTCAGATGCCTACCCGCGAGACCAGGGTCGCTGGTCGTTCCCACCGTCGCGGACGCCGCCGACCAGGTCGTACCGATGTCTTTAGTTGGCCGCTCATGCTCGTGCCGCTAGCGCAGCACGTCAATCGCGGTGTCCGCCGCGTCGAGTAGAACCCGCTTCGAAAGTCCTGCTTCGGCCAACGCCTCCAGCCCCCGAAGGGTGGTGAGCAGGAACCGTCCCAACCGGACGGGATCGGCTCGCGCGTCGATGTCGCCGGCGCGCTGCGCCGATTCCACACATGCCGTGAGGATGCGTACGAGCTCTTCAAATGTCCGCCGAGATCGCTCCGCGATTTCTGATCGATGCGCCGCGAGTTCAGCCGTGGTCTTGGCGAGGAAGCAGGCACGCTGCACGTCCGACTCTCCCGCTCGCGTCGCCGCCCTCAGCAAATATCGCTGCAGTCGGTCCAGTGCGGATTCGTCGGGTCCGTCGAGGGCCACACGCACGGCACCGACCGCGTCGTCGCAGTAGAGGTCGAAGACGCGACTGAAGACCGCCTCCTTGTCGCCGAAGGCGGCATAGAGGCTGCCCTTACCGAGCCCGCTCGCAGACATGAGGTCGCTCATGCTGGTCGCCGCATAGCCGCGATCCCAGAATCGCTGCTCGATCTCGCGCAGCACCCCGTCCTCGTCGAAAGTCCTCGGCCTCACCATGCAGGCAGCGTACCCCGGTTCCGGACCGTGCGGTCCGGAACCTGTACTGTCGACCGAGCGGTCCAGAACTCTGCCGCTCAGATCCGACACCTCAGGAGGCCTCAATGGGCCAGTTCGACGCCAAGACCATCCTCATCACCGGCGGCAGCACGGGCATCGGCTTCGCTGCCGCACAACGCTTCGTCGAGGAAGGCGGAACCGTCTTCTTGACCGGTCGCAGGCAGGAGGAGCTTGCTGCGGCAGTTGACCGCCTTGGCCCGCGCGCGGTCGGCGTGCGCGGCGACGTCGCAGACCCCGCAGACCTGGACGCGACGCTCGACGCAGTTCGACAGCGGAGCGGCGCACTCGACGTCCTCTTCGCCAACGCCGGCGGAGGCACCGGCCTGTCCACCATCGAGCACTTCACCGTCTCCGAGTTCGACGCCACCTTCGGGCGGAACGTCCGTGGTGTCGCACTGACCGTGCAACGATCACTGCCGTTAATGGGCAAGTCGTCCTCGATCGTCATCACCGGGTCGACGACCGCGGCCACCGGTTCGCCCGGCTTCGGGACGTACTCCGCCAGCAAGGCAGCCATCCGCCAGTACGCGCGGGTCTGGGCCGCCGAGCTCGCGCCCCGTGGGATTCGCGTGAACACCGTCGTCCCGGGTCCCACGGACACACCCGGACTGCGCGGGATCGCAAAGGGCGACCCGGAACGGGAGCAGGCACTGCTCGCACAGATGGCCGCGGACACCGCTCTCGGCAGGGTTGGGCTCCCGGCCGAGGTCGCCGAGGTCGTGCTGTTCCTCGCATCCGAACGAGCCAGCTTCGTCACCGGCTCCGAGTTCCTGGTCGACGGCGGCCAGGTAGAGACCCGCACCGCCTGAACCAAGCGCATCCAAGAGCGAAGGAAGAACGAATGTCGAACATCATCGACGTTGTAGCCAACGTGCCCGTACCCGATCTCGAGTCCGCCATACCGGTCTATCAGCGGCTGACCGGGTCAGCTGAGGTACACCGCTTCACCTTCCGAGAACATGCGGTCGCGCGGGTCGGAGCCTTCCTGCTCATCGAAGGTCCCCTCGAGGGCTGGCTCGGCGAACAACGGGCGACCGTCCTGGTCACATCCGTGCGCGAGATCGTCGACGTGATGTACGAGGAGAGAGGCGAGGTGCTCGAAGGACCACACCCGGTCCCCAACGCCCTGCGGCTCCTGGTGCGCCACCCCGACGGCACCGTCATGGAATACCTCGAGCCACAACGCTGAGATAACTGATCCGCCTGTCCGACAAACAGCGGCACTGAGGAAACCCCACCGCTCCGGGTGCTCGTCGTCGGTGCAATCACCGACGACGAGCCTCCCGAGCTAAGCGATCGACGCCCTTGCGGAGCCGATGCCCACACGGCTTGACCCGGCGCGACTGGCAACCATCCCCTCCCGTCTCACGAGGCTCACGTCCACCTCAAGCGAGACCGACCTCGAGAGCACTAGCGCAGCACTCGATGCCTTGGTAGCCCCCGCGAGCGTCTCACTCCCCTGCTCGCGAGACGTGCCACTCCCCGAACTGCGAGGCAATGACGGTCTAGCTCAGAGCAGGAAGCGCCCAAGGGGTCTTCGACTTCTGCCACGGATGACCGTCCGGCAGGTGGACGTAGTCCAGTTGAAGCCACTCTTGTAGGCGAGAGTCCAGCCGCACGTCGACCTGCGGCGTCTCAAGGTCGAGAAGTTCCCAGGCTCCTTCGTAGTCAGCGAAGGGCCAGAGCCGCGTCAACGCCGAGGTGAGTGTGGTTGTTCGCTTCCCTTCATGCTCTGGGTCGAAACGCCACTGACCGTACGTGATTGCCCGAGCCGCGTTCACGTGGTCCCGAGGCACGATGAAGGTACGAGGGGAGAGCGCTTTCGCAGGGCTCGGCATGAGGACCAACGCAAACCACTCGTGCTTGGAGCGAGCGACGTCTGAACCATGCTTGCCAAGACGGAGGGAGGTATCGAGATCTGCTCCGCGGTCGGAAGCGGTCTTGACCTGCACCTCGATCACGCGCCTCTCGCCGCCGATCGCCTTCACTCCAAGGATGTCAGTCCGCTCCATACCGTCACGCGTGAGCGACACCGCCCAGCCGTGGCGAGCAAGCATCGAGCAGACCCAGTGCTCGCCCGCGAGGCCAGTGAGTTGATTCATGGACACGTCTGCGAGAGTGCCGGACTAAGCGGGTGAGCGATATCCCCGTTGCGGGGCTAGTCGTCCGAGTCGAACCCCTGCTCGAGCACTCACCCGCAACGACTCGCCAAGACGACCGCAATGCGCAACCTCTGCGATCGGGGCCGGTACTGGGCCGCCAGCTCAACAGTCTCAACAGCCTGCTCCTGAGACGGCCTCCTGCGTGTACCGCACTTACTCGCGGTGCACGTAGCCGTTCTGCTTTGATCGCGAACGTGACCCGCTCACGAGAACGACGATCCGCGCTGTCGTGGACAGCAAGCCTCGTCTGCCTCCTGGCGCTGACCGGATGTGCCCCGAACGCGCTCGGTTTCGAGCACGACGACACCATCCGGCAGAGCTTCACCGCCACGAACGGGCGCGCGTGGGGCGGCGTGTTCCTCGACAACATGAGCGGTGATGGGATCACCCTGCAAGACCTCCGCATCCGCGGCCTCACCAACGCCCGCATCAGCTCGATCAAGGTCATCCGGATCAGTCCCGGCAACGCCATCGGCTTCTACCCGACCGACCTCACACCCGGTATGCAGCAGGAGTTCCAGGCAGCCCACCCGCTGCACGGCTTCCGCCTACCCGCGCACAGCCGCGACGCGTATGAAGCCGTCCTCCTCGTCGCGGCCATCGACCGCTCGCGCGACGCCTCGACAACAGACGCCGTCGTGACGTACCGCAGCGGCGGGTCGTCCTGGTCCGAGACGCGGCGCAGCAGCTTCTGCCTCGCGGTCAAACGCCTTCAAGGTTGCGCCGCTTGGACGAACCCAGACAACCCCATCGAATCAACCTCACGCCCTGAACACGGCTACAGCGCCATCTCAGAAGCCTGCTTCTGAGAATCTCGGATAAGTCGCCTCCCGGCTTGGCCGCGCTGGCCCATCGTTGTGGAAGCCTCCTCCGCGGCGTGGCACCACCGGCGGCCCCGTCAGGCACTACTGAGTCCGCCCTCCTCGATGGGCGGATTCCGTCGGCGGAATGACAACGGGATGTGCTCGGCTCGAGCAGGCAGGTCCTCGACGAGTGGCGCCCGAGACGAATGTGCGCCGACGGTCTTCAGAA
>NZ_BAABLP010000007.1:0-54351 GCF_039544415.1 Amnibacterium soli | reverse complement strand
ACCTGCTGACCGTGACTGGCATCGGCGCGTTCCTGCTGCTCGTGCTCTCGGCGACACCGGCCCACGACGGGCGCCTGGGCCGGCGCATGGTCGCCGTGGCGACAGGGGTGGCGTGCGTGCTGCAGGCGGGCCTGTTCGTGGCTGGCAGCACGATGGCCGGGTGGGGCGGGTTGGATTCGCATCTAACCGAAGCGATCGCGAGTCCGTTGTTCGTCGTCTACGCGGGCGTGCTCTGGCTCGCCTTGGCGGGCCTCGCCTGCACGGCGATCATCACGCAGCACGCGCAGACCCGCGGCCGGCCTTGGAGTCTCGCGCGGGTCGGTACGACGCTGGTGGTCGTTGGCTGCGTGGTGGCGCTGGCATGGTGCGCCAACGCGATCGCGCAGGCGATTAGGGCGATCGCTGCTGGCGCGGGCGGCGCGCCAGATCGGTTGGGGCCCGTGCTGGCACTGGTCGGTGGTGCGGCGGTGTTCCTCGGCTTGGCGCTGACGAACTTGCCGCACGTCGCTGCCCGCATTCGAGCCGCCGGGCTGGATATCGCGACCCGGCCGCTGTGGCGCCGAGCGGTCGCCTCTGCACCGGAGGTTGTGCTGCCCTCGACCACGAGGGCCTCGCTCGGAGGCAGCGCGACGCTCTACCGTCGTTGGATAGAGATCGAGGACGCGGTCCGCCTCGATCGGCTCCAGCTGACGGACCAGGAACGGGAGCGCGTCGCCACCATGCAGCGCATGTTCGCCCCCGCCCGTTCGGCGGCCCGGCACGTGGACCAAGCCCGGTGAGTCAGAAGTGAACGGCGCCGGCCCCCTCGACAGCGAGGAGCTCGGCCGCAGACTCAACCTGCTGCTCGACACGATCCCGCACGACGGCACCCGGGCGACCTACGCGATGGTGCGGGACTTCCTCGCCGAACGCGGCATCAGCCTCAGCCAGTCCCGGTGGACCTACCTGCTGGCCGGGCGGGCTGGCGAGCGGGTGAACGGCGGCCGGGACCTGATGGCCGGCCTCGCTGCCTTCTTTGAAATCGATGCCACCTACCTGCTCGACCGCGCCGGACCGATCCCTGAAGCGTTGGAGCAGCAGCTTGAGCTCCTGCGACAGGTCCGGATGCGCGAGGTCCGGCTCTATGCCACCCGTAAGCTCGGCAGCGTCTCTCCCGAGACCCTGCAGGAGATCACGCGCATCCTCGGCGAAGCCGCCGACTGACGCGGCTCAGTCGGGCAATTCCTCGCCGAGCATGTACGCCAGGTGAGCCTGGGTGATCTGCTCCACCCGGTGCCGGTTCAGCGAGTACTTCGGTGCGCTTCCGACGGTGACTTCAGCTTCGATCACCCCGAGCTTCCGCAGATCTCTCAGGTGACGATTCACCGTCGGTCGGACGAGTCCTGCGCCGCTGATGATCTGTCCGATCTGGGCGCGATCGTTCCCCGCGAGGAATCGGATGATCGCTGCGGCCGCTGGATGGCCGATGCCGCGGACGGCCATCAGCACCTCGTCTTCGGCGCCGGGCTCGCGCGGCGTCGGGTCCGAGGGCATCGCAACATCTTCGCGCACCCCCTCGCACCGCTTCTCTATCGTCGTAGGGTAGGTCTATCGTAGGTTGATAGAAAACGGGCAGACTGCAGCCCGTACGGGTGGGGGTGCTCGATGCGTAGTGGCGCCGGCCGTACCCGTCAGCGAGTCGCCGGAGCGTGCGCGGCCGTTGTCGTCGTGTGCGCTCTCACGGGCTGCACATCTGCGCCCGAACCGGGGGCCGTCTCGCTCACGTCGTCAGCGGCGACGCGGCCTCTTCCGACGCAATCGGCCCCGCCCCGAGCTTCGTCGAGTGCCCCCGTGGACGAGGAGCAGTCGGTCTCTACGACCAGTCGCGCATCAGCGGTCGCGATCGCCTCCGAGACACTGGCGGCCTTCTGCCGCCCGACCCTGACGCCTGACGCCTGGCTGTCGGCGCTCAAGCACTACCTGACGGACGACGCAGCCTCCGCTTACGCCACCGTCCTGCCCGATCGAGTGCCGTGCCACCGAGTGACCGGCGCGGCAAGCCCGACCGACGGTGACGGGTTCACACAGACGATCCGTGTCCCCACGGACGCCGGAACCTGCCTGGTACTGGCGCAACGGCCGAGCGGCCACGCGCCGTGGCGCGTCGGCCGCATCGTGCTCCCGAGACATGACCTCTGATGGTCATGCGCACCGGGTTCGTGCTAGCTCCCGTCGTGGCGGTGGCGCTGCTGCTGTGGGTGCTCTTCTTCGGAACCGCTGCGCCGGCGCAGGCCGCGTGCAGCGGCGCAAGCACCGGCCCGATCGACGCCAAGACGATCCCCGCCAGCGCGAGACTCCGTGGCTTTGGCCACGACCAGCTGGTGAACGCCGCCGCAATCGCCAACGCCGCCTCGGCGCTCGGCCTCGACGGAGCAGGGCAGGCGTTGGGGATCCAGGCGGCGATAGGCGAGGTATCGCTGGTGAACATCGACTACGGCGACGGGGCAATCAACCCCGACGGGTCGGTTGCAGACTCGATCGGCCTGTTCCAGCAGCAGCACTGGTGGGGCTCTGTCGCCGAACGGATGAACCCGACTTCCTCGGCGACGCTGTTCTACAAGCGGCTGATCACTGTGCACGGCTGGGAGCAGCTCGCGCCGACGCTGGCGATCAACCGGGTGCAGGGCAACGCCGATCCCTACTACTACGCGCAGTTCGGCGGGCAGGCAGCGGCGATCCTGGCCTACTTCCGCAGCCTCAGCAGCACGGTCACGACCGCCGCGCCGTCGACGAGCGCGGCCGCACCAGCGGATACCCCGACGTCGGACGTCTCCGAAGCCGCATGCGCGGTGAGCGGCGACGCACGGCAGCTGGCCGGGGATCTGGTCAAGCAGATGGACGCGGGGCGGCTCACGCTGCTGGAGCCGCGGTACGCGGACGAGATCCGCCACGTCGCCGACGGCACTGCCTCGGCGATGTGCGGGCTGGACCCGCGGGTGCTGCAGATCATCACCCTCGCGCTGCAGCAGTTCCACACCGTGGGGGTCTCCGACCTGAACCGTCAGTGCACCGGCTCGCTGCTGGGAGCGGGTACCGGGTCGGCACACTGGATCAACGGCGGTGGCGAGGCGGTCGACTTCTACAGCCTCGGCGGGTCCGCGCTCACCGGCGGCGACGGGAAGTCGATGACGTTCCTGCACGCCCTCGCACCGCTCATGCCCACCGGCGCTCGGGCGGGTCAGGTCGAGTGCCGGACCCCGGTCGTGCTGCCGAACATGACCCAGTTCTCTGACACCTGCGACCACCTGCACCTCGACGTCGCCTTCACCGACGGCAAGCCGCTGAACCTCCCCGCCGGCAGCTGATCGGCCCCACACCTCACCGTCCGCGCCTGCGGCCGGGCCCTCCCGAGAACGAAGGAGCATCACATGTCCGTACTGCTGGCCGTCCCAACGGTGCTGGCGTCTCTCCCCCACCTCGCCGACGCCGCGGCGCCGCACCTCGCCGCTGTGCCGGACCCCGGCGACGGCACCATGCCGCCGGGCTTCGCGGCCTTCCAGACCGTCATGGGCTGGGCGAAGTGGGTCGCTCTCGGCGTCGCGGTGCTCGGTCTGATCCTGCTGGGTGCCTCGATGACGATCTCCGCCCGTCGAGGCGAGGGCGGTGAGATCGGCGGATGGCTGGGTCGTCTGCTGATCGGCGTGATCATCATCGGCGCCGCCTTCACCATCGTCGGCTTCCTCGTCTGATTCACGCATCCGGCCCGAACACGAGCAGCAGGCAAATGGTGAGCAGGTGAACGACACCGCGTCAGGACGTCCCCCTCGGCGGCGTCTCATCGTCGGCGTCATCGGCGTGCTCGTGCTCGTCGCCATCGTGCTCGCCGTCGGCATCGGGCTCGGTCGAGACGGGAGCGGCGGGGCCTCTGCACCGTCCGCTCCCGCATCGCCGTCGAGTGCGCCACGAACGATTCCGGTTGGTCAGACCAGCGTGTGTGGCCTGCCCGGCTTCGACCGCCCCGAAGCGACCTTGGCCTCCGCGCCGGCGACGACGTGGACCACCGTCGGCACGATGTCCGCTCCCTCGGCTGCCCAGACCGGCCCCGGCACGACCAGCAGCGACGGACTCCGGTCCTGCTACGCCCACACCGTCGCGGGCGCGCTGTTCGCCGTTGCGAATATCTGGGCGATGGGTACCGACCCCCGCCTGAACAAGCCGCTGCTCGAGCAGCAGACCGCCGCAGGCACCGGCCGCGACGCGGCGCTCAAGGCGAACATCCCCACCAGCAACACGGGCCTCCGAGCCCAGATCGCAGGATTCAAGGTGACCTCGTACAGCGGCACGACCGCCACGGTCGACCTCGCCTTCCACCTCAACACCGGCGAGCTCGTGAGCCTCCCGGCGCCGCTGGCGTGGGACGGCCGGGACTGGAAGGTGCAGCTCGCGGACGACGGCTCCGCCGTCTTCGGCGCCTCCAGCCTCAACAGCCTCGCCGGTTACATCCCGTGGGCGGGTGAGGAGTGACCGGGGCCCTCGGTGCGGCGACCGCGGCGCCATGCGCGCCCCTCGACGCACTCTGCAACGCCAAGAACGTCGCCGGGGACGTCGTCTCGGCAGCCACGAACGACGCGCTGCAGCAGTTCGTGAACAACATCCTGGAGGGATACGGGAAGGCGATCGCTTCCCTCGGAACCCTTTGGGTCTACCTGCCCTCCCCCGTGACCGTGGTCGACGCCGGAGGTGGTGCCGCTGGCGGTAGTCCTCCAGGTGGCGCCGCGTTCGTCCAGGTCCTCGGCTACGTGACGTGGGTGTCGCTCGGGGTCGCGGTCGCCTCGCTGATCGTGGCCGGCGCGATGATGGCGAGCCGCCGCCGCCACGGCGACGGCGAGACCCACACCGCACGGCTCGGCGTGATCGTCCTGGGGGTCCTGCTGATCTCCTCGGCCTCCGCGCTAGTATCCGGCTTCCTGCCGCGGGTGTTGGCCGGCAACCAGGCGTCCTCCGTCGTTGGATGGGTGCAGGGCCAGCTGGAGTGGTACACCGCCGGTCTCGCTGTGCTGTCCGTGCTGATCGCCGGCGGACGGATGGCCTGGACGCAGCGGGCGATGCCGGTCCGTGACCTCGCCGCCTCCGTGCTGACCTTGATCGCCGTCGCGGGTGCCGGTCTTGTGGTGATCCGCCTGACGGTGGCTGCCGGGGACCAGTTCTCGGTCTGGGTGCTGAACAACTCCACCAACTGCGACGTCACGAATGGCGAATCGAACTGCTTCGGCACCAACGTCGCGACGATGATCGCGCTGACTGCGACGAGTCCGATCGGCACGATCGGGCTGTTCCTGCTCGGGATCCTCGCCCTGCTGATGACCTACATCCAGATCGCGCTGATGGTCTTCCGCGGAGCGATGCTCGTGCTGCTGGCCGGTGTGCTGCCGGTGGCATCGTCGTTCACGAACCTCGAGACGGGGCGGGTCTGGTTCAAGAAGGCGATTGGCTGGACGATCGCGTTCGTCCTCTACAAGCCCGCCGCGGCCCTGGTCTACGCGATCGCGTTCAGGCTCACCGGCACGGATCTGTTCAAGTCAGACGGCACCGGCCTGTTCCAGATCGTCACCGGGCTGGCCTTGATGCTCATCGCCCTGGTCGCGCTGCCTGCCCTGATGCGCTTCCTGGTTCCCGCCGTCGCCTCGATCGGCGGCGGCGGCTCCGGCGGACTGCTCCTGGGCGCTGCCGGTATCGCCGGTGCGGGCGAGGTCGCCTCCGGCGCGATCCGCGCACACGGCAGCAGCGCAGCACCTAGCGGCGGCAGCGCGCCCGGCGGTGTGGCCGCGGCCAGCGGCGGCCTGTCCCCGTCCGGCGGCATGGCCGCTGGTGCTGCAGGTGGCACGTCCGCCGGAAGTGGAGCCGCGGCGGGCGGGGCCGCCGCGGCGGGTCCGGTCGGGATCGGACTGCTGGCCGCGGGAGCGGCGGTCAAGGGCGGCAAGCAGGCCGCATCGGCGGTGCAGGCGGCGACTGAACAGCACACCGGCGGCGAGGGAACTGCAGCATGACGACCACCACCACGGCGAGAGCCCGAGACATCGACGGCCCGCGGACCTACGGCAACTGGCGGCGACCGCAGACCGCGGGCCTCGGCGGGCTGGGGATGGTTGCAACCGGGGTGCTGTTCGCCGGGATCGCGATCTCGATCCTGACCGTGATGATCGCCGGCTTCGGTCGTGCACTGATCGTCGCGGCCGGATTCGGCCTGGTGCTGGCGGCGGTGTCGGTGAAGGACAAGCACGGGCAGTCGGCCCTGGGACGGAGCGTCAACCGCATGAACTGGATCCGCACCAAGAGCCGCGGCGCGAACCTCTACCGGTCCGGGCCTGCGGGACGGGCCAAGTGGGGCACCTACCAGCTGCCGGGGCTGGCCGCCGCATCGCGGCTGACCGAGCACGAAGACTCTCACGGGCGTCGCTTCGCGCTAGTGCACATGCCCTCGACCCGCCACTACACGGTCGTGATCGGCACCGAACCTGACGGCGCCGCGCTCGTCGACGCAGACCAGGTCGACAACCAGGTGGCCGAATACGGGATCTGGCTGGCGAACCTCGGCGACGAGCCCGGCATCGAAGCCGCCTCCGTGACGGTCGAGACCGCCCCCGACACCGGCACGCGGCTCCGGTCCGAGGTCGAAGGCTCCCTCGATGCCGACGCACCCACGTTCGCACGAGCGATGCTCGGCGAGGTCGTCGATGCCTACCCGGTCGGTTCCGCCACCATCCGGGCCTACATCGCCATCACCTTCAACTCTGTGTCCCGCATCGGCGGGAAGCGCCGCACCTCGGACGAGGTCGCGACCGATCTCGCCGCGCGTCTGCCCGGCCTCACCTCATCGCTCGGCGCCACCGGTGCCGGCGCTGCCCGACCGCTGTCCGCCCAGGAGCTGTGCGAGGTGGTGCGGGTCGCGTACGACCCCGCTGCTGGCGTCCTGATCGACCAAGCCCGCGCAGCGGGCGACGTGCCGGCCCTGTCGTGGACCGACGTTGGACCGGCCGCGGCCGACACCCGGTGGGAGTCGTACCGGCACGACTCGGCCGTCTCCACGTCGTGGACGATGACCTCCCCGCCGCGGGGCGTGGTGCAGTCCGGGATCCTGGCCCGGCTGCTGGCTCCGCACCGCGACATCGCCCGCAAGCGGGTCACTCTGCTCTATAGGCCGATCGAGGCCGCCCGCGCGGCCGCCATCGTGGAAGCGGACCTCAACGCTGCTCGATTCAACAGCTCGTCGTCCGCAAAGCCCACCGCTCGCTCGACGCTGTCGACCCGGTCCGCGCAGGCGACGGCAGCAGAGGAGGCAGCTGGCGCCGGCCTGCTGAACTTCGGTCTGATCGTCACCGCCACCACCCTCGATCCCGCCCTCCAGGCCGAGGCACACGCGGCAATCGACTCCCTCACCGCCTCCGCTCGCCTCCGAGTCCGTCCGGCCTACGGCGCGCAGGACACCGTCTTCGCCGCAGGTCTCCCGCTCGGAATCGTCCTGCCCCGGCACCTGCGTCTGCCGACCGAAGTGCGGGAAGCCCTGTGACCACCACCGACCCGCACCGCACCCAGCAGGACCCCGCCTCGGGCGAGGACGCCGGAACGCCGGCGGACGTCGGGCCGTGGGGCGGCCCCGCCGAAGCCAGGACGGTCAGCCTCGCGCGGGACGGCGCCCGGAAGCGGCAGCGTCGAGCCCGATCGATCCCACACGGCACGGATCGAGCGCAGACCGAACCGAAGCCGACCCGTCCGCTGCGACCGACCCTGCGGGGCTGGCTCGGCCGCGGCGGCGGGCAGGCGGTCAATGTCGTCGCCGCCGACGAGTTCCGCGGGACGACGGTGCAGGTCTGCGGGCTGTACCCGTTCTCCGTCGGAACCGGCACCCCGATGATCGGGGTGCCGCTGGGGAAGAACCTCGCCACCGGCGCGTCCGTGTGCTGCGACCCGATCTCCTGGTTCCAGCGGGCGAACTTGCTCTCGAACCCCTCGATGTTCGTGCTCGGTAAGCCGGGACTGGGCAAGTCGTCGCTGACCCGTCGGATGGCCACGGGTCTTGCGGGTTACGGGACGCTGCCGCTGGTGCTCGGGGACCTCAAACCCGACTACGTCGACCTGATCCGAGCTCTGGACGGTCAGGTGATCACGCTCGGCCGCGGTCGGGGCTACCTGAACATCCTCGATCCGGGCGAGGCCCATGCAGCCGCTGCCCGCCTACAGGGCGAGGCCGACCGCCTCAACCGCGCCGCCGCGGCGGCGGTCGGGTCCGCCGCGGCGACGCTCCGTGCTGAGGGGCTGAAGGTCACCCGGCTGGCCGCCCAAGTCCTCGCCGATGCACACGGGCGCCGGCACACGATGATCGCGGCGCTGTTGACGATCCTCAGGGCTGCTCCCCCGACAGACCGGGAGGAGGCGATCGTCGACCGGGCACTGAAGTGGCTGGACGAGCACCACGAGGGCATCCCGGTACTGGCGGACCTCCTCGCCGTGATCCGGCAGGCCCCCGATGAGGTCCGCCAGGTCGCGCTCGACCGCGGCGACCTGAACCGCTACCGGGCAATCACGGAGGACCTCGAGGCGTCGCTGATCGGCCTGACTACCGGCGGGCGCCTGGGCGAGGTGTTCAGCCGGCCCACCACGACGCCGATGCGGCGGGACCGGCCCGTGGTCTACGACGTGTCCTCGATCGACGACTCCGAGTCCGACCTGCAGGCCGCGATCCTGCTGGCCTGCTGGTCCGCCGGATTCGGCACTGTCAACGTCGCCACTGCACTGGCCGATGCGGGACTGGAGCCGCAGCGGCACTACTTCGTGATCCTCGACGAGCTCTGGCGGGCACTGCGCGCCGGCCGCGGCATGGTCGACCGGGTCGACGCCCTCACCCGCCTGAATCGCGCCCGCGGCGTCGGGCTGGCGATGATCTCGCACACTATGTCCGACCTGCTCGCGCTGCCGAGCGAGGAGGACCGGATGAAGGCCCGCGGGTTCGTCGAGCGCGCCGGCATGGTGATCTGCGGGGGCCTGCCAGGGGCGGAGATGCCGCAGCTGACCGCCGCGGTCCCGATGTCGGGCGCCGAGCAGCAGATGCTCGCCTCCTGGCAGGACCCGCCGGCCTGGGATGCAGTTACCGGACACGAAGCCGAACCTCCCGGCCGGGGCAGGTTCCTGATCAAGGTCGGCGGCCGGCCCGGTATCCCCATCCGGGTCGAACTCACCCGAGCGGAGCTCGAGGTCAACGACACCAACAAGCTCTGGCACACCACCTCCCGCGCCGGCCGTCAGAACGCCGCCGCGCCGTCCGATCCGGTCGATGTGGAGGTGCTGCCATGACAGCCCGGAACAACCGACGTCGCGAGCCCGGTCGTGCCGGCGACGACGGGCTGGTGCTGGCGGCCATCGGCCTCGGCGCCTCCGTGGTCGGGACCGTCTGGGTGTCGGTCGCGGTCGGGTCCCGGATCGCGGACGTGAACCGGTCGCTGCCCCGCAGCCCGCTCGACATCGTCGCCGGCTTGATCCGCGGCACGATCACCTGGCCGGCCGCCTCCACGCCGATCGCTGTCGCCTGCGCGACCACGCTGGCGGTTCTGGCCGGCTACATCGGCTGGCTGCGGACACTCGCCCGGCGGGGCCGGACGAACGTGGACCACGCGGCCCGCTACATGGCGCTGCCGAAGCAGCTGACCGGGATGCAGGAGCGTCAGGCCCGCCGTAAGTCCGCCCGCCTCGGCGTCGCCGGGTCGGCTGGGATCCCGATCGGCCGGATGCTGACCGGCGGGCGGATGCTCTACTCCTCCTTCGAGGACATGGTGACCGTTGTCGCTGGCCCCCGGGTCGGGAAGTCGACCTCGCTGGTGATTCCCGCGATCCTCGCCGCGCCCGGCGCTGTGGTTACGACCTCGAACAAGCGCGACGTCCTCGACGCCACCCGTGACCTCCGCGCCGACGCAGGCCCCGTGTGGGTGTTCGACCCGCAGGCCGTCGCTCGGCAAGCCGCCACCTGGTGGTGGGACCCGCTGTCCTACGTCACCGATGACACCCGCGCCGCGAAGCTCGCCCAGTACTTCGCCTCCGGGTCCCGCGCCACCGATGCCAAAACTGACGCGTTCTTCGACTCCGCCGGCCAGAACCTCCTCGCTGGCCTGCTGCTGGCCGCAGCCGTCAGCGGCCGCCCGATCCGGACCGTGTTCACCTGGCTCACCGACCCCACCGAGGAAGAGCCCGTCCGGCTTCTGCGGACGGGCGGCTACCCCGTTATCGCCGACGCCGTCCTCGGCGTGATCCAGTCCACCGACAAGCTCCGCGGGTCGGTCTACTCCACCGGCCAGGAGATGGCGGCCTGCCTGAAGAACACGGCTGTCACTGACTGGGTCAATCCGCGCGGCACGAGCGACCCGCGCCCGCAGTTCGACCCCGACGCCTTCGTGCGTGGTGCCGGCACGCTCTACTCCCTGTCCAAGGAGGGCGCCGGGACCGCCGGCCCCCTCGTCACCGCCCTCACCGCCGCAACTCTCGAGGCCGCGACCGACCTCGCCGACGCCTCCGCCGGCGGACGCCTGCAGGCGCCGCTGGTGGCAATCCTGGATGAGGCCGCCAATGTGTGCCGGTGGCGCGACCTCCCGGACCTGTACTCCCACTTCGGGTCCCGCGGCATCCCGATCATGTCCGTCTTCCAGTCCTGGTCTCAGGGCGTCGCGGTGTTCGGCCGGGAAGGGATGCTGAAGCTCTGGTCCGCCTCCAACGTGTTTCTCTACCTCGGGAGCGTGAAGGAGAACGATTTCCTACAGAACCTCGCCGAGCTCATCGGCGAGTACGACCGGGAGACCACCTCGGCCAGCTACAACCGAGGGGTCCGCTCCACCTCAAGCGCTCTCAAGCGGGAGAAGATCCTCACCGTCGACGAACTCGGCTCGATGCCCCGTGGCCGCGCTGTCATGCTTGCCACCGGTACCCGCGCCGCCCTCCTCCGCACCATCCCCTGGTACGTCGGACCCAAGGAACAGGTCGCCCGGATCCGCGCCTCGATCGCCGCTCACGACCCCGTAGCCGCTCGGCCGGCGATGGCGCCCGGCGCCGAGCCGGCTCGGCCGTCGCCCAGTCCGGCGGCCCCGCGACCAGTGCCGGCGCGGGATGTGCGGTCCATCGTGCAGGTAGGCGACGGGCCGTTGCCGCCCGCCGCGAGTAGTGCCGCCGGTCAGGACGCGGGCGGCCGAGATGACGGATGAGGACCCCTTCGACAGCGTCGACCGCATCACGGGCGAGGTCGACCGGGATCCGCAGGAGCCCGCGGCGTCGTCGCCGACTTCGGAGGAGGAGCCGACCACGTTCTACGGGTCGGCGGACGAGTGGCTGCGCCGGTACTGGCTGTTCAGCTACCGCCGCCGCGTCTCATCCCGAGGCAGCGGAACCGGACGGTGGAAAGCTGACTGGTGGACCGTCGATGAGGCCGTGCAGCGCCTCGAGGCTCTTTGGCGCGCTTGGGAGGTCGCGCGCCTTGATCCCGGTGTGGGAATGAGCAGTTGGTGGCTGAACCATGCGACCCCGCACATGAGCGCGCTTCTGGCCCAGGACGGGCCGTTCGCCGGGGCGACGGACGAGAACGACGTCGGAGCACCACTGCCTTATCAGCGACCTCCGGCGGGCCGATTCGCACCGGACTTCCGATCCGACGGCGACTGGTAGAGGGCGGGTTCAGGCGCGGGCTCGCCCTCTTCCATGTGGCTTCGACGGCCGCGACGGGCGCTAGCGCGACCGATCCGGCCGCTGAGTGCTGCGCGTCCGCGCGGCGGCTTGCCTGGTCGCGGGTACCCCTTGTCGGCGTGTGGAGGCGACCGCGTCGGCGGCCGGCCGGCCCTGCGCGACGTCGGCCCGCATCGCGACGGCGATCGCGTCCTCCGGCACCCCCTGCTCTCGCATCCGTCCGGCGGTGGCTTGCCGCCGCTCGTCGCTGTCGTAGCTGGGTGCCGCGACGGCTGCAGCGGCAGCCGTCGCCGGCGCTGGGGCTGCGGCGGGCGCTTCGTAGCCGACGGCTTTGGGCTGGGGGCCGGCGGCCTGGTCGCGGTGCTGCATCGCCTGTGCTCGGCTGTCCGCGGCCATCGCCCGCAGTTCTTCGGGCGTCGAGAGGTCGGTGCCGCCCTGACCGGCCAGGGTCTCGAACTCGGTGGCTTCCACCTCGAGCTCTGCAGCCCGGTTCATCAAGATCGGATTGGGGTTGCGGTCTATCGCTCCGGTCTCCGGGTCGGTGCTGGTGGTGCCCGGGGTGATGGGGTCGCGGAGATCGGCCACTCGGACGGCCTGGATCGCCTGCGCGACGTCACCGGCGGTGGTGTCGTGGGTCGGTGCCTGCCCGGCGCGGTCCAGCTCGAGGTGAGCCAGCGCCGCGCGGATCTGCTGCGGATCAGCCCCGGGGGCGGCCACGTCGATGCCGTAGCGGTCCCGCACCTGTCGTGCGATGGTCTCAGCCGCGATCGCTGCGTGGGGGTCGTGCTGCTGCCACTGCTGGGCGAGGTCGTGCATGGCCGCGATCTGGGGTACGTCCGCCCTGTCCCACCAGTCGGGTCGCTCGACGGCGGACAGTCGCGCGCCGGCGACGGCCGCCTCGGCGCGGAAGCGGGCGTCGAGCTGGCGGTACTCCTGCTCGGAGCGGCGCTGAGCCTGGACGGCGAGCTCCTGCCGGGCTCGGGCGAGGCGGTCAGCGGCTTGACTAGCGACGGCGATCGCCAGCCGCGCGGCCTGGCCGAGCTCCTCTTCCACGCTCGCGTCTGGATCAGCCATGGCGGGTCACCTTCCGTGTCATCGTTCGGCTTCGTCCCGACGCGACGACACCGGACGGGCAGGAGTCGCCCCCGCCAGATCAGTCGTCGCAGTCGAACCGGTGGGCGCGAGGCGTGCCGGCAGCGGGCCGCCGCGGCCGGCGGCGACTTCCGCACGCTCGTAGACCGCCCGGTCCTGCGGGGACATGGCCGCGAGAAGGTTGCTGCGCTCTTGCACAACGTAGGCATCGCGGACACCGCGCAGCTGCTCCCGCATCGAGGTGGCGAGCTCAGCCGCACGTCGGGCGTCGCCGGCGGCCTGGGCGGCGCGGACGACCGACAGGGTGGTCTGGGCCAGCTGCCGGAACAGCAACGCCTCCGCGGTGGCGTTGCTGCCCTTGGAGGCGTGCGCGGCGATCAGCGCGGCCGCGTTCGCCATCGACGGCATCGCGACAGGACGCGGCCGCGACTCACTCGGTCGCAGCTGCGCTGACCGCGCCAGGGTGCGGGCCGCGTCCGCCAGCGGGCCGGGGGTCGGCTCGAGCCGCCTGGACCAGGCCGCGTAAGCGCCGGCGGTGTCCCGCGCGACGTGCGCCCAAGTCGCATAGTCGTCCGCCGGGACCTGGGCGAGGTAGTCGTGCAGCCGCGTCATCTCCTGCGCGTGCTTGCTGAACAGTGCCGGGTCGAGCTCGGCGGCCTCCCGCCCGGGCGCTGCCGGCTGGTACCGGGCCGGGTTGCGGCGGGTGGCCTGCCACTCCGCTACTGCCGCGCTGGCGGACTCGGGGCGGTCCGGCCAGCCCTTCCGGAGTTCGGGCAGGGATAGGTCCCGTGCCAGCCGCAGTCCCCCGTGCCACACCGGCTGCCGGCCCGCATCCGGCCGCAGCGCCACCGAATAGCCGGTAACCACGTCGTCGCGGCCTGCAGCGAATCTGGGTCGGACCAGCACTCCCTCGCGGCGGAGGCGACGGACGAACTCCCCCTCGTCCAGCGACGCCACGGCGGCGGCCCGCACGGTGCGCTCGAGCCGCTTCGCATCCACCTCCATCGCTCCCCGTCGGGCGGCGGCCTCGCGTGCGGGGCGGGTCTCCTCCCGCTGCGGGAACGCCTTCTCCCGGCCCGGGGTCAGGGGCTTCAACCCGTGTGCCTGCTCGAGCTCTCGGACCGCGGCCATCGCTCGTTGGAAGTCGTTGTGGGTCGAGGCTTTCGTGCCGTCCTCGCGGACCAGCGATACCGCCAGGTGCACGTGATCGTTGCCGGCCGTCGACACCCCGTGCCGGACCGCGACCCACCGACACGGGGCATGCCCGGACGTTTCGGTGAACCCCATCCGGTCCACGAACCCCTGCGCGATCGCACCCCACTGCTCGTCGGTCAGCTGCCCCTCGTCCGCACCGAGGGACAGAGAGCAGTGCCACACCGACGCGTCCACCCGCGCCTTGATCAGCTCCTCCGACGCTGGGTCCGATCGCACCACCAGGCGAGTCACGTCCACCCCGAGCTCGCGGCGGGGCGCGTCCAGATCACCGGCGATGGCGACCGCGGTCGCGCGGTCGAGGGTGTCGTAGCCGTACATCGTCATCACCGCCGAGTCGCCGGCGATCAGGTGCTGCTCGGTGTGCTCGTTCGACCGCCCCGCCCCAGCCAGGTAGGTCATCAGCCCGGCCATGTCGGCCCCGCGCGTCACTTTGGCGATCACGTCCGGTTCACCGCCGCCATCGCCTCGCGGATCTCCGCCACCACGGCCCGGTACTCCGCCAGCACCGAGGTCGCCTCAGCCGGAAACCGCCCCTCCGTGTTGGCGTATCTGGCGATCTGGTTGGCGTTGTTGGCCACCGATGCCATCTGCCGCTGCAGCTTGAACAGCATCACGATCGCCTGTTTGCGCTCCGCGGCCGTCACGATCCCGGCGTCCATCGCGGACTCGAACAGCAGCCGCGCGACCGTGACGTCCCGCACCGCCGCCCGGGACCGCAGAGCCAGGTCCTCCTCCGGGGTGACCTTCACCACGTACCGCTTGGCCCGGCTACCCTCGCCGTCCGCGTTCGCGCGACGCCGACGACCGAACACGGGGCCACGAGCAGCCTCATCGCTCATCCCGCACCCCTTCTTCCGGCCCAGCGCAGCGACCCCACAGCGTGGGGACCACACGCCCAGTGTGCGCCCCGGACCCGCGGAGCGGAAGCCCGAGGGCCGACATAGGGCACCTATGTCTATTGCTTGCTCCCTCATCCTGCTCCCTCCATCCTGATCAACACCACCGGTGAGCGCCGTGGCGCGAACTCCACTTCCACTTCCGCCGGCAGGCTCCCCCTGACCACCTGTGGACGGCACGAGCATGTCCGCTTCGCGCTCGTCCCGCCCACAGGTGGACAGCGGGACCCCACTTGTCCGCCCGCACACCGGTCGCACCGTCACCGAGGCCTGCACCCGATGTGCGAAGAGTGCGACCGGTGCACGGCCTCGTCAGGAGGCGGCCGCTATCGCTGCTCGCGCGAACCCGCGGCCCGGGAGCACGCGCCCGCGCCGCGGTCAGTGCTCTTTCCGAAGCGCCACCAGCCTGTCTCGGGCCGCCGGCGTGACTGGCTCTTTCGCTCGTTCGGTCAGCTCACGCGGAGAGCAGATGCTCGACCGCGTGCTCGGCTGCGGCCATCAGCTCGGTTGGTGCTACCGGGCCGACGAGGTTGTAGAGCACGGCCCCGCTGGCGAGAGTGAGCTCAAGCCACAGGAGAGGGTCGAGCTCGTTCCAGGTGACGTACTCAACGACCGTCTCGATCTGCAGCGGATTGACCCACACGGTGCGGGTCGGGCTGTCGCGGTCGTCGTTCGGGAGGTCGGCGACCGCGAGCTTCAGCAGCAGCATCGGCGGAAGGGATGACGGAGCGACAGGGTGCATGGGGGTGAGCCTGGAGGGCGGCCGCGTCGCTCCGTCGACGCGGCCGCCCTCCACTCGCTGGAACGTCAGTTCCGACCCTGTGGAGGAGCCTCGTTCTCCAGTGCTGCCATCGCGATCGCGAGGGCGCGGTCCTCTTCGATCGCGATCCACTGATTCGCCCGCTTTCGCGCTGGACGCGAGTTCCGGTTCGCGATTACCTCCCGCCATTGCGCCCGCTCGAACGCCCGCTCCTCCAACCGCCACGCCGCTGCTGCGCGGTCCGTCTTCCGCTGCTCCTGCTCCGCGTTGCGGACCTCGCGGCGGATCCGGATACCCAGCCTGTGCGCGGCGCTCGGGTTCTCCAGCCGCAGCCACCAGCGACGGGTGTCTTCGTACTCCGCATCTGTCAGCAGCACGAAACGTGCCTCCGGCAGCAGCAGCGCAGACGGCTCGGTCGCGGGAGTGAGACGTGCGCGCTCGTTCGGGCCGTGCACCAGCGCCGACTCAGCGAAGACGCGAGCACGCTCCGCCGCCCGGAACCGGTCCCGCTCCTGTCGTCGCGCGGCCCGCGCCGCCATCTTTCGGTCCCAGTACCCGACCGACTCCGCGACCACTGCCGTCAGATCACCGCCGCGCTCCGACTCGACCGCCGCGACCAGTTCCGGCGTCGGATCCGCGAAGCCCGCGAAGAACCGATCCGCCTGCAGATCGCTCCAGGTCCGCTTGCCCTGTCCCATGTCCTGCTCCTCCCGTCCAGTGCCTTTCGGCACCAGCCGGGCTCAGCGGCGCGCGCAGGACGCGCAAGGGGCAGGGAGCGAAGTGGACTGCTCACGTGAGTGACGCCGAAGGCGCCCTTGCACGGCCGAGCACGTCGCGCACACTCACCAGCCGAAAGGCCACCCACCGGGTGGCAGTAAGCAGCCGTCGCACCGCAGGTGCGCTCGACCCGCGTCCTTCATCGACCGCCACTATCGCTCTACGCTTCCGCGATGGCCGACGACGAGTTCGATTCCCTCGAGACGCCGCGCTGCCCCCTCCACCCCACGACACGGCTCGTCGTCGCCGGCACGGACGCGGAGGGCAGCGACGCCCGCTGGCAGTGCCCCGTCCCGGATTGCGTCTACTCGCAGCTCGCGTGAGTTAGCGGCTCATGCGGCGCGTCTCACTTCGCCGTCGCCGCAGCTAGAACGTATGTTCTAGTAGTGGGGTCGAATCGGCGGTATGGCGACTCGATCTCGCGACAGAAGGACAACGCTCGTGCGGAGGCGCGCGCCCTGCAGCCCAGCTCCCTTCCCATCGAACTCGTGACGGCTGCGGGCGGTCCGGTGACCCCAGCAGCCTCGCCGCAACCGGTGCACGCGTACGTCGAGGTCGGCGTGACCCTGATCCGAGTCGCCGGGCACGCCATCGCCTGGAACACCCGCTGCGTGCAAGTCCGCTGGGCCGGCACCAACCCCGAGCCCCAGGAGGCATGGGTTTGGGCCTCCGCAGTCACCCGAACAAACTGAGGACCACGCCGCGACGCCAAGTCACACGAGAATGCTCGGGGCAGGTGCAGAAGCGACCAGGAACGGCATGGGCGGCACTGACAGGCAACGTCATGGCCTGGTTCGGCACCGCCGCCTTCCTGCTCAGCCTCGCCGGCGAGCACATCGACGCGCCGCCGGCCAGCCCGCTGCGCTGGCGCATGGCTCCTCGGGCGCGGTGGGCGCCGCTTGCACGACGTCTCACCTCCGAGGAAGTGGGACGAGTCATCTTGTGGCGGGCACCCACGCCGCCACAAGAGAGCGAAGTCAGGGCGCACAAGCCGCACCCGACACAGCACACGGCTCTACGCCCTCATTGGACCACGCATACAGAAAAGCGATTGACACTCCGGCGCCTGTCGGAGGCGCGGTGTACTCTCTCCACGTCGGGCCGGAAGGGGGAATGGTGGCCGAGCTACCAGGTTTTGAGACGTTTACCAAGCGGATGGTCCCGCTCGGGAAGAACCCGTACGTGACAGTGCAGAAGCGAGGCCTCCTGTCCTTCAACAAAGCCGCACACGCCGCGCTCGGAGCTCCAGAGGCGGTTGAGCTTCTCTACAACCCTCAGGCTCGCCTCATCGCCGTTCGGCCAGTTGACGTCGACGTTCCACACGCATACAAGTTCCGCAGCGTGGGAGGGCAGAAGAACGAGGGGGCAACACTGCTCGTAGCAGCGACAGCGTTCACGAACTACTACAACATCCCCACGGAGGTCTCGGTGCGTCGTCCCGTGCGTATTGAGGACGGCGTGCTCTACATCGACCTGAAGGATGAAGGCACCGTCGTAACGAGCAACCGAGCAGCTACCACGAGCAACAGCGGCGACAGCTGACCATGCAGCCGTTCTCGCGAACGCCCTGCGCTAGAGGGAACTACCCGTTGACCTAGTCCCGCACAAAAAGTTCGGCCTGGCTCCCGCGGCAACGGGAGACCAGGCCTACGCCGGCCCGGAGGCGCGGCGAGTGACTACACGAGTCCCTTGCAGCGTATCGAGATCCGCTGAGACGACCAGTCTCATCTCCTCCTCCGGGGCCACCCCAGAGATGGAGGGCCAGTGCCCACCATCGGAGAGGACGGTTCCACCGTCATGATCGAGATCGAGTTCATCCCCGTCGGGGAAGAGACCAACACAGGGGACGCGCTTCTCTGCCACTTCACCCAGCCGGGAACAACCACGGAGCGCGTCGTCGTGATCGACGGCGGGTTCGTCACCACAAGTGACGCGATCGTCAGCCACATAGAGCAGTACTACGGCACCTCGCGAGTCGACCTCATGGTGTGCACGCACCCAGACGCCGACCACATCAACGGCCTGACCGGGGTGATCGAGGCCCTGGACGTGATGACCCTGGTGATTCACCGGCCCTCCGAGCACGGGTACACGAGCGACGACGTCGCCGCCAGCGCGGTGAACGACCTCATCAAGGTGGCCGAGAACAACGGGACGCAGGTGATCACCGACGCCTACGCGGGCAGCACCTTCTTCGACGCGATCACGATCCTTGGCCCCACCAAGGCGTTCTACCTGGAGCAGCTCGAGGCCCAGATGAAGAAGACCGGCGTCCGCGCGGCGGCCGGCCGCGTGCTGGGCGGTCTGCTGGAGGCGATGTCGAAGGCGCTTCGGTCGCGAACGACGGATCCCGGCGAGGGCGACTTCACCGACAACGGTGGCACCACGCCTCGCAACAACAGCAGCATCGTGCTGGACGTGCAGGTGGAGGGGTACCGCGCGATCCTCACCGGGGACGCCGGCGTACCGGCCCTGATCGCGGCGGACGATACCGCGAGCAGCCTGGGCGTCAACGGCTCCTACCCGGACTTCTTCGACGTCCCGCATCACGGCAGCCGGCACAACCTCAACACCGACACCGCGAACCGATTGCTCGGCCCCATCGGCGGCCAGCAGACCGGCACCGCGTTCGTCAGCGTCGGAAAGAAGGCAGAGGACTTCCCCCGCTCGGAGGTCGCCAACGCCCTCAAGCGGCGCGGCTACAGCGTCAGCCCCACCCGTGGTCAGACGATCCGCTGGTCCAGGAACGCCCCCGCCCGCCTCGGCTGGGTGACCCTCACCCCCCTCGGCTGGCTCGAGGTCGACTAGGCCCGTGGACAGCTACTCCCGCACCGCGAGGCTTTACCCCGCCCTGCTGGCGCTGCTTCCAGGGACAGTCGGCATCGTGGTGTTCTTCGATCTCGCGGCGTGGGTGCGCACCGTCGTGCTCGTGGTGGTCGCAGCGGGCTTGCACGTCGCGGTGATGGTGAAGGTCTCCGACGTCGGGCGGGCCCGGCAGGACAGGGTCTGGGCCCGTCTCGGCGGTAATCCGACCGCGCTGCGGATGCGGTGGGCCACCTCGACGGACGACGCCAGGCTGGCCGAGGAGCACCGGCGAGTGCAGGTGATGAGCGGCATCGAGCTACCGACCCGCGGCAGCGAGCAAGCCGACCCCGCTGCGGCAATCCGCACCTACGAGCGAGCCGTGAGACGCCTTCGAGAGAAAACCCGAGACGTGGACAAATATCCTCGGGTGCGGGCGGAGCTGATCGCGTACGGGTTCGCCCGGAACGTGTTTGGACTGCGCCGAGCCGGGATCGCCTTTGCGGCACTAATCGGGATGGCTTCCGCAGTGACCGGCCTGCTGGGGTACGTAGGCTTTCTACAGGTCGACGCTTGGCGGCCGATCGTCGTGAGCCTCTTCGCAGTCGCGTGGATCGGCGTCTGGCTCTTCACCTTCACCGGCGACTACGCGCGGCGCGCGTCCGACAAGTACGCGGCCGCGCTCCTCGATGCCGCTGACCTTCCCGATCGCAGCGCCTAAGCCCTCCGTCTCTGCAAAACAAGTTGCCGGTACCGGTGGACGCCGCCGGTACCGGCAACACCTACTTCCTCACCGCCTAGAGCTGCTCACCTTCCTGCTCGCAACGAGAACGGAGTCGCAGGTGTGCGTGGGCCGTCGATCACCATCGCACTGCGCCTCGATCCCTCCGTCTCGCAATCGATGAGTAGCAAGACACTCCCCCGCGAGACGACAAGGGGCCGCGCCGCGCCGTGCTCGAGCGTCTCGTCACCGTGTCTTGTAGCGGTCTCCCTCCCTCGTCCCTGCAGGAGTCGCTTGCGAGACACTTCGCGAGCTGGCGGATGAGCGTCTCGCATCACATGCTGACGTCGTGATGAGACGACGGCGGCCGGTCGAGCCGGTCGCCCTCGTCGTTCAGTGCTGGATCGCGAGGTGAAGGCTGGCTGTCCGCCTACTCCACCGCAGAGGTCATCGCCGGTACTGGGCTGGGACCTCGTTGACGATTGTGGTGGTGGCAGAGCTCCAGGAGAGCGTGTCGCCGGCCTTGCCGGTACCGTCCGGGAGGTCGCGGGTGGCGACCTCCCGCTCGCCGATCATTTCGCCGGTAGCGGGGTCGATGATCAGGTCCTGCCGGATGCCGTACTTCGGCTCCACGCGACCGATTGCGACGCCGGTGGTGCCGTCGAGGGTGGCGCTGCCCGCCGTAAGGGTCACCCCGGGGATAAGCGCAGCTGCTCGGAAGAGCGCGGCCCGGGTGGACGCGGTGGCGAACCCGGTGTTCAGGGTGTCGGCGATGAACACGAGGGCCTCGCCGTCAGGCGAGTTCCCGGTGCCGAGGGTGACGCGATAGATGTGGTTGAGCAGCACGCGAGGATCGCGCGGCAGCCCGTTCACGTCGGCCGGCGTGGTCTGCTGCTGTCCGCCGAAGAAGTTCGCGGCCTTGCCGTGCAGGATCTGCGGCTTCACCTTGCTACTCATTCGGTCGTCGTACTCAGCGAGCTGCTTAGCGTCTTTGGTGAAGTACTGCCCGGCGGAGCGGCTCGGGTAGCGGACCTGAAACCACTCGTTGTTCGGGTCAGCCGGGATCCAGGTGGTGCGGTCCTCGTGGATCGAGTAGACGCCCTCGATCTTGCCGTTGCCCCCGTCGACCTGGTGCACGCTGCGGAAGACAACCCTCCGGTACTGGCCAGGCCCCACGGTCGGGTCGATCGTACGGATGGTCGTGTCCGCGGCCTTGTTGAGCAGCTCGGCCGCTTGCGCCGTAGCTCCGGGGCGGATGCCAGCGACGCCGATGGTGTCGGTCAGCACGAGTGCGACGGCCAACGCGGCCGCTCCCGCCGTTGTCAGGACAGCCCAGCGCAGTCGGATAGTCCGGCGGCGGCGCGGTGCGATGTGTGCCCGGGTGGCGTGCTCAGCGGCCGCCATCCGCTGCTCGAGCGCCGTGAATGCGTCCGTCGCGGTCTGCCGGCTCGGGTCCGGGGCGCCGGCGTCAAGCCGTCGCAGCAGAGTCAACTCGTCCATGATCAGTCTCCTTGGAAGTGCTGCCGCCCGCGGTCTCGCGGAGGGCCTTTCGTGCTCGGGACAGCCGGGACCACACGGTGCCGACTGGGATGTTGAGGGCGGCTGCGATCTGCTCAGCGGTGAGGTCCGCCCACGCGTGCAGCAGCAGCACGTCGCGGTCACCGTCGGATAGCGCGCGCACGCGGGCGGCGATGCGGCGCACGTCCGCGCTGGCATCGACGCGAGAGGCAACTTGCCCGAGGCCACCGTCGTCGTCCTCCCGCTCGGAGGCACGGGCAAGCGCGTTCAGGTGTCGCGCTTCCCGACGCCGGTGCGCGGCAAGCAGAGTCGTCGCGATGCCGAACAGCCACGGGCGCGCGTCCGAGTAGGCGTGATCGAAGCGGTCACGCCGCTCGAACGCCACCAGGAATGTCTCGGCCATCACCTCATCGGCCGTCTCAGCGCCGGCCCGCCGAGCGACGTACCGGTACACCGCAACGTGGTGTCGGTGGAAGAGGTCACCGAACGCGCGAGGACTGTCCCTCGAGCGCTGGATCACTTCGCTGTCTGTGGTCATACCTGTATTGGTCGCCACAGCGTGAAGCCTTCACGGCCAAGCACCCCCAACTCGAGGGACACGCCCGCCCTCGGACTCGTCGGCCAGAAACCGATCCTCTTCTGGACAGCCGTCGCTTGACAGTCAGAAACTCGTGTCAGCCCGGCAGTGTCCAGAAACTGCTGCCTCATTCTTGACACGGCTTTCTGACACTCGCTCAGACGCTGTTGAGGGCGGAGGTTGAACCGGGTCTTGCAGGTGCCCAGCGCTGGGCGGCGCCTGCCGCGGGCTCGGACTGCGCCGGACGCAGGTGTCCCCTGGCTGGTAGAGGCGGGGTGGTCAGGTCGCGGGGTCCGCGTCGGCGATGGGGCGGCTGCCGGGTGCGGTGGTGAGGATTTGCAGTGCGGCGATGTCGCTGCTCGGTATGGAGGTGGCTGCGGTCACCTGGATGCGGGCTCGCGTGGTGCCAGACCAGGTCGCGGCGCGTTCTGTCGTCCCGGTGCGGCTGCGCACCTGAAGGGTGAAGGTGCCGTTGCGGGGCAGGTTCGCGAGGTCGAGTTCGATCGCGGTGCCCCACGGTTTGGGCTCGAACACCGCACTGCCGGAGACGGCGGTGCGGCCGGTCGCGGTGAAGGTCGCATCCGGGTGCGCTGTGCCGGGGCCGAGCAGCGCGAATACCGTCACCACGGCCGCAACCGCAGCTGCGGCAACGACGGCTATCGCGATGCGGCGTCGACGGGGATGCGCTCGGCGCCGCGACACGGTGTGGATGGGAACGTCCACGCCGGTGGCAGTCGTGGATGCGGTGAGGCGGAGCAGGGCCGGGATCCCGGCGGTAGCGGCGAGTTCGTTCCGGCATCGCGCGCAGCTGGTGAGGTGGTCCTCGAAGCGGGCTCGGTCGTGGCTGGTGAGGCCGCCGAGGACGTAGGCGCCGAGCAGCAGGTGCGGTTCGTCGTCGGTCATCGGGTCACTCCGAGTTCATCGAGGGCGGTGCGGAGGGCTTTGAGTGCGTAGTAGCTGCGGGACTTGACGGTGCCTGCGGGGATCGCGAGCAGGGTCGCGGTCTCGGTGACGGTCCAGCCGTCGTAGAACAGCAGCTGCACGACCGACCGGTGCTCGGGCGTGAGGCGTCCGAGGGCTTCGGTGACCAGGATTGCGGTCAGCGCGGCGTCGAGGTCGTCGCCGGTGGCGGGCAGCTGCTCGAGCTGGTCCGCGGTTGCGGGGGTGTCGTGGTGGTTGCGTCTCCACCGGTCGGTGATCAGTCCGCGGGCGGTGGTCATCAGGTAGGCGCGTGGGTTGCCCGTGTCGTCCAGGCGGTCGAGGTGGTTCCAGACGCGGAGGAAGGTCTCCTGGGTGAGGTCTTCGGCGGTTTGCGCATCGGGGACGTAGCGGCGGACGAAGGCGAGCACCGCGGTGGCATGGGCGTCGTAGAGCCGCCCGAGCCGGTCCGCGGAGCGGTCTGCGGGCTGGTCCGTGGAGCGACCGTCGTGGTCGTCGGCCGCTCCACGGGGGCTCACTCGCCGGCCAGGTGCAGTCGCACCGTCTGGATCCCGCCGACCACGCCCAGAGCGCGCAGATCGGCGGCGTCGATGCGGCCGTCGTGGTTCGCGTCGGGCACCGTGGCGGGGGCGTCGTTGTAGATCCCGTCGTGGTTGCGGTCCTTGATGATCGCGACCGTGAGGGTGGTGTTCACGTTCGAGCCGAGGATCGGGGCCCCGACGATCCAGGTGTCCTGGATCGCGACGAAGTGCTTCTGCGTGTCGATCTGGGAGGTGAGGTTGAACAGGTTCGCCAGGTTCGTGCCGGGACCGGTGAAGCCGGGCAGGGTCGAGTTGGTGGTGGAGCCGAGCACGACCAGGCCGGGCAGGTGCTCATCGGCGCCGGTGGAGAACGCGCCCGGGAACGGGGCGGTGTTGGCGTGCGCGGCAGGCCCGGTGAGCTGCGGGCCGGTGAAGCCGGAGGCCTTCAGGCTCGGGTAGACCGCCACGAGGTCGACCATCCACCCCTTCCCGCCGCTGCCGGCGTTCGAGCCCGGCGTGGGCGTAAGGATCCGCACCCCCACCGGTGCGTGCTTGGGATGGTGGGTGTTGTGGGCGGGGGCGGCCGGGGCGGCCAGCGCGGCCGGGGCGGCCAGCCCGATCAGGGTCAGGGCTGCGGCTCCGCCGAGGAGGGTGCGTCGGGTGCGATTCATGCGGGGGTACTCGCTCTCGTCTTCGGGATCGGGTACCGCTCGTCTCGACGGCACCTACCCAGGTGTACGCAGCCAGCCACGATCCGGTTCACCACCACCCGGACGGGATCGGGCAGCTGCAGCCAGGCCGGCAGTTCCGGGCCGTCCTGTCACGGATCTTCTTCATCATCCTCACGGGAACCTACGTGGGCTGGGCGTTGCTGACCTACGGTCGCGTGGAGTGGGTCGGCTCGATCGCTCTCGGCCTCGTCGCCGTCTTGGCGCTGTTCATCGGCTTCTACCTCAACAGGTCGTTCCGAGCGCAGGGCGGCCCACTCCCGGAGGACCGCCTCGACGCCGCGATCGACGACGGCGACCCTGAACTCGGGCACTTCAGCCCGTGGAGCTGGTGGCCGATCATCCTTGCCGGGTCCGCGACCCTCGGGTTCCTCGGCTTCGCAGTGGGCACATGGATCGCCTTCATCGCGTTCGCGCTGTTCATCGTGGCGATCGTCGGCTGGGTCTACGAGTACTACCGCGGATACTTCGCCCACTGACCTGAGCCGCAAGCACACATCAAGCATTCGCTGGCGGCTCGTTCCCTCCAAGGGAGGAGGGAGCGTCGACTGCAGCTACCTCGCCTGGCCCGTAGCTCATCTCCCCGCCGAGCACACTCCACGAGCTGCTACCGGCTGACCCTCAGCGTCGCGCAGCGGGCTCAAGACTCTGCTCGTCGTGACCGCCCGCGTCGGCGATTGCAGGCGGCCGGGAGTACGGCGACGGCTCAGGTCCCGGATGCCGGAGCGTCTGCACGGCGAACAGCAGCACCCCGAGAGTGATGGCGACGAAGGAGCCCCAGTCGTTGGCCGGGATGTCGAACAGCCGGTCGGAGGTCGGATCGAGGCGGATGGCCTCCAGGCCGGCCCTGGCAATGCCGTACCAGATCAGGTACAGACCGAACACCTTCCCCCACTGCAGCCGGAAGCGGCGTCCGGCGAGCACGAGCAGGCCCGCTCCGATCAGGTTCCAGAGCAGCTCGTAGAGGAACAGCGGCTGGAAGAGGGTGCCTGCTGGGGTGCCGGCTGGGATCGCCGGGTTCGACGCTTCGATCTGCAGCCCCCACGGCAGCGTCGTGGGGAGCCCGAATAGCTCGTGATTGAACCAGTTTCCGAGCCGGCCGACCGCCTGAGCGATCAGTAGGCCAGGTGCCAGCGCATCGGCGAACGTCCACAACCGCACTCCGGCGCGACGGCAGGCGATCCACGCCCCGACCGCGCCGCCGATTAGGCTGCCGTACAGGGCGTTGCCGCCGTCCCAGATCGCGAACACCAGCCACAGGTTCGCCCCGGCATGGAAGTAGTCCCCCGTGTGGGTGAACACGTGGTAGAGCCGGGCGCCGACCAGCCCGAACGGGACCGCCCAGATCGCGGCATCGACCGCGAAGCCCGCTGGCACCCCTCGCGCGGCCAGCCGTCGCCCGGAGATAAGGATCGCGGCGATCATCCCGGTGAGGATGCACAGGGCGTAGGTGTGCACCGTTAGCGGGCCCACCTGGAACGCCGCCCACGCCGACGGCGGGCTCGGTATCGACCAGACGACGGCGTTCATCGAACTGCGTCCTTCCTCTGCCGACCAGGTGCGGCTCGTCTCGACGGTACGCCGCAGCATGATGACTGGGACGTGATGACCGTCAGGACCAGGTCGCCGTCAGCGATGAGAGCGCGCAGCTTCGGCCGCGGTCGCCGTGTCGATCAGGAGGCGCGCGGTCGGGTCGAGCGCGGCTGAGGACCATACTGCCGTGAAGGGCCGGTGGAGTTCGGGTCCGTCGACTCGTGTCCTGGCGAGGTGCCCGGCGGCGAGGTCGTCCTCGACGGCACGGATCGACAGCACGGCGGGTGCGACTCCGGAGCGCGCTGCGGCCCTGATCGCGGATGCGGTGGTCAGCTCCGCCGCGGGCACGCTCAAACTTCGTCCCTCGCGCGTCAGCCAGGCCTCCAGCGTCGCTCGTGTTCCCGAGCCGTGCTCGCGGATCACGAGCGGAGTGCTCGCCAGCTGTTCCGGCGAGATGGTTCGCCCGCCCCACGGATGATCCGGTGCGGTCACGACCTCGAGCTCATCGCCGCCGACCTGCACGGAGTGCAGGTCCTGCGGGACCTCAGGACGTTCGATGAACCCCACCGTGGCCGCTCCTCGACGCACCAGCTCCACGACCTCGGCGCTGTTGCCGGAGAGCAGCCGAACTCGGACTGAGGGACTGGTCGCACGCAGCGTCTGCAGCCATCCCGGCAGCGGGTACTCCGCGATCGTCTGCGAGGCCGCGATGACGATGGAGGCGTCGTGGTTGCGGAGCGCTTCGAGTGAGGTCTCCGCACGCCGCGCCGCCTCGAGCACCGGCATGGCCCACTCCAGCACCATGCCGCCGTGCTCGGTGAGGGTGGCCCCGGTCACGGCTCGGGCGACGAGACGCACGCCGAGGGCCTGCTCGGCGCGAGCAAGCCGAGCCGACGCCGCCTGCTGGGTGATGCCCATCGCCCCCGCCGCGGCGGTGACGGTGCCGAGGTCGGCGACCTGCTCGAGCAGCTCGAACGTGACGAGATCCACGAGCCCGTCCACGAACCGACGACGTTCCACAAGGAGACATTGTGCTCCCCCAATGAACGGCCCGTATCGCGCGAGTGGATTGGGGAGCACAGTGATCGGATGCCGACTTCGACACTCGCTCACCCGAACACGGGCGCGGACGCCGCGCCCGGGCGTCGGTTCTTCCAGCAGTTGGAGCATCCCGGGCAGATCGTCTCGAATCTCACCCCGAACTGGTTCGCCTCGATCATGGGCACGGGCATCGTGGCGAACGCCGCGGCGAGCCTGCCGCTGCAGTTCCCGGGCCTGCGCACCGGCGCGACGATCGTGTGGGCGATCGCCGCCGTCCTGCTGGTCGCCCTCACGATCGCTACGGTGCTGCACTGGGTCCGCTACCGGGCGACCGCGAGTCGGCACCACTTGAACCCGCTGATCTCGCACTTCTACGGCGCTCCCCCGATGGCGATCCTCACCGTCGGGGCCGGGACCCTGCTGCTCGGCAAGGACTGGATCGGCCTGCCCGCCGCCGTCGGCATCGACTGGGTCCTCTGGACCATCGGCACCATCCTCGGACTGGGCAGCGCAGTCCTCGTCCCGTACCTCGCCTTCACCCGGCACGAGAACAAGCCCGACGCGGCTTTCGGGGGCTGGCTCATGCCCATCGTCCCGCCCATGGTGTCCGCCTCCACCGGCGCGCTGCTGCTCCCGTACGCCGCCGCCGGACAGGCGCGGGAGACGCTGCTCTGGGCCTGCTACGGCATGTTCGGCCTCAGCCTGCTCACCTCGATCGTCGTCATCACCCTGATCTGGAACCGGCTCTCGCAGCACAAGATCGGCGCCGCTGCGATGGTCCCGACGCTCTGGATCGTGCTGGGCCCGGTCGGACAGTCGATCACCGCCGTGAACCTCCTCGCCGGCAACGCCGCCATCGCGGTCGGCGCCTCAATGGCCCACGGGCTGCTGGTCGTCGCGCTCGTCTACGGCTTCGCGATGCTCGGCTTCGCCCTGCTCTGGACCACCATCGCCGGCCTGATCACGATCCGCACCGCCCGCGAGCACCTGCCCTTCAGCCTCACCTGGTGGTCCTTCACCTTCCCCGTCGGCACCGTCGTCACCGGCCTCAACGGCCTCGCCCTCCACTCCGGCCTGGTCGCCGTGCAGGTCCTCGCCGTCACCTACTACGTGGGCCTCGTCGCCGCATGGCTCACCGTCGCAACCCGCACCTTCCACGGCTCCGTCATCCGCGGCACCCTCCTCGCCCCACCCAAGGCGGCATGACCGGGTCGGTGGCGTCGGGGCAGATCCAGGAGTTGAATCACCTCGCCGTCCGCTGGCGCACATCACCGGACGGGATGGCACGGTTCGTCCCGGGGTTCGACCCCGACTCGGGAGGGACGGCCAGCACAGTGCTCCTGCTGATGGAGTCGCCGGGCCCGTCGACCATCGCGATGCGAGAGCGCGCCGTCTGCTCGGAGGACAACCCGGGCCCCACCGCAGCCGCGCTGCGCCGTGCCAGAACTGAGGCTCGGCTTGCCCGTGAGGCCACGCTCCGCTGGAACCTCATCCCGTGGGCGCTGCCAGGCCGACCGACTCGCGGAGACGTGGAAGCGGGCCGGATCGCACTCGGCGAACTGCTGACCTACCTCCCACAGCTGCGCGCCATCGTGACCTTCGGCACGATCGCGCTCGACGGCGTCATGCGTCACCTCACCCTCGACGAGGACGCCGTGCTAGTCCCTGTCATCGCAGTACCGCACCCCTCCCCCGCCAACGGCGCACACCGAAGCGAGCAACACCGCCGCGCTGTGCAAGCGCTGCGCCTAGCACGTAGAGCAACGGGGCCCGCCGCGCTCTGACCCGGCAGGAACCCTCGAGCCGGCCCGCAGCGACCCCAGCAGAACGCATCTCTCGGACAAGGATCCGAACACACAGCGGAGCCGGACAGCTCGACGTTGTGCCCGGACAAGCAAGACGCCGTATCGGTTCGACTCCCGCGGCGGAAAAGTCGACCGTACGCCCGCGGCGACCGCGGAGGAGACCGAGTGCCTCGGAAGGAGCTCACCTCATGCGAGTGAACATCGTGCTGTTCGGCGTGCTCGGCATGTTCTTTGTTGTCCTGACCGGCGCCTACACGCTCTGGAACCTCACCACTTACGGCCGCATCGAATGGGTGGGCTCCGTCGCCTTCGCCCTGTTGGTCGCCATGTGCGCGCTCATCGGATTCTTCCTCGCGCGATCCGCCCGGAACCAGGGCGGAAGCCTGCCTGAAGACCGCCCCGAGGCCACGATCGATGACGGTGATCCGGAGCTGGGTTTCTTCAGCCCCTACAGCTGGTGGCCCCTCGTCCTCGCCACATCAGCGGCCCTCGCCTTCGCCGGTCTCGCAATCGGGATCTGGCTCTTCGCCATCGCTGTCGCGGTGTTCCTCATCGCGATCGTCGGCTGGGTCTACGAGTACTACCGCGGCTACCACGCCCGATGAAGCGGCCGTCCACACAAAGGAGCACTATGCGACACCACGAGCGAGCACCGATCCACTTCCCCGTTATGGCCGGCGCCGAAGACGCGGCGCGCGCCGACCAGATCGCGGGCATCGCCGAGCAGGTATGGGGTGATACCGCAATCACCCACCATGACGTCGAACCGCTCCTCCGTCAGTGGCTCGCCCTAAGGCACCTCGAGTGCACCGACGAGGAATTCGCCTCACTCTGCACCGCCGCGCGTGATGAGGTCGCAGCATCCGGCGGCAGCACACCGACCGCCCATCCGGTCATCCATCGCGTCTTCGACCGGGTCCAGGCGCTCGAGCAACTCACGTGAACCACCCGACCGCGACCAGCACGCTCGGAACACACCCGCGCGAAGAAGGCGCGTGCTCGGTCCGACTCACACACCGCCCTGGCAAATCCACCAGTTCGGGCACATACTGAGCAGGCGCTAGCGCGCACGGTGGTGGGTCTCACCGTTCCCAACTTCGGCGATCAGCCGACAACAGTCCCTACCAGACGGCACCTCTGTGCCCTTCACGGTAGGAGACCAATGGAACGCAAGACCGGTCAACGCCTCCTCGCGTTCGCCAAGACGCGGGCAGCCGAGCACCCGTGCCTTGACCCGTTCGGTCACGACCTGTCTCACTCCGCGGACCTGCGCATCACGACCGTTCCCTCTCGCGGCCCTTCGCGCGCGACCGCAGGTCGGCGCGGCATGCGCCCCTACCCGAACGCTCGAGACGGGCCGGAGCCTCTCCACTGCTCGCCGAAAGTTCCCCTCCGCGCATAACCGCCCATTCATTCTTCAGGAGCTCGACATGAACGACACCGACCGCACGATCACCATCCGACTGCTGACCGGTTCTCTCGGCCCGCACGACGAGACCGTCATCACGATTGCCGCACCAGAGGGAGCCGCATTGCCCCCGCTGGTGATCGAGGACCCCTCGCCGCACTACCCAGGCGCCTGGCGGAGGGTCTCGGGCAGTGGTGACGTTCCCACGTACACCCGGCTGGCTCGGGTCGTCGCACCGTGACCACCCTCACCCCCGAGCCGTCCGTGGAGAGTGGAGCGTTGACCGCACCGCTGCCTCTGATCGTGGTCGGCTTCAGTGTCGATGCGGCCGACACCGTCGCACGAGTCGCAGCTGATCTCGCTCAGCGCCTTGGCGCCGAGCTCGTGTTCGCCGCTGTCGACGAGACCCGGCACACGACGACCGATCGCGACGGTAACCCCGTCGAGGCGCCGAACGACCCGGATGACGCTGACGACGTGCCTTTCCCAGCGCACAGCGTCGAGACGCGCCTGCAGCAGGTCCTTCCCGGGGAGATCCCACGGTGGACGCTCCGCGTCGTCACGGGCGATCCTGCCTCCGCGCTGGCTCAGGTCGCTGACGACCTCGAGGCGGCACTGATCGGCGTGGGCGCCAGCGGTCACGGCGTCACTGATCGCGTCCGGGATCTTGTGACCGGATCGGTCGCCGACCACCTCATCCGCCACCAGCGCCGACCGGTGCTCGTCGTCCCGCGGAATGCGACCGCCCTGTTCGACGGCGGGTCTCGACGCCGTGCCCATCACGAGTCGATCGATCGATGACCGATCTCCTCACGGGTGGTATCCGCTACGTCAGGCGCAAGGCCATGCGATGCGTCGCGGACTCTGAGGTCGTCGGTGAGCGGTTGGCACTGGAGTCAGCAGCGTGAGCTCGCCCGAGCTGGACCGGGAACCGGTCGACAGCGACGCCGCTGGTCGAGCCGTCCCGGGTGTGGCCGTGCATCTGCAGCCGGCGTTCCTCGCCGTGGTCGCGCTCGGCGGTGTGCTCGGCACCGGTGCCAGGGAAGGCGTGTCGTTGCTCGTGCCGAGCAGCGGCGAGTTCCCCGTCGCGATCCTGCTGATCAACCTGAGTGGTGCGTTCCTGCTCGGCCTCCTCCTGGACGCCCTCGCCCGGCGAGGACCGGACGTAGGGCGCCGTCGGCTCGCCCGCCTCCTGCTCGGGACCGGGTTCTGCGGCGGGTTCACCACCTACAGCTCGCTGGCCACCGCGACCGCCGTGCTGCTGACCGACAGCGCCACCGGCACAGCGGTGCTCTACGCCGTGATCACGGTGCTCGGCGGCGCAGTGGCGTCCTGGGCCGGGATCCTGTGCGGCAGCCTCACCAAGGCCGACCGGTGACCGCCCTCGGTGTGATCGCGGTCTGCGCGGCGGGAGGAGTCGGCGCTGCCGCACGCCTGCTCATCGACGGGGCGCTCAGAACACGACTCGGCACTCGGTTGCCCTGGGGCACCCTGACGATCAACGTGTCCGGGTCGTTGCTGCTCGGCCTGCTCACCGGCCTCGCTCGGAGCGGACACCTGGTCGAGGCCTGGCAGTCGATCCTCGGCACAGGACTACTGGGCGGGTACACCACCTTCAGCACCGCCAGCTACGAGACCGTGCGACTGCTGCAGCAGCGCCGCCTCACCGCGGCACTCATCAACGGCCCCGGAATGCTGACGCTCTGCATCGCAGCGGCTGCAGCGGCCGACGCCCTCGGAGCAGCGATCTGATCACGGTCGCGCAGCTCGCTGGGGACGTGCATCCGTTTCCGGTTGTGCGCACCTCGCCGGGAGGCCAGTCGCACTAGGCGAGTCACGGGATATCGGGTCGGCGCTAGTTTGCGGCGCGGCGTCGATCCATCCACACGACGACCGCAGTGTGCGGTGTGGTGAGGGCGGCGATGAGCAGCAGGTAGGTGCCGAGTCCTGCGTGGTGCACGGCGAGGGCGACGGCGACTAGGAGGCCAATCGCGCAGTGTCAGGGGCAGCGCGTCCTTATTGAAGCGTCGGAAGGGCTGCAGCAGACCGCCGCGCTGCAGGGCGGCCCGGCTGGTCGGGTCGAGCAGCTCCAAGCGGAGGATGTGTCGAATGGCGTGCCAGAAGGTGAAGTAGAGCCCGACGGCGAGTACCGGCGGGACAGCGGAGAAGAACACGCTCAGCACGGTGAGCTCGACGAGCAGCGCACCGACCGCTCGATGCCGTCGGTGTCGGACAGCGAGGTGCGCCACTACGACGGTGACGAGGACCGCTGCCGCCATAAGGCGGATCGGGACGGCATCGAACGCTGCGGCAGCTCTGACTGTTGCCAGGCCGCTGCGCGAGAAGAAGATCAACGGTGATCAGCGCCCCAGGACGACATGCATGGCGAACACGGGTTCGACTGCTGCAGAAGTGTCGGATTGCGATCCTTTTTGAGACACTCCCCCACCCGACACGACTCGCCGGATGCTCGAGCGTCAGAAACTCGTGTCGGAAACTCTCGATGAGGTGTCGACCTGCTTGATGGGTTTCTATACAGTCGGGCCATGACCGACTCGACTCCGAGGGGCTACCGGCTCGGGTATGCGCGAGTGTCGACGCTCGAGCAAGACCCAGCGCTGCAGCACGACGCACTGAAGGCTGCCGGGGTCGAGCGGATCTTCACCGATCAGGCGTCTGGTGCCCTGACCGAGCGGCCACAGCTGACGGCTCTGCTCGAGCAGCTGCGGCCCGGCGACACCCTCGTCGTGTGGCGTCTAGACCGCCTGGGCCGGTCGACCAGTCACTTGATCCAGACCGTCACCGCACTCGAGGAACGCGGCGTGGGCTTCGCCTCGCTCACCGAGGCAATCGACACCACAAGCCCTGCCGGTCGGCTGCTGTTCGGCGTGCTGGCGTCGCTAGCCGCTTTCGAGCGCGACCTGATCCGCGAGCGAACCCTCGCCGGCCTCGCCGCCGCCAGAGCCCGCGGCCGCCTCGGTGGGCGTCCGACCTCGATGACCGCGGACAAACTCGCCGTCGCGCGGCGGATGCTCGCCGAGGGGCGTCCCAAGTCCACAATTGCGGCGACGATCGGTGTCTCCAGAGCGACGCTGTACGCACACCTGGCCCGTCTGTCATGAGTGGCGGAATCTCCGGCGCCGAGGAGGAGCGGGCGTCCAATCGCCCCGCCGAGTCGGAGCCGTCTGCAGACGAGGGGACCGCGACATCGGCGCCGGTCGGGTCCAAGGACATCCTCTCGGCCGTGATGGCAAAAATGAGCGGCCCGGGCTTCCCGGGTTCGGTCAGGTCCAACGTGTGGCACTACACGACCGCTGACGGGTTGCTCGGGATCTTGGAGAGCAACCACATCTGGGCCTCCGCTCCGCAAGTTCTCAACGACGAGTCGGAGGTTGAGTACGGCGTCGCGATCGTTCGCGAGGCACTGGCGCAGCTCGAGCAAGAGCAGTTGCTGCCGGGTCACGCGCTCGAGCTACTGCACGAGATCGTGGACGACGGTTGGGTGGAACGGATGCAGAGCGAGGTGTTCGTCACCTCGGCCAGTCAGGACGGGGACTCGCTCAATCAGTGGCAGGGCTACGCGAATGCTGACGGCTTCGCCCTGAGCTTTGACACGACCGGCAGGTGGGGAACACGGTCCGTGCTAGCTGAGGACGGGCGACCATCGTCAACTGGACTACCGACCATGTTCACCCCGGTGATCCCGAACTGGTACCCGGTGATCTACGACCGGCCGGCCCAAGTGCTGCAAGCGCGCGACGCGCTGCTGTGGAACGGCGCGATGGTTAGCGGAGTCGATGGCGAGCCGGTCTCACTCGAGGACCGCAGCAGAGCAGCCAGCTCGACTCGGTTGATGCTGTCGGTGATCCCGCTGGTGATGAAGCATCCGGCGTTCGTGGACGAGAGAGAGGTCCGCTACGTGGGCGGCGCGACCGACCAGCAGGTCCGCTTCCGGACCGCCGGCGGCCGGGTGATCCCCTACACAATCCTGGGGCTGCTGGATCCGAGCAAGCCAGTCAATCAGGATGACGCCCCGTTCCCCTTGACCGCAATCACCTGCGGGCCAGGCTGCCGCAGTGGCACAGCCGACATCGTCAAGCGTCTGCTGACTTCACGCGGCTACAACCACGTCCCCGTCATCACCTCGAGCATCCCCTATCTCGGCCGGGGCTGACCGCAGCGCGTACCAACCTGGGGTTCCACCCGCACAGCCGTAGCCATCGACGCGGGCATGTGAGCGACGCGACCGTCTCGCCGCGCATCAGCCCAGGATTCGGCATTTTGCTTAGACCTGATCCGGGACATCAACTGCGCCCGTGCGGATCGGCAGCTGTGGCCAACCGCTAACCACTTCACAATCAAGGAAGCGGGACGACGTCCGAGGCTTGTGTTGCACTTGGGCCCGTGACCGATGCCCGCCCGCTACTGATCGACGCAAGGTCGGCTGCCCTTCCACTCTCGAACGAGCAACTGCTGGAGTGGGGTGCCGGCCGGCAGGTCTTCGTCTCAAGCCTCATCACTGACCTGCCGGCCGAGCGCGCTGCTGCTCGAACCGCGATTGAGGCGATCGGCGCTCAGCCGGTGATGTTCGAGGACCTGGGCGGTCAGGACGTCAGCGCTGATCAGGCCTACCTCGCTGGAGTCCACCGGTCGGACGTCTACGTCGGCGTCTTCACCGAGCGGTATGGGGTGCGACTGAGTAACGGCTACAGCGCGACGCACGCCGAGTTCCGGGAGGCCGAGGCGGACGGTACCCGCATCGCGATCTTCACTCGCGGCTTCGATGGTGCAGAGATGGACGGGTCGCAGCGCGACCTGATCGCCGGGGCACGCAACCTCTATACGACCAGCAGCTTCACCACGGCCGACGAGCTCGAGCATCGGGTCGGGCAGCGGCTGCGCGAAATCGCGGTCGAGGACCTCACCCCGTGGGTCCGCATCGGACGAGTCGTAGTCCGCGCACGAGAACTGACCAGCGACGGATCAACGATCACTGTGACGGCGGAGGTTCGAAGCGGCCAGGTCCACGCCGAACTCGTGCAGTATCGCGACCGCAAGTCCGGCAGCCTGCCGTTCGTGTCGCCGGCGGAGGCAAAGTCGGTGCAGATCATGGCGATGAGCAGCAGCACCCAGTCAGCTCAGGCTCACCTCGAGCGCATCACACTGCGCGAGCAGGCTCGGCAGGGCGGGGTGATGCGAATGGCGATCAACAACATCGGCCCGGACGAGTACACACGCCGCGCGCTCAGCGATGTGCTCTTCGGCACGAACTTGCTCGAGAACATCCGCTTCGGTATGAGCGAAGCGGATCCCCTCGCGCCCATCCGAGGACAGCACATCGACGACTCCATCCTCCGGCCAGTGGTACGACTCCTGCTTGGCGAGTACCTGCTCGAGAACGGGCACGCCCACACCATCGATAGTTTCCATCTCGGTCCCACCCATGCGGGTCGCCGCCACCTGCGCCTGCAGTGGACTCCGCCGAACCCCTACGTCAACGCCCCCGACGCGG
Organism: Amnibacterium soli; assembly: GCF_039544415.1. Classification (NCBI taxonomy): domain Bacteria; kingdom Bacillati; phylum Actinomycetota; class Actinomycetes; order Micrococcales; family Microbacteriaceae; genus Amnibacterium; species Amnibacterium soli. The sequence continues at coordinate 18,812 of NZ_BAABLP010000007.1, read as the reverse complement.
CGCCAGTGGTTCTCGAGGGTGAACTCGAAGCTCTCTGACCAGCAAGCCTCCGGCAGTGGCCAGGGGAAGCTGAAGCCAGCTCGGGGATCGAGCGCAACTCCCGCCGCAGCAGCGCCTCTAAGTGGCGAAGGGGCCACGACAGCCTCAAGCTTTCGCGTACTTCAGAGGCCAACCTGGAGGGCTCGAGGGGTGGGCCGGAAACGATCGTTAACGGCCGAGCGGGCTACGTCTCACTGCTGACTTTGTTGCAGCCTGCTGAGACGGCACTTCTGAGACAGGCAGTGAGACAAGTCCGCAACGACGGGCCTCGGGCGGCGTCCCAAAACCCTGCCCGTGAGACGCCTGGCTCTTTGGCGTTGACCTACTAGCTCTCGCCGCGTCGGCCCGCGCGCCGTAGGCCGTGTAGAACGAGGGCTGCGCCGAGGAGCGCGACGAGAACCAGCGCCACTAGCGCTTCGATGACCGGCCAGGGACTGTTGCGCGCGAAGGTCAGGCCAGCCGCACTGGCCCGGTAGTTGCAGAGAACGAGGTTCCCTGGCTCGTCGCACGCGTCAGGGAGAGGTAGAAGGAGGAGCACGGTCGCGGTCATCGCCATGAGAGTGGCAACGACGACCCAGGCAGAGCGCACGCCGCGCATCCTGGTCCAGACGGAGAGCAGGGCGCAAGCACCTCCGCCCTGACGCGTGCCCCTCTCGCGTCCTGCCCGCGTGACACTTCAGTTCCCTGCCCGTAAGACGCGGCTTGGCTTAACGGTTCTAGCTAGCCTCCGAGGTATGGCCGCCAACGGACTCGCGCTGATCATCTATGCGGTGCTCGCGCTCATGTTGCTCGTCGGCGTGCTTGTGATCGCTGCCGGGTTGGGCGCGCGGCGACGCGTTGGCGGTGGCACGTCACTGATTGTTATCGGTGCTGTGATCGCACTGATCCCGATCGGATTCGCTGGCTCAACACTCGTGGCACGGCAGCTGAGCTGATGCCACTGGGCCGCTCGTGGGTTGTCTCACTCACCTGCTCGCGAGACGTCTCGCAGCCCTCTCGGCGAGACGGCCTACTCCCCTGCCGGTGAGACGTGGACCGCCGAGCTATGGCTCCTCAGGCTGCAGACTCGAGGGATGACGGACTCGGGTGCACTTGTGCTGCCTGAACTCGAGGGGCAGCGTGTGCGCCTTCGCGCGTTCTCGAGGGACGACGTTCCAACAATCCTCGACGCCGCGACCGATCAGCTAATCCCAGTTCTCACGACTGTCCCGAGTACGCAGGATCCGGCTCTGGCAGCCGCATTCATCGACCGCCAGCACGAACGCGCCGCCAGCGGACAGGGCTACTCCTTCGCGATCGCCGATCGCGCGGACGTCGCAGTCGGACAGATCGGACTCTGGCTGCGCAACCTTGACCACGGTCGAGCGAGCGTCGGCTACTGGATCGCACCGGCCGCACGACGACAGGGCTACGCCCTCGACGCGCTCCGCACCCTCGCAGCCTGGGCGGAGCAGCTTCCCCAAATCGACCGCCTCGAGCTCTACGTCGAACCCTGGAACGAAGGCTCGTGGCGCACCGCCGAGCGTGCAGGCTTCAACCGGGAGGGCCTCCTCCGGTCATGGGAACGAGTCGGTCCGGAACGTCGAGACATGTTCATGTACAGCCGAGTCAGCGACAGCTCGACTCGTCGAACTGACGGTTGAGAGGGTTCCCGAAACCCTGGATCTGAGACGTTTTCGATGGGCTACCCGACGGGTGACGGTGCAGACAGTCGGCCGGGCGCCATAGTGGCGGCATGGAGATGCGTGAGGCAGCCGAGGCCTACTGCCAGGTGATCGAAGCCGCCCGCGGCTCGAACCGGCCGCAGTTCGCCAGCGACGTGGCCCGCACCCTGGCCAGGGCCGTCGCGGCTGCCTACGAACTTGTGTCCGCTGGAATCCACGAAGAGGGCCTCAGCGAGGCGGCGCCCGAGCCGATCCCGCATGAGCGGTGGGTCACCTGCTTCGCCGACATCGCCAGCGTCCTCGCCGTCTGGGACGACTACTGGACAACACTCGACGCCTATCGCGTGGACGACGCAACGGGCCTGCCCGACGTGACGGCTCTGCCGCCCACCGACTTCGTGGTCAACCTGTCGCTTGCCGACGCTCTCGCGGACATCTGGCGGGACCTCAGACAAGGCCTCATCGCCCTGCGCGAAGGCGTCCCCGCAGAGAAGGTGGCGTGGGAATGGCGCTTCAGCTTTCAGACCCACTGGGGGGCGCACGCCGTTGAAGCACTACGGGCCATCCACGCTCAGGTCACCAGCTAGCGCTTCGAGGCCGGCAACAGCACGTCTCAACTGCCTGGTTGTGAGTTACGCGGCCGTGCTGTGGCCTAGGACGGGCATCTCATCCGTCGGGAGGAAGCGAAGCGCCGTGGGAGTCGACAGATTCGGCCTGTGACAGCTCTCGGTGCCGCCTCCGCTTGGACTCACGATCTGCCCGTCTGCTTCCCCGGCCACTCCTGCGTCTACTACTCCCCGCTCTCCGCCGACGCGATTAACGTCACATCGAACCTGACACCCATCAGTGGAGCGATCGCGATCGGATGCTTCGCGGTGCTTGGACTCGCCCTCCTTCTGGTCGTCTACGGGCTGCGACCCCAGGTGCGCCGCCCACACCTATGGGTCGTCGCGCTCGGCACTGCGCTGGTCCTAGCCGGCGCCTTCGTCGAGACCCTCGCACACCTCCGCCTCGACGCGATCTCGCGCATCTTCGGCCTCGAGGGCCCCGGCAGCCCAGACCTCTACGGGTCGTGGCTCCTGATCGGCCTGGCAGGCAAGGCGATGGCAGTGGCCGGCGTGGCCAGCCTCGCGATCACGGCGACTATCGCCGTGGTCTGGTCCCGCAACCTCCTCAGGACCGACGAGACCGACGCGCGCTAGGACATCTCACCTGCCTGCAGTCGAGGCGGTGAGCCGGCAGTCGTCAACGATGGTCAGGGGTGCTCGACCGCGGTCGTGAGCTGACGCCCGAGTAGGACTGCGCCACCAGCCGTGAGGAGCATTCCGAGGGTGACGACGCCGACCCAGAGACCGGGTGCCCCTCCTCCGAGCAGGACTCCGGCTAACGGCGGACCGATGAACTTCGACACCGGGTACGTGGCCGAGTTCAGTGCGTTGTACCGTCCGCGAAGGCGATCCGGTGCCATCGCGTTCGGCATCGCGTTGATCACCGGGCTGAGCAGGGTCTCTCCGAGCCCGAACACCCCGAGGCTGAGGACCAGCATCGTCCCCGACGCGGCCGCCGGGAGTCCGGGCAGGCTCGCGGTCCCTGTCAGCACCCATGCGACGGCGCCAGCGAGTGCGCAGAGTACGAGCAGCCGGCTCCGTCTCAGCCTGCGGGTCCAGCGCTCCATCGGGAGCTGAAGCACGATGATCGCCGCGGTGTTGGCTGCGAACGCTAGCCCGATGACCTGACCGGACCCGCCTGGTATCAGCGCGACGAACGCGGCCCACGGCCCCTCGGCCTGCGAGCTGCCGAAGATCGCCAGCGCCAGCAGGACCGCGAGATACGCGACGAACGACCGGTCTCGCAGCACCGACCGGTAGGTGGTCGGAACGGCCGCGTCCGCTCGGTGCTGATGCGACGCCCACCCGGCGGTGCTTCGGATCCCGAACAGGAGGATCAGCGCGAAGACCGCGGTCGTCGCACCGTCGAGCGCGTAGACCAGGTGGAAGCTGCTCGGCCGCGAGGTCGACACCGTCGCAGCCGCAATCAGGGAGCCGATACCGAGCCCGGCGTTCATGACACCAAACCGCAACGCGAACGCACGGGACCTCCGCTGCGACGGCACCTGGTACGTGACGAGCCCGTTCAGACTCGGCCACACCAGGGAGTTGCCCATCGAGAGCACGGCCAACCCGGTGACGCCCATGACGGGCTCGCCTGCGGAAGCCAGAACCAGAGTGCCCGCGGCCTGCCCCACCAGCCCCAGGACGGCCACGCGACCGAGTCCGATCCGATCCGCCAACACGCCTCCGGCGGCCGTGGCGCCGAGGGCGAGGACGGCAGCAGCGGCAACGGCGAACCCCGCCACCGGCAGCGGAAGCCCGAGGACGCCGTTCAGGTAGACGAACGTGAACGGGAGGGTGAGCCCCAACCCCACCGACGTGACGAAAGCACCAAGAAGCGTGGCACGGAAAGGCCTACCCTCCGTGGCCTGCCGCTCGATCACAGGCCTGCCCCGTCGACGGCGGGGAGAAGGGAGCGCGCGGGCGCGGAAGAACTTGAAAGGGGCACGGAGGTCGTCCATTCCAGATGGTTCGCCGTCAGGCAAACCGGCATCAGGAAGGTGACATCGCCTCATCGAAGACTATCGGGCAGCGACTCGGTTCTCGACGGGCAGCTGCGTGTGACCGCCCCCACGATCACAGGGCGAGGAGTCGACGGTCCCGACACGCCTCGCTTCAGTAGCTCAATGAGCAGGGGGCGCGAGTGTCTCAAACACCTACTGGCGAGACGCTCCCAGCTTCACGTCAGCAGCAGGACAGCGCCGATCACGAGGACAACAACGCCGACGATCACGATGCCCCGATTGACCCTGCGCTCAGACTTCTCAACGTCCGGCCCTGCCCTGTTCGCACGAACGAGACCGGCAACGATCACCACGACGCCGACGGTCAGAGCGAGGACGTCAGGCTTCACGGACTAACTGTCTCACCAGGCTGCCCGAGAGACGTCTCACTCTCCTGCTCGCGAGACGACCGCTCCAGCACTCGGCACAGTCGGCGGAATCAGCGCGGTCAGTGGTGCTCGTGGTCTTCGACGAGCTCGCCCTTCCAGGCCTCGCGGCCTTCCATGATGGCGAAGATCGCGATCACAAATCCCGCGATCGGGTCGAGCCACGTCCAGCCCAGGAGTAGGTAGGCCAGCAGGTTTGCGAACGTCGTAACGGACAAGATCGCGCAGAGGCGGGTCTCTGCAGCGTCTGCCACGACGAGAGCCGACCCCATCTGCAGACCGATTCGGCGCTTGGCCCAAGCGAGGGTCGGCATGATCACGATCGACAGCGCCGTCAGCACGATGCCGACCACGGAGGTCTCCGGAGTCTCTCCGGTCGCCAAGTCCCGGATACCAACGATGACGAGGTAGCCGGCGAGCAGGAAGAACGTCAGCGCGACCGCGCGGAGCGCGAGCTTCTCCTTCCGCTCGTCTGGCTCAACTCCGCGAACCTCCGCGCTGAGTCGGATCACGACGATGACGGCAGAGATCACCTCGATGCCACTGTCCAGCCCGAACCCGACCAGCGACACCGCACCGGCGACCACGCCGGCGGTGACCGCGACGATCCCCTCGAGCACGTTGTAGGTGATCGTGAAGGCACCCAGCCCGAGCGCCCGGCGAGCGAGCACCGGAGTCGTCACGAGGCAGCGCGCGCGTCGGTGCCGTACACGGCGCAGAGGTCGACCTGGTACCCCGTCGCCTGCAGCAGCTGCTCGGCAGCCGCCATCAAGTCGAGCAGCTCGGGGCGGGTGAGGGAGTAGAACACCTGCCGACCGACCGGCCGCCCCTCGACCAGTCCGCAGTCACGGAGACAGGCGACGTGCTTCGACACCGTCGACTGGGCCAACCCCAACGCATCGGTGAGGTCCCGCACGCGCGCCTCTCCGCCAGCGAGGCGTCGCACGATCGCGAGGCGCGCCCGATCAGCAAGCGAGTGGAACAACGACACGGCTGCCTGCTCGGCTTGCGGCGAAACCATCGTCATTCAGCGATGATATCTATACTGCGTCATTGATTCCCAGGGGTCGACACCGGTGAATCAGCACACCCGCGGCCATGCGACCAAGGCGCAGGTACGCGCGTCACAGCCCGGCGGTAGCGCTGCGGCGTTCGAGGCTGACGGTGTCGCGCCATTGGCCCGCTTGGGGTCCGTAAGTCATTCGCGCGATGCGTTCGCGGTGGCCGGCCTGCCGGAAGCCGTGTGCCGCGTGGAGGGCGAGACTGGCGGTGTTCTCCGGGAACACGCTCGACTGAAGGGTCCAGATGTCGGCCCGCTCGGTCGAGAAGATCAGCGCTGCGAGCAGGGCGTGGCCAATCCCCTGTCCTCGAGCTGCACGGGAGATGTACATGGAGTGCTCGACGACACCGGCGTATGCGGGGCGGGTAGAAACGGCGGACACTGCCGCCCAGCCGACGACCTCGTCGCCCACAACGGCGACCAGCCGGTGGTCCTGCAGCCGTCCCGCGTTGAAGCGTTCCCAGTCGGGCGGTTCGGCCTCAAACGTGGCATGCCCTGTCGCGATGCCTTCGGCGTAGATCGCTTCAACGGCCGGCCAGTCTTCCGGTCGCATCGCGCGCAGGTTGGTCACGACGCGGCCGATCAGTGCGGGAGGAGTGCGTGCGCGGCAGCGGCCAGGGCGCCGTCGACGACGCGGTAGTAGGCCCAGCGGCCGCGCTGCTCGCGGGTGGCGAGGCCGGCCTCGACGAGCTGCTTCATGTGGTGGGAGACGGTGGGCTGCGAGAGCCCAACCGGCTCGGTGAGGTCGCAGATACACGCCTCGCGTGCGTCGGTCCCGGCAATGAGGGAGAGCAGTCGGACACGGGTGGGATCGCCGAGCGCCTTGAACACCCGCGCGATCTGCTCGGCGCTGGCGACGTCGACGCCGCCGTCTGCGACGCTGCCGCAGCACGCGTCCGTCGCGACGGAGAGCGGAAGCACCATGGTCATGCAGCCATTCTGCCGCTTGCATTGACATTTGTCGATGCATCGAGCAGGGTCGATACATCGAAGTCGGCCGATGGAAGGGTCCTGGCATGGACGAGTCGTTGCCTGTCGTGGTGATCGGGGCTGGGCCGCAGGGTCTTGCCGCAGCTGCCCACTTGCTGGAGCGCGGGCTCGAGCCGATCGTGGTCGAGGCAGGCCAGCAGGCTGCTGCCGCGGTGCGGGAGTGGGGGCACGTCCGGTTGTTCTCGAAGTGGGACGAGCTGGTGGATCCGGCCGCGGCTCGGCTGTTGAGCGGCTCGGGCTGGTCGGCGCCGACCACGGGCTTCCCGCGCGGGATCCAGTGGGTCGAGCAGTATCTGCAGCCCCTCGCCGACGCCCTCGGCGACCGGGTGCGCACGAGCGTGCGCGTGGTGGGCGTGAGCCGCCGCGGCCGGGACCGCATCGTCGACGCGGACCGCGCGGACCTGCCGTTCACTGTGCACCTGCTCGAGGCCGACGGCGCGGAGTCTCGAATTCAGGCTCGGGCCGTGCTGGATGCTTCGGGGAACTGGATGCAGCCGAACCCTGCGGGTGCCGACGGGCTCCCGGCGATGGGCGAGCGGGCAGCGGCGGAGGCGATCACTTACCGCGTTCCCGATGCTGCCGCGGTAAGGGCGCTGGCCGGCAAGCACATTGTGGTGGTGGGCAGCGGGCACTCGGCGATGACGGCGGTGAACGAGCTCGCGCGCCTGGTGCGCACGCAGGGCGGCACGCGGGTGACGTGGCTGCTGCGCCGAGGCGGTGCCGGCGCTGCCTTCGGCGGCGGCGCGGCAGATGAACTGCCCGAGCGGGGTGCGCTCGGCACCCGAGCTGCGGAAGCGGTTCGGGTGGGCCTGGTCGAGCTGGTGACGGGCTTCCGGATCGAGCGGATCGAACGCGACGGGGAGCAGGCGGTCGTGGTGGCCGAGGACGGCCGCCGAGTCGACAGTGTCGACCGGCTGGTCGTACTGACCGGGTTCCGTCCGGATCTGTCCTTCCTGTCCGAGGTGCGGCTCGATCTCGATCCGACGCTGCAAGCCCCGCGCCGGCTCGCGGCCGAGGTGGACCCGAACATCCACAGCTGCGGGAGCGTCCAGGCGACCGGCGCGCTGGATCTAGCTCAGCCGGAACCGGACTTCTACCTGCTGGGCACGAAGTCGTACGGACGGGCCCCGACCTTCCTCGCCATGACCGGCTACGAGCAGGTCCGCAGCGTTGTCGCGATGCTGGCCGGGGACCGAGCCGGCGCGGAGCGGGTCGAGCTGGCTCTGCCGGAGACGGGCGTGTGCGGCGGCAGCGGCCTCTACGGCGTCGAGGGTGCGGCAGGAAGCTGCTGCACCCCCTCGCCGGCGCTGCTGCAGATCGGTTTGCGGCCGGTCGGGGCGCGGTAGGTCAGGCGCTCTGCAGGCGGTGGGCGAGGTCGTCGACGCGGTGGGCGAGGTCCTCGAACGCCGCGTCGAACGCCTCGTCGCTCCCTGACGGGACCGGGTCGGGTATCGACCAGTGCAGCTGGTCGGCGCCCGCAAGCTCCTCGTGAGCGGAATCGCAGACGGTGATCACGAGGTCCCGCGGGTCCAGCGCTGCTGCAGTCAGCGCGGAAGGCGTCGCGGGCGTGAATGCCAGCCGGTGCCGGCGTGCTGTCGCGATCGCGCCGGCGGCGACGGCGGATGCGGGATGCGTGCCGGCCGAAGCGACCGGGATGGAGCTCGCCTGCTGCCAGAGCGCTGCCGCAAGCTGCGAACGGGCCGAGTTGGCGGTGCAGACGAACACCACCCGCTCCGCGGCGGACACGGTGGGAGCGCGGGTCACCGTCGGATCGGGAAGCAGGCGGACGTAGCTGCGACGCCGGTCGGCCTCCGACCGGGACCGTGCGACCAGCCCCGCGGCCTCCAGCACGTTGAGGTGGTGCGCCAGCAGGTTCGAGCTGATGCCGAGCGTCGTCCGCAGCTCTCCGGGCGAGAGATCCCCGTCGCCGAGCAGGTCGACGATGTGCAGCCGCACGACATCGGCCAGCGCGGCGTGCTTCGCCGCACGCGCCTCCCCGGCTGCCGTTTGCTCGTCGTTCATTGCCTCAATCTTGACTGAGCAACACGGAGCGGTCAAGATGGCGGCGATGAATCAGCCAGCCGCCAGCACTGAGCCGACGCGGCCGACCTTCAGCCGCCGACTGGTCGCCGAGGCGCTCGGTACCGGCCTGCTCGTGGCGGTCGTGGTGGGCTCCGGCATCGCCGCGCAGCGGCTCTCGCCGGACGACGTGGGTCTGCAGCTGCTGGAGAACAGCATGACGACCGCGCTCGGACTGACCGTGCTGATCCTGCTCTTCGGCCCCGTCTCCGGCGCGCACTTCAACCCGGTCGTCTCGGCCGCGGACTGGTTCCTCGGACGACGCTCGGGCACCGGCATCGCCGGCCGCCACCTCGCCGGCTACGTCCTCGCGCAGGTGATCGGTGGCCTCGCTGGCGCCGCTGCTGCCAACGCGATGTTCGGCGTCGCCCCCGCGATCTCCGGCACCCAGCGGGTGTCGCCCGGGACGCTGCTTGGTGAAGTCGTCGCCACCGCGGTACTGGTGTTGCTGATCTTCGCCCTCGCCTCAACCGGTCGAGGCGCCCTCGCGGCGCCCGCGGTCGGGGCCTACATCGGCGCCGCGTACTGGTTCACCAGCTCGACCTCGTTCGCCAACCCCGCCGTGACGATCGCCGCACGGTCTCGAACACCTTCGCCGGCATCGCGCCGGTGTCCGTCGGCCCCTTCATCGCCGCGCAACTGCTCGGCGCGGCGCTCGGTGTCGCACTGACCGTCTTCCTCTTCCCCGCTGCCTCCAAGGCTGCCGAGCGAGTCGTCGTCTCCCGCACCGCGGCCGACACGACTCGCTGACGCTGCTTCTGTCGAAAGGACCACTCTCATGCACCTGATCGCCATCGGCGGCAGCGATGCCGGCATCTCCGCCGCGCTCCGCGCCCGCGAGCTGGACCCGAGCGTCGACGTGACCGTCGTCGTCGCGGACTCCTACCCGAACTTCTCCATCTGCGGGATCCCCTACTTCTTCTCCGGCGAAGTGCAGCCGTGGCAGTCCCTCGCCCACCGCACCGCCGCGGACCTCGAAGCCACCGGCATGCGGCTCCGGCTGGACACGTTCGCGACCTCGATCGACGTCAGCGGGCAGCGCCTCTCGGTCCGCGACGCGAACGGGAGCGAGTCCGAGATCGCGTACGACGAGCTCATGGTCGGCACCGGAGCGCTGCCCTCCAGCGCCGGGATCGCGGGGCTCGACACCCTCGGCCGGACGACGGCGTGCACGTGCTGCACTATGGGCGACACCTTCGCCCTCGACCAGCACCTCACCGACCGCGACCCCAAGACCGCGATCATCATCGGCGCCGGCTACGTCGGCCTCGAGATGGCCGAAGCACTCACCGTCCGCGGCCTGAAGGTCACGCAGCTGCAGCGCGGACCCGAAGTCCTCTCCACCCTGGACCCGGAACTCGGCGCGCTCGTGCACCGAGAGCTCGACGGCCGCGGCGTCGAGGTGGTGACGAATGCTCTCGTCGAATCCGTCAGCCGGACCGACAACGGCCTTGTCGTGGCCGGACGTCACTTCGGGGACGCCTTCGAGCGCACCGCTGACCTCGTGCTCGCCGTCGTCGGAGTCCGCCCGAACACCGACCTGCTCGAGCGAGCGGGCGCGCAGCTCGGCGCCGGTCGCGCAGTCGTCGTGGACGAGACGATGCGCACCGGCCTCCCCCATGTCTTCGCCGCCGGCGACGGTGTCGTAACCCACCACCGCCTCCTCGGCGTCACCTACCTACCGCTCGGCACGACCGCCCACAAGCAGGGCCGCGTCGCCGGCGAGAACGCCCTCGGGGGCTCCGCCCGCTTCGCCGGCAGCGTCGGCACGCAGGTCCTCAAGGTGTTCGACCTCGTCGCCGCCCGCACCGGCCTCCGCGAGCACGAGGCAACCCCTGTCGGCTTCACCCCCGTCAGCACGACCGCAGTCGCCGATGACCACAAGGCGTACTACCCCGGCGCACAGCCCATCAGCATCCGCATCACCGGCGACAGCAAGACCGGGAAGCTCCTCGGCGCCCAGCTCGTCGGCGCCCGCGGAACCGAGACCGCCAAGCGCGTCGACACCTTCGCCACCGCCCTCTTCCACGGCACGACCGTCGCCGGGATCAGCGACCTCGACCTCTCCTACACCCCGCCGCTCGGCTCGCCGTGGGACGCGGTGCAGATCGCCACCCAGCGATGGGAGCGCGAACACGCGAAGGTCCAGGTGAACGCATGACCGAGGTGCTCTTCATCTGCCAGCACAACGCCGGCCGGTCCCAGCTCGGCGCCGCGCTCCTCGAACACCTCGCCCCAGACGGCTACATCGCCTCCTCAGCCGGCCTCAACCCGGCCGAGGCAGTAAATGCCGCAGTGGCTGCGACCATCGCCGAACTCGGTCACGACATCTCCAAGCGTGTCCCCCGCGCGGTCACGGCGGAGGATCTCGACCGTGCGGACGTCGTCGTGCTGATGAAGCCCGGCCTCACCCTGCCAAGCACCCCCAAGGGGACTGTCCTGCAGTGGTCGTTCCCGGACCCAACCGCCTGGGACGCTGACGCCGTTCGCCCGCTTCGTACCGCGGTCGCGGATCGAATCCAGCACGAGCTCCTCACCTCGAAGTAGCAGCCACCCACCGGTCACCACGTAGTCGACGCGCGAACTGCCGCGCGTCGACTAGGCGGTGAGGTGCAGGCGCAAGGCCGCGGCGACAAGCGCGCTGCGGGAGGGTGCACCGACGCTCTGCTGCTTCTGATCAATCCACGCGCGCTGGTTGGTGTCCAGACGCAACTGGATTTGAATTCCAGCGGTGCCACGCGGCCGTCGCTGCCTGGTGGGCATTCCAGTGGTGCTGGTGACACCCGGGGCGGGTTGGAAGACGCGCACGAGTTGGTCGTCACCGATCGCGGCGAAAGCTTCGCCGGTGAGCTCGTCGTAGCTCATGCCGGTGGTGCGACGACGAGCGCGTGTGAGCTCGAGGAGGTCCGGCTCGAGGTAGACCGCGACGTTGCTGACGATGTTGGCCTGCTCAGAGACCCGTTGCTTCGTGGCGCCCGCTTGACGTCGGGGCGTGGCGGGTGAGGAAGTCGGCGCAGGGTCGGCGGCCGGTTGCGGGTTGTTCTCGATGCGGACGGGATGGGTTGCTGACGCTGCTGCAGCGCTCTCGGTGTGCTCAACGGGCTCGGCAGACCGAGCGGGCCGGGAAGCCGGGAGGAGGCCGGTGAGGCCGGCAGCGCGGTTGACGGACGGCTTGGTGAAGGCACCGGCCAGGTTGGGGCGATCACTGCTCATGACGCTGCGTACTCCTGCTCGAGCTGCACGATGCGGGTGAGGATCTCAGCCGTCAGCTGTTCGTAGTCCCCAGCGAGGCCGGAGGCGTCGCGGGCGTAGAGGTTCCCGACAGGTGTACTGCCGGATCGAAGGGCTTGAAGACGGGCATTGCGGTCTGCGCTGGCGGCCTGTTCGAGTTCGTGTACGAGAAGCCCGCGGCGACGCGCGTCGGCGGCGGCGGAGTCGAGGTGGCGGATCCGGGTATCGAAGACGGGCGCCGCTCCCCCGAGCGTGCGTTCGAGCGCGGCGCGGACGTCGCGTTCGAGGCGGGTGGTGCGGGAGGAGATGGCGAACAGGACGACGCCAGCGAGGGTGAGGTCGGGATTCCGGTCGCGAACTGCGATGAAGCGTTCAGCGATTCGGGTGACGCCGTCGATGCTGGCTTCGTCCATCCGAGTGGGGATGACAACACTGGTCGCGACCGTCAACGCGGCCTCGACGATGACGCGGTCGCCTGGTGGGGTGTCGATCACGATCAGGTCGTAGTCGTCGACGACAGCGGTGAGCTTTGCCGCGAGGGCGTCGGCCAGCGTCGCTCCTCCGCGCTGTTCGCGGGAAGTGAAGAGCACAGCCGCATCGCCGACGGCGGGTCCCCCAGGAACGACGTCAAGGTTGGATCGGACGTTGCGAACGATCGGAAGGGATGTGGTTGCGGCGATGAGCGCGTGGAGCAGCTCGTCACCGCTGTCGGGCTGAAAGCCGAGGTCGCGGGCGATGTTGCCTTGCTGGTCGAGGTCGACCAGCAAGACGTGGTGGCCAGCTGCCGCTGCGAGGGCGCTGACGTTGGCGGCGAGAGTGGTCTTGCCGACTCCTCCTTTGCCTTGGGCAAAGACGAGCGTGCGTCCGATTCCCATGAGCGCTCCTTTGAGTTGCGTCCAGGGTGGCCGGTCTCGCTCTGACCGCTGCGAGGCGCGCCGCGGGAGTGCGAGCAGACAGTTCTGCAGCTGTTCCTGCGCGTGAGCTCGCGAGTGGTGCAGCGGATGAGCATGCTATTGAACAGGTTGGGTCCCCCGCGATGTCTGCGGCATGTACGCGGGCGTGTTTTGAGGCAACGGAGCGCGCCTGCGCAGCAACGAACGGTGCAGCGTCGCTTCACGCGGGAGAACTGGCACGTTTTCACGCCCAGGACTGGTTGCCGTTATGGCGTTAACGGCTCAAGCTCCGCGAAGGCCTGCCCTCCCGGCCGCACGGCGCGGCATAGGTCGCGAGCCCGAGAACTGCGCTCGAACTGTGCTCATGCAGGGACTGGCGAACGGTGCAGCCGGCGGGGCGGATCACCTGGAGAGCAGATCCGAAGCGGGCCGGCTAAAGGGTGCCGGGGGGCAGGATCCAGTGGTGGTCGAAGTCGGGTATGACGGCGGCGATGTGCTCGAAGTCGCGGTCATAGTGCACGACCGTCGCGTGGTTGGCGATGCCGTAGCTAGCGATGAGCGTGTCCATGGCGCCTACGGCACGGAGCAGCCCGCCGTTCCAGAGCGCGTTTTGTACCCGCAGCACGTCAGCGGTTGTCGGCGCGGTTGGGCAGTCCCGAAACACGGCAAGACGTTCGGTGAGGGTGGTGTGGTCAGCTCCGGTACGGGTGCTGTAGCCGTATTCGGCGGCCACTGGCGGGCAGATGAGCACCTCGGTCGGGCTTGCGGCGTTGACCAGAGCGCGGAATGCGTTCGCCACCTCCGGGGAGGTCGCTAGGCGGCTCCAGACGCTGTTGTCGATAAGGACTCGCAGTCCAGGTGGTCGTGGGGGAGTGGACTGCTCGCGAACTGCGGTGCGCGGGTATCGGCGGCCGATGACGGTAGCGGACGGCTCTCGCTGGGCGATGGGCCGGGCGAGGGGGTTAGGCCTCGCCATAGCGGGCCGGCTGGGGGTCGCGGTCGACCTGAATGGCGGTGAGAGCGTCGATCGCGTCGAGTTGGTGCCGCCTCAAGACCGCGTCGCGCAGGGCGAGGTCGATGGCTTCTTTGTTGGTCTTGACGCCGAAGACCTCCTTGGCTTCCTCAAGTACCTGCTTGTCGATGTCGACACTCGTGACGGTCATCACAGCTCCTTCTATACAGAGACTCCGGAACATTCTATATAGAGAGTGGGAGTGCGGGGGAGGGGTTCCGTGCTGGGTCAGGCTGCGACCAGGATTGCGGCAGTGGTGAGGGCGCCGTCACGAACTGCGGCGCGAGCTGCGTGGAAGTTGGCTCGACCGTCGGGTCCTCGGGGGTGCTGGGGGTAGCGCGCCGCGCCGGCCGGTTGCCAGAGAGGTGCTTGATCGAATCGTGCGCGAGCGTCATGTCGAGTGCGTGGCGAACACATCCAGCTGTGTTCGGCTTGCCACCAACTCCACGCCGCTCGCTCGGCCTGGTAACGCTCCTGCCTGCTTGAGAGTCGACCTGCGACGCCGAACTCTTGAGCTGCCGCGTCGCGCGCAAGCGGGTTGGTTCGGATCCAGGCTGCACCTTGTCGGGCGACGAGGCCGAACACCACGAGGCGCATGAGAAGGGTGTCGTCGGAGCCAGCGTCAACCGATGAACTTGCTGCTGTGAGCCGCGCGTAGAGGTTGCCTGCTGCAAGGGGGAGCGCGTGACTCCCGGTGAAGGCATCATGCGTGGCGAGGTCGAGGCGCTGCTGCAGCTGCTGTGTGAGGGTTGCTCGTTCCGCGGCCCCGGCCCCTTCGGGGCGCGTGGCCGCTTGTGCCCGACTTTGTACTTCATCCCTGGGGAGAACGTTCAGCGGGTCGATCTGCCAGCTGGCGCCGTGGACGCCTGCGGCTTCTTTGGCTTGGGTGATCCACCCGTCCGCCGCTAGACGCTGAAGTGCTGTCCGAGCGGTCTCACGACCGATTCCGCAAGCGAGGGCGACTCGGCGGGTGTCGGCCTCGACGGTGGTACCGACTGCGACCAAAGCCCACAGGTGTAGGCAGTCGAGAACTCGACGGTCGCTGGGGCCGCCGCCGCGGTTCCATCGGCCGGCGGCGGCGTCAGCGTGCTCCTGCAGGGCGCGAACGATGTCCGCGAGACGGCCAGCGCGGTCGTCGAACGTTGCGTCGACGCCGGTTCGACGGGGGTGCTCCGCGACGTAGCGCACGGCGTAGCGCCACTGCCGAGCCAAGGTCTCGGCTTGCTGGCGATGGGGGCGCGCGGTGCGCCCGCGGGTGCCGCGCTTGCTCCGGATGTGCTCGAGTCCGGGCGCTGTGCTCACTAGCTCGGCGACGTCGGCGAGATGCCAGTGGCTGGCGGCCGCCCCGAGTAGGACGGTGTTCAGCACGGTCGAAGCATCAAGGTCCGCAGTTGACGTCTGCAGCGCAACAGAGCTGGCAGCTGGCAGCGGTCGTCGAGTGCCTGGCAGATAGGGGTGGCCTTGTGCGTCGACGCAGACCTTCGACTGCGCGGCGGAGTCGGCAGGGGGAGCCTCGCCGGTGATCCGCGTGGCGAGTGCGCGGACGAGGGCCTCGATTTCCTTGCGTCCGATCATCGGGTGGAGCAGGCAGTTCAGGTCTCCACTGAGGACCTGCGACCAGCCGCCATCGCGATGTGGGGTGCCGGGAGGGCGAACACAGCCCGTCGCGCTATTACGGAGTGGCGCTATGTCCAGGCTCGGCAGCACAGCAGATGCGAGCCGCGCCATCGTGCCGACGAGGTCCGGATCGATGGCCTCCGTGGTGGCGGTCCAAACGTGCCGACCGCCGCTTGGACCCGAGCGGCAGATGACATGGCTGATGCCTGCCTCAGCCAGTAGGTCGGCCAGTGTGACGGCGTCAGCGGCTGCAGCGTCCTCGTCGCCCTTGGCGTCGAAGTCGAAGGCAATCAGCCGGTATCCCTCTGCTGAGGAGAGCGGCACCGCCCATGGCACGCTCGGTGGCTGAGCTGTTGCGGTCGACCATGTCCGGCTGTACTGGTTAAGCACCCCGTCAGTGGTGTCGATCGCGGCCACACGCACACGGTCGCGGGGACTGATGGCGCGGGTGAGCAGCCATGCATCCGCAGCGACCCTGTCCGGCGACACGCCGAGATTTGGGGTTGCTGGGGAACATGGTGCACGCGCGAACTCGTGCGTTACGATCGGGTCACCTCCTCCGCAAGGGAGCACGAAGAAACCCCGGCGCCAACCGGAAGTTCTTCACCGCGATCCGGGTGGGCCTGCGAAACCTGAGCCCGGATCGAATGTCTTCGAAGAAGCCCGCCCGCCAAGGCGGGCTTCTTCGTTTGTGTCTAGGACGCCAACTGGATCGGCAACTCCTCTTGGGCCGTGTTGCGCGAGGGTCGAGGCACGACAGGCAAGCAGCCCTGCTCTCGGACGAGGTCGTTGATGAGCGCTTCGAGGTAGTAGGACAGCGAGACACCGCTGGCGTCGGCCGCCAGCCTCACCTCGTCACGAACAGACGGGGCGACCCGGCCCTGCAGCAGCACGGTCGGGGCGTTCTCCGGACGTCGACTGCGGTTCGGCTGCGCTCCCATGACTCCACCTTGTCGGTCGTATGCATACGAGGGAACCCCTGAGGCGGCGTGTCGCGCGAAACAAACTTCACGGCTGTAGTTCCAGCCCCAGTTCGAGTGCCTCGCGCAGAACCGGGGTCCAGACGCCATGTCCGTCGCAGCACGTCGCACAGGTTGCTTTGCCGCATACGCGCGCCTCGGGCAGCGCCCTACGAAGGGCGCTAGGTCGACGCCGGCGGAAGCTGTGCGGGGGAGTGGCTGCACCAACAGCAGGTCCTGCTTCCTCACCCCCACACCGGACGACCTGACATAACAATCCTCATCGGCGGACCGCGCGGTCACCAGGGAAGTGGTGGCAGCAATGGTGGCGCCCGGGAGCTCCGAGCTGCCGGAGACGGTCATGCCGTCGCTCCCAATAGGGACTCGCGGTGCTCGGCGACCGCTGCCGCAACCGCGGCGGGAACGATCTCGTACGGGCCCGCGCCGGCGGCGCACGAGCGGACGACGCCGATCGCGAGACCTTGACGAATCGCCCGGCGGACGACGCTTTGGCGCAGTTCAAGTCGTGCTGCGAGCTCGCGCATGGTGGCAGGTCCGGCAAGCGAGAGGGTGCGCAGCAGGCGGATGGTGTCTGGATCGGCAAGCGCGAACACGGCCCCCCTCCCGCAGCTGACCGATGCCATTTTTGGCACCTGCCAGGAACACGGTAGGCGGAGTTCGGAAGTCGCGCTACTCCTTGGCCGGTTTCGGCCCGAGGTCCTCGAGCGTGTAGCCGTTGGGGTACATGGTGTGGCCGCTGTGCCCGGGCTCGAAGGTGTCGATGCGGGCGGGCTTGGAGAGCTTGCCGCGGATCCAGAGGGCCGCGAAGACCAGGCGAGCCACCACGGGCGACGCCGGCTGCAGCCCGAGGGCTGCAGCCATCCGCGGGTCGTTGACGAGGGTCGCCATGATCGGGCGGATGAGCGGTCGGGCAGGGCGCGGCAGCCGGGCTGCGAGCACGCCGATAGTGGCGTTGAAGAGCTGCGCCGCCTCCGGGCTCCACGCGACGTGGCCTGCTTCGAACTGTTCGTAGAACGCGATCGCATCGGCTGCCGTGTTGGGCATGGTGAGCCGCATTCGATGGCCGAGCTCTTGGTAGAACCGGAACGCGGCCGCGTCCTCGGTGGGAGTGAGGCGGCGGACTCCGTGGGCGGTGATCCAGCGGCGCGGGATGACCCAAAGGGACAGCAGCACGTAGCGGAACTCGTCGCCGGTGGCGGTGACGTGGTCGTGCGCGTGGATCAGCAGCTGCAGTGCGGTGTGGCCGCGGGGTGAGTCGAAGCCGCCGGCGATGATTTCCATGAGGATCAGCGCGGTGTCGTAGCTGCGCTTCTTGGGGTTGCGGAGCATCTCACCGTGGGCTGCGAGCACGCGGGCCATGGAGGGGGTGGAGAAGGTCCGGTAGTACTCGATGGCGAAGCCGACGCGGAAGTCGAAGGCGAGCTCGCGGATCACGAGTTGGCGGTAGACCTCGGCCCAGTTCTCGGGCGGGGCGGGCAGCGTCTCGGTCAGGGCGTGGATCTTCCGTGTCGGGCAGCGGGGTGATACTCGAATGCGATGAGGCACCCATCTCAGCAGGCTCCTGCCGCCGCCGTGCGCTTCCGCACGAGGCGGCAGGTGCAGTCGATGCTGCGCGAGGTCGGCTTCCCGGATGGCTCCTTCGAGGAGATGTACGCGTTCATGCAGGTCTGGCTGGGGCGCGAGATCCGCATCAAACACCACGACTCGCGGGGATCGGCGATCTGTGGCCTGTGGGTGGGGTCGAAGAACGAAACCGTTGATGTGATCTTCACCGACCTGGACTCCCCGCACTGGCGCCAGACGGTCGCGCACGAGTGGGGCCACATGTTGTGCGGGCACGACACCTCGGCGGGGACGGCGGACGTGCTGCGCGCGCTGGCGCCGCTGCTGCCCGAGGGCGCGATCCAGTTCGCTCTGACGCGGGAGTCGTTCTCGAGCCCGCAGGAGCAGGAGGCCGAAGCGGTCGGTGACGCGATCAGCCTGATGCTGCTCGCGGCGGAGTCTCGCGAGGCGTCGGTGCAATCCCTCGGGGGCTTCGGCCGGGTGCTGTGAGCCCGTCCGTCGCTCTGCCGGTCGTGATCGCGGTCGCGGCTGTCGTGGTGGTGCCGGCCGCGGTCGCTCGTCGGCAGTGGGCGCTAGTGGTCGGGTTCTGCGCCGCCGGTGCTGGAGTGGCTCTGCAGGCGTCGCCGGTCTACGCGCTGGTCGATCCCGTGCTGGGCGGTCGGAACTTGACGAACCTGGGCTACC
>NZ_BAABLP010000006.1:0-390194 GCF_039544415.1 Amnibacterium soli | reverse complement strand
CATCGGCGCCCTCCGCGGACGCCGCAGCTCCTCATGAGCTGAGGCCGGACGCTCCGCGTCCGGCCCCGACCCCGTCCGGCCCTCCTCCGCCGGACGGTCCCTGCGGCGCGGGCGATCGATCCGATCGTCCGCGCCGGAAACGGGGATCTGCATCCGCGTACGGCCCCCGCGTCCTCCGTCGGCACGCGGCCGGTGCCGCGTCGCACCCGTCCTCCTCGCCCCGGCGCCGTCCGCCGCGGGCGGCTTCCGTCGCGCCCGCTTCCTCCTCGGTCCGCCCCTGCCCGGGCGGGCCGCCTTCCGCCCTGCACCGAACCCGGAGACCTCCATGCCTCGCACCCCGTCCGTCCCCGCGACCAGCACCGCCTCCGCCGGCCTGCTGCTGAAGCTCGCCGCAGAGGCCGTCGGCACCTTCGTGCTGGTGCTCGGCGGCTGCGGCGCCGCGGTCTTCGCCGCGGACTTCTCCGACGGCGGCACTCAGCTCGGCATCGGCTTCCTCGGCGTCGCGCTCGCCTTCGGCCTCGCCGTCATGGCGATGGCCGTCGCCGTGGGCGACATCTCGGGCGGCCACTTCAACCCGGCGGTGACGGTCGGGCTCGCGGTCGCCCGGCGGACGTCGTGGCGCGACGTGCCGGGCTACATCGGCGCGCAGGTCGTCGGCGGCGTCGTCGCGGCCCTCGTCCTGTTCGTCGTCGCCTCGGGCAGGCCCGGCTTCGACGCCACCGCCTCCGGGTTCGCGACGAACGGCTACGGCTCGCGCTCCCCGGGCGGGTACGGCCTCGGCTCCGTGCTGCTGATCGAGATCGTGCTGACCGCCGTGTTCCTCGCCGTCATCATCGCCGCGACCGGCGACGCCGTGCCCCGGGGGCTGGCGCCCGTGGCGATCGGCCTGACGCTCACGCTGATCCACCTCGTCGCGATCCCGATCGACAACACCTCCGTGAATCCGGCGCGCTCGGTGGCGGTCGCGCTCTTCGCCGGCCCCGCGGCCCTCGGGCAGGTCTGGGTCTTCGTGCTCGCCCCCGTCGTCGGCGGCGCGATCGCCGGGGCGATCTTCCGCGCGGTCGACGGCCGGCGCTTCGGCCTCGGCGCGCAGGGCGCGAAGGGGCTCAGCCGCGCCGGGCGCTGACGCGCATCCGGCACCACGACCGCGTCCTCGGCTCGCGCCGGGGGCGCGGTCGTGGTGCGTCGGCGGTGGCGTCAGCCCCGCTCCGCGCCGCGGGCCCGGCGCTGGCGACGGTCCATCCACGTCACGACGACGGTGTGCGGCGTCGTGAGGGCCGCGATCAGGAGGAGGTAGGTGCCGAGTCCCGCGGAGCGGAACGCCAGGGCCGCGCCGACCAGCAGGACCACCGCGCAGAGGGTGACGGGCCACGCGTCGCGGGCGAACCGGAGGAAGCCGCGCCCGAGCCGGCCCGCGGCCAGCGCAGCGCGACCGCCGGGCTCGAGCAGCTCGAGCCGCACGATGTGCCGCACCGCGTGCCAGAACGTGAAGTACAGGCCGACGGCGAGCACGGACGGCACCGTCGTGAAGAAGGCGGCGAGCACCGCGATCTCCCCGGCGGCCCGGCGGATCGGGGCCCCCTGCCGCCGGCGGAGCAGCAGGTGCGCGGCGACGACCAGCACGAGCGCCGCTGCAGCGGCGGCGCGCACGGGGGCGGTCGCCAGGACGCCCAGCCCCGTCGCCGCACCGGGATCGACGACCCCGACCATCGACGCGAGCACCGTCGCGTAGTCCCCGGGATGCGCGATGAGCGGCACGAGCATCGGCAGCGCGCCCCGCACGAGCAGGGTGAGCACGGCGTCGATGCGGGAGCCGGGCTCCTCGTCGAGCGCTCGGTCGAGCCACAGGTCGCCCTGCCCCCAGTGGAACCAGGTGATCAGGATGAACAGCCCGAACCCGATCGCCGGAGCCGTCAGCCAGATCGCGCTGGTGGCGCCGCCGACGACCGCGTAGAGCAGGACGACCGCCGTGATCGAGCGCTGCCGCGAGATCCCCGGGTCGAGCCGCGCCGGCACCAGGTGGTCGAGCGCGCCGTGCGGCAGCCCGAACAGCAGCACGCTCGCGGCGAACGGCACGACCTGCACGGCGAGCGGCACGGTCGCGCCGGCGAGGTCGAGCACGGCGAAGACCGCGGCGAGCAGGCCGAGGGCGGCGGTCGTCGGGGTGAACAGTCGCCGGCGGAGGATCCGGGGCACCGCGCCCGCCGGTGCGTGCCGCATCGCCGTGGTCATCGTCGGGGGAGCAGGGCTGCGAGCCGCTCGGCGATCGCGGTGGCCGCGGCGCGCAGGAACGGCGCCTTCGGCAGCGCCAGGATCAGGCGCAGCTCGTCGATCGGCGTCGACCGCTCGGTGAGGAACCGCACGGTCAGCGGCCCCGGCAGGCCGGCGAACATGCGGAGGAACGCCTCCGGCGCCCGGTGCGGCTGGTCCCGCAGGAACCGGAGGAACACGCCGTCCAGCGCCCGCAGGCGCCACGGGTCCCGCAGGACGGGCAGCGGTCCGCCGTCGACGAGGGCGATCGCGGCGTCGCGGGCGGCGAGCTGGATGCGCGTGAAGGCGTAGCCGGTGCTGGGCCGGGCGATGCCCGCGCGCATGCCGAACGCGGCATGCGACGCGCCGACGGGCTGATCGGTCATGGGGATGCTGCCCGCCTCCTCCTCCTCGACCGCCCACTCGTCGTCGGCGAGTCCCCACCGCTCGCGGACGTACTCCTGGATCTGCTCCCGCGACGGCGGGCGGTCGTGCGCGCCCGTGGCGAAGACGGTCGCCTCCACGAGCGCGGAGGTGGCGGAGACGGGGAGCACGTAGACGAAGCGGACCCCGCTGCCGCGTTCCTGCGCGGGGAAGTCCATGAGCGTCGCGGTCGACGGGTCGAAGACCGGTCGCGCGGTGCGGATCCACTGCCCGAGGAAGCGCTGCTGCAGCCGGACCCGGCCCGGGCGCAGGGGCTCGGCCGCGCCGGCGCCCCGGGCGTCGATCACGCGGGCGGCGGAGCCTCCGGCCCGGAGCGGCTGCTCGACGCGGACGCCCTCCTGCAGCCGCACGCCCCCTGACCTCGCGAGGCGACGACGGGCCGCCGCGCGGTAGTCGCGCGCCCGCACCATCCGGTACGGGTGATCGGGGTCCTCGCCGACGGCCGACCCGGCCGTCGTGCGGATCTCCCACCGGGTCCAGGAGGCGGACACCGCCTCCGGCAGCAGCGCGGCCCCGACGTCCCAGTAGCACCAGGTGCGCGGGTCCGAGCCGTCCCGTCGCGCGTCGAGCACGGTGACCGCGGCGTCGGGACGGCCCTCCGCGGCCGCGACGGCCAGAGCGAGACCCGCGCAGCCGCCGCCGACGACGATCGTGCCCGTCCCCTGCAGGGGCTCCACGACCCGGGTGCCCGTCGCAGGGGTCCCCTCGAGCAGCGACATCCCGCTCCTCACCGCCGTGCGACGCACCCGCGCCGGGTGCCCTCCAGGGTCGCAGCCCCGGCCTGGGCGGCTGCGCGGCTCAGCCCCGGTCGTGCAGCGTGACCCGGTACCCGTCCGGGTCGGCGAAGGTGAAGGTGCGGCCGAACGGGCCGTCGATCGGCGAGGACACGATCGGGACGCCGGCCTCCACGAGCGCGTCGTGGACCGCCTGCGCGTCGGGCGCGAGCAGCCACAGCGCGACGCCGCCGCTCGGCTGCGGCACCGCGTCGAGGTCGAAGCCCTCGACCGCGTCGCGCACCGCGAGCGCGATCGGCTCGGTCGCGAACACGACGGCGTGCGGGGGCCCGGGGCGCCGCGTGAGTCCGAGGTGCTGCTCGTAGAAGCGGGCGGAGCGCTCGATGTCGCGCACCTGCAGGGAGATGAAGTCGGGTCCGGTGGCGGCCATGGTCGTCCTCTCGTGAATGTCAGGTTCCTGACATGTGGAACGGTATGTCAGGATGCTGACATGAGTCAAGTCGGACCGTCGGTCGATCTCGCGGTCTCGGTCGGCTACCGCCTGAAGCAGGCGTCGAGCGCGCTGCACGTCGCCATGGAGGCGGTGCTGCGCCCGCTCGGCATGAACATCACGCAGTACTCGTGCCTGGAGCTGCTGGCGCAGCGCCCCGGGCTGTCGAACGCGGAGCTGGCGCGGGGCGCCTTCGTGACCCGCCAGTCCATGAACGTGCTGCTGCAGGCGCTCGAGCGCGACGGGTCGGTGGTCCGGCCGCCCGTCGCCCCCGTGGGGCGGGCGCTGCCCGCCGAGCTGACACCGCTCGGCAGGGAGCGGCTGGCCGCCGCGAGCGCCGCGGTGCGGGCGGTCGAGGACCGGATGCGGGCCGGACTCGACCGGGCCGAGGCCGTGCAGCTCGCGGCGCTGCTCGACCGGTGCGTGGAGGGCCTGCAGGGCTGAGCCGCGGCCGGCGCGCGGGGCCAGCACGCCGACAGCGGACACGCCGAGCGGTGTCGGTCGCCGTGGTTACCCTCGTGCAGTGGTCACCGCCCTGTATCGCCGCTACCGGCCGGAGACCTTCGCCGAGCTGATCGGGCAGTCGCACGTCACCGATCCGCTGCGCACCGCGCTGCGGACGGACCGCGTCAACCACGCCTACCTGTTCAGCGGCCCGCGCGGCTGCGGCAAGACCACCTCCGCCCGCATCCTGGCGCGCTGTCTGAACTGCGCCGAGGGCCCGACGGACACGCCCTGCGGCGTCTGCCCCAGCTGCGTGGAGCTCGGCCGCGGCGGCAGCGGCTCGATGGACGTCGTCGAGATCGACGCGGCGAGCCACAACGGCGTCGACGACGCCCGCGACCTCCGGGAGCGGGCCGTGTTCGCCCCCTCGCGCGACCGGTTCAAGATCTTCATCCTCGACGAGGCGCACATGGTGACGCCGCAGGGCTTCAACGCGCTGCTGAAGATCGTCGAGGAGCCGCCCGAGCACGTGAAGTTCATCTTCGCGACGACGGAGCCCGAGAAGGTCATCGGCACCATCCGGTCCCGCACGCACCACTACCCCTTCCGCCTCGTCGCCCCCGCGCAGCTGCTCGACTACGTCGCGCAGCTCTGCGACGAGGAGGGCGTGCAGGTCGAGGCCGGCGTGCTGCCCCTCGTCGTGAAGGCCGGCGGCGGCTCGCCCCGCGACACGCTCTCGCTGCTCGACCAGCTGATCGCCGGGTCCGAGGGCTCGCACGTCGAGTACGAGCGGGCGACCGCCCTGCTCGGCTACACGAGCGCCGCCCTGATCGACGAGGTCGTCACGGCGGTCGCGGAGGGGGACGCGGCAGGCGCCTTCGCGGCGATCGACCGCATCGTGCAGACCGGGCAGGACCCGCGCCGCTTCGTCGAGGACCTGCTCGAGCGGATGCGCGACCTCATCGTCGTCGCCGCGACGGGCGACGCGGCGGCGAGCGTGCTGCGCGGCGTGCCCGCCGACCAGCTCGCCGCGCTCGCGATCCAGGCGCAGCGCTTCGGCACGGCCGAGCTGTCGCGCATCGCGGACACCGTCAGCGACGCGCTCGACGAGATGGTCGGCGCGACCTCGCCTCGCCTGCACCTCGAGCTGATGGTCGCGCGGATGCTCGTGCCCGCCTCCGACGCCGGTGACGCCACCCGCATCGAGCGGCTCGAGCGCCGCGTCGGCGTCGAGTCCGCGACGGTGGCACCCGCCTCCGCCTCCGCAGCGGCGCCGGCAGCGCCCCCCGCGGCGGCCCCGCAACCGGTCCGTGCTCCCGCCGCGCAGGCGGCGGTCGTCGTGCCGCCGCCCTCCTTCGACGTGCCGCCTCCCTCCGCGCCCGTGCCGCCCGTCCGGCGACCCGCCGCCGCGCCGCAGGCCGCCGCCGCACCCGTCGAGGCGCCGCGCCCCGCGGTGCCGGGCGCCGCCCTCACCATCCAGCACGTGCGCGACGCGTGGCCCGAGATCCTCGAGACCGTGCAGCGCGCGAAGCGCAGCGCCTGGGCGGTCGTGTACACGTCGTACCCGCTCGCGCTGCAGGACGACGTGCTGACCCTCGCCTTCCTCAGCCGCACCGACGTGGAGGGCTTCAAGCGCCCCGTCCAGTCGGGCGGCGGCATCAGCGACGTGCTGCGCTCGGCGATCCTCGAGGTGCTCGGCCTCCGGGTGAAGTTCCTGCCCCGGGTGGACGGCGGCGCCGCCCGGCCCGCATCCGCGCCCGTGGCCGAGGCGCCGCCCGTGCCCGACACGCCGCCCGACGACCCCGACGACGTCCCGCCGCCACCGGACCCCGGGCGCGGCGCCTCGCCGGTGCGCCGTCCGGCAGCCGTGGTCGCGGCGCCCGCGGCATCCGCTCCTGCGGTGGCCGTCCCCAAGACGTCCGCTCCCGCGCCGGTCGTCGCGCCGCCCGCCGTCGTGGCGCCGGCCGTCACGGCACCGGCCGTCGCGGCGCCGGTCGTCTCCGAGCCGCTGCCACCGGCCGGCTGGGGGAGCGTCGCACCGGCGCCGGCCCCCGAGCCGGACCCCGAACCCGCTCCTCGGCCCGCCGCCGCCGCCCCCGCGGCGCCGGCGCAGCCCGTGCGTCCCGACGAGGCGTCCCGCTACGGCGAGTCGGTCGTGCGGGAGCTGCTCGGTGCGAGCTTCCTCGAGGAGACCGTGATCGTCCCGACCGAGGTGCGCTGACATGTACGAAGGCATCGTCCAAGAGCTGATCGACGAGCTCGGCCGCCTGCCCGGCGTCGGGCCGAAGTCCGCCCAGCGCATCGCGTTCCACATCGTGCAGACCCGCGGGTTCGACGTCACGCGCCTCGGCGAGATCCTGCAGGAGGTGCACGAGAAGGTGCGGTTCTGCTCGCTCTGCGGCAACGTCGCGGATCAGGACCGCTGCGGCATCTGCCGCGACGCGCGCCGCAACCGCGCCACCATCTGCGTCGTCGAGGAGCCCAAGGACGTCGCCGCGATCGAGCGCACCCGCGAGTACCGCGGGCTCTACCACGTGCTCGGCGGCGCCCTCAGCCCCATCGACGGCATCGGCCCCGACGACCTGCGCATCCGCGAGCTCGTCCAGCGGCTCGCCGACGGCGAGGTGCAGGAGGTGATCATCGCCACCGACCCGAACATGACGGGCGAGGCGACCGCCACCTACCTCTCCCGCCTCCTCAAGACGATGGCGGTGCCCGTCAGCCGGCTCGCCTCCGGCCTGCCCGTCGGCGGCGACCTCGAGTACGCCGACGAGGTCACCCTCGGCCGCGCCTTCGAGGGCCGCCGCCTCGTGGAGAGCTGAGCTGTGCTCATGGCTGCGCCGCCGCCGCCGCCGCCGCCGCTGCGGCGCAGCAGGGCCCACGGCCGGTGTTCCCGGCCGGGGAGGACGCTTCGCGGCCCTGAACGGGCCGCGTCACGCGTCTCGGCCCTGTTTCGTGGACGGGCGGGCGCTCCGGGCTGATCACGGTGCGCTCGGCGGATCGGACGACGTCGCGGCGTTCGCCGGTGTGCTGACGAGGCGGGGTTACGATCGCGCATGCTCGTCCCCATCGGCGCAGGCACCTCCATCTCGGTGACCGACACCGGCACCGGTCCCGCCGTCGTGCTGCTCCACGGCTGGCCCGTCACCGCCCTGCACTGGCGGCACGTGGTGCCCGTGCTGCTGCGAGCCGGCTACCGCACGCTCGAGGTCGAGGCGCGCGGCCTCGGCGACCTGTCCGCCGGCCGCGGCGACCACGCGAAGGCGACGCTCGCCCGCGAGGTGCTGGCCGCGCTCGACGCGCTCGGGGTCCGGCGCTTCGCCGTGATCGGCCACGACGTCGGCGCCACGATCGCCCTGCTGATGGCCGCCGAGCAGCCCGGCCGCGTCGCCGCGATCGCGGTCGAGGAGGAGGTGCCGCCCGGCATCGAGGTCGACGCCGAGGAGGCGGAGTCGTACCCCTCCTGGCACCTGCCGCTCTTCACCGCGCCGGAGGGGGTCGCCGAGCGGCTGCTCGCCGGTCGGCTGGACGCCACGGTCGACGCCTACCTCGGCGGCAGCTCCGGCCCCGCCGGTCTCGACTTCGACGCGCACGTCGGCTACATGAGCGCCTACTCCACCGACGCGCGCCTCGCCTCGACCCTCGCGCTCCACCGCGCCGCGCACGACGACGCGCAGGCCGTGCGCCGAGCGGTCCGGCGACGGCTGCCGATGCCCGGTCTCGCGATCGCGGGCGGGTTCGGGCGCGCCGGGCAGGTGGCGGAGGCGCTCTCGCACTCGGTCTCCCGGGTGCACTCGGTCGTCGCGCGCCACGCCGGGCACTACCCCGCGGAGGAGGCCCCGGACGCGGTGAACGGCGCCCTGATCCCCTTCCTCCGCGCGGCCTGACCGGGCCGCCCCGCCGGGTCAGCGCGCGGCACCGCCCGCGAGCGCGTCCGGGTCGACGTCGGGCACCAGGTCGGCCGGCGCCCGGTGCCTGCCGAGCTGGAGGCGGGTGATGTCGGGCACGGCGAGCCCCAGCCGCATCAGCAGCTCGACGTCCGTGCGCGACATCTGGATCAGCGTGCGGTGCAGCAGGTCCTGCGGCACCGTCCGCAGCACCTCCCGGTTCCGGCGCGCCTGCTCGTGCCGCGAGGAGGGGTGCAGCCGCTCCGCCTGCCGGTGCTGCGACAGCAGGATCGCGAGGTAGCCGCGCCAGACCTTCGGCAGCAGCCGCTCCGCCTCCCGGTCCGCCGTGACGGCGGCGAGCGAGCGGTCGAGCGAGTCGAAGTAGTGCAGCTGCCGCGCGTCGCCGATCTGCGTCAGCGAGGTCGTGACGCCGCGGCGGTAGCGGTATCCGTTCAGGTCCTCGAAGCTCACCCGGCCGTCGGCGAGCAGCGTGCGCCACCACCAGTCGCGGTCCTCCGCGGTCAGCAGGCGCTCGTCGAAGCGCAGGCCGCGGCTCTGGAGGAAGTCCCGCCGGTAGAAGCCGCCCCAGGCCGTGGGGTGGTCGACGATCGTCGGCCGGTGCACCGGCAGCAGGTGGTCCCGCACGTCGACGGGCGTGCCTCGGACGCCGATGGGGTTGCGCACCACGGCGCGGCGGTTGCCGGTGACGCGCGTGTGGTCCACGCGCATCACGTCGACGTCGCGCTCCTCGAACCGCGCCAGCGCCTCGTCGAGGTAGCCGGGCGCGATCCAGTCGTCCCCGTCGAGGAAGGTGACGACCGGCGCGGCCGCCTCGTCCAGCCCGCGGTTGCGGCCCGCCGAGAGCCCGGTCGTGGCGTCGAGGTGCAGGAGGCGGGCGAGCGGGAAGGACGGCAGCGCCGCCTCCGCGATCGCCGGGGTCTCGTCGCGCGAGTGGTCGTCGACGAACAGCAGCTCGACGTCCGCGCGCTCCGTGCTCCGCAGGGTCGCGAGCAGGGTCGGCAGGTACGGCGCCACGTCGCGCAGCGGGATGACGACGGACAGCCGTGGAGCCTGGAGCACGCGGAGCAGCACCTTCTTCGTCGGGACGGGGTGGACACCGTGACACCTGCTGGTTGCCGAGCGGTGGACCGCTGGTAACCGACGGGGGTTACGGTCCGCGGCGTGCGTCACGTCTTCGAGGTCTCCACCGGGTTCGGGCTCTGCGGCGTCGCCGCGATCGTCGAGCACCTCGACCTCGGCGCCGTGGAGGACCGCGTGCTGCTGGTCGCGAACACCGTGCTGGCGTTCGAGGCGGCCCCGCCGGTGCACGAGCTGCCGGAGTACGCGCCGCTGCTCGCCCTGTTCGGCCGCGTCGTCCACCTCAACGACCTGATCGCGCCCGAGCACCCCCACGGCTGGTCGCCGGTGCCGGGGTCGCACCACGCCCGGCTCGCGACCGCGCAGCTGCATGCCGCGTGCGGCATCGACCCGGACGAGGAGCACGTGCTGTGGGTCGAGTCGATCCAGGGCGCGGCGTCCGCCTCCCTGACCCGGCTCTTCGAGCGGGCGCGCATCGCCGTCTACGCCGACGGCCTGATGACCTACGGGCCGACCCGCATCGGCGTGCCGGACCTCGTCGGCGACCGCATCGACGCGGTCGTGCACCTCGACCTCGTGCCCGGGCTGCAGCCCTTCGTGCTGCGCGAGTTCCATCCCGAGTACCGCTCGTTCCCGATCGACGGGTTCCTGGACGTGCTGCGGTCGGTCGGCGGGGTCGACGCACCGCCCGTCGACGGCCCGGTCTCGGTGGTCGTCGGGCAGTACCTCGCGGACCTCGGGCTGCTGACCCAGGAGGAGGACGCGGCGCTGCTGTCGCGGATGATCGCCGTCGCGCTCGAGCAGGCGCCCGACCGGCCGGTGCTCGTCCGAGCCCACCCGAAGGCCGCGGCGCACGCGACCGCGGCGGTGGTCGCGTCCTTCACGTCGCAGGGGCGGGACGTCCGCCTGCTGCCGACGCGGGGGCTGGTCGAGACGCTGTTCGCGGAGCTCGACGTCGCGCTCGTCGTCAGCTGCTTCTCCACGGCGCTCTTCACCGCGAGGGCGATGGGCGTCCCGACCGTCGCGGTGGGCGCCCGGGCCGTGCTGCGCCGGCTGCGGCCCTACCAGAACAGCAACCGCATGGCGATCGTGCTGGCCGACCTGCTGCACCTCTCGGTCCCGCTCGAGGCCGGGCCGGCGCAGCGCCCGACGACCGACCCCGCGCTGATCGAGCTGATCGCCGCGGTCACGGCGCTGAGCATGCAGCCGGGGTCGCTGGAGGGGATGCTCGGGGTCCACGACGCGGCCGTGCTGGCGCTCCCGCCCGACCGGTACGCGCTGCTGCGCCGCTACGTGTCGCAGGAGCGGCTCCTGCGCCTGTTCCCCGGCCTGCCCGCGCCGCGGCGGTCCGTCGCCGCACGGATGCGCGGCCGGGCCGCGCGCGTGCCCGTGCTCCGCGGCGCGTGGCGGGCGGCGCGACGGGCCCGGACGGCCCTCGCCGGCCCCGGCCGCTGAGGGGTCGGCGCGCCGCTACCATGGCTCGGCGCCGATCCGGGGCGCGCGGCAAGTGTCGGAAGGCTCCTCCTTGGCTCTCATCGTGCAGAAGTTCGGCGGCTCCTCCGTCGCGGACGCCGAGAGCATCAAGCGGGTGGCGAAACGGATCGTCGAGACCCGCAAGGCGGGCAACGAGGTCGTCGTCGCCGTGTCGGCGATGGGCGACACCACCGACGACCTCGTCGACCTCGCGCACCGCGTGACGCTGCTGCCCGCACCGCGCGAGCTCGACATGCTGCTCACGGCGGGGGAGCGCATCTCCATGGCGCTGCTCGCGATGGCGATCAAGAGCATGGGGCACGAGGCGCGGTCCTTCACGGGCAGCCAGGCGGGCATGATCACCGACGCCCAGCACGGCGCCGCGCGGATCGTCGACGTCACGCCCGGTCGCGTCCGCGACGCGCTCGACGAGGGCGCGATCGCGATCGTCGCCGGCTTCCAGGGATTCAACCGCGGCACCGGCGACATCACCACGCTCGGCCGCGGCGGGTCGGACACGACCGCCGTCGCACTGGCCGCGGCGCTGCAGGCCGACGTCTGCGAGATCTACACGGACGTGGACGGCATCTTCACCGCCGACCCGCGCATCGTGCCGCGCGCCCATCAGGTGCCGCGCATCACCAGCGAGGAGATGCTCGAGCTCGCGGCGTCCGGCGCGAAGGTGCTGCACATCCGCGCGGTCGAGTACGCCAGGCGGCACGGCGTGACCCTGCACGTGCGCTCGTCCTTCAGCAACAAGCAGGGGACGATCGTCTACAACCCGGCCGGTCCGGGGCTCGACGAGAACGGAGCACCAGTGGAAGAACCGGTCATCGCCGGCGTCGCCACCGACCTGTCGGAGGCGAAGATCACGGTCGTCGGCATCCGCGACGAGCCCGGCAAGGCCGCGGAGCTCTTCACGACGGTCGCCCGCACCGGCGCGAACATCGACATGATCGTGCAGAACGTGTCGGCGGCCGCCACGGGCCTCACCGACATCTCGTTCACCCTGCCGAAGGCGTCCGCCGAGGCCGTGATCGCCGTGCTGTCGGCGGAGCAGGAGTCGCTCGGCTTCGCCTCGCTGCAGCACGACGACCAGATCGCCAAGCTCGCGCTCGTCGGCGCGGGCATGCGGACCAACGCCGGCGTCTCCGCGCGGCTGTTCCGGGCGCTGTCCGACGCGGGCATCAACATCGAGATGATCTCCACCTCCGAGATCCGCATCTCCGTCGTCACGCGCGCGGACTCGATCAAGGCCGCCACGCTGGCGGTGCACTCCGCCTTCGGGCTCGACGGCGACGAGGATGCAGTCGTGTACGCGGGAACGGGACGATGAGCGGCCTCCGAGTGGCGGTCGTCGGCGCGACCGGGCAGGTCGGCGGCGTCATGCGCCGCCTGCTCGACGAGCGCGGCCTCGAGATCGAGTCGATCCGCTTCTTCGCCTCCGCCCGTTCGGCGGGGACCACGCTGCCCTGGCGCGGCGAGCAGGTCGTCGTCGAGGACGCTGCCGTCGCCGACCTCTCCGGCATCGACGTCGCGCTGTTCAGCGCCGGTGCCACCACGTCGCGCGCGCAGGCGCCGCGGTTCGCGGAGGCCGGCGCCCTCGTCATCGACAACTCCAGCGCCTGGCGCATGGACCCCGACGTGCCGCTCGTCGTCAGCGAGGTGAACCCGGAGGCGATCCGGGAGGCGCGCCGCGGCATCGTCGCGAACCCGAACTGCACCACCATGGCCGCGATGCCGGTGCTGCGGCCGCTGCACGAGGAGGCCGGCCTGGTCCGGCTGACGGTGAGCACCTACCAGGCCGTGTCCGGCAGCGGGCTCGGCGGCGTCGCCGAGCTGGCCGACCAGGTCGCGCGGGCGATGGCCGCCGGCGACGTCACGTCGCTCGTGCACGACGGCTCCTCCGTCGACCTGGGCGAGCCGCAGAAGTACGTGCGGCCCATCGCCTTCGACGTGATCCCGTTCGCCGGGAACCTCGTCGACGACGGCCGCGACGAGACGGACGAGGAGCAGAAGCTCCGCAACGAGAGCCGCAAGATCCTCGGGATCCCCGACCTGCTCGTCTCCGGCACCTGCGTGCGCGTGCCCGTGTTCACGGGGCACTCGCTGTCGATCAACGCCGAGTTCGCCCGGCCGCTCACGCCCGAGCGCGCTCGCGAGCTGCTCGCCGACGCCCCCGGGGTCGTGCTGACGGACGTGCCCACGCCGCTCGAGGCCGCGGGCCAGGACCCGAGCTTCGTCGGGCGCATCCGCCGAGACGAGGGCGCGCCGACCGAGCGCGGCCTCGCGCTCTTCGTCAGCAACGACAACCTGCGCAAGGGCGCCGCCCTGAACGCGGTGCAGATCGCCGAGCTCGTCGCAGCGGACCTCGCCCGACGCTGACCGGTCCGGCGCCTGCCCAGGGATCCGGGGGAGGCGCGCACCGCCGGTTCGTGCTGGACTGAGCCCGTGGTCCTCCTCTGGCTCGCGGTCGCGGCGTTCTACGCGGTCGTGCTGCTCGTCGGGCTCGGGGTGCTCACCGCGGTGACGGGCTCGTCGGTGCTCGTCGCCCTGCGCCGGGACCGCGTGCCCGTGCGCCGGCCGACGCAGCTGCTCGCCTCCGTGCTGCTCGCGCTCGCCGGCGCGACCGCGGTGGCCGTGGCGCTGATGTGGTTCGGCCGCACGGGCGGCGACGTGCTGGCCGCCGCGTTCGCCGCGTCCTGAGGTCTCCAAGGCTGCTCACCGGCGGCGCTCGGCAGACTCCTGCGGAACCGAGAGGACCGGGTGCCGCCCATGGAGCTCCTGCAGGCAGCGAGACCGACCGGGAGCGAACCGCAGCTGGTGATCGCGGCGCTGATCGGCATCGCGGTCATCGTGACGCTGATCACCTGGCTGAAGGTCCACCCGTTCCTCGCGCTGCTGCTCGGCGGGCTGACGACGGGGCTCGTCGCGGGCGAGGCCGGCCCCGCCGTCATCGACAGCTTCGCCAAGGGCTTCGGCGACACGTCCGCCTCCGTCGGCATCCTGATCGGGCTCGGCGGCATGTACGGGCGCCTCCTCGCCGACTCCGGCGGCGCCGGCCGCATCGTCGACACCCTGGTCTCCCGGGCGGGCCCGCGCTCGCTGCCGTGGATCATGGGGCTCATCGGCGCGCTGATCGGGCTGCCGATGTTCTTCGAGATCGGCCTCGTGCTGCTCGTGCCGATCATCCTGCTCGTCGCGAAGCGGGCGGAGGTCCGGCTGATGTCCGTCGCGATCCCGACCCTCGCCGGGCTGTCCGCGATGCACGGCTTCGTGCCGCCGCACCCCGGCCCGCTCGTCGCCATCGCCGGCCTGAAGGCGAACCTGGGCGACACCCTGATCCTCGGCATCATCGTGGCGATCCCGACGGTCGTGATCGCGGGACCGGTGCTCAGCTACCTCGTCGCCCGGCTCGTGCCCGTCGACGCGCCCGACTCCCAGTACGACGATCGGCTCGAAGGCGGCGGACCGCGCCCGCCCTTCGCGCTCGCGCTCATCAGCGTGCTGCTGCCCGTCGCGCTGCTGCTCGTGGGCGCGATCGCGAACATCGTCGCGCCCGACTCCGACGCCGCCTGGAAGACCGTGGCGGCCTTCGTCGGCACGCCCACCGTCGCCCTCACCATCGCGCTCGTCGCCGGCTTCCTCCTGCTGGCCCTGCCCGCGCGGATGGACCGGTCGCGGATCTCGACGACGCTGACGGAGTCCCTGCCGCCCATCGCGGGGATCCTGCTGATCGTGGGCGCGGGCGGCGGCTTCAAGCAGGTGCTGATCGACACCGGCATCGGCAGCGTCATCGCCCGGGTCGCGCAGGGGCAGGGCATCACCGCGCTGCTCGTCGCGTGGGCGGTCGCCGCCCTGATCCGCGTCGCCACCGGCTCCGCGACGGTGGCCACGGTGACGGCCGCCGGCATCCTCCAGCCGCTCACGGAGGGGATGAGCGCGCCGATGATCTCCCTCATGGTGCTCGCGATCGGCGCCGGCTCCGTCTTCCTCTCCCACGTCAACGACGCCGGGTTCTGGCTCGTCAGCCAGTTCTTCAAGCTGTCGATCCCGCAGACCCTGAAGTCGTGGTCGCTGATGGAGTGCGTGGTGTCCGTCGCGGGCCTCGCCTCGGTGCTCGTGGCGGCCCTCGTCGTGGGCGCCTGATCCGCGCCCGGCGCCGGGTCCCCCGACCCCGCCGGGATAGGCTGCTGGCGTGGCGCAGGACGAGACGATCGACGTCGTCCTGATCGGCGGCGGCATCATGAGCGCCACCCTCGGGACGCTGCTGCACGCGTTGCAGCCCGACTGGAAGATCCGCATCTACGAGCGGCTCGGCCGGGTGGCGCAGGAGAGCAGCAACCCCTGGAACAACGCCGGCACCGGGCACGCGGCGCTGTGCGAGCTGAACTACACGCCCGAGCGGCCCGACGGCTCGATCGACATCACGAGCGCCGTCAAGGTCAACGAGCAGTTCCAGATCTCGCGCGAGTTCTGGGCGTCGCTCGCCGAGCAGACCCGCCTGCCGTCCGGCACCTTCTTCATCAACTCGACGCCGCACATGACGTTCGTCCGCGGCGCGGAGCACGTGGACTACCTCCGCCGCCGGTGGGAGGCGCTGACCGACCACCCGCTGTTCGCGGAGATGCAGTTCTCCGAGGACCCCAAGGTGATCCACGACTGGGCGCCGCTGCTCATGGTGGGCCGGGACAAGTCCCAGCCCGTCGCCGCGACCCGCGCCGAGTCGGGCACGGACGTCGACTTCGGCGCGCTGACCCGCGCGCTGATGGACGGGCTCGTCGACGACGGCGCCGACCTCCTGCTGAACACCGAGGTCACGAAGCTGAAGCGGCAGAAGGACGGCACCTGGCGGGTGCGGTCGCGCCACCTGGTCGGCAGCGACCAGCGCGAGGTGAACGCCCGCTTCGTGTTCGTCGGCGCCGGCGGCTGGGCGCTCAAGCTGCTGCAGAAGGCCGGGATCCCGGAGGCGCGGGGCTACGGCCTGTTCCCGATCAGCGGCCAGTGGCTGCGCGCGGACGACCCCGACCTCGTGGCGAAGCACCGCGCGAAGGTCTACGGCAAGGCCTCCATCGGCGCCCCGCCGATGAGCGTGCCGCACCTGGACACCCGGATCGTCGACGGCAGGGCCTCCCTGCTGTTCGGGCCGTACGCGGGTCTCTCGCCGCGGTTCCTGAAGCACGGCGGCCTGCTCGACCTGCCGCTGTCCGTGCGCCCGCACAACCTGATCCCGCTGCTCGCGGTGGCCAAGGACAACTTCGCGCTGGTGCGGTACCTCGTCCGCGAGCTGACGAAGTCGAAGAAGGCCAAGTTCGGCTCGTTGCAGGAGTTCTTCCCCGACGCCGATCCGAAGGACTGGTACTCGCTCGGCGCCGGCCAGCGCGCGCAGGTGATCAAGAAGGACCCGAAGAAGGGCGGCGTGCTGCAGTTCGGCACGGAGGTCGTCAGCGGGGCCGACGGCACCATCGCCGGCCTGCTCGGCGCCTCGCCCGGCGCCTCCACCGCGGCGGCGATCATGCTCGACGTGCTGCGCCGCTCCTTCCCGGACCGGCTGGCCGCGTGGGAGCCCGAGCTGCGTCGCCTCATCCCGACCTACGGCGCGCTGCTCTCCGACGATCCGCGCAACGCCCGCCGCATCCAGGAGTCGACTGCGAAGACCCTGGGCCTCACCGCGTAGACCGCGCGCTGTCCGTTCACGGATACGGGGATCGGCCTCGCCGATCCCCGTATCCGTGAACAGACGTTCCCTGCCACGACTTGCGTCTTGTTCGAACGCGTGTTCGAATGGGTGCATGCGATGGGCGGGACAGCAGGTCGGGGCCGAGCCGACGGACGCGCTGCCCGGGCTCGCGAAGGTGCACGACCTGGTGCGCACGAGCCGGACGCCCGAGTTCGCCGGCATGACCTTCTACGAGGTGCGGGCGAAGTCGGCGCTGAACAAGGTGCCGGGCAGCGTGCCGGGCACGCCGTACGGCTGGACCATCAACCCCTACCGGGGCTGCTCCCACGCCTGCGTCTACTGCTTCGCCCGGCCGACGCACCGCTACCTCGAGTTCGACGACCCCGGCGCGTTCGACGCCGAGGTCGTGGTGAAGGTCAACGTCGCGGAGGTACTCCGGACGGAGCTGCACCGCGCCTCCTGGAAGGGCTCACCGGTCGCGCTCGGCACCAACACCGACCCGTACCAGCGGGCGGAGGGGCGGTACCGGCTGATGCCGGGGATCCTCGAGGCGCTCGCGGAGGCGGCGACACCGGTGTCGCTGCTGACCAAGGGGACCCTGCTGCGGCGGGACCTGCCGCTGCTCGCCCGCATCGCGGAGCACGGTCCGGTCGACCTCGCGATGTCGGTCGCGATCTTCGACCCGCAGCTGCAGGCGCTCGTGGAGCCCGGCACCCCCTCCGCCGCCGCGCGCCTCGCGACCGTGCGCGCGGCGCGGGACGCGGGGCTCGAGTGCGGGGTGTTCCTGATGCCGGTGCTGCCGCACCTGACCGACTCGGTCGAGCAGCTCGACGACGCGCTGGCGGCGATCGCGGCCGCGGGCGCCTCCTACGTCGTCTGGACCGCGCTGCACCTGAAGCCCGGCGTGCGGCAGTGGTACCTGGCATGGCTGCACGAGCACTTCCCGCAGCACGACGCCGCGTACCAGCGGCTCTACGCCACCGGGCCGTACGCGCCGAAGGCGTACCGGCGCCATCTGGCGGAGCGGATCGAGCCGCTGCTCGAGCGGCACGGCCTGCGCCGCGGCGCGGTGGACGACACGACCGGGACCACGCGGTCGCGCTCCGCTGGCATCGTGCGCGCGACGGAGGCGGCGGCGCAGCCGATGCTCTTCTGAGCCCGGTTCCGGCGGAGACGGCCGGGCGTCGACCGTTCGGACCGCCCCTCCGGCATCCTCGGGGGACAGGGGCGCGAGCGGCGTCCCCCGCCGTCCGACACCCCGCCAGGAGCGCCATGCCCGCCGAGCACGAGCAGCCTCCCGCACCGACCGTGATCGGCGGTGCGGCCCGCGCGGGGCGCGCCACCCCCGCGGCGCCGCCGCGGGGCCTGCCGAAGCGGGCGGTGCGCGTCGCCCTGCTCGACGACCACGAGGTGCTGCTCGACAGCATGGCGTCCTGGCTGCGGGCGAACGCTCCCGACTTCGAGGTCGCGCTGACCGCCACGTCCTGGCTGCAGCTCGTGCACAGCCCTGCCTTCCCGACGGACCTCGTGCTGATCGACGTGCAGCTGCGGGAGCCCGTGTCGATCGAGGCGCGCGTGCGCACCTGCCGCGCCGCCGGTGCGACCGTGATCGTGCTGACGGGCCTCGACACCCCGGACCTGCGGGAGCGCGCGCTGCGCGCCGGTGCCGCGGCGTTCCTCGGCAAGTCCCGGCCGCTGGCGGAGGTGCTCGCCGTCGCCCGCGAGGTGATGGGCCTCACGGGCGGACGCGCCGTGCAGCGCGACTGGCGCCCCCTCCCGCGCGCGGCGGAGCAGGTGCAGCGCCCCCGCCTGAGCCTCGGCGAGGAGGCCGCGCTGCGCCTCTACGCCTCCGGACGGTCGACCAACGAGGTCGCCGTCGAGATGCACGTGCAGTTCGAGACCGCGAAGACCTACCTCCGGCGCGTGCGGGAGAAGTACGCGCGGGTGAACCGGCCCGCGAGTCGTAAGGTCGATCTGATCCAGCGGGCGACGGAAGACGGGTACCTGTAGACCGTGGCGAAGCTCTACTTCCGATACGGCGCGATGAACAGCGGCAAGAGCACCGCGCTGCTGCAGGCCGCCTACAACTACGAGGAGCGCGGGCAGCGGGTGCTGCTCGCGAAGCCCGGCGTGGACGCGAAGGGCGACCGGGACATCGTGTCGCGCCTCGGCGTCACCCGGCCCGTGCACTTCCTGATCGGCGAGGGCGCGGACGTGCTCGAGCTGTTCTTCGCGCAGCGGCGCGCGCTGACGGAGGCGACGGGCTCGCCCGTGGCCTGCCTGCTCGTCGACGAGGCCCAGTTCCTCACGCCGGGCCAGGTGAACGACCTGCTGCGCATCGCCGTGGTGCAGGACGTGCCGGTGCTCGCCTACGGCATCCGCACGGACTTCCGCACCGAGGCGTTCCCCGGCAGCGCGCGGCTGCTCGAGGTCGCGCACAGCCTCGAGGAGCTGAAGACGATCTGCCGGTGCGGCCGCAAGGCGCTGTTCAACGCGCGGAAGATCGGCGACCGCTACGTGTTCGACGGCCAGCAGGTGGCGATCGACACCCTGAACGACGTCGCCTACGAGTCGCTCTGCGCCGCGTGCTACCTCGCCGAGTCGGGCGGCGTGCTCGACGGCGAGACCGTGCTGGTCGGCGCGCCGCTCGCGCCGGACGCCGACTTCAGCTGACGTCGCCCGCCGGCTGCTGCGGGTAGGGCGAGCCGCCCGCCGCCAGCATCGCGACGAGCTTCGCCAGCCGGTTCGCCCGGCTCGTCGCGCTCGGCGCCGTGGAGACGCGGTGGATCACCGCGTAGCGGTTCGTCCGGTTCAGCTCGGCGAAGCGCGCCGCCGCTGCCGGCGACGCGGCCAGGGCGGCCTCCAGGTCCTCGGGCACCGTCGCGCTCGACGCCCCCGAGTACGCGCGGTCCCAGCGCCCGTCCGCCTTCGCGCGGTCCACCTCCGCCTGTCCCTGCTCGCGCATGCGGCCCTCCGCGACCAGGGTCGCGACGAGGCCGACGTTGCGCGTCGACCACAGCGAGCCCTTCCGCCGCGGCGTGAAGCGCTGCCCGAACACGCGGTCGTCGATGCTGCGCTTGGGGCCGTCGATCCAGCCGCTGCAGAGCGCCTCCTCCAGCGCCTCGTCGTAGCGGAGGGAGGTGGGGGAGTCGACGCCCTTCTTCGCGAGGGCGAGCCAGACGCCGTCCGATGCGGCGGCGTGCTCGAGCAGCCCGTCGCGCCAGGCGGCCGCGTCGGCCACGACGAGCACCTCGGACGGTTCGGCCACGGTCGTATTCAGCCACGTCGCGGGCACGCTGTCGACCGCTGGACGCAGAAGCGCCACCGGCCCGGAGGGCCGGTGGCGGCTGGTCGGGATAGCGGGATTCGAACCCACGACCTCCTCGTCCCGAACGAGGCGCGCTACCAAGCTGCGCTATATCCCGGTCGCCCGCGGTGAAGCGGGCTGGTCAAGGATAGCGGACGCCCCGGCGCCTCGTCGCCGCCCTCGCGAGGATCACGCGGAGCGGCTCGTCAGGGTCAGCAGCGTCGCCTCCGGACGGCACGCGAAGCGCACCGGGGCGGTGATGGAGGTGCCGAGCCCGGCCGACACCTCGAGGGCCGCGGTGCGGCCGTCGTGGCTCCACTGCGAGACGCCCTTGACCTGCTCGCGCGGGATGTCGCAGTTGGTGACCAGCGCGCCGTAGCCGGGCACGCAGACCTGCCCGCCGTGGGTGTGCCCGGCGAGCAGCAGGTCCGCGCCGCGGTCCACGAACGCGTCGAGGACGCGCCGGTAGGGCGCGTGCGTCACCCCGAGGGTCAGCGCCGCCTTCACCTTGCGCGACCGCAGGCCCCGCAGCCCGGGCGTGAGCGCGGCGAGGTCGTCGTACTCGCGGTGCGGGTCGTCGGTGCCGAACGCGTCGATCGCCGTCCCGCGCACCTGCAGGCGGGCGGTGCGGTTGTTCAGGCTCGTCCAGCCGAGCGAGTCGAGGTAGGCGCCCAGGGCGCCGATGTCGAGCGGGTCCGGCTCCGCCATCGGCTTCGAGGGACCTGCGAAGTAGCGGAACGGGCTCTTCAGCTGCGGCGCCCAGTAGTCGTTCGAGCCCCACACGTACAGCCCGGGGACGCCCTTGAACGGGTCCAGCGCGGCCTTCACGCCGAGCAGCCCGATGCGGTGCCCCAGGTTGTCGCCGGTGTCGACGACGAGGTCCGGCTCGAGGTCGGCGAGCTCGCGGATGAACCGCTGCTTGCCGCGCTGCCAGGGCGCCATGTGCAGGTCGGAGAGGTGCAGCACCTTCAGGTCGCCGGTGCCGGCCGGCAGCACGGGCAGCGTGGCGCGCCGCAGCACGAACGCGGTGCGCTCGATGCCGACGCCCCACACCGCCGCCGCGGCGCCCGCCGCGACGACGCCGGTGGCGAGCCCGCGGACCACCCCGGTCACTGGCACTGGCTCGGGTCGTTGGTGAGGCCGACGCCGACCGGGGTGCTCGCCGGGTCCGCCTGCGTCCCGGCCGCGGGCAGCTGCCCGACGACCGTGCAGGGGGCGCCCTGCTGCCCGGGCACCTGCGCCGCGTTGACGTTCGTGAACCCGGCCGCGCCGAGCGCGTTCTTCGCGTCGGCGAGCGACATGCCCACCACGTTCGGCACCTGCCCCGCCGCGGGCGGCGCCTGCGTGGGCTGGGTCGGCTGCGCCGGACCCGAGCTGATCGACAGCGTCACCAGCGTGCCGCCCGGCACGGACGCGCCCGCCCCGGGATCCGTCCCCGCCACGGCGCCCGCCGCGACGTCGGAGGCCGTGGTGCCGCGCTTCACCTGGAAGCCCGCGGCCTCGAGGGCCTGCCGGGCGTCCGTCGGCGTCTTGCCGGTGACGTCGGGGACGGTGACGCGCTGGCCGTACAGGTACTGGTCGTCCGGCTGCGGCCAGGAGGCGTCGCCCGGGTATTTGGCCTCGTTGGCCCGCATGATGTCGCTCCACAGGCAGTGGCGGGCGTCCGCCGCCTTGCCGCACGCCGACCAGCCGTACACGTACCGCAGGTTCGTCTTCTGGGCGTTGACGTTCCCGACCCAGACGGCGCTCACGACCTTCGTCGTCCCGCCGACGACCCACGTCGACTTCGCGTCGTTCGTCGTGCCGGTCTTCGCGAAGCCCCACGCGCCGCCGGTCGCGCCGCGATCGGCCGCCGCGGTGCCGCCGGTCAGCACGCCGTGCAGCGCGTACCCGGTCGCGACCGCCACGCTGCTCGGGATGCCCTGGTGGCAGTTCGCCTCGGGGATCTTCACGGGCTTCCCGTCCGTCGCGACGATCTTGTCGATCGCGATGGAGGAGCAGACCCGGCCCTTGTTGGCGATGCCCGCGTAGGCGGTCGCCATCGTCAGCGGCGCGATCTCGTTGGTGCCGAGGATCGACGACGGGTTGACCTGCAGGTCGGCGCCGTTCGCGCGGTGCACCAGCAGGTCCTCCGCGCGCTTGCGGATGTCGCAGAGGTTGAGCTTCGACGCCATCGAGGCGAACACGCCGTTCACCGAGAGCGCGGTGCCGCGCAGGACGGACTGGTAGCCGCCCTCGTTCGCGGTGTCGTTGCCGGCGGCGAAGGGCCCGTCGGGGCTCGCGCAGGGGAAGGAGCCCGCGGGCCAGGTCTTGCCGGTGCCGTCCACGATCTCGTTGAGGCCGTGGCCGTGCTCCAGCCAGTCGATGAGGGTGAAGGCCTTGTAGGTCGAGCCGGGCTGGAACCCGCCCGATCCGCCGTAGGCGAAGTCCGTGTTCCAGTTGACCGCCGTCGCCGTGTAGTTCGGGCCGCTCGTGCCCTTGCCGCCCGTCTCGTCGTAGCGCTTGCTCTGGACCATGGAGAGGATGCGCCCGTTGGTGGCGTCGACCGACACCGCGGCGCCGCCGAGGTCGGCGCCGGCCGGCGACTGCGACGGCACGTAGGCGCGCATGGCCGCGCTGGCCTTCTTTTGCAGCCCCATGTCGAGCGTCGTGTAGATCTTCCAGCCCGAGCTCTGCAGCTTGTTGTAGCGGTCTGCGGCGGTCCTGCCGAAGACGCTGTCGTTCCGGATGATGTCGCTCACGTAGCTGCAGAAGTACGCGGCGGAGCCCGCGCCGGCGCAGCCCGTGGTCGTCGGCGTGATCTTCGTCTTCACGGGGGTGGCCACGGCCTTCGCGTACTCGTCCGCGGTGATCCACCCCTCCTTCTTCTCGACGCCGAGGATGTAGTCGCGGCGGACCTTGTTCGCCGCCACGTTCGTCTTCACGTCGGGGCGCAGGTAGGCCGGGTTGTTCACGATCGCCATGAGGCTCGCGGCCTGGGCGACGCTGAGGTCCTTCGCGTCCGTGTCGAAGTAGTAGTTCGCCGCCGACTGGATGCCGTAGATCCGGCCGCCGAAGCCGGCGATGTTCAGG
Source organism: Amnibacterium soli (assembly GCF_039544415.1). NCBI lineage: Bacteria > Bacillati > Actinomycetota > Actinomycetes > Micrococcales > Microbacteriaceae > Amnibacterium > Amnibacterium soli. The sequence continues at coordinate 367,315 of NZ_BAABLP010000006.1, read as the reverse complement.
TAGCCGAGGAGGATCTGGTCCTTCTTGTAGACCTTCTCGAGGCCGATGGCGTTGCGCGCCTCGCGCAGCTTGCGCTGCACCCCGCCGGTGCACTCGCCGTACGCCGCCTCGACCTGCTTCTGGGTCGGCAGCAGCTCCGCCTCCTGGATGCAGACGTTCTTCACGTACTGCTGCGAGATCGTCGACGCGCCCTGCGAGCCGCCGTGCGTCACGTTCGACACGAGCGCGCGGATGATGCCCATCGGGTCGACGCCGCCGTGCTCGTAGAAGCGGGTGTCCTCGGCCGCGAGCGTCGCGTGCTTCACCGTGTCCGGGATGTCGGCCCACGGCACGACCTCGCGGTTCTGGTTGTAGAAGGAGGCGAGCAGCTTGTCCTTGCCGCCGCTCTTCGCGTAGATCTCGGTCTTCTGCTGCAGGTTGGTGATCTTCAGGTCGTCGGGCAGCGGCGCGAAGAGGCCGCTGCCGCCCTTCGCGTGCGCGCCGGTGAGCGCTACGGCCGGCATGACGCCGACGGTGAGCATGAGCCCGGCGACCACCGCGATCCCGAGGACCCCGAGGACGGCCGAGCCGGTGCGGCGTGGACGTGCAGACATAGGCTTCAGGCTAGGTCGGCCCCGCGCTGGTGCCGGGTGCCCCGCCGCAACCCCCAAAAAGGAGGACGCATGCCCGTCTGGGAGTACGCGACCACACCGCTCCTGATCCACAACACCACCGCGATCCTCAACACCTGGGGCGCGCAGGGGTGGGAGCTCGTCCAGATCGTCGTCGGACCGGAGGGTGGGCTCGTCGCCTACCTGAAGCGCGAGAAGGCGGACGCCTGATGGCCGTCGCCGACCGCCTCGCCGAGCTGGGGCTCGTGCTGCCGTCCGTCGCCGCTCCCGCCGGGTCCTACGTGTCCGCCGTCGCGAGCGGCGACCTCGTGTTCACCGCCGGCCAGCTGCCGTTCGTCGACGGGAAGCTGCCGCAGACCGGCCTGCTCGGCGCCGACGTCGAGGTGGACGCGGCCGCCGACCTCGCCGCGACCGCCGCGCTCAACGCCCTCGCCGCCGTCGCCGACCTGCTCGGCGGGCTCGACCGCGTCGTCCGCATCGTCAAGGTGACGGGCTTCGTCGCCTCGGCCCCGGGCTTCACGCAGCAGCCGGCCGTCATCAACGGCGCGTCGAACCTGCTCGTCGACGTGTTCGGCGAGCACGGTCGGCACGCGCGCTCGGCCGTCGGCGTCGCGGCCCTGCCGCTCGGCTCGCCCGTCGAGGTCGAGCTCATCGCCCAGTTCCACTGAGGCCCGCGGATCGGGGATCCGCCCCCGACGCGCCGCGCGGCAGCCGCTCGCGCGCGGCGTGTCGCGGCGTAGATCCCGATCCGCGGAGGCGTGCGACGGGCGCCCGCACGTCTCACGGCGATCCCCGGAATTCCGCGCGACACGCCGAGGCCGACACGCGGCGGTATCGCTTGCGCGGGACCTCGAAGTGGGTACACTCGCAGACGTCGAGTGAAGAGCTTGGCTTGCGGCGCTGTCGATTCCCCCCAGTCGGGCGCTGCTGAGGCGGCACCTGTTCCCCCCAATAGGTGCCGCTTCTTCTTTTCCGCCGCCGCATGGAGCGCGCGGGGCGCCGACCGCTCCTCCCCAGGAGGCGGACGGACGTCGGCGACGCCGCCGTCCTAGCGTGCGGGCATGCCGTCCCCCTTCGTGCCGGTCGCGCCGACCGGTGCCGATGTCATGCCGGATCCTGCGCCTCCTCGCCTGCCTGCGCTGGGCGCACTCGCCCGGTTCGCGGCGGACTCACGGGTGACCGACCTGCTGCTCGACGGGAGCGGCGCGCTCTGGCGCGACGCCGGCCGGGGTCTCGAGCCGCTCGACGAGGCGCCCCTGGACGCCGCGGCCGCGCGTCGGCTCGCCGTCGCCCTCGTCGCCGCGGGCGGGCGGCATCTCGACGACGCGACGCCCTGCGTCGACGTGCGGCTGCCCGGCGGCGCCCGGGTGCACGCCGTGCTGCCGCCCGTGAGCACCGCCGGGCCGCTCGTCTCCGTGCGGATCGCGCGGCCGACGCCGTGGCGTCTTCCGGACCTGCGGCGGAGCGGGATGGTCGATGACGCCCAGGTCGCGCAGCTGCGCGCGACGGTGCTGGCGCGCCGCAACGTCCTGATCTGCGGGCCCGCCGGCAGCGGCAAGACGTCGCTGCTCGCCGCCCTGATGGCCGAGGTGCCGCCGACCGAGCGCATCGTCACGGTCGAGGACGTCGCCGAGATCGCCGTCGACCACCCGCACGTCGTCGGCCTGGAGTCGCGGCAGTCGAACACGGACGGCGCCGGCGCCATCGGCCTCGCCGCGCTGGTGCGCGAGACGCTGCGGATGCGGCCCGACCGCATCGTCGTCGGCGAGTGCCGGGGCGCCGAGATCGCGGAGCTGCTCAGCGCCCTCAACACCGGCCACGACGGCGGCGCCGGCACGATCCACTGCGCGGACCCGGAGGGGCTCGGCGCGCGGCTCGAGGCGCTCGGCGCGCTGGCCGGGCTGCCGCCCGCAGCGCTGCGCGCCCAGGCGCTCGCCGCGATCGACGTCGTCGTGCAGCTCGGCCGGCGGGACGGGGTGCGCCGCGTGGAGCGGATCGGCGCGCTCGCCGCACGACCCGACGGCTCGCTCGCGGTCGTCGATCCGTGATGCGGCGCCGCCGCGCCGACCCCGCCGCGGAGGCGGACGCCGTCGCCGCCGACCTCGACCGCATCGGCGCGCTGGTGTCGGCCGGTGCCACCCAGGTCGGTGCCTGGTCCTACCTCGCCGCCGCGGCGCCGGGGCCGATGCGGCCGGTGGCGACGGCGGTCGCCGCAGCGGCAGGGGAGGGGCGCCCGCTCGGCGGCGCCTTCGCCGCGGCACCCGACGCATGGCGCAGCGCGGGGTCGGTGATCGCGCTCGCCGCCGAGACGGGTGCGCCCCTCGTCGCCGCGCTGGGCGCCGCCGCGAACGGAGCGCGCAGGACCGCGGAGCTGCAGCGGGTGGTCGCCGCGTCGATGGCCGGCCCGGTGGCCAGCGCTCGGCTGGTGCTCCTGCTGCCGCCCGCCACCGCCCTGCTCGGCTGGGCCTTCGGCTTCGACGTGCCCGGCGTGCTGCTGTCGGGCCCGGGCGCGCTGATCCTCGTGGCCGGCGGCGCGCTGCTCGCGGCCGCCGCGGTCTGGAGCCGCCGACTCGTGCGGGCGGCGCGGTGGACCTCGTGGACCGTCGGGCTCGACCTCGACCTGGTCGCGACCGCGGTGCGGGCCGGCCTGCCGGTCACCCGGGCGCGGGAGCTCTCGCGCCAGGCGGCCGCGGACGCCGTGGTCGAGCTGCCGCCGCCCGACGACCTCGACGCGGTCCTGGCGTTCGCGACGGACGCCGGTCTGCCCGTCGTCGCCCTGCTCACCGCGGAGGCGGATCGGCTGCGTCGCGCAGCGCTCGCCGCGGCGACCGTCCGCGCGGAGGCGCTGGCCGTCCGCCTCCTGCTCCCGCTCGGGCTGCTCGTGCTGCCGGCCTTCCTGCTGCTCGGCGCGCTGCCGGTGGGTCTCGCCGTCCTCGCCTCCACGGCCCTGCCCCTGTGAGCCGCCGCCGGCGCGGACCGACCACGGCACCCGTCGCGCCGGCGCCGGAGCGTCAGCCAGTGATCGTCACCCGGATGGTGCCGAGGCGGGTGGTCCGACCGTCGTGCACCCGGAAGGTGCGCTCCTCCGCTGTGAAGGTCCAGGGGCCGTCGACCGCGGGCGCGGTGAGGACGGAGCGGGTCGAGTAGCGGCCGGGAGCGACGGAGTCCGCCAGGACCCGTCCGGGGCGGCCCGCCGGCACGAGCCCCAGGGGCTCGACGGCGGGCGCGGTGCCGAAGTCCAGCTGCGCTCGCACGGGCTGACCGTGCGCCGTCAGCTGCGCGACGACCTTCCCGGGTCGGGCGCCCGGTGCGAACCGCGCGGTCGTGGGGCGCACGACGTCGACGTCCCGCACCGTCCGCCGGATCCGACCGTCGACCGCGATCGTCACGTCGAACCGGCCCGGCACGGTCCGCAGGCGGAAGTCCCCGCTCCTGTCGAGCGTCGCTGCGCCGAGGGGCTGCAGGAGGCGCGGGTACGTGTCCCACAGCTCGATCGTGCCGCTCGCTCCGCCCGGAACGCGGCCGCCGAGCGTCGGCATCGCCCGCTCCGGTACGAGCGGACGCGGGAGGACGACCGGCGCGAAGGCGGTGGAGAGCGGCTCCGGCACCACCACGGACTCGACGTCGTAGGTGGACGACGACCGGTCGGCCGCGAGGATCCGGTAGGTGCCTGCGGCCAGTCCGCCGAGCGTGAAGGCGGTGCCCTCGACGTCCGCACGGCGGACCACCGCACCGGAGGCGTCCTCGGCGTAGACGCGGTCGGCACCGCCGGAGACGGTCCCGGTCACGCGGCCCGCCGGGGTGAGGTCCTCCGTCGCGGCGGCCTCCGACGAGCCCGTGACGCGCAGCACGACGGTCCTCGGCAGCAGGGTGTCCGAGGTCGGGTCGCCCTCGAAGTCGTCGTCCCAGTCGGCGGAGCGCTGCCCGACGGTGATCGCGTGGGTGCCGGGCGCCAGATCGTGCAGGACGATCGCACCGGCCGCGTCCGTGCTCGAGGATCCCCGGGTCCCGCTCCCGTCGAACGACCGCACGGCGGGTACGCCGGCGGCGACGGGCGATCCGCCGGACGTCACCTGCAGGCGGATCGAACCGCCCCTGCTGAAGGTCGGCGGAGCCGCGGTCACCGTCCTCCCCGCGCGGACCACGACCGCCCCGTCCGCACGGAGGTAGCCGGAGTTCGGCACCCACCGCAGGGCGTACGCCCCCGGGGCGAGCCAGCCGGAGCGGACGGTGCCGTGCGAGTCCGCGTCGTAGGTCGTGGTCGGGCGGTCCCCGTGCAGGAGGAGGATCCCGTGGTCGGTGACGTCGCCCTGGTCGGCGAGGAGTGCGCTGCGCACCACGAAGCGGCCAGCCTCCTGCAGCCGGAACCGCAGCGCACCGCCGCCGCCGAGCGCCGTCGGCGGCGCGGGCACGACCCGCTGCGCGAGCGCCTCGGCGACGCCGGCAGGTGCGCGGCGACCGATCACGCCGCGGACGAGGCCCGCCGCCAGCAGCAGCGCGGCGAGCGGCAGCGCGATGCGGCGGCGCAGGACGGCATGCGGCCGGGCGGACACGGGCACCTCCTGCCTTCCGGCGACGACGTCGGGACGTGCGACGCACCATAGGCGTTCCCCGCGACGGCGGGAAGGGACGAGCGACGGGTCCCGCGGTTCCGCTCCTCCTCAGCCTCCGCCGCTCCTCCCGGGGCCTGAGGTGTGCAGAGTGGTCCTGCCCGTGCCGGGCTGCGTCCGCCCAGGGCGTGGCTGCTCCTATGAAAGAGGTACGGGATGGATCGGCAACCGTTCGACGGTCGGCTCGCGGAGCTCGACGACGAGGGCGCGGTCACGGCGGAGTACGCCATCGCCACGATCGCCGCCGTGGGCTTCGCGGCGCTGCTCGTGGTCGTGCTGCGCAGCGACGAGGTGCGGGGCCTGCTGCTGAACCTGGTGACGCGTGCGCTCGCGATGCCGGACTGAACAGGGGCGCGACCGGGGCACGGTGACCGCGGAGCTCGCGGTCGCCGTGCCCGCGGTGCTGCTCGTGCTCGCCGCCTGCCTCGGCGGCCTCCGCATCGGCGCCGAGCGGCTGCGCGTCGTCGACGCCGCGGCGCAGGGCGCCCGCCTCCTGTCGGCGGGGAAGTCGCCGCAGCCGCCCGCCGTCGCCATCGGCGCGAGCGTGGAGGCGACGCGCCGGGACGGGGAGACGGTCTGCGTCGCCGTGCGCCGGGACACGGCCCTGCTGGGCGTGCCGCTGCCGGTGCGGGCGACCGCCTGCGCACTCGCGGGGGTGGTGCCGTGAGGGACGAGCGAGGTGCGGGCACCGCGCTCGCGCTCGGGGTCGTCGCCGCGGTCGTGGCGCTCTTCGTCGTGCTCGCCGGGGTCGCCGTCGTGCTCGACGCAAGGCGCCGGGTGGTCTCGGTCGCGGACGCGGCGGCGCTCGCGGGTGCCGACACCGCGCTCGGCAACGCGACCGGCGTGCCCTGCGACCGCGCGGCCGCGCTGACGGCCTCCGCGCACCTCCGCCTCGAGGCGTGCGCGCAGCGGGAGGACCTGGTGCGGGTGGCGGTCTCGACCTCCGTGCTGGGGCTCGCGCTGCGGGCCGAAGCGGTCGCCGGGCCGCCGACGGCCCGCTGATGCGGGGGCGGCACCCGGTGCACGCCGGGCTCTCGCCCCTCGGAGCCGTGTGTATGGTGTGCGGGACCGGCCCCGGGTCGAACCCGATGCAGGCCGGTCTCTGCGGGGCATCGCGGGACGAGCCGAGGAGGTGGCCATGCCCGGAAGCAAGAAGCTGGTGATCGTCGAGTCGCCGGCGAAGGCGAAGACCATCGCCAAGTACCTGGGGGACGGGTACGAGGTGCAGGCGTCGGTGGGGCACATCCGCGACCTGATCGAGCCCAAGAACCTGCCGGCCGAGCTCAAGAAGGGGTCGATGGGCAAGTTCTCCGTCGACGTCGAGAACGGGTTCGAGCCCTACTACGTCGTCTCCGACCAGAAGAAAAAGACGGTCGCCGACCTGAAGCGCGCGCTCAAGGACGCCGACGAGCTCTTCCTCGCGACTGATGAGGACCGCGAGGGCGAGGCGATCGCCTGGCACCTGCTCGAGGTGCTGAAGCCGAAGGTCCCGGTCAAGCGCATGGTGTTCCACGAGATCACCAAGGACGCGATCACGAAGGCGCGCGACAACACCCGCGAGCTCGACACCGCGCTCGTCGACGCGCAGGAGACCCGCCGCATCCTCGACCGCCTGTACGGGTACGAGGTCTCGCCGGTGCTCTGGCGCAAGGTCGGCCCCGGGCTGTCCGCGGGTCGCGTGCAGTCCGCCGCCACCCGGCTCGTCGTCGACCGCGAGCGGGAGCGACTCGCGTTCGTGTCCGCCTCCTACTGGGATGTGTCCGCCCGCTTCGCGCCGCAGCAGGGCAACGCCTTCGCGGCCCGCCTGCAGCGCCTCGACGGCAAGCGGATCGCCACGGGCAGCCGCGACTTCGACGACCGCGGCCGGCTGAAGACCGACGCGGTCGCCCTCGACGAGGCCGGCGCCCGGGCGCTCGTCGCCGCGATCGAGGCCGAGTCGCCGGAGGCGCGGGTCGTGTCGCTCGACACGAAGCCCTACCGCCGCCGTCCGGCCGCGCCGTTCACCACCAGCACCCTGCAGCAGGAGGCGGCCCGCAAGCTGCGCTTCAGCGCCAAGCAGACGATGTCGGTCGCGCAGAGCCTGTACGAGAACGGGCACATCACCTACATGCGCACCGACTCGCCCTCGCTGTCGTCGCAGGCGACGCAGGCCGCGCGCAGCCAGGCCGCCGCGCTGTACGGCCGGGACACCGTGCCGGACGCGCCGCGCCTGTACTCGGGCAAGTCGAAGAACGCCCAGGAGGCGCACGAGGCGATCCGCCCCTCCGGCGAGGTCTTCCCGACGCCCGACTCCCTCCGCGGCACGCTCACCTCGACCGAGCAGCGGCTCTACGACCTCATCTGGCGGCGCACCGTCGCCTCGCAGATGATCGACGCGACCGGTTCGACCGCCACCGTCGTGGTCGGGGTCGCCGCCGGCGGCCGGGACGCGGAGTTCTCCGCGAGCGGCACGGTCATCACCGTGCGCGGCTTCCTCGCCGCCTACGAGGAGGGCCGCGACGAGGGTCGCGACGCCGCCGACGAGGACGACGAGCGCCTGCCGCAGCTGGACAAGGGTCAGGCGCTGACCCCCTCCGAGCCCGTCGCCAACGGCCATGAGACGTCCCCGCCCCCGCGCTACACCGAGGCGAGCCTGGTGAAGAAGCTGGAGGAGCTCGGCATCGGCCGCCCCTCCACCTACGCCTCGATCCTCTCCACCATCGTCGACCGCAACTACGTGGTGCCGCGCGGCACCCAGCTCGTGCCGAACTGGATCGCGTTCTCGGTGGTCAAGCTGCTCGAGGAGTTCTTCACCGAGCTCGTCGCGTACGACTTCACGGCCGGCATGGAGAACGACCTCGACCGCATCGCGGACGGCGACGCCGAGCGGGTCGACTGGCTGCGCGAGTTCTACTTCGGGCACACCGGGCACCCCGGCCTGCGCTCGGTGGTGGACAACCTCGGCGAGATCGACGCGAAGAGCATCAACTCGATCCCCGTCGGCGAGGGCATCACCCTCCGGATCGGGCGGTACGGGCCGTACCTCGAGGTGCTCGAGCCCACCGAGCCGGTCGTCGACCCCGAGACGGGCGCCGTCGTCGAGGGCGAGCCGGCCGTGCGCCGGGTCAACCTGCCGCCGGACCTCGCGCCCGACGAGCTGACCGCCGCGAAGGCGAAGGAGCTCGTCGACGCGCCGCCGCAGGAGGACCGCGTCCTCGGCCAGCACCCCGAGACCGGGCGCTCGATCGTCGCGAAGGACGGCCGCTTCGGACCGTACGTGACGGAGATCGTCCCCGAGGACGAGCTGCCGAAGACCAAGACCGCGGCGAAGAACGCGCCGAAGGCGCGCACCTCGTCGCTCTTCAAGTCGATGTCGCCCGACACGGTCGACCTCGACACCGCGGTGAAGCTGCTCGACCTGCCGCGCACCGTCGGCGACGACCCCGAGAGCGGCGAGCCGATCACCGCGCAGAACGGCCGCTACGGGCCGTACCTGAAGAAGGGGACCGACACCCGCACGCTGCCCGACGAGGACGCGATCTTCACGGTCGACCTGCCCGGTGCGCTCGAGCTGTTCGCGCAGCCGAAGTACGGCGCCCGCCGCGCCTCCTCCGCGCTGAAGGAGTTCGACGCGGACCCGGTCAGCGGCAAGCCGATCCGGATCAAGGACGGCCGCTTCGGCGCCTATGTCACCGACGGCGAGACGAACGCGACGATCCCGCGCGGCGAGGACGTCGAGAGCGTCGACTTCGAGCGCGCCGTGCAGATGCTCGCGGACAAGCGCGCCAAGGGGCCCGCCCCGAAGAAGACGGCCGCCAAGTCGACCGCGAAGGCCAAGACCGCGACGAAGACCACCACCACCACGAGGAAGCCCTCGGCGCGCACCGCGAAGAAGGCCTAGGTGTTCCTGACGCTCGAGGGCGGCGACGCCGCCGGCAAGACCACGCAGGCGGTCGCCCTCGAGCGCTGGCTCACCGAGCGGGGCCGCACGGTCGTGCGCACCCGGGAGCCGGGCGGCACGGCGCTCGGCGCCGAGATCCGCGCGCTGCTGCTGCACGGCGGCGAGGTCGCGCCGCGCGCCGAGGCGCTGCTCTACGCCGCCGACCGCGCCCACCACGTGGCGACGGTCGTGCGCCCGGCGCTCGAGCGCGGCGACGTGGTCGTGCAGGACCGGTACCTGGACTCGTCCGTCGCCTACCAGGGCGCTGGCCGCGTGCTCGACGCCGAGGAGGTCCGCGGGCTGTCGACCTGGGCGACCGAGGGGCTGCTGCCCGACCTGACCGTGCTCCTCGACCTCGAGCCGGCGGTCGCGCGGCAGCGCCGGGGCGGCCGCGCGGCGGAGGACCGGCTCGAGAGCGAGCAGGACGATTTCCACGAGCGCGTCCGCACCGCCTTCCTTGCGCTCGCCGCGGCGTCGCCCGACCGGTTTGTCGTCGTCGACGCGGCCCTCCCCGAGCAGGAGGTCGCCGCGCGGATCCGCGCGGCCGTCGAGCCGCGGCTCGGCGCATGAGCGGGGTCGACGCCTACGCGGAGCTGGTGGGCCAGACCGCGGCGGTCGAGGCCGTCGCCTCGGCGGCGCGCGACGCCCACCGCCCCGACGGCGGCACGGGCGTCATGACGCACGCGTGGCTGATCACCGGGCCGCCGGGCTCCGGCCGCTCGAACCTCGCCTACGCGTTCGCGACCGCGCTGCTCACCGACCCGTCCGAGGACCGGGGCGCGGAGGCGGAGGACCGGGTGCGCGCGCAGGTCGAGGCCCGCACGCATCCCGACCTGGCCGTGCTCGCCTCCGACCGCGTCACGATCACCATCGACGAGGTGCGGCGGCTGGTCACCGCCTCGCAGTACTCGCCGTCGGTCGCGCACTACCGCGTCATGGTCGTCGAGGACGCGGACCGGATGACGGAGCGCACCTCGAACGTGCTGCTCAAGGCGCTCGAGGAGCCGCCCGAGCGCACCGTGTGGATCCTCTGCGCGCCGAGCGAGGCGGACCTGCTGCCGACGATCCGCTCCCGCGTCCGCGTCGTCCGCCTGCGGGTGCCTGAGCCCGCGGAGGTCGCCGGGCTGCTCGTGGCCCGCGACGGCGTCGATCCGGACGTCGCGCTGCGCGCGGCCCAGGAGGCGCAGAGCCACATCGGCATGGCGCACCGACTGGCCACGGACCCGGAGGCGCGCTCGCGTCGCGAGGACAGCATCCGCCTCGTGCTCGAGACCGACACGGTACCGCGGGCGGTGCGGGGTGCCGCGCGCCTGCTCGAGATCGCGAAGGCCGACTCCACCGCCCTCACGCAGGACCGCGAGGAGGCGGAACGGAGCAAGGCGCTCGCATCGATGGGCGTCGAGCCCGGCGCCACGGTGCCGCCGCAGCTGCGCAGCGTGCTGAAGCAGCTGGAGGAGGACCAGAAGCGCCGTGCCACCCGCGGGCTGCGCGACGGCGTCGACCGGGTGCTGGTCGACCTGCTGTCCGTGTACCGCGACGTGCTGCTCGTGCAGCTCGGCGCCGGGCTGCCGGCCGTGAACACCGCGTGGTCGGCGGAGGTGGCGGCGCTCGCCGAGCGGACCCGCCCCGCTGCGACCCTGCAGGTGCTCGAGGCGATCGCCGACGCCCGCCGACGGCTGCCGGCCAACGTGCCGCCGCTGCTCGCCCTCGAGGCGATGCTGGTCGGCGCCGCGCTCGCGAGAGCCGCGTGAGGCGCCTCCTCGCGGCGGTCGTCGCCGGCCTCACCGCGGTGCTGCTCGCCGGCTGCGGCCTCGTGCCGGCACCGGACACGACCAGCACCCCCGACGTCCGCGGGGTCGAGTCCTCGCTGCGGCCGTTCTACGGTCAGCGGATCGTCTGGAAGGACTGCGGCGGCGGCTTCCGCTGCGCGACCGCGCGCGCCCCGCTCGACTGGTCGCAGCCGGGCGGCGCGCGCATCTCCCTCGCCCTCACGATGCGCCCGGCCTCCGGGCAGCGCATCGGCACGCTGTTCACCAACCCGGGCGGCCCCGGCGCCTCCGGCGTCGACTTCCTGCGCGGCAGCGCGAAGGCCTTCTACGACCAGGCGCTGCTCGACCACTACGACCTCGTCGCGTGGGACCCCCGCGGCGTCGGCGCCTCGCACCCCGTCGACTGCTACGGCACGAAGCAGCTCGACGAGTTCCTGTTCAGCGACCCCGACCTGCCCGAGGGCAGCGCGGCGCTGCGGAAGGACGTCGTCGACGACGGCATCGCGTTCGGCAGGGCGTGCCTCGCGAAGACGGGACCGCTGCTCGCGCACGTCGGCACCGAGGACACGATCCAGGACCTCGACATGCTGCGGGCCGCGTCCGGCGAGGCGAAGCTCGACTACTTCGGCTTCTCCTACGGCACGTACATCGGCGCGCTCTACGCCGACCGCTTCGGGCCCCGCGTCGGCCGGATGGTGCTCGACGGCGCCGTGGACCCCTCCCTCTCCACGTTCCAGGAGTCGCTCGCGAACACGAAGGCGTTCGGCGCGGCCTTGAAGGCGTACCTCGCGAGCTGCCTGCGGCAGGCGGACTGCCCCTTCGCCGGCAGCGACGTGGACGGCGCCGTCGACCGCGTCGCCACGCTGCTCGTCTCCCTGCGGACCTCCCCGCTGCGCGCCTCCGACGGCCGTGAGGTGAACAGCGCGGTGCTGCGCACGGCGATCGACGCCGCGCTGTACGACGAGGGCGCGTGGCCGGCGCTGACCGCCGCGCTCACCGACCTGCTGCGCGGGCGCCCCGACGCGGTGCAGTCGCTGGCCGACAGCTACGTCGACCGCGGCCCGAAGGGGTACACGGACAACCTGTTCGAGGCGATCTACGCGGTGAACTGCCTCGACAAGCCCGCGACGACGGATCCCGCGGCGCTGCGGGAGGAGGGGGAGCAGCTCGACGCGGCCGACCCCCTCCGCGCGGCCGACAACACGGACGCCCTCGGCGACCCGGTGTGCGCGAACTGGCCGGTGCCCGTGCAGGGCGAGGTGCGGCGGGTGACCGCGAAGGGCGCACCGCCGATCGTCGTGCTCGGCACGACCGGGGATCCGGCCACGCCCTACGCGTGGGCGCGGAGCCTCGCCGGACAGCTGCCCGGCGGCGTGCTGCTCACCCTGCGCGGCGAGGGGCACACCGCGTACCGGAACCGCGTGCCCTGCATCAACGAGCGGGTCGACCGCTTCTTCGTGTCGGGCGCGGTGCCGTCGGCGATCACCTGCGGTTGAGCAGCGAAGTTTGCAGTGCGTGCAAGAATTGATGCCGTGACCGACACCGCCGCTCCGGGGCTCCGCGAGCAGAAGCGCCTCGCCACGAAGCGCGCGCTGCAGATCGCCCTCCTCCGGCTCGCGCTCGAGCGCGGCTTCGACGACGTGACGGTCGAGGAGGTGACGCAGAGCGCGCAGGTGTCCGTGCGCACCTTCTTCAACTACTTCGCCTCGAAGGAGGAGGCGCTCGCCGCGCAGCACGGCCCGGCCGAGCTGACGGCGGAGGAGGTCGCGCGCTACGCCGACGGCGCGGGCGACCCGCTGACCGACCTCGTCGTGCTGATGGCCGAGCGCGCGTCCGGCGAGGAGGACTTCGAGCTGCACCACCTGCGCCGCGAGCTCATGCAGCGCGAGTCGCGCCTGTTCAGCGACAAGGCGACGCAGATGCAGCGGATCCGCGAGCAGATGATCGCGCTGGTCGCCGAGCGGCTGCGCGCCGACGAGCTCCACGCGGGCCGCATGCCCGACGAGAGCGCGCTGCAGGACCGCGCGGTCTTCACGGTGCTGCTGTGCATGACCGTCGCCCGGCACGGCTGGGGCAGCTGGGCCTCCGGCGAGGGCGCCGCGACGCTCGGCGAGTGCATGCTCGGCGCGCTCGACGAGTTCCGCGAGATCGCGGCCGCGACCCGCTGACCCGTTCCCGCCTGGACGACGAACGCCCGCCCCTCTGCGAGGGACGGGCGTCCGTGCTCCGGGCCGCCTCGGGGAATCGAACCCCGGACCTATTCATTACGAGTGAATCGCTCTACCGACTGAGCTAAGGCGGCATGCTGCCCGGACGAGTGTAGTGGACGATCGGCCGCGCCTCAGTACGGCGGCGGTAGCGTGCCGTCGTGTCCGACTCGCGCCCCGGTTGGGGAATCCTCGCCACCGGCGGCATCGCCGCAGACTTCACGCGCGACCTGCGGGTCGCCGGACTGCGCGTCGCCGCGGTCGGCAGCCGCACAGAGGAGCGGGCGGAGGCGTTCGCGGCGGAGCACGACGTGCCGCACGCCCACGGCTCGTGGCAGGCCCTCGCCGACGACCCCGCGGTCGACGTGGTCTACGTCGCGACGCCGCACTCGAGCCACGCGGAGCCCGCGCTCGTCGCGCTCGAGGCCGGCAAGCACGTGCTCGTCGAGAAGCCGTTCACGCTCAACGAGGCGGAGGCGCGCGAGGTCGTCGACTTCGCGGAGTCCCACGGCCTCGTCGTGCTCGAGGCGATGTGGACGCGGTGGCTGCCGCACATGCTCGAGATCCACGAGCTGCTCGACGCCGGAGCGATCGGCGACCCGCAGCTGCTGATCGCGGACCACACCCAGTCGGTGCCCACGGACCCGCACCACCGGATGAACGCGCCGGAGCTCGGCGGCGGCGCGCTGCTCGATCTCGGCGTCTACCCCGTGTCGTTCGCGCACGACCTGTTCGGGGAGCCCGAGGACGTGCTCAGCGCCGCGGTGATGACCGAGACCGGCGTCGACCGCCGGGTGTCGGCGACGCTCGTCCACGAGAGCGGGGCGCACGCCTCCCTCGTCACCGCGCTCGACCTGGCCGGCCCCAACCGTGCGACGGTCCTCGGCACCGAGGGGTCCATCGAGATCGACGCGACCTGGTACGCGCCCACCTCCTACACGCTGCTCGACCGGCAGCGACCGGTCGTGCGCCGGTCGCACCCGGAGGTGGCCGGCCGCGGCATGCAGTTCCAGGCGCTCGAGCTCGAGCGCCTGCTGCGGGAGGGGCGCACCGAGAGCGAGCGGATGACCCACGAGGGCACGCTCGCCGTGATGCGCACCCTCGACCGGATCCGCTCCTCCATCGGCCTCGTCTATCCGCAGGAGTCGGCGGGGTGACCCGGCGCCCCCGTCCGGGGCACCTACCCTGACGGTCATGCGCAGCCGGTCCGCCCTCGCCGCCACGGGCGGCGTCGTCCTCGTCGGCCTCGTCGCGGCCGGATGGGCGTCGGGCCTCGCCCTGGGGGAGCCCCTGCCCGCCGCCGCGACCAGCAGCGCCGCCGCACCGGTCAGCGCGGCGAGCACCGAGGCCGCCCGCACGAGCACCCCGACGCCCACGAGCACCCCGAAGGCCACCGCGAAGCCGAAGGCCGTCGCGCGCACCTGCTCCGTCTCCGGCGCGGCGCGCGACGCCCGCCTCGTCCACTTCCAGGGACAGGTGCGGAACGCGCGCACCGGCGAGGTGCTGTTCGACCGCAAGGGGTCCAAGGCGTCGCGCGCCGCGAGCGTCATGAAGGTGCTCACCTCCGCCGCCGCCCTGCAGGTGCTCGGCCCCGATCACCGCCTCACGACGCGGGTCGTGGAGGGGAAGCGCCGCGGCGAGATCGTGCTGGTGGGCGGCGGCGACGTCACCCTGTCGCGCACCCCCGCCGGCACGCGCACCGCCTACGCCGGCGCCCCGCACCTGTCGACCCTCGCGAAGCAGGTCAAGCGGGCCTGGGCGGCCGCGCACCCGGGGCGGCCGATCACGCGCATCGTGCTCGACAGCTCCTACTTCGGCGGCCCGACCTGGCAGCCGACGTGGAACACGAAGGAGCGCCCGCTCGGCTCCACGCCGAAGATCACCGCGCTCATGGTCGACGGCGACCGCGCGAACCCTGCGCTCAACACCTCCCCGCGGGGCACCGACCCGATCGGCCGCGCCGGTTCCGCGTTCGCCTCCTACTTCGGCGGCGCCTCGGTCTCCCGCGGCGTCGCCCCCTCGGGCGCCCGCGTGCTCGGCACGGTCCGGTCGCAGCCCGTCAGCACGCTCGTCCAGCAGGAGCTCGTCGTGTCCGACAACACGATCGCGGAGGCGCTCGCGCGCGTCACGGCGATCGAGGCGGGCACCGGGAAGACCTTCTCGTCGATCGACGCCGCCGTGATCCCCGCCCTGCGCACCTACGGCGTCGAGCCCAAGGGCGTGCGCGTCGTCGACGGCAGCGGCCTCAGCGACGACAACCGCATCCCGCCCGCCTACCTGACGAAGCTCATGGTGAAGGTGCTGCACGAGTCGAAGGGGCTCGGACCCGTGCTCGCCGGTCTGCCGGTCGCCGGCCGCACCGGCTCCCTCGCCTACGCCGACCGCTTCGCCGGTGCCGCCTCCCGCGCCGACGGCAAGGTGCGGGCGAAGACCGGCTGGATCGACACCGGGTACACGCTCTCCGGGATCATCCGGGCGAAGGACGGCACGCCGCTCACCTTCGCGTTCTACGCGCTGGGGAACGTCAGCCCCTCCGCCAAGCAGGCGCTCGACTCCCTGACCGCCGACGTGTGGTCGTGCGGGAACCGGCTCTCGAACCGCTGACCCGCTCCCACCCCGGTGGCATGAGGATGGGGTCATGAGCCGCGCGCTGCTGATCGTCGACGTCCAGAACGACTTCACCGAGGGCGGGGCGCTCGGCGTCGAGGGCGGCGCCGCGATCGCGGCCGGGATCACCGAGCACCTCCGTGCGCACCGCGACGACTACGCGCTGGTCGTCGCCTCCCGCGACTGGCACGACGGCGGGAACGACAACGGCGGGCACTTCGCGACGGCAGCGGCCCCGGACTTCACGGTCACCTGGCCGGTGCACTGCGTCGCCGGCACGCCGGGCGCCGACTACCACCCCGCGATCGACGCGGATGCGATCGACGTGCACGTGAAGAAGGGGCAGGGGCGCCCCGCGTACTCGGCGTTCGAGGGCACCACCGACGACGGCCGGAGCCTCGCCGAGGTGCTGCACGAGCGCGGCGTCACCGATCTCGACGTCGTCGGTATCGCCACCGACTACTGCGTGCGCGCCTCCGCCCTCGACGCGCTCGAGAGCGGTGAGCGGGTCCGCGTGCTGACCGACCTCGTCGCCGGCGTCGCGCCCGCGACGAGCGCCGCGGCGATCGAGGAGTTCCGCACCGCGGGCGTCGAGGTCCGCTGAGCGGCCCGCCTCCTCCGCCTCCGTAGGATCGCCTGCCGGGAGGTGTCATGTCCGGACACGACGAGGCCGCCCTGCTGGCAGGACTGCCGACGGGGCTGCTGATCAACGGCGAGTGGCGCGAGGCCGCGGGCGGGAAGCGGTTCGACGTGCTCGACCCGTCGACCGGCTCCGCGCTCGTCTCCGTCGCCGACGCGAGCCCCGAGGACGGGATCGCCGCGCTCGACGCCGCGGTCGCGGTCCAGGACGAGTGGGCGGCGACGGCGCCGCGCACGCGCTCGGAGATCCTCCGCGGCGCGTGGCAGCTGATGCAGGACCGCAAGGACGACCTCGCGCTGCTCATGACGCTCGAGATGGGCAAGCCGCTCGCCGAGGCCGCGGGCGAGGTCGTCTACGGGTCGGAGTTCTTCCGCTGGTTCGCCGAGGAGGCCGTGCGGATCACCGGGCGGTACGGCGTGAACCCGGAGGGGTCGGGGCGCACGATCGTCTCGCAGCACGCCGTGGGGCCCTGCTACTTCATCACCCCCTGGAACTTCCCCCTGGCGATGGCGACGCGCAAGATCGGCCCCGCGCTGGCCGCCGGCTGCACCGTCGTCGTGAAGCCCGCGGAGCTCACGCCGCTGACCACGCTGCTGACCGCGTCGATCCTCGAGGAGGCGGGCCTGCCCGCCGGCGTGCTGAACGTCGTGCCGACGACGTCCGCGGGTGCGCTGACCGAGCCGATCCTCGCCGACTCCCGCCTCCGCAAGCTCAGCTTCACCGGCTCGACGCCGGTCGGCAAGCGGCTGCTGGCGCAGGCGGCGGAGAACGTGCTGCGCACCTCCATGGAGCTCGGCGGCAACGCGCCGTTCGTCGTGTTCGACGACGCGGACGTCGACGCCGCGGTGACGGGCGCGATGCTCGCGAAGTTCCGTAACGTGGGGGAGGCCTGCACGGCGGCGAACCGCTTCATCGTGCACGAGGCGGTCGCCGACGAGTTCGCGGAGAAGCTCACCGCGAAGGTCGTCGCGATGAAGGTCGGGCGCGGCACCGAGGACGGCGTGCAGGTCGGCCCGCTGATCAACGGCGCGGCCGTCTCCAAGGCCGACGACCTCGTGAGGGACGCCGTGGAGCGGGGCGCCGAGGTGCGGCTCGGCGGCGGACCCGTCGACGGGCCGGGCACCTTCTACGCCCCGACCGTGCTCGACCGGGTCGACGCGGGCAGCGACATCCTCCGCACCGAGATCTTCGGGCCGGTCGTCTCGATCGTCCGGTTCTCGCAGGAGGCGGACGCGGTGCGGATCGCGAACGACACGGAGTACGGCCTCGTCTCCTACGTCTTCACGAAGGACCTCGCGCGTGGCCAGCGGATGATCGACCGCCTGCAGACCGGGATGATGGGGCTGAACGTCGGCGTGATCTCCAACGCCTCCGCGCCCTTCGGCGGCGTCAAGCAGTCCGGCGTCGGCCGCGAGGGCGGCTTGGAGGGGATCCACGAGTACCTCTCGACGAAGTACACGATGACCCCCGCCCCCTGAGCCCCGCTCTTCACCTTCACGGAGTTCTGGCGCGGCTTCGCCGTTCCAGAACTCCGTGAAGATGGAACTCACACGCGGGAGAGGGCATCCGCGATGCGGTCGACGACCTCGTCGAGGTGGAACACGATCTCGTCGTAGGTGAACCGCAGGACGACGTACCCGAGGGAGCGGAAGAAGGCGTCGCGGACCGCGTCCTGAGCCGGGTCGTGGAACGCCTCCCCGTCCGCCTCGACGATCAGGCGCTCACCGACGAGCAGATCGACGAACCGTCGCCCATCAGGCGAGAACTGCAGTGCGAGGGGGCCGATCGCTCGGCGCTCCAGCCCGAGTCGCAGCAACGTCTCGAGGCAGCTGCCCGCGAGCGGGTCCACCAGCCGGAGGAGACGCTGCTTCCGTCGCGGAAGCAGCCCGGTGAACGACTCGTAGTCGTCGTGCGACAGGATCGGCTCGCCCTCCCGCGGTCGACGCAGTGCCGCGTCGAGTGCGGCGACGAACCACTCCTCGGGGACGCAGTCGAGCAGCTGGAGCAGCGTGTCCACGAGTGCCGTGCGCCAACCGGCGGCAGGGCGCAGCAGCGCCGACCAGTGGAGCTCGACCTCCGGGTCCTCGCCCGCCTTCACCTCCCAGGTGCGATCGCGGTCGTGCCTCAGGTGGCTCGCTCCGGGTGCGACGGCGACGTGGAGCCGCTGCCCGGCACCGGGAGGCACGGGAAGGCCCCAGGCGTCGGCCGCGGAGACGCAGCCGAGCACACCGCCCACGCGGATCGCGTGCTTGGCCTGCCAGGGCAGGTTCGGGTCGACGAACCAGGAGTTGCGAGGGCGCTCGATCACCCCGCGCCGGAAGATCCGGCGACCTGATGCCGTGTCAGGCCTGCAGCGAGGAACGAATCGATCCAGGCAACGCCGCCGTGATCGATCCGCACCTGCTGCGCGACGCCGTCCGCTGCCGACCAGTCCCTGTGCGCCATGACGGAATCCTCAGCCGCCGCCTACGGCTGCAAGAACTCGGCAGCGGACGTCGCCCTGGGGAGGAACGGATACCCGCCTCGTTCTTCATCGTTACGGAGTTCTGGCGTGGGCTCCGCCCGGCCAGAACTCCGTGAAGATGAAAGACGGGAGGGGCTAGACGAGGAGCTGGGTGGCCGCGAGCTCGCGGTAGAGGGGGCTCGTCTCCAGCAGGGTCTCGTGGCGACCCGCGGCGACCACGCGGCCGCCGTCGACGACCACGATCTGGTCCGCGTCGACCACCGTGGACAGGCGGTGCGCGATGACGATCGTCGTGCGACCCTCGCCCGCCGCCGCGAGGGAGTCGCGCAGCAGCTGCTCGTTGCGCCCGTCGAGGTTCGACGTCGACTCGTCGAGCAGCAGGATCGGCGCGTCGGCCAGCAGCGCCCGCGCGATCGCGAGGCGCTGGCGCTCGCCGCCGGACAGCAGCACCCCCTCCTCGCCGACCTGCGCGGCCAGGCCGTCCGCGTGCTTCAGCACGGTCGCCCGCAGGTTCACGGCGTCGAGCACGCGCAGGCAGTCCTCGTCGGTCGCGAGCGGTGCCGCGAGCACGAGGTTGTCGCGGATCGTGCCCGCGAGCGCTGGGGCGTCCTGCTCGACGTAGCCGAACTGGGCGCGCAGCACCTCGCGGGGGAGGCGGCGGAGGTCGATCCCGCCCAGTCGCACGGCGCCGCCGTCCACGTCGTAGAAGCGCTCGAGCAGGGACAGCATCGTGCTCTTGCCGGCGCCGGAGGGGCCGACGAGCGCGGTGCGGGTGCCGCGCGGCACCGCGAAGGTCACGTCGTGCAGCACGTCGACCCGCGCGCCGTCCTGGCCGCGGTAGCCGAACGACACGGCGTCGAACTCGACGGCGGGGGCGTCGGGCCGGCCGGACTCGATCGCCAGGTCGGCGGGGTCCTCCGCGGTCTCGGACGGCAGCGCCAGCACCTCCGAGATGCGGCCGAGGGCGCCCAGCGCGCTCGCCACCGACGCCGCGGCGCCGAACGCGTTGCCGAGCGGCATCACCATGAGGAACAGGAACAGGAGGAAGGCGACCAGGCTGCCGATGCCGATCGCGCCGGAGGCGACGCGGAACCCGCCGACGCCGATCACGACGAGGAACGCCAGGTTCAGCGTCAGCGAGGCGACGGGCACCACCGGCGCGGACGCCTTCGCGACCTCGAGGCCCGCGCCCCACGCGCGTCGAGCGCCCTGCAGCACCGACTCCGTCTCGCGGTCCGTGGCCCCGGAGGCGCGGATCGTGCGGACGGCGGAGATGGACCGCTCGACGTCGGCGGTCAGCGCGCCGACCGCGTCCTGCTGCTTGCGGCTCGCGACGCGGATGCGCCTCGCCAGCCCGCCGACGACCACGATCGCGAACAGGACGATGAGCACCGTCAGGCCGAGCAGCACCGGGTCCAGGATCGCCATGCCGATGATCGCGCCGACGAAGGTGAAGACGCCGCCGACCGCGTCCACGAGGCCCTGCGTCAGCACGGCGTACAGCAGCGTCGTGTCCGTGCCGACCCGCGCGACGAGGTCGCCCGTGCGGCGCCGGTCGAAGTCCGCGACCGGCAGGCGCAGCAGGTGGCGGATGAGCCGCGTGCGGGCGGTCAGCACGACGGAGGTGCCCGTGCGCTGCAGCAGGTAGTGCTGCACGCCGGAGACGACGGCGCCGACCGCGACCAGGGCGGCGATGAGCCCCACGACGCCGCCGAGCGGCTGGGAGCGCTGCACGCGCGTCACCACCTGCTGCACGAGCAGCGGCTGCGCCAGCGAGAGGCCCGCGCCGAGCACGCTGAGCACGATCACGACGACGATCGCCGCCCGGTGCTCGGACAGGTAGGGGAGGAGGTCGCGGAACCGGGCGCGGGGGCCCTCCTCCTTGACCCGGCGGAACCCGCGGCGGGGCGCGGCGGCGGCGGTGCTGGTGGACATCGTTCCTATGATCCTCGGCTCCGCGGGCCGTTCGTGCCGCCGGGGGCGATCGGCGCGGCTCGGGTCGTCACATCCCCTGGGCGACGGACGCGGCGACCTGGAGCCACGCCTCCCGCGTCGCCGGCGCCAGCGCGCCGAACTCGATCGGGCCGCCGCCCACGAGCGCCGGGTCGTACGGCACGTGCAGGACGCTGCGCGTCAGCTGGTCGAAGTGCGCGTGCAGCCGCTTCGCGAGGGCCGGGTCGCTGTTCAGGGCGGGCGCGGCGAGCACGGTGACCGCGTTCTGCACCTTGCGCTCGTGCCCCTTCTCGCGCAGGCCGTCGATCAGCCAGGCGGCGGACGCGGCGGTGTCCTCGCGCTCGGTCGAGACGATCACGAGCTGGTCGGCGGTGTCGACGGCGGCGGTCCAGTTCGAGGCGCGCATGTTGTTGCCGGTGTCGACCACGATCACGCGGTAGAACCGCGCCAGCGTCGCGTGCAGCCGGCGGAACGCCAGGTCGTCGATCGTGGAGGAGGCGGCCGCGTCCTCGTCGGAGGCCAGCACGTCGAACTGGCTGTCGGCCTGGTCGCGCACGTACCGGTCGAGGTCCCCGACCCGCTGCAGGCCGGTGTCGCCGAACCGGTTGAGGTCCGTCAGCAGGTCGACGGCGGTCCGGTTGTGGGAGGTGCTGCCGGCGCGCCAGCCGAGCGTGCCGCGCGTCTCGTTGTTGTCCCAGGCGAGCACGTAGCCGCCGCGGTGCACGCCGAAGGTCGCGGCGAGCAGCAGGGTTGCGGTCGTCTTCTGCGCCCCGCCCTTCGGGTTGATCACCACGACGGTGCGCGGAGCGCTGAAGGAGCGCCGCACCTGCTGGATCGCCGCGCGGTGCCGCACCTCGGCGGCTCCCGGGGACAGCCGCAGGCCGGTGGCGCGGGCGACCCGCCCCCGCCAGCCCTGCGCCGCGGGCGGCTCGGGCGCTGCCGGCCGGGCGGTCAGCAGGTCCTGCACGGTCGGTGCGCGGCGGGCGGGCGTCGGTGCTGCCGGACCCGCCGCGGGCGACGGGGGCGCCGCCCCGGTGAGCGGCTCGACCACGCCGCTCGGGTGCACCCGCAGCACCTCCGCGCCGCCGGCCTCCTGGTCGAGCGCGAGCTCGACGGGGCGTCCGCGCTCGTGCGCGAGGTCGACCAGGCGCGCGACGATGACGCGCTTCGTCACCTCCGGCTCCCAGCCCGCGAGCTCCTCCGAGCGCCCGGCCACCGTCACGGTGCCGCGACCGTCCGCCGCGATGCGGGCCTCGATGCGGTCGACGGGATCGGTCATCGTGGTGCTCTCCGGGGGTGGCTGCTGGGTCGCGTCCTGGTCGGGACCCGCCCTGCCGCAGCGGGCGGGGCGGCGCCTGGCGCGCGGATGGATGCGGGGAGGGTCAGGGCGCGGCGGCCGCCTCGGCGATCGAGGCCTCGACCAGGTCGACGTCGCGCGTCTCGCGCGTGAGCAGCAGCGCGATGAACGTGATCACCGCGGCGCCGGTCAGGTACAGGCCGACGCGCAGGATGTCGCCGTCGCGCTGCCAGAGCAGCACGGCCACGATCGGGGCGAGCGAGGCGCCGAGGATGCTCGCCACGTTGTACGCGATCGCGGAGCCGGTGTACCGCACGTTGGTCGGGAACAGCTCGGGCAGCAGTGCGCCCATCGGGCCGAACGTCAGGCCCATGAGCGCGAGGCCGACCGCCAGGAACGCGGTCGTGACGACGGGGCTGCCGGCGCTGCCGCCGAACCAGGCCTGGAACGTCAGCCCGAAGACGGCGATCAGGCCGGTGACGACCAGGAGCGTGGGGCGGCGGCCGAAGCGGTCCGCGAGCAGGCCGGCGACCGGGGTCAGCAGGCCGAAGAACACGACGCCGACGATGAGCATCACGAGGAAGTCGTTCCGGAGGTAGCCGAGCCCGACCTGGAACCCCTCCGGGTCGAACGGCTTGCCCGCCGCAGCCGCAGCGGCGGCTCCCTCGGTGACGGTCCGCTTGGCGGTGCCGTAGGTCAGGGTGAACGTGGTCATGAAGTAGAAGAGCACGTAGGTCGCGACCATGATGAAGGTGCCGAGGATCAGCTGGCGCCAGCTGGAGCGCAGCACCCGGCCGAGCGGCACGCGGGCGCGGGTGCCCGTCTCGAGCGTCTTCCGGAACGCCGGCGTCTCCACGAGGCGCAACCGCACGTAGAGGCCGACGATCACGAGCAGCGCGGACAGCAGGAACGGCACGCGCCAGCCCCAGGCGGAGAACGCGGCGTCGTCGATGGTCAGCGAGAGCACCAGGAACAGCGCGTTCGCGAGGATGAAGCCGATCGGCGCACCCAGCTGCGGGAAGGTGCCGTAGATCGCCCGGCGGCCGCGGGGCGCGTTCTCGGTCGCGAGCAGGGCGGCGCCGCTCCACTCGCCGCCGAGGCCGATGCCCTGCGTGAAGCGCAGCACCGCGAGCAGCACGGGCGCCGCGATGCCGATCGAGCCGAAGGTCGGCAGCGCGCCGATCAGGAACGTGGCGATCCCCATCACGAGCAGCGAGGCGACGAGCGTCGCCTTGCGGCCGACGCGGTCGCCGAAGTGGCCGAACAGCACGGACCCGACCGGGCGGGCGAGGAACGCCAGTCCGAAGGTGACGAACGACGACAGCTGCGCGGCCGCCGGGCTGTCGTTGGGGAAGAACAGCGCCGGGAACACGAGTACCGCGGCCGTCGCGTAGACGTAGAAGTCGTAGAACTCGATCGAGGTGCCGACGAGGCTCGCGATGATCACCCGCCCGCGCGTGTTCACAGCGGTGGGATCAGCGGCGGTCGTGGACATGCGGGACTCCGTCGGTCGCGGTCGGACCGTGGAACCCTATCGGCGGTGCGCGCCGGTCAGCGGATGATCGGGATCGCCCCGGTCGGCGGTGCGCCCATGGCCCGGGCGATGCTGCGCGCGGTCGTGAGCACGACCGGCGCGAGCGAGCGGGGCGAGCCCGGCGCGTTGTTGATCGCGACGGCCGCCACGACCTCCTCGCCGACGACGACGGGCGCCGCGACGGAGACGGTGCCGGCCTGGTTGCTGCGCAGCTCCAGGTGGCCCTGGCGGCGGGCGACCTCGACGGCGGCGCGCACCTTCGCGACGGCGCCGGGGGTGCCGTCCCAGCGCCGCTCGAGCGGCCCCTCGAGCACGGCGTCCGCGACGGGCTTCGGCGCGGAGGCGAGCAGCACGAGGCCGCTGCAGGAGGCGTGGGCGGGCAGGCGGGCGGGGCCGCGACCGGGCTCCGCCGTGCCGATGCGGTCGACGACGACCGTGTCGGTGCCCTCGAGCACGACGAGCTGCACCGGCTGACCGGTGACGTCGGAGAGGTCCTGCAGGTACGGGTGCGAGACGTCCTGCGGCGCGACCTCGCGGGGCGCGAGGGAGACGAGCTCCTGCACGTGCGGCCCGATGCGGAACCGGCCGGAGGGGAGGCGTTCGAGCAGGCGCTCGTTGACCAGCTGCCCGGCGAGCCGGTGGGTCGTCGTGAGGGGCAGCTCGGCGCGGTCCGCCAGCTCGGTCAGCGACAGCTCGGGACCCTCGGCGCCCGCGAAGGCGTCGAGCACGCCGACGGCGCGCCCGAGCACCGAGCGGTCGCGCTCGTCATCCGTCCGCTGCTCCAGAACCTGCTCCGATCTGTCCTCGACTGCGGGAGTCTAAGAGGGTTTCCGCGCCGGACGGGGCCCGCACGAGGCCTCCGCGTCCGCTGGGCGACCGTCGACCGTTATGCGGATGTTACACGGCGGGCTCACATCCGGAAGTCCGGCGGTCAGAGCGGGTCCACCCCGAAGGCCGTCGCGAGCTTCTCGATCTTCTGCGCGCGACCCAGCCGCGGCAGGTCGCTGCCGTCGCGGATCACGCGTCCGCGGGCCTCGAAGTCGGCCAGGAAGTCCCGCGCCCAGGCCACGTCGGAGGGGGTCGGGCTGATGACCTCGTTGATCACGGGCAGCTGCCCGACGTCGAGGCAGAGCTTGCCGGTCATGCCGAGCGCGACCGTCGTCTGCGACTGCTCGCGCAGCACGCCGTGGCTCGTGCCGACGGTCGGACCGTCGATCGGACCGGGCAGGTTGCCGACGCGGCTGGCGACGACGAGCCGGGAGCGGGGGTACGCCATCGCCAGGTCGTCCGCGCTGGTGCCCGTGTCGCGGCGGTAGTCGCCGCTGCCGAACGCGAGGCGGAACGCCCCGCGGGCGCCCGCGATCGCCACGGCGGCCTCGATGCCGACCGCGGACTCGATGAGCGCCAGCACCGGCACTGCGCCGCCGAGCCGGTCGAAGGTCTCGGTGACGTGCTCCGCCGCCTCCGTCTTCGCGAGCAGCACGCCCTCGAGGCCCGGCACGCCGGCGAGCTCGGCCACGTCGTCGTTCCAGAACGGGGTCGAGCGGTCGTTGATCCGCACCCAGGCCCGGTTGCCGGCCTGCAGCCAGGCGAGGACGTCGGCGCGGGCGCCGTCCTTCTTGGCCGGGTCGACCGCGTCCTCGATGTCGAGGATGACCTGGTCGGCACGGGAGGCGCGGGCGGCGTCGAACACCTCGGGCCGCGTGCCGTTCACGAGCAGCCACGACCGGGCGATCTCGGGGTCGACCGTGCGGCGCTGCCGCCTGGCATCGGTGCCGGTGGTGCTCACGGGCGTGCTCCGTTCCGCTCGGTGCCGCCGCCGGCGGCGGGTGCGACGGTACCCGATGCCGGCCGGGCGCCTCAGCCCTGCGACGGCCTGCGGGCCGACCGGATCACGCGCTCCGCGAGCCGCAGCCGGGCGGTGGCGCTCGGCGCACCCGCCCGGCGGGCGCGGAGGGACCGGTAGCGCAGCCAGGCGGTGCCCGCGACCGCGAGCCCCGGCACGGAGAGCGAGCCGAGCTTCGGCGGCACCGCACGCGACACCAGCTCGCCCGCCGCGAGCACGAGCGCCGCCGTGAGGATGCCGTCCACCACGTTGTCCGCGATCCCGTCGGGGTCCCGGATGCGCAGGTCCGCGCCGCCCTCGCGGCGGACCTGCTGCAGCACGGCGCTGACGTCGGCGGGCAGCGTCTCCAGCAGCCGCTCCCACGCCCTGCCCGTGCGGACCGCGCGGGCCAGCGTCTCCTTCGGGTCGAGCCGCCGCCGTGCGAGGTCCAGGGCGAACGGTCGCGTGATCGCCTGCAGGTCGATGTCCGCGCCGATGTCCGCCGCGAGGCCCTGCAGCAGGGTGACGACGCGCAGCACGAGCGCGATCTCCGACGGCAGCGACAGTCCGTGGCGGTTCACGACGGCCGCCAGGCCCCGCGACACCGCGGTGAGGTCGATCGCGTCGACCCCGCCGCCGAGGTGGTCCGTGATCATCGACTCGACGTCGTCCTGCACGTCCTCGCTGCGGAGGCTGGCGGGCGCGTCCGTCATCGTCAGCAGCGCCTCGGTCGTGGCGCGCGGGTCGCCGCCGCCGACCGCCGCGATGAGGTCCTCGAGCTGCTCGCGCTTCGACGTCGTGATCCGCGCGACGTCGCCGAAGTCGAGGATCGTGATGACGCCGGGGTTCAGCAGGAAGTTCCCGGGGTGCGGGTCCGTGTGGTAGATCCCGTGCCGGAAGACCATCGTCAGGTAGATCGTCGCGGCGCGGGTGGCCAGCTCGTCCGGCGCCCAGCCCGCGTCGCGCACGCCGTTCGCGCTGTCGAGGACGTGGCCGGTCATCTCCTCCATCGTCAGCACCCCCGCCGCGGAGCGCTCGGGGTAGGCCTTCGGGATCCGCACGGCCGGGTCGTCGGCGAACATGTCGCCGAACACCTGCAGGTTCTCGAGCTCGCGGCGCAGGTCGACCGCGCCGCGCATGCTGCGGTCGAAGTCGGCGGTGATCGCGGCGAACCGGAGGCGGTGCGCAGCCGGCGAGACCGCCTCCGCCCACACCGCGAGGGCGCTGAGCAGCTCGAGGTCGTCGAGCACGCGGCGCCGCACGTCGCGGTGCAGCACCTTCACGACGACGGGGGTGCCGTCGTGCAGGGTGGCGCGGTGCACCTCGGCGACCGAGCCGGAGGCGAGGGGGACCGGGTCGAAGGCGGCGAACAGCTCGTCGACGTCCGCGCCGAGCTCCTCCCGCAGCGTCGCCTCGGCGTGCCCGGGGGCGTCGGCCGGCACCCCGGCGCGGAGGGCCGCGAGCTCCGTCGCGATGGCGGGCCCCACGATGTCGGGGCGCAGGCTCAGCAGCTGCCCGAGCTTGATGGTCGTCGTGCCGAGCTCGGTGAGCGCGCCGCGCAGGCGCTCCCCGGCCGAGGCGCTGGCGAGCGACGGGTCGATCAGGCGCTCCGCCATCGTCTGCACGATGCCGTAGCCGGGCCGTCCGGCGTTCTCGAGCTGGGCGGCGATCGCGGCGAAGCCGTACCGCCGCAGCACGTCGGCGACCTCGAAGAGGCGCCGCCGCCGGCCGACGAGCACGCCGAGCAGGTCGAGGTCCGCGTCGAGTCTCATCGTGCTGCTCCCTCGTGGGCGACCGGGACGGCCCCCAGCGGGTGCTCGTCCGTGTGCGCCGTCACCCGTCCATCCTGCCCCGCCCCCTTCCGAGGCGGGTGCGGTCAGGCGCGCGGTCGGGGGATGAGGCGCTCGAGCTGGGTGACGTGGCGGGGCTCGAGCTCCTCGAGGGAGTGGGCGCCGAGCAGCTTCATGGTGCGCACGACCTGGTCGGCGAGGATCGCGATCGTGCGGTCGACGCCGGCGCGGCCGCCGGCCATGAGGCCGTAGAGGTAGGCGCGCCCGATCAGCGTGAACTTCGCGCCGAGGGCGATGGAGGCCACGACGTCGGCGCCGTTCATGATCCCGGTGTCGACGAGCACGTCCGTGTCGCGCCCGACCTCGCGGACCACCTCCGGCAGCAGGTGGAACGGGATCGGGGCGCGGTCGAGCTGGCGGCCGCCGTGGTTGGACAGCACGATGCCGTCCACGCCGAAGTCGGCGAAGCGCTTCGCGTCCTCGACCGACTGCACGCCCTTGATCGCGAGCTTGCCGGGCCAGAGGTCGCGGATGACCTGCAGGTCCTCGAACGAGATCGTGGGGTCCATCGCCTTGTCGAGCAGGTCGCCCACCGTGCCGCCGGTGGACTGGAGGGAGGCGAACTCGAGCTTCGGGGTGGTGAGGAAGTCGATCCACCACCAGGGTCGGGGCGCGGCGTCGAGCAGCGTCCGGATCGTCAGCTGCGGCGGGATGGAGAAGCCGTTGCGCTTGTCGCGCAGGCGCGCCCCGGCGACCGGGGTGTCGACGGTGAAGAAGAGCGTCTCGTAGCCGGCCTTCGCGGCGCGCTCGACGAGCCCGTAGGAGATCTCCCGCTGGCGCATCACGTAGAGCTGGAACCAGGACCGGCCGCCGGGGTTGGCCTCCTCGACGTGCTCGATCGAGGTCGTGCCGAGGGTGGAGAGGGTGAACGGGATCCCGGCGGCGTTGGCCGCGCCGGCGCCGGCGGTCTCGCCCTCGGTCTGCATGAGCCGGGTGAACCCGGTCGGGGCGATGCCGAAGGGCAGCTTCGAGGGCTGGCCGAACACGGTGGCGGTGGTGTCCACGTGCGCGACGTCGCGCAGCACCTCGGGGTGGAACTCGACGTCCTGGAACGCCTGCCGGGCGCGGGCGATGGAGATCTCGCCCTCGGCGGATCCGTCGGTGTAGTCGAACGCGGCTTTCGGGGTGCGGCGCTTCGCGATCGTCCGCAGGTCCTCGATCGTGAGGGCCGCCTCCAGGCGCGCCTTCTTCCGGTCGAGCTGCGGCTTCTTGAACTGCAGGTGCTCGAGCACGTCGACGGGCTTCGGGAACTGGCGCTGGACCATCCGGTCAGCCTCTCGTGGGAGTCCCTCGACAGGCTGGGCGCGCCTCCCGCCTCAGGGCGGTCAGTCGTCGGCGGCGATCGGGGAGAGCCGCAGCTCCTCGATGTCCAGCCGGTCCTGCATGCGGCGCAGGATCGTGTCGTCGATGCGGCCCTCGTCGCGGAGCCGGATCACCGCCTCCCGCTTCTTCGCGATGAGCGCGCGCCGCAGCTCGCCCTCCGAGCCGTCGCCCCACGGCGGGCGGGGGCTGCCGTCGGGGCGCGGCGCGTGCATCTCCTCGTACTGGCGGCGGACCCGGTCCACGATGTCGGCGGGGGTGCCGAGGCGCTCGGCGACGGCGTCGAGGCGCCCGGCGCCGGCGTCGCTCATCGCCTGCTCCGCGAGCCGCTCCTCCTCCAGCTCGGTCGGGTCCGCGGGCATGCGCGCGAAGCGGACGACGGCCGGCAGGGTCAGGCCCTGCACCACGAGGGTCACGACGATGACCACGAGCGTGATCGCGATGAGCTCGTCCCGCGGGTAGCCGGGCACCGGCGGCAGCGCCAGCGCGGCGGCCAGCGACACGGCGCCCCGGAACCCGGCCCAGCCGGAGACGAGCCGCTGCCGCGCGGGCACCCGGAGGGTCCGCTGGATCGGCCGCCGGTCGAGCGCCCGGATCAGGTAGGGCGTGGTGTTGACCCACGCGAGGCGCACGACGATCACCACGAGCGACACCAGCAGCCCGAGGCCGAGCACCGGCCACGGGTCGCCGCCGAGCCGGTCGAGGATCCGGTGCGCCTGCAGCCCGACGAGCAGGAACAGGGCGCCGTTCAGGAGGCCGCTCGCGAGCTGCCAGAAGCCCCGCGCCTGGGCCCGCGTGCGGGCCGAGATCGTCCGGGGCGAGTAGTGGGTGAGGATCAGCCCGCAGGTGACGACCGCGACGACACCTGAGCCGTGCACCTGCTCCGCCAGCAGGTAGGCGACGAGCGGCGTGAGCACACTGACGGTGTTCTCGAGCAGCGCCTGGCCGCGCACGAGGCGCCGGGCGCCTCGGGCGAGCAGCGAGGTGACGAACCCCACGACGATGCCGCCGAGGTAGGCGCCGAGGAACAGCAGCGATCCCACGCCGAGGTCGACGTCCCGATGATCCGTGATAGCGCTGACGGCGATCGCGTAGATCGTGAGCGCCGTGCCGTCGTTGATCAGGCTCTCGGCGCGGAGGGTCGTGCGGAAGCGGCGGGGCAGCCGGCTCGTCACCGGGCCGACGGCGGTCGCGTCGGTCGGGGCGACGATCGCCCCGAGCGCGATGGCGACGGGCCAGCTCAGGGCCGCCAGGCTCCCGACTCCGGCGACCGCCGCCGCGGTGACGATGACGAGCGGGATCGCCGACATCAGCACGACCCGGAGGTTGCGGCGCAGCTCCCGCACCGAGGTGTTGATCGACTCCCAGTACAGGAGCGCGGGCAGGAAGAGGAACAGCACGAGGTCGGGCGGTAGCACGACCCGGCCGAGCACGGGCACGTAGCCGAGCACCACGCCGAGCGCGAGCAGCACGAGCGGCGCGGGCAGCCGCGTCCGCCAGGCGATGCCGCCGCCGACGAACAGCGCGACGCCGATGAGGGTGGCGGTCTCGAGTCCCTCCATGCACAGCATTCTCCTCGCATCCGTCAAGCCCGTCCGCAGCGTTCCCGGCCACCGCGGGCGTCCGCCTCCCTGCGCCGTCCTGCCACCATGGAGGCGTGGCGGACGTGTGGGTGCTCGGGTCGTTGAACGTCGACGTGGTCGTGCGGGTCGCGCGGCACCCGTCGCCGGGGGAGACGCTGATCGGGGGCGACCCGGAGCTCGCGTTCGGCGGCAAGGGCGCGAACCAGGCGGTCGCGGCGGCGGTCGCGGGCGCCCGGGTCCGCATGGTCGGCGCGGTGGGCGACGACGCGGAGGGGCGCGACTACCGGGAGCGGCTGCAGTCGTTCGGCATCGACACGGGCGCGGTCCGCTCGGTGCCCGGGCCGACCGGGCGGGCCTTCATCGCCGTGGCGGACGACGGCGAGAACACGATCATCGTGTCGCCGGGCGCGAACGCCGCGGTCGGGGAGCAGGACCTCGCCGCGCTCGACGGGCTCGCGGCCGGCGACGTGCTGCTGCTGCAGCTGGAGGTCGACCTCGGCGTCGTGGCGGCGGCCGCCAAGCGGGCGACGGCGGCGGGCGCGCGCGTCGTGCTGAACACGGCCCCGTACGCGGACCTGCCGGCGGACGTGCTCGCCCTCGGCGCCCCGGTCGTCGCGAACGAGACGGAGGCGGCCCTGCTCGCCGCCGCGGGCGGGAGCCCGGTCGAGCTGCTGATCACCCGCGGTGAGCACGGCTCGACGTGGGGCGACCTCGCGGTGCCGGCCGACCGGGTCGAGCGGGTCGTCGACACGACCGGTGCGGGTGACACGTTCTGCGGCGCGCTCGCCGCGGCCCTGGCGGCGGGCGAGGAGCGCGAGCCCGCGATGCGCGCCGCCGCGGCGGCCGCGGCCCGCGCCGTCGAGCGCATGGGGGCCCAGCCCGACCCCTCCTGACGCCCGCAGCCGCCCACGTCAGGCGCGCGCATCGCAGTTGCGCGCCCGAGTCCCAGTTGCGCGCAAGCGCTCGCGCGCAACTGGGACCGGAGCGCGCAACTGGGCGCGCCTCGCCGATCAGGCGGCGCGGATCGTCCGGAGGGTCAGGGCCGTCGAGATGGCGGCGCTCGCCGCCTCCGCGCCCTTGTCCTCCTTCGAGCCCGGGAGGCCCGCGCGGTCGATGCCCTGCTGCTCGTCGTCGAGGGTGAGCAGCCCGAACCCGACCGGCTTGCCGGTGTCGAGCGCGACCCGGGTCAGCCCGTCCGTGGCGGCGCTGGAGACGTACTCGAAGTGCGGGGTGCCGCCGCGGATGATCACGCCCAGAGCGACCACGGCGTCCGCGCCCGCCTGCAGGGCCGCCTTCGCGACGACGGGCAGCTCGAAGCTGCCGGGCACCGGCCACTCGACCGCGTCGGCGCCGGCCTCGGCGATCGTGCGGCGCGCACCGGCCAGCAGGCCGTCGGCGATCCGCGTGTGCCACGTGCCGTGCACGATGGCGATCGTCAGCCCGGTGCCGTCCAGCCGCTGCTCGTCGGGTCGTCCTTCGCCGCTCATCCGGCTCTCCGCTTCGTGTCCTCGACCGCGCGCGGTCGATCGATCAGGTGGCCCATCCGCTCGCGCTTCGTGTCGAGGTAGCGCTGGTTCGCCGCGCCCACCCCGACCACGAGCGGCTCGCGCTCGGCGACGCGCACGCCGTGCGCCTCGAGCTGCGCGATCTTGTCCGGGTTGTTGGTGAGCAGCCGCACCCCGTCGAAGCCGAGGTCCGCGAGGATCGCGGCCGCGGCCCCGTACTCGCGGGCGTCGACCGGCAGGCCGAGCGCCAGGTTCGCGTCGAGCGTGTCGAGCCCGTCCTCCTGCAGCCGGTACGCGCGCAGCTTGTCGATCAGGCCGATGCCGCGCCCCTCCTGGCCCCGGAGGTAGACGACCGCGCCGCCCTCGGCCTGCACGCGGTCCAGCGCCGCGTCGAGCTGCGGACCGCACTCGCACTGCGCGGAGCCGAACGCCTCGCCGGTCAGGCACTCGGAGTGCACGCGCACGAGCGGTGCGCGCGACGCGTCGCCGTCCGCGACGAGGGCGACGTGCTCGTCGCCGGTCAGCAGGTCGCGGTACGCGCGGGTCCGGAACGTGCCGTGGGCGGTGCGGAGGTTCGTCTCGACCTCGAAGCGCACCCGGGCCGCGGGCGTCGGCACGGTGATCGCCGCGGCGTCGCACTCGAGCGGGTGGGCGTCGAGGTGCGCGCGGATCGCGGCCACCGTCGTGACCGGCACGCCCTCGCGCTCGCCGAGCGCGATCAGGCCCGGGAGGCGGGTCATCGTGCCGTCGGGGGAGGCGATCTCCGCGATCGCTGCGACGGGCACCAGGCCGGCCAGCTTCATCAGGTCGACGGAGGCCTCGGTGTGGCCTCCCCGCTCCCGCACCCCGCCGTCCACCGCGCGCAGCGGCAGCACGTGCCCCGGCCGGTTCAGCAGCACGGGCGTCGCATCGGGATCGGCGAGCACGTTCAGCGTGCGGGCGCGGTCCGCGGCGCTGATGCCGGTCGACAGGCGGTCCGCCGAGTCGACGCTCACGGTGTACGCGGTGCCCCGCGGGTCCTGGTTGTCGCGGACCATCAGCGGCAGGTCGAGCCGGTCCGCGATGGCGTTCGTCATCGGCGCGCAGATGAAGCCCGACGAGTTGTTCACGATCCACGTGATCGACTCGGGCGTCGCGAGCTCGGCCGACACGATCGCGTCGCCCTCGTTCTCCCGCGTCTCGTCGTCCGCGACGATCACGACGCGCCCTGCTCGGAGCGCCTCGACGACCTCCTCCACCGGTGCCAGCGGCATCACGCCACCCCTTCCTTCGCCGGCGCGAGGGCCAGCATGCGGGCGACGTGGCGCGCGAGCACGTCCGTCTCCAGGTTCACGCGGGCGCCCGCGGCGAGCCCGCCGAGGGTCGTCGCGGTGAGCGTCTCCGGGATCAGGCTGACCTCGAACCAGTGGCCCGCGTCGTCGCGCCCGACGGTGGAGACCGTCAGCGACGTGCCGGCGACGGCGATGGAGCCCTTGTCGACGACCAGCGGTGCCAGGTCGTCGGGCAGCGAGAACCGCAGCACGCGCCACGACCCCTCGTCGCGCACCTGCAGCAGCGTGCTCACGCCGTCGACGTGGCCCTGCACGATGTGGCCGCCGAGGCGGTCGCCGACCTTCGCCGCGCGCTCCAGGTTCACCTCGTCCTGCTCGCCCAGGTCGCCGATGGCGCTCACGGCGAGGGTCTGGCCCATGACGTCCGCCGTGAAGCGGCCGCCGCCGAACTCGACGACGGTCAGGCAGACGCCGCTGACGGCGATGGAGTCGCCGTGCCGGGCGTCCTCCGTGACGCGGGGCGCGTTGATCGTCAGCCGCGCGCCGCCGTCGGCGGTCCGCTCCCAGCGGGTGATCCGACCCCGCTCCTCGATGATCCCGGTGAACATCAGTCCCTCTCCGCGGGTCGGGCGACGACCAGCAGGTCCTCGCCGAGTCGGTGCACCTCGCGCACGTGCAGGCGCCGCTGATCCGCGATCGTCGCCACGCCGAGGTCGAGCGTCGCCGTCCGGTCGCCGCCCAGGAGCGTCGGGGCGAGGTAGACGAGCAGCTCGTCGACGAGGCCCGCCGCGAGCCAGGCCGACACCAGCGTCGGCCCGCCCTCGAGGAAGGCGCTGCGGGCGCCGGTCTCCGCGATCGCGACGAGGGTGGCGTGCGGGTCGTGCGCGCGCACGGACAGCAGGGGTCGGGGGTGCGCGTGCACGGCGGCGCCCGCCGCGGGCTGGTGGTGCCCGACGACGACCGGCACGGGCTGGTGGGGGAGGAGGGCGCCGGTCCCGTCCCGCGCGGTCAGCGCCGGGTCGTCCGCGCGCACCGTGCCGCTGCCGACGACGATCGCGCCGTGCTCGGCCCGCCGGCGGTGGACGTCCGCCCGCGCCTCCGGTCCGGTGATCCAGCGGCTGCTGCCGTCCGACGCCGCGATCCGGCCGTCGAGGCTCGAGGCCCACTTCGCCGTGACCCACGGCCGCCCCAGCCGCACGGACGCCGACCAGCGCTCGTTGAGCGCGGCCGCCTCCTCCGCGAGCACGCCGGCGTGCACCTCGATCCCCGCGTCGCGGAGCCGCGCGGCACCGCCCGCAGCGAGCGGGTTGGGGTCGGACTGCGCGAACACCACGCGTGCGACGCCCGCAGCGATCAGCGCCTCGGAGCACGGGCCGGTGCGCCCGGTGTGGTCGCACGGCTCCAGGGTCACGACCGCCGTCGCACCCGCCGCGGCGCCCTCCGGCACCTTCGACAGGGCGTCCGCCTCCGCGTGCGCGCTGCCCGCGCCGCGGTGCCGGCCCTCGGCGAGCAGCTCGCCGCCGGGGCCGAGCAGCACGCAGCCGACCTGCGGGTTCGCGCCGCCGGCGGGCCCGAGCCGCGCCAGCTCGAGGGCGCGCCGCATCGCGCGCACGACGTGCGCGTCGGTGGTGAGCGCTGCGGAGGCCACGCCGGTCCTTCCCTCGTCCGGGTACTCCGGGGGGTCGCGGAACAGCGCCGCCGGGCGCACCGCTCGCGCGGGACGCCCCTCGTGCTTCTCTCATCCAGACTGTGACTGTCGGTTCCGGAGTTCCACCGGATCGGCCCGCGTCGCCGGTGAGGGCGATGCGGGTTCGCGGACTTTGACCGCCGGTTCGGACTTCCACCGACCCCGGAGCACGTGTTGCAACCCGCAGTGTAGCGCCGCGGGTCGATGCGCCTGCATGGTCCGCGTCACGCCGGGTCACGGCCGGGCACGCCCCGTCAGGGCACGGCGTCGAGCACCGCGAGCACGACGTCCGGCCGCTCCGCGAGCGCGAAGTGCCCGGCGTCCTCCACCCGCGTCTCGGCGAAGTCCGGCAGCACCGCGGCGAACCACGCCGCGTCGCGGCCGCCGACGAACACGTCCTGCCGTCCGCGCACCGAGCGCACCGGGCAGCGGATCGCGTCCCAGCGCGGCAGCGGGCGCCGCAGGGTCGACCGCGTCGCGCGGACGAACGCCGCCGGGCGCACCTCCTCGCCGAACGCCTGCAGCACCTCGGGGTCGGTGCCCCGGCGGTCCGCGAGCAGCGGGGCGGCGAGGCGCCCGAGCAGCCCGATGCGCCCCACGAGGCGGAGGAGCGGGCGGCCGCCGCCCGGCAGCGCGGCGAGCACGCGCATCGCCAGCAGCATCCCGGCGAACCACGGCAGCCGGCGCCCGGCGCGGAGGGGGTGCCGGATCGTGTCGAGGACCGCGGGGCCCGTGGGCGACACGAGCACCACGGCCTCGGTGGCCTCCGGGCGCTGCGCCGCGAGCGCGAGGGCGACCATGCCGCCCAGGGAGTGACCGACGACGGTCCAGCGCTCGGCGCCGGCGCTCGCCGCGACGGCGGCGACCGCCTCCGCAGCGGCGGCCGCGTCCATCGGCCGGAGCGGGTCGGGGCTCTCGCCCCAGCCGGGCAGGTCGACCGCGATCGCATCCGTCAACGGGCGCCCTGCCGCCGCCGCGGCGCGCAGCACCGGCAGCCAGCCCCGCCACGAGCCCGCGGCCCCGTGGACGAGCAGCACGACCCGGCCGTCGCGCGGCTGGCCGACCCGGGCGACGACGGGGCCGACGGGCGTCTCGACGACCGTGCGGCGCAGGCCGAGCGCGCGCTCCTCCTCCGACGCGTCCTGCACGGCAGGGGTTCGTGGCGGGCCGGCCGCGCGCTCGCTTCCGGTCAGAACCGGTCGGGCGTCAGCTGCGCCAGCACGCCGTCGAGGCCCGCCAGATCGTGGTCGACGCCGAGCAGGTCGGCCGCGACCACCTGCGCGAGCGCGGCGGAGGTCTGGATGCCGTAGCCGCCCTGGCCCGCGAGCCAGTAGAAGCCCGGGACCTCGCCGTCGTACCCGACGACCGGGTTCGCGTCCGGCGCGAGGGTGCGGAGGCCCGTCCAGGTCGTGATCGGCGTGCCGAGCGCGAGGTCGGTGACCGCGTTCACCCGCTCGAGCACGGTGCGCACCACCTCCGGGTACGGCCGAGCGTCCTCCGGCTCGCTCGCGACGTCCTCGAGGGCGGAGGCGAGCACCGCCTCGCCGCGGGGACGGAAGTAGAAGCGGTCGGCGACGTCGGCCGCCATCGGCCAACTCGGGTCCACCTGCCGTGCGGCGGGCGCGACGGCGACCGTGCGGCGCTTCGGCGTGAGCCCCCGGGGGCGCGCACCGGCGAGCGCGGCGACGCGGTCGACCCAGGCGCCCGCGGCGTCGACGACGACGGGCGCCTCGACGGTCTCGGCGCCGGCCGTCAGCCGCCAGTCGTCGCCCACCCGCTCCGCGGCGGAGACCCGGGCGCCCGGCACGATCCGCGTCCCGCTCGCCACCGCGTCGGCGCGGTACCACTCGAGCAGGGTCGGCACGTCGACCTCGACGGCGGAGGCGTCGACGGCCGCGTCGGCCAGCTGGTCGCGGTCGAGCGCCGGCAGCATGCGGACCGCCTCGTCCGCGCCGATCGGGGTGAGGCCCGGCACCGTCGCGAGCAGCTCGTCGAACCGGTCGCGGGTCCGCTCGTAGTGCAGCCACAGCAGGGGGCGGGGCACGTAGACCGACAGGCCGGCGCGCGCGGCGCGCGCCTCCACCATCGGGATCGACGCCGTGGTGAGCGCACGGACCGGAGCCGGCCCGTAGGTCGGCTGCATCTGCTGCGCGGAGCGGCTCGACGTGTGGTGGAACAGCTCGGGCTCGGCCTCGATCACGACGACCGAGGCGCGGCCGGCGATCGCGGCGGCGAGGGACAGCCCCGCGATGCCGCCGCCGATGATCGCGATGTCGGCCGTCTGCGTGCTCATGCCGTCCTGTCTATCGGACCCGTGTCACCGGCTCGTTTCGTCGTCCAGGAGGAGCAGCGGCTCCTCCTGGACGACGAGGAGTCACAGGGAGGGGTAGAGGCCGACCCGCTCGTGGACGGTCGCGATCTTCGCCGTCGCCAGCTCGTTCGCCCGCTCGGCGCTGCGCGCGAGGATCCGGTCCACCTCCGCCGGGTCCGCCTGCAGCTCGATCGTGCGCTCGCGGATCGGCGCGAACTCGGCCACCACCGCGTCGGCGACATCGCGCTTGAAGTCGCCGTAGCCGCGGCCCTCGTACTCCGCCTCCAGGGACTCGATGGTCGTCCCGCGCATCGCCGACAGGATCGCGAGCAGGTTCGAGACCCCGGGCTTCTCGCCCCGGTCGAACCGCACCTCGCGGCCCGTGTCGGTCACGGCGGAGCGGATCTTCTTCGCCACGGCGGTGGGCTCGTCGAGCATCCACACGATGCCGGCGTCGGTCGCCGCGGACTTGCTCATCTTCCCGGTCGGCGTCTGCAGGTCGTAGATCCGGGCGGTCTCCTGCTGGATGCGCGGCTTCGGCACGACGAACGTGTCGCCGAAGCGGCTGTTGAACCGCTGCGCCAGGTCGCGGGCGAGCTCCACGTGCTGCTTCTGGTCGTCGCCGACCGGCACCAGCTCCGTGTCGTACAGCAGGATGTCCGCCGCCATCAGGATCGGGTAGGTGAACAGGCCGACGCTCGCCGCGTCGGCGCCCTGCCGCGCGGACTTGTCCTTGAACTGCGTCATCCGGCTCGCCTCGCCGAAGCCGGTGATGGAGTTCAGCACCCAGGCGAGCTGCGCGTGGCCCGGCACCTGCGACTGCACGAACATCGTCGAGCGCTCGGGGTCGATGCCCGCGGCGATGTACTGCACGGCGAGCGTGCGGGTCGCCTCGCGCAGTCCCTTCGGGTCCTGCGGCACGGTGATCGCGTGCAGGTCGACGATGCAGAAGATCGCGTCGAAGTCGTCCTGCATCCCCTTCCACTGCTGGATCGCGCCGATGTAGTTGCCGATGTGGAGGGAGTCGGCGGACGGCTGGATGCCGGAGAAGATGCGGGGCTTGGCGCTCATGCGGAAGTTCCTGACGTGAGAGAAGAAGAAGAAGGGGGGAGCGGCGCTCAGGCGCCGATGCGGTAGTCGACGACCACGGGGGTGTGGTCCGACCATCGCTCGTCCCGGGTCGCCGCCCGGTCCACAGCGCACGCGTCGACGCGCTCCGCGAGGGCGGGGGAGGCCAGGTGGTAGTCGATCCGCCACCCGGCGTCGTTCGCGAACGTCTGCCCGCGCCACGACCACCAGGTGTACGGCCCCTGCACCTCGCCGGCCGCGCGGCGGCCGACGTCGACCCAGCCGAGACCGCCGCCCGCGTTGTAGTCGGGCTCGCCCTCGGCGCCGACGAAGCGGTCCCAGTAGGCGCGCTCCTCGGGCAGGAAGCCCGAGTTCTTGAGGTTGCCCTTCCAGTTCTTGATGTCGAGGCTGCGGTGCGCGACGTTGAGGTCGCCGACGACGACGGCGAGCGGGTTGTGCAGGACCAGCTCGGGCAGCCGCGCCTCCATCGCGTCGAGGAACCGGAACTTCTCGTCCTGCTTCGGGCTGCCGACCTCGCCCGAGTGCACGTAGGCCGAGACGACGGTCAGGATCTCGCCGCCGACCGAGTAGTCCGCCTCCAGCCACCGGCCGGCGGTGTCGAAGTCCTCGTCGCCGATCGTCACGCGGTGGATCGAGGCCTTCCCGCGCGACGCGATCGCGACGCCGGCACGGCCCTTGGCGGTGGCGGCGTCGTGCAGCACGTTCCACTCGGGGCCGAGCAGGCCCTCGAGGTCGTCGGTGGAGGCGCGCACCTCCTGCAGCGCCAGGATGTCGACGCCCCGGCCGTCGAGCCACGCGGGCATGCCCTTGCGGAACGCCGCCCGGACCCCGTTCACGTTGACGGTCGCGACCCTCACCGTCTGCTGCGCCATGGTCGTCAAGCCTAGGACGCGCCTACTCGGCCTTCCGCTCCGCCTGCTCCACCTGCTGCGCGTCCGGGTCGGGGTCGTCCGTCCGCTCCTGCGCCTGCTTGAACTCGGCGACGGTCGGCACCTCCTCGCGGCGCTGCGCCTCCGCCCGCACCTCGCGATCGAGCTCGCGCACCAGGCGCCAGCGCCGCAGCCCGCTCGACTCGCGGATCCGCTGCTCGAGCGCCTCCTGGTTCGCCTTCGCGACCAGCCGCCGGGCGTCCTCGAGCTGCTCGGCCTGCTCCTGCTCCTCGACGTCGGGGGAGAGCGAGCGCGGGTCGATGCCCGCGTCCTCCATGCCGACGTCGACCCAGGAGGCGGAGATCAGGATCACCTGGCAGACGAAGTTGAAGTAGAGCAGCACCCCGACGAGGGTCGCGAAGGCGCCGATGATCGGGTTGCTGGAGGCGCCGCCGAGCAGCGACGTGCCGACGGTCTGCAGGACCGCGAGGCCGACGCCGCCGATCAGCGCGCCGACGAGCAGGCGGCGGATCGGGATCGAGATGCCGGACAGCACGCGGAAGGCGCCCATCAGGATCGACGTGTCGATCAGCACGAGCACGACGATGGAGACGGCGCGCGTCGCGAGCTGCTGCAGGACGGTGGCGTGCCCGAGCCCGAGCAGGCCGAACACGAGGTCGAGCGCGGTGTTGCTCACCACGCTGATGACGGCCGTGAGCAGCACGACGGCGCCGAACGCGAAGGTCAGGCCCAGGTCCTTGAGTTTCAGCACGATCGGGTTCGCGACCGGGTTCGGCAGGTCGAACATGATCCGGATCGCGGTGCGCAGCGTGCCGAGGAAGCCGACGGCCGTGAAGAGCACGCCGACGAGCGCGATCGCCCCGCTCCAGCTCAGCGCCGACGTGTTCAGCAGCGTCTTGGCCGGGATCGCGCCCGCCGTGTCGCCGTACTCGATCAGCCGCGGGATCAGCTGGTTGATCGCGGAGAACACGGAGGACTGCAGGGCCGGGTCGTTCTTGACGACGAACCCGGCGACGGAGAACGCGAACCACAGGCCGGCGAACAGGGCGAAGATCGCCTGGTACGTCATGCCGGAGGCGATGAGCGGGCCGTTGTCGCCGGTGTAGTGGAAGAAGACGCGCACCGGTCGCAGCGCGAGCACCCGGTCGATCAGCGCGGGGATCCCCGTCTTCCGCTGCGCGGGGTCGGGCTTCGCGCCGGAGGCGGTCACGACGACCTCGTCGTCGCGCACGCCCTGGTCGCGGCTGAGGAGCGCCATGCCGGGAAGGTACCGAGCGGCGCCCGCGCAGGGGATGGGAGCGCGCCGGGCGCCCGCGTCCGGGCCGATGCCTGAACCCCTCCTGGTCGTCCCCTGCGACCCCGGCAATACACTGCAGTGCCGGCCGGCCGTCGGCGACTTCGAAGAGGAACGAGGAGGCCCCGTGCGGCTGTCAGGGATCGGCGTCGGCAGGGCTCTCGCGACCGGGCCGGTGCGCCGGATGCCCGATCCGCTGCCGGAGCCGTCGGAGGCGGAGTCGCCCGCCGACACCGACGCCGAGGTCGCCCGCACCCGCAGCGCGCTTCAGCAGGTCGCCGCGGAGCTCACGGAGCGCGGCGCCCGCGCCGGCGGCGCCGCCAAGGACGTGCTCGACGCGCAGGCGCTGATGGCCGAGGACCCGACCCTCGTCGACGACGTCATCGCCCGCATCGGCCAGGGCCGCACCGGCCAGCGCGCCGTGCACGAGGCGTTCCTCGAGTTCCAGGTGATGCTCGTCGGCCTCGGCGGCTACATGGCCGAGCGCGCGACCGACCTCGGCGACGTGGCGCAGCGCGTCATCGCCCGCCTCACCGGCGTGCCCGCCCCCGGCGTGCCCGAGTCGGAGACGCCCTTCGTGCTCGTCGCCCGCGACCTCGCGCCCGCCGACACGGCGCTGCTCGACCTCGACAAGGTGCTCGCGCTCATCACCCGCGACGGCGGCCCGACCTCGCACACCGCGATCCTCGCCCGCTCGCGCTCCATCCCCGCGATCGTCGGCGTGACCGACGCCGACTCCCTCCGCGACGGCCAGACCGTCGTGGTCGACGCCGGCGCGGGCGCCGTGGAGGTGGACCCGGACGAGGAGACCGTGGCGGCGACGCTGCGCACGATCGAGGAGCGCCGGGCGGCCGCGAACGCGCCGATCACGCCGGGTGCGCTCGCCGACGGCACGAAGGTGCAGCTGCTCGCCAACATCGGCGGCGTGAAGGACACGGCGAAGGCCGTCGAGCTCGGCGCCGAGGGCGTCGGGCTGTTCCGCACCGAGTTCCTGTTCCTCGACTCGAAGTCGGCGCCGACCGTGCAGCAGCAGAAGGAGCAGTACGCCGCGGTGCTGAAGGCCTTCCCCGGCAAGAAGGTCGTCGTGCGCGCGCTCGACGCCGGCGCGGACAAGCCCTTGTCCTTCCTCAACGACAGCGAGGAGGAGAACCCGGCGCTCGGCCTGCGCGGCCTGCGGGTGCTCCGCACGCACGAGGACATCCTCCGCGAGCAGCTGACCGCCCTCGCCGAGGCGGCCGCCGAGACGGAGGCGGAACTCTGGGTGATGGCGCCGATGGTGTCGGAGCCGGAGGAGTCGGAGTACTTCACCGCCCTCGCCCGCGAGCTCGGCATCAAGGTCCCCGGCGTCATGGTCGAGGTGCCCTCCGCCGCGCTGCTGGCGTCGCAGATCCTGAAGTCGGCGGACTTCGTCTCGATCGGCACGAACGACCTGACGCAGTACACGCTGGCCGCCGACCGCCTGCTCGGCACGGTCGCGGCGTTCCAGGACCCGTGGCACCCCGCGGTGCTGAAGCTCGTCGCGGAGGTCGGCAGGGCGGGCGCCGCGGCCGGCAAGAGCGTCGGCATCTGCGGCGAGGCCGCGGCGGACCCGGCGCTCGCCGTGGTGCTCGTCGGTCTTGGCGCGAAGAGCCTCTCGATGACGCCGGCCGCCCTCGCGGACGTGCGCGCCGAGCTGCTCACCGTCACGCTCGAGCAGGCGCAGGCCCGCGCCGCGGCTGCCCTCACCGCGGGCAGCGCCGCGGCCGCCCGAGCCGCCGCCGCCACCGCCTGACCTCGTCGCTCACGCTTCGTGCCGCACGGACACCGTCCGTGCGGCACGACGCGTGAGCGACGATGCGGGGGTCAGTCGGCGTCGGTGACGGGGACGAGCCGGCCGAGCATGTTGGGCCCGCCCTTCACGGCGCTGTGGGCGCCGACGAAGATCCAGGCCGGCAGGCCGTCGTTCGTGTCCGACGCGGCGACGGTCGCCATGCCCTCGCCCTCGCCGCCCCAGTAGAGGTCGGCGGAGGTGCTCGCCTGCGCGGTGTACAGCGCGCTGTTCGTCAGGTCGTACTTCTCGACCCGGTTGACCTTCTTCGTGCTCGTGTAGATCCAGAGCTGCTGGCCGACGAGGTCCATGCCCTGCGGCACGCCGCTGATGGACACCGGCGCGGTCGCCGTTATCGTGCCGGCGGGGACGAGCGGGACCCCGTTCTCGTCCGTCTCCGCCGACGGGGTCAGGGTGACCGAGCTCACGCTGTAGGCGCCGGTCGCCCCGGAGAACACGAGGAGGCGCTTGTTCGCGTCGTCGACGGCCACCATGGCGTTGTTGCCGAGGGTGCCCGAGAAGTCGTAGACGCCCTTGATCACCGCGGTCGGGTCGGTCGGCGCGTCCATGCCCCACTGCGGATCGGTCGGGTCGAGCACGAAGATCTTCGTCGGCGTCTTCGCGCCGCCGGTCGCGGCGTAGAGCCGGTCGGTGGTGGTCGAGTACGCCAGCTCGGCGACGTGCGAGATCGGCAGCGGGCCGAGGGACGACATCAGGGTGCCGCCGTCGTACAGGTCGATGCGGGAGGTGTCGTTCCCGGTGTCGTACCCGACGTAGAACATGCCGTTGCGCACCGCGAGGCCCTGCTGGTTGCCCGCGCCCACGGCGAACAGGTCGCGCACGGCGTACGGCAGGTGCT
This sequence comes from Amnibacterium soli, assembly GCF_039544415.1. NCBI lineage: Bacteria > Bacillati > Actinomycetota > Actinomycetes > Micrococcales > Microbacteriaceae > Amnibacterium > Amnibacterium soli. The sequence continues at coordinate 324,413 of NZ_BAABLP010000006.1, read as the reverse complement.
CCTTCGTGACCGTCAGCGCGGCCGTCTTGGTCCGCACGGGTCCCTGCGGCCCTTTCAGCGCCAGCGTGACCGTGTAGGTGCCCGGCACGACGGCGCCGTCGACGGTGGTGGTGCCCTGCACGGTGCCGCCGACCCGACCGTTCCAGGTGAAGACGTGCTGCGTGCCGCTCCGCACCGGGAAGACCGCGGCGATCGTCCTGCCCCGCGACACGGTCAGCGTGCCGGAGACCTTCGCGGGCGAGCCGCCGGACGCGGCGCCGGTCGTCGTGAGCGCCACCGTGTCCAGGCGGCCGTCGCGGACCGGCAGCACCGTCGTCGAGGACCGGGCGATCCGCAGCGCGCCGACGCCGGTCGGCGCGAGGGTCAGCGCGGTGCGCCGCACGGCCTTGCCGCCGCTCGCGCCGGTGACCTTCACCGTGACCGTCGCGGCCCCGAGCGGCAGGGCGGTGACGGGCAGCTGCACCGGTGCGGTGCCGCGCATGGTGCGCGTGACGTGCTGCTTCCCGGCGTCGATGCGGACCGAGCCCGTGACGGGCACGACGGCGTTCGTCTCGTCCTTCGCGGTGACCGTGACGAGCGCCGCGTCGAGGACGCCGTCGGCGTACGGGTAGAGCGTCCGGGCCGCGGGCCGGACGCCGACGTGCACCGGCGCGCCGGTCCCGACGGGCAGCGCGGCCGAGCGGGCCCGCACCGAGTGGTCGGCGGACCGCTGCGCCCGCAGCCGCCAGGTGCCGGCGGCGAGCTTCGCGACGTCGACGCGGACGGACCGGCTGAAGCCGGTCCTCGCGCTCCGCAGCGCGAGCCGCGAGCCCAGGTGCACGGTCCTCTTCCCGCGGACGGCGTCGAGGTCCACCCGGCCGCCTCGACCGGAGAGAATCCGGACGGTCGTGGTGTCGCGCAGGCCGTCCTTCGCGGGCAGCGTGAGCACGGTTCCCGGCGCGAGGACGACCGCGAGGGCGGAGCCGGCGGGACGGGGAGCCGCGGGTGCGGTCGCGGTGGGGGAGGCGGTCGGCCCCGGCGTCGCCGCAGGCGCGGCCGCGACGGGCGGGGCGGCGACGAGCGCGCCGGCGATCGTCGCGGCGGCCACGGCTCCCGCCGCCATCGCGACCCGGATCCGCCTCGACCCGGCGCGCAGCTTCCATCCACTCACAGCGCCGCCACGCTACGGGCGGCCCCCGGTCGGGGGAGCGAGCGACACGGCGCCGCCGGAAAGGGGAGCAGCCGCCCGGGCGATGCCCGGGCGGCTGCTGCTCGTCGTGCGGAGGCGGTCCCTACGCGATCTTGATCTTGTCCGGCCGGCGGATGGTGGCCGCCTTGACCTCGCTGATCGCCTTGGTGATCTGGATGCCGCGCGGGCAGGCCTCGGAGCAGTTGAAGGTCGTGCGGCAGCGCCACACGCCCTCCTTGTCGTTGAGGATGTCGAGGCGCACCTCGGCGGCCTCGTCGCGGCTGTCGAAGATGAAGCGGTGCGCGTTCACGATCGCGGCGGGCCCGAAGTACTGGCCGTCGGTCCAGAACACGGGGCACGAGGACGTGCAGGCCGCGCAGAGGATGCACTTCGTGGTGTCGTCGAACCGCTCGCGGTCCGCGGCCGACTGCAGTCTCTCGCGGCCCTCCGGCGGCGCCGACTGCGACTGCAGGAAGGGCTGCACGGCGCGGAAGGAGGCGAAGAACGGCTCCATGTCCACGACGAGGTCCTTCTCGAGCGGCAGGCCCTTGATCGCCTCGATGTAGATCGGCTTCGTCGGGTCGAGGTCCTTGATCAGGGTCTTGCAGGCGAGGCGGTTGCGGCCGTTGATCCGCATCGCGTCCGATCCGCACACGCCGTGGGCGCACGAGCGGCGGAAGGTCAGCGAGCCGTCCTGCTCCCACTTGATCTTGTGCAGCGCGTCGAGGATGCGGTCCGTGGGCAGCGTGTCCACGTCGTAGTCGACCCAGCGCGGCTCCTCGTCCACCTCCGGGTCGAAGCGCCGGACGATCAGCGTGATCGTCGTGAAGCCCTCGGCCGGCTTGCGCTTGATCGCCGGGTTCATGACCGCGTCGGTCACGCCCGCGGGGTTGATCGCGGTGATCGTCATGTCAGTACTTCCGCTCCATCGGCTGGTAGCGCGTGATCACCACGGGCTTCCAGTCGAGCTCGATGTGGTCGGCGGCGTCGGACGAGTGCGGGTCGCCCGTGAGGTACGCCATCGTGTGCTTCATGTAGTTCTCGTCGTCGCGCTTGGGGAAGTCGTCGCGCATGTGGCCGCCGCGACTCTCCTTGCGGTTCCGCGCGGAGAAGACGACCACCTCGGCGAGGTCGAGCAGGAAGCCGAGCTCGATCGCCTCGAGCAGGTCGGTGTTGAACCGCTTGCCCTTGTCCTGGATGCCGACGTTCCGGAACCGCTCGCGCAGTCCGTGGATCGTCTTCGTGACGGCCGCGAGCGACTCGTCCGTGCGGAACACCTGCGCTGACGCGTCCATCTCGTCCTGCAGCTCCTTGCGCAGGTCGGCGATCCGCTCCGTGCCGGTGGAGGTGCGCAGCGACTCGACGAGCTCGCGCACCGCCTTCGCCGGGTCCTTGGGCAGCGGCACGAAGGACGCCTCGCGGGCGTAGTCCACGGCGTTGTTGCCCGCCCGCTTGCCGAACACGTTGATGTCGAGCAGCGAGTTGGTGCCGAGGCGGTTCGAGCCGTGCACCGAGACGCACGCGCACTCGCCGGCGGCGTAGAGCCCGGGCACGACCGTGTCGTTGTCGGACAGGACCTCGGCCTTGACGTTCGTGGGGATGCCGCCCATCGCGTAGTGCGCGGTCGGCATGACCGGCACCGGCTCGACGACGGGGTCGACGCCGAGGTAGGTGCGGGCGAACTCCGTGATGTCCGGCAGCTTCGTCTCGAGCACCTCGGCGCCCAGGTGCGTGCAGTCGAGCAGCACGTAGTCCTTCAGCGGCCCGGCGCCGCGACCCTCCGCGACCTCCTGCACCATGCAGCGCGACACGATGTCGCGCGGTGCGAGGTCCTTGATGGTCGGTGCGTAGCGCTCCATGAACCGCTCGCCGGAGGCGTTGCGCAGGATCGCGCCCTCGCCGCGGGCGCCCTCGGTCAGGAGGATGCCGAGCTTCGCGAGCCCCGTCGGGTGGAACTGGAAGAACTCCATGTCCTCGAGCGGCAGGCCCTTGCGCCAGATGATGCCGACGCCGTCACCGGTCAGGGTGTGCGCGTTCGAGGTCGTCTTGTAGATCTTCCCGAAGCCGCCGGTCGCGAAGACGATCGACTTCCCCTGGAAGACGTGGATCCTGCCCGTGGCGAGCTCGTAGGCGACGACGCCGGAGGGGCGGGAGACGATCTTCCCGCCCTCGTCCACGTCGGTCATGACGAGGTCGAGGGCGTAGTACTCGTTGTAGAAGTCGATGCCCGCCTTGACGCAGTTCTGGTACAGCGTCTGCAGGATCATGTGGCCCGTGCGGTCCGCGGCGTAGCAGGCGCGGCGCACCGGCGCCTTGCCGTGCTCGGCCGTGTGCCCGCCGAAGCGGCGCTGGTCGATCTTGCCCTCGGGCGTGCGGTTGAACGGCAGGCCCATGTTCTCGAGGTCGATGACCGCGTCGATGGCCTCCTTCGCCAGGATCTCGGCCGCGTCCTGGTCCACCAGGTAGTCGCCGCCCTTCACCGTGTCGAAGGTGTGCCACTCCCAGCTGTCCTCCTCCACGTTCGCGAGCGCGGCGGCCATGCCGCCCTGCGCCGCGCCCGTGTGGGAGCGGGTGGGGTAGAGCTTCGTGATGACGGCGGTCTTCGCCTTCGGGCCCGCTTCGATGGCGGCGCGCATGCCCGCACCGCCCGCGCCCACGATGACGACGTCGTGGCGGTGGTAGAGGACGCCGTCGATCTCGCGCTCGTCCGGGCCCTCGTCCGTCCAGCCCATCGTCTCGCTCGGCCGCTTGCGCGGGGCGCGACGCGGGGTCGCGGTCGCCGCGGCGTCGGGCTGCTCGGGGTGGTCGCGGTGCGTGACGCGCTCGACGATGCGGCGGATGGGCCCGGTCGGGTTCTCGATCCTCGCGTTCATCGGGTGAGCGCCGAGCAGAAGCTGGGCAGCGTGCCCGGAGCGGCGTTGGGGGGGCAGGGGTCGAAGGTCGTGATCACCAGGGTTCCGAGCAGGATGAGCAGGGCGACGGCGACGAGGATCGCGCCCTTGAGCAGGCGGTTCGCCGTCGGGTTCGAGACGTAGTCGTTCGTGATGGTGCGCATGCCGTTGCCGCCGTGGATGAGCGCGAGCCACAGCATCGCGCCGTCCCAGACCTGCCAGAACGGGCTCGCCCACTTGCCGGCGATGAAGGCGAAGTCGACCTGCTTCACGCCCTCGCCCGCGACGAGGTTGATGAAGAGGTGGCCGAAGATCAGCACGACCAGCACGACGCCGGAGGCGCGCATGTAGATCCAGCCCCACTTCTCCACGTTGCCGCGGCGGGCGGAGGTGCGGGGGGCGTCGAAGGTGGTGGCCATCAGCCCGACACCTCCGAGATGATCACCATCAGCTGGCGGGGCGCGAAGCCCGCCATGGTGATGATCCACAGCGCGATGACGATCCAGAACATCGCCCGCTGGTGCTTCGTGCCGACGCTCCAGAAGTCGATCAGGATGATCCGCAGCCCGTTGAAGGCGTGGAAGACGATCGCCGCGACGAGGAACAGCTCGCCGAGTCCCATGATCGGGTTCTTGTACGTGGCGATGACGCCGTTGTACGTCTGCGGCGAGATGCGCACCAGCGCCGTGTCGAGCACGTGCACGAGCAGGAAGAAGAAGATCGCGACACCGGTGATGCGGTGCAGCACCCACGACCACATGCCCTCGTGTCCGCGGTAGACCGTCCCCGCAGGTGCTTTCGGCAGCGGGATGCGCGTCGTCGCGCGCTCCGGCTTCAGCGTCACCATCGTCGTGAGCACCCTTCCCCATCGGTTCCGTGCGTCCTCGATCCTACGTTCAGCGCGGGGGCGCCCCTGCCCAGCGGAGGGGGCGCGCCGGACGGTGAGGCAACGGGGGCGCGGACTGGGGTCTCCGGCGGAAAAGGCCCGATCGTTATGGTTGCGGCATGAGCGACGGGACCATGCGCTGGGCGGGACGCGGCACCGAGCCGGAGGCCACGCGGAAGTTCTACGCCGTGATCCCCGCCGGCGGCATCGGATCGCGGCTCTGGCCGCTGTCCCGGGCGGACGCACCGAAGTTCCTGCACGACCTGACCGGCTCCGGGCAGACGCTGCTCAAGGAGACCTGGGACCGGCTGGCTCCCATCAACGGCGAGGACCGCGTCATGGTGGTCTGCGGCCGCGCGCACCGGGCCGCCGTCGAGGACCAGCTGCCCACCCTGCAGGACCACAACGTGGTGCTCGAGAGCGAGGGCAAGGACTCGTCCGCCGCGATAGGCCTGGCCGCCGCGATCCTGGAGCACCGGGAGCCCGGCGTCATCATCGGCTCGTTCGCCGCGGACCACGTGATCGGCGACGTGCGCCGGTTCCGCCGCGCCGTGATCGAGGCCACCGCGGTCGCGGACGCCGGCTACATCGCCACGATCGGCATCATCCCGAGCGAGCCCGCGATCGGCTTCGGCTACATCGAGGGCGGCGAGAAGCTGGACCTGCCCGGCACGACGTCCGCCTACGTCGCGACCCGCTTCGTCGAGAAGCCCGACCTCGACACCGCGCGGGAGTACGTCGAGTCCGGCCGCTACATGTGGAACGCCGGCATGTTCATCGCGAAGGCGTCCGTGCTGCTCGAGGAGATGGCGAAGACGAAGCCCGCCCTCGTCGAGGGGCTGCGGAAGCTCGCCGCCGGGTGGGACGGACCCGATCGCGGGGTGCTGGTCGACCAGATCTGGCCGGGCCTCGAGAAGATCGCGATCGACTACTCGGTCGCCGAGCCCGCTGCCGCCGCCGGGCGGCTCGCGGTCGTCGAGGGCGACTTCTCCTGGGACGACGTCGGCGACTTCGCGTCGATCGCCAAGCTGCAGTCGGGGGGACGCGGCAGCGACCTCGCGATCCTGGGGGAGCGCGCCCGCGTGCTCGCCGACTCCTCCAGCGGCATCGTGGTCACGGACAGCGACCGGCTGATCACGCTCATCGGCGTCGAGAACATCGTCGTCGTCGACACCAAGGACGCGCTGCTCGTGACCACGAGCGAGCACGCGCAGCGCGTGAAGAGCGTCGTCGACGCACTCAAGCTCTCCGGCCGCACCGACGTCCTGTAGCGGTCTCATCTTTCCGGAGAACCGGCTGCGCCGGATCTCCGGAAAGATGAGACGCATGAGCGATGTGGACTGGGACGCCCTGCGGGAGGCCGCGACGGCCGCGATGCGCAAGGCGTACGTGCCGTACTCCCGCTTCCCCGTCGGCGCCGCCGCCCTCGTCGAAGACGGCCGGGTCGTGTCGGGCTGCAACGTGGAGAACGCGTCCTACGGCGTGACGCTGTGCGCCGAGTGCTCGATGGTGTCCGAGCTCGTGATGACCGGGGGCGGGCTGCTCACCGCCTTCGCATGCGTCGACGGCGACGGGAACGTGCTGATGCCCTGCGGCCGCTGCCGCCAGCTGCTCGTCGAGCACGCCGCGCCGGGCATGGTGCTCGACACGGTCTCGGGCCTGCGGACCATCGATCAGGTGCTGCCCGACGCCTTCGGCCCTCGGCAGCTCGTCGCCTTCGCCGAGCAGCACCCGGAGGGCTGAGCCCGCGCGGAGGGAGGGTCTCGACTCGATAACCATCCGCCCCGGACGGCGCACCCGTGTCTTCGATCGGAACGCGGCGTGGCTACCCTGACCGACGGCCCGCGGACCCACCACCGTGCACCGCGGGTCTCACAGCACCTGACGAAGGGTCCTTCTTTGACATCGCTCACCAAGCGGATCGGGCTCGGCGCCGTGGCGGCGCTCGGCTCCCTCGCCCTGCTCACCGGCTGCGGCCAGGCGCCGAGCAGCACCTCCAGCTCCGGCGCGGCCACCTCGGCGACCTCCAAGTACCTGCCCTGCATCGTCTCCGACCAGGGCGGCTTCGACGACCACTCGTTCAACGAGTCGGGTCTGAACGGCGTCAAGCAGGCCGCGACCAAGATCGGCTCGTCCTTCAAGCAGGTCCAGTCCGCGACCGCGAACGACTACGCGTCGAACATCAGCAACCTGGTCGCCCAGAAGTGCAACGCGATCGTCGCCTCCGGCTTCAACCTCGTCGACGCCGTGAAGAAGTCCGCCGCTTCGAACGCGAAGACCGACTTCGTGATGATCGACGACAACTCGATCAAGGCCGACAACGGCAAGCCGATCGTCTTCGAGACCTCCGAGGCCGCGTTCCTCGGCGGCTACGCCGCTGCGGCGTACTCGAAGACCGGCGTCGTCGCCACCTTCGGCGGCCTCGCGATCCCGCCGGTGACCATCTACATGGACGGCTTCGCCGACGGCGTGAAGTACTACAACCAGCAGAAGAAGAAGAACGTCAAGGTGCTGGGCTGGAACGAGGCGACGCAGAAGGGCGTGTTCGTCGGCGGCTTCCTCGACCAGAACAAGGCCAAGACGATCACCACGAACTTCCTCAACTCGAACGCGGACGTCATCGTCCCGGTCGCCGGCCCGCTCTACCAGGGCGCCGGCGCCGCCATCAAGTCGTCCGGCAAGTCGGCCGTCGTCGAGGGCGTGGACTCCGACCTGTACCAGACGGACACCGCGGGCTACAAGAACCTGATGCTCGTCTCGATCCTGAAGAACATCCAGAACGTGACCTACACCGCGATCACGCAGGCCGCGGACGGCTCGTTCGACAACGCGCAGTACGTCGGCGACCTGAAGAACGGCGGCGTCGGCCTGTCCTCCTTCCACGACTTCGCGTCGAAGGTCCCGTCGAGCCTCACCTCCGAGCTCGACACCATCAAGCAGGGCATCAGCGACGGGTCGATCAAGGTCGACTCGCCCGCGTCCTTCAAGTAGTCCCGGCGCCCTCGGCGCCCGCTCCGGCCCGGCCCTCCGCGATCCGCGGGGGACCGGGCCGTTCGCGGTGCGGGGGAGGGCCCCGACCAGGGAGAATCGCCACGTGAAGCTGGAACTGCGCGGGATCACGAAGCGCTTCGGCGCGCTCACCGCGAACGACCGGATCGACCTCGTCGTGGAGCCCGGTGAGATCCACTGCCTGCTCGGCGAGAACGGTGCGGGCAAGTCGACCCTGATGAACGTGCTCTACGGCCTGTACCAGGCCGACGAGGGCGAGATCCTGCTGGACGACGCCGTCCAGCGCTTCTCCGGCCCGGGCGACGCCATGCGCGCCGGCATCGGCATGGTGCACCAGCACTTCATGCTCGTGCCCGTGTTCACGGTCGCCGAGAACGTCATGCTCGGCCACGAGTCCACCCGCCTCGGCGGGCGCCTCGACCTGGCCGCCGCCCGCGCGCGGGTGACCGAGATCTCCGACCGCTTCGGGTTCGACGTCGACCCCGACGCGCGCATCGAGGACCTGCCGGTCGGCGTGCAGCAGCGCGTCGAGATCATCAAGGCGCTGTCCCGCAGCGCGCAGGTGCTCGTGTTCGACGAGCCCACCGCGGTGCTCACGCCGCAGGAGACCGACGAGCTGATGGCGATCATGCGCCAGCTCAAGGAGACCGGCACCGCCATCGTCTTCATCACGCACAAGCTGCGGGAGGTCCGCGAGGTCGCGGACCGCATCACCGTCATCCGGCTCGGCAAGGTCGTCGGCGAGGCCGAGCCGACCGCGACGAACGCCGAGCTCGCCTCCCTGATGGTCGGCCGCGAGGTCGAGCTCGCGGTCGAGAAGGCGCCGCCGAGGCTGGGCGACGACGCGCTCGTCGTGGAGGACCTGCGGGTCGTCGACCCGAACGGCATCACGCTGGTGGACGGCGTCTCGTTCACCGTCAGGGCCGGCGAGGTGCTGGCGATCGCCGGGGTGCAGGGCAACGGCCAGACCGAGCTGACCGAGGCGATCTTCGGCCTGCAGACCGGCGTCAGCGGCCGCATCGCGCTCGACGGCAAGCCGCTCACCGGGCGTTCCGTGCGCCAGGTGCTCGACGCCGGCGCCGGGTTCGTGCCGGAGGACCGGCAGCACGACGGCCTGGTGCCGGAGTTCACGATCGCCGAGAACCTCATGCTCGACCGGGCCGACGGCGGCCCGTTCGTGCGCTTCGGCGCGCTGCGGCTCGACGACCTGCACGCGTTCGCGGCCGAGAAGCTGAAGGAGTTCGACGTGCGGGCCCAGGGCATCCACACGGCGGTGGGCCGCCTGTCCGGCGGCAACCAGCAGAAGGTGGTGCTCGCGCGCGAGCTGTCGCGCGAGCTGCGGCTGTTCGTCGCCGCGCAGCCGACCCGCGGGCTCGACGTCGGAGCCATCGAGTTCGTCTACGACCGGGTGCTCGCCACCCGCGACGCGGGCATCCCCGTGATCGTGATCTCGACCGAGCTGGACGAGGTGTACGCCCTCGCCGACCGCATCGCGGTCATGTACCGGGGCCGGATCGTGGGCATCGTGCCGGCGGACACCCCGCGCGACGTGCTCGGCCTGATGATGGCCGGCGAGGCCCCCGCGGCGGTGGCGGCGTGAGCGGCACCGGCGAGCAGACGCCCGTCCCGGTGGCGGACACGGGGTCGGAGGGGCAGGGCCTCGAGCCCGGGCAGGTCCCCGGCGCAGCGGTGGCCGCGGTGCCGCAGGAGCCCGGCGTGCAGCGCTTCCTCCGGGAGCTGCTGACCGGGAACCTGCTGCTGTCGGTGCTGGCGGTGCTCGTCTCCCTCGTCGTCGGCGCGGTGCTGATCGCGGTGACGAACCCGCAGGTGCTCGCCGCCTCCGGCTACTTCTTCTCCCGGCCGGGCGACACGATCGCGGCGATCGTCTCGGCGGTGGGCGGCGCCTACGGCTCGCTGTTCCAGGGCGGGGTGCTCGACCTGACCGCCTCCGACCCGCTGTCCGCCCTGCGGCCCCTGCTCGGCAGCCTCGGCTTCGCGACCCCGCTCATCGCCGCGGGGCTCGGCATCGCCGTCGGCTTCCGCACCGGCCTGTTCAACATCGGCGGCCAGGGCCAGATCCTGATCGGCGGCGCGGTCGCCGGCTGGATCGGCTTCGCGCTGCCGCTGCCCGCGGGCCTGCACCTGATCGCCGCGGTGCTCGGCGGGCTGCTCGGCGGTGCCCTGTGGGCCGGCATCGTCGGCGTGCTCAAGGCGCGCACGGGCGCGCACGAGGTGATCGTCACGATCATGCTCAACTACGTCGCCTTCTACCTGCTCGACTACCTGCTGCACACGCCCGTGCTGCAGGCGCCCGGCTCGAGCAACCCGAAGTCGCCCGCGGAGCTGCCCACGGCCGTGCTCCCGTCGCTGTTCGGCCTGCCCGTCAACCTCGGCTTCCTGCTCGCGATCGTCGCGGTGCTCGCGTCCTCCTGGCTGCTGAGCCGGTCGAGCCTCGGCTTCAAGCTGCGCGCGGTCGGTGAGAACCCCGCTGCGGCGCGCACCGCGGGCATCGACGTGCGCCGGATGACCATCGTCGCGATGGTCGTCTCCGGCCTGCTCGTCGGCCTCGCCGGCGCCTACCAGGTGCTCGGCCAGTCGACCGGCGGGTTCGGCAACGACTTCGACGCGTCGATCGGCTTCAACGCGATCACCGTCGCGCTGCTCGGCCGCTCGCGGCCCTGGGGCGTGTTCTGGGCGGGCATCCTGTTCGGCGTCTTCCAGAACGGCGGCTACACGATGCAGGCCGCCAACGGCATCGACATCAACATCGTCTCCGTCGTGCAGTCGCTGATCGTGCTCTTCATCGCCGCCCCGCCGCTGGTCCGCACGATCTTCCGCCTCCCCGCCCCCGGGCGTCCCCGCCGACGTCGATCGAAGAACGAGGTGCGCTCCGCATGACGTCGCTCGAGACCTCCACCACCGGCGAGCTCGTCGGCGCGAAAGCGCTGCGGCGCAGCCTCAAGGCGCCGATCGCGTACGGGGTGCTGACCCTGGTCGCGCTCGTGCTGTTCGTCGTCCTGGGCCGCAGCGGCAACGCGACCTTCGGCCTGTCGAGCAGCGGCGACGTGATCGCGCTGCCGCCGCTCGTGCTGCCGACGCGCGTCACCGGCATCGTCGCCGTGGTGCTCGCAGCGGTCATGACCGCGCTCAGCCTCCGGTACACGACCCGGAAGCAGCCGCTGTGGCTGCCGATCGCCTTCGCGCTCGTGCTCGTCGTCGGCCTGCTCGCCTGGGCGACGAGCGGCAACACGCTGCCCCTCCCGGGGCTGCTCGCCGGGTCGCTCGCCCTGAGCGTGCCGCTGATCTTCGGGGCCCTGGGCGGCGTCATCTCGGAGCGCGTCGGCGTCGTCAACGTGGCCATCGAGGGCCAGCTGCTCGGCGGTGCCTTCACGGGCGCCGTGGTCGGCTCGCTCACGAAGAACCTCTACCTGGGCCTCGCCGCCGCTGCCGTGGCCGGCGTGCTCGTCTCGTTCGTGCTCGCCGCCTTCGCGATCCGCTACCTCGTCGACCAGGTCATCGTCGGCGTCGTGCTCAACGTGCTCGTGCTCGGCATCACGAGCTTCCTGTACTCCGCGGTGCTCGTGCCCGCCTCCGGCGCGCTGAACTCGCCGCCGCAGTTCGAGCCGATCGCGATCCCGCTGCTGTCCGCGATCCCCGTCCTCGGACCGGTGCTGTTCGAGCAGACGCTGATCGTGTACCTCATGTACATCGGGGTGGCGGCGGTCACCTACGGCCTGTTCAAGACCCGCTGGGGCCTGCGGCTCCGCGCCGTCGGCGAGCACCCGCAGGCCGCGGACACCGTGGGCATCAACGTGTCCGGCACGCGGTTCTGGAACGTCGCGCTCGCGGGGGCGATCGCGGGCCTCGGCGGGGCGTACTTCACGCTCGCGGCCGTGCCCTCGTTCAGCCGCAACGTCACGAGCGGCGCCGGCTTCATCGCGCTCGCCGCCGTGATCTTCGGGCAGTGGAACCCGGTGCGGGCCACGCTCGCGGCGCTGCTGTTCGGGTTCGCGAGCAATCTGCAGAACGTGCTGGGCATCCTCGACAGCCCCGTGCCGAGCGACTTCCTGCTGATGCTGCCCTACGTGGTGACGATCTTCGCCGTGGCCGGTCTGGTCGGGCAGGCGCGAGGTCCCGCTGCGGCCGGCAAGCCCTACGTGAAGGGCTAGCGCGGCCACCCTCGACGTCCGCGGAGCGGCGCCCGCCGGACCGCGGACGGCGGGCGATACGGTGCCGCACATGCGGGTCCTTCCAGGTGCGGCGCTCGTCGCCGCGGCACTGCTGGCGCTGACCGGGTGCGGGTCGCAGGCGACGGAGGAGACGGCGTCGCCGAGCGTCACCGTCGCGCCGACGACGTCGGCACCGCCCGCCTCGCCCACGGCGTCGGCGTCGGCGACGGCCTCGGCGACCCCCGACGCGCCGGAGACGGAGGAGCCGACCGCCGCGCCCGTGGAGACCGGGGGCGGCGCGCCCGCCGGCCAGTGCTCCGACGACGCGCTCGGCATCCGGATCGACCGCGCCCCGGACGGCGGCGGGGCCGGCAGCGAGTACTACCAGGTGGTCTTCACGAACACGGGCGGGTCGACCTGCGCGCTGCGCGGCACGCCCGGCGTCTCAGTCGTGGGGAACGGCGACGGGACGCAGCTGGGGAAGCCGGCGGCCCGCGACCAGGCCGGGGTGAGGACGGTGCGCCTCGGCATCGGCCTGAGCGTCGCCGCGCCGTTGAAGGTCGTGAACATCGGCACGGACGGCGGGCCCCTCGAGGGCTGCTCCGTGCAGCGCGGCGACGGCTACCGCGTCTACGCGCCGCACTCGAGGAAGGCCGTGCTCGTCCGCGACGCCACCGCCGTCGCCTGCGTGCGCGGCCCGTCCTTCATGGACGTCGGCCCGGTGGTGCCGTACACCGGCTGATCCGCCGCCCTCGGTAGCGTGGGGCGGTGACCGAACCGTTCGACGCCGTGGACGTGATCGCCGCCAAGCGCGACGGCCGGGAGCTCGACACCGCCCGGATCCGATGGCTCGTCGACGCCTTCACGCGCGGCGCGGTGGCGGACGAGCAGATGTCCGCCTGGGCGATGGCCGTCCTGCTGAACGGCATGGACCGTCGGGAGATCCGCGACCTGACGCTCGCGATGATCGACTCGGGCGAGCGGATGACCTTCACCGGCCTCCCGAAGCCGACCGTGGACAAGCACTCGACCGGCGGGGTCGGCGACAAGATCACGCTCCCGCTCGCGCCGCTCGTCGCGGCGTTCGACGTCGCCGTGCCGCAGCTGTCCGGCCGCGGGCTCGGCCACACCGGCGGCACGCTCGACAAGCTCGAGTCGATTCCCGGCTGGCGCGCCGATCTCGCGCCCGACGCGCTGCGGACGCAGCTGGCCGACGTCGGCGCGGCGATCTGCGCCGCCGGCGCCGACCTGGCCCCCGCCGACAAGCGGCTCTACGCGCTGCGCGACACCACGGGCACGGTGGAGGCGATCCCGCTGATCGCCTCCAGCATCATGTCGAAGAAGATCGCGGAGGGCACCGCCGCCCTCGTGCTCGACGTGAAGTTCGGGTCCGGCGCCTTCCTGCCGCAGCGAGGGCGGGCGGAGGAGCTGGCTCGCACGATGGTGGAGCTCGGCGGCGACGCGGGCGTCGCGACGGTCGCCCTGCTCACCGACATGTCGGTGCCGCTCGGGCTGACCGCGGGCAACGCGATCGAGGTGGAGGAGAGCGTCGAGGTGCTCGCCGGCGGCGGCCCCGCGGACGTGCGCGAGCTGACGGTCGCGCTGGCCCGCGAGATGCTGACGCTCGCCGGGCGGCCGGACGCCGACGTCGAGGCGGCGCTGGACGACGGCCGCGCGATGGACCGCTGGCGCCGCATGATCCGTGCGCAGGGCGGCGACCCCGAGGCGCCGCTGCCCGTCGCCCGCGAGTCGCACCAGGTGCTCGCGGACCGCGACGGGGTGCTCGTGGAGCAGGACGCGCGCGCGGTCGGCGTCGCGGCGTGGCGCCTCGGTGCCGGCCGCGCCCGGCAGGGCGATCCCGTGCAGCACGGCGCGGGCGTGCGCCTCCACGCGAAGCCGGGCGACCCGGTGCGCGCCGGGCAGCCGCTCGCGACGCTGCTGACCGACGACGCGGACCGCATCCCGCGAGCGGTCGAGGCGCTCGCCGGCGCCCACCGCATCGCCGCGTCCGGCAGCCAGGTGCCGGAGCGCCCGCTCATCGCCGCCCGCATCGCCTGACCCGTCGGGTCCATCTTCACGGCGTACTGGCTGCGCCAGGACCCGGTGAAGACGAGGAAGCCTGGTTAGCCTGGGCTCGTGGCAGAGCTGCTGTGGGGCGACGTCGACGCGACGACCCTGCCCAAGGTGTCGTTGCACGACCACCTCGACGGCGGGCTGCGGCCCGCGACGATCGCGGAGCTCGCGCCGGCGGCGGGGGTGGACCTCGAGACGAGCGATCCCGCGGCGCTCGGCGCCTGGTTCCGCGACCGGGCCGACTCCGGCTCCCTCGTGGAGTACCTGACGACGTTCGACGTCACGACGGCCGTGATGCAGACGGCACCGAACCTGGAGCGCATCGCCCGCGAGTTCGTGCTCGACCTGGCCGACGACGGCGTGCTCCACGGCGAGGTGCGCTGGGCGCCGGAGCAGCACCTCGCGCGCGGCCTGAGCCTCGACGACGCGGTCGACGCCGTGCAGCGGGGGCTGGACCAGGGCGTCGAGCAGGTGCGCCGCGGCGGGCGCAGCATCCGCGTCGGCCAGCTCGTGACCGCGATGCACGCCGACCGCGGGCTCGAGATCGCCGAGCTGGCGGTGCGCCACCGCGACCAGGGCGTCGTCGGCTTCGACATCGCGGGCGCGGAGGCGGGCTTCCCTCCGTCGCGGCACCGCGTCGCGTTCGAGTACCTCGCCGAGCACCAGTTCCCCACCACCGTGCACGCGGGCGAGGCGGCCGGGCTCGACTCCATCCGCTCGGCGCTGCTCGACGGCCGGGCGCTGCGCCTCGGGCACGGCGTGCGCATCGCCGAGGACCTCGTGGTGGAGCGGGCGGACGACGACCGCTCGTACGTCACCGTCGGGCGCCTCGCGCGCTGGGTGCGGGACCGGCAGATCCCGCTGGAGCTCGCCCCCTCCTCCAACCTGCAGACCGGCGCGATCGCGGCATGGGGGGACGAGCTCGAGGACCACCCGTTCGACCTGCTGTACCAGCTCGGGTTCCGGG
Source organism: Amnibacterium soli (assembly GCF_039544415.1). NCBI lineage: Bacteria > Bacillati > Actinomycetota > Actinomycetes > Micrococcales > Microbacteriaceae > Amnibacterium > Amnibacterium soli. The sequence goes on along the minus strand of NZ_BAABLP010000006.1, from coordinate 309,250 downwards.
TGACGGTGAACACCGACAACCGGCTGATGAGCGGCACCACCCTGAGCCGGGAGCTCGCGCTGCTGACCGAGGCGTTCGACTACGACCTCGACGACCTGCTCACGTTCCAGCTGAACGCCGCCGAGTCGGCGTTCCTGCCGCTGGAGGACCGGGAGGCGCTCGTCGACCGGATCACCAGCGGCTTCGAAGCGATCGACTAGGAGGCACCGATGGCGGTGGAGATCCTCACCGTGTGCGGTGCCGGCGTCGGCACCAGCGAGATCCTGCGGGTGACGGCGCAGCGGGCGCTGCAGCGCCTCGGCATCGAGGCGAACGTGCGGGCGACGGACGCGGAGCACGTGCACGACCTCGGCGAGGACGCCCAGGTCATCTTGGCGACCTCCGACCGCCTCGGCGACATCGGCCGCACCTACGCCCAGGTCATCGTGATCGAGAACATCCTCGATCAGGCGGAGGTCGAGGCGAAGCTCGCAGACGCGCTCGACTGACCGCCGCACCGTTCAGGACGGATCCGCGACACGCCGGATCATGCCCGCGCTGGGGCGGCGTGGCGCGAACCGGTCCTGATCCGTGCGACGTCAGACGCCGAGGAGGGGGCCGACCGCGGCACCGAGGGCGTCGAGCGCCGCGTTCGTCTCAGCGCGCCGCTCGACCGCCGTCGGCGCGGTGGACACGACGTCGAGGTACACCTTGAGCTTGGGCTCGGTGCCGGAGGGGCGCACGATCACGCGCGCCCCGCCCGCGAGGCGATAGCGCAGCCCCTCCGTCGGCGGCAGGTCGCCGCCCGCCGTCAGGTCGTCCACCGACTCCACCGCGAGCCCGCCGATCCGCGCCGGTGGCGCCTCGCGCAACCGGTCGACCATCCGTCCGAGCTCCGCGAGGTCGTCGACGCGGATCGAGACCTGGTCGGAGTCGAACCGCCCGATCGCCTCCTCGATCTCGGCCAGCAGGCCGGCGAGGTCTCGGCCCTCGGCGCGCAGCTCGACCGCGGCGGCCAGCACGGCGACGAGCGCCGAGACGCCGTCCTTGTCGCGCACGACGTCGGGGTCCACGAGGTAGCCGAGCGCCTCCTCGAACCCGAAGAGCAGGCCGGGGACGCGCGAGATCCACTTGAAGCCCGTGAGCGTCTCGGTCGCCGCGAACCCGAAGCGGTCCGCGATGCGCGCGAGTCCCGGGGTCGACACGATGGAGCAGGCCAGGGCGCCGCCCGCCGCCGACGAGCGGGACGCGATGCGCCACGCCAGCAGCAGGCCCGTCTCGTTGCCGGTCAGCCGCCGCCAGCCGTCCCCGTCCGGGATCGCGACCGCGAGCCGGTCCGCGTCCGGATCGTTCGCCAGCACGAGCTCCGCGCCGGTCCCGGCCGCGAGCGCGAACGCGAGGTCGAGCGTGCCCGGCTCCTCCGGGTTCGGGAACGGCGCCGTCGGGAAGTCGGGATCGGGGTGCGCCTGCTCCGGCACCACGGCGGGTGCGGGCAGGCCGGCGGCGGGCAGCACCCGCTGCACGGTCTCGAGCCCGACGCCGTGCATCGCCGTGTAGACCCAGGTCACGTCCGCCGGCGCGGTGCCGGAGGCGACGGCCGCGGTCGCCCGGACGTACCGCTCGAGCAGGTCCTCGCCGGCGATCGTCACACCGGTGCCGCCCGGCGGGAGGGCGCCCTCGGCGACGACGGCCTCGATCGCCGCCAGCACCTCCTGGTCCGCGGGCGCGACGAGCTGCGAGCCGGCGTCCGCCCCACCGAGGTAGAGCTTGTAGCCGTTGTCCGGCGCGGGGTTGTGGGAGGCGGTGATCATCACGCCCGCGGAGACGCCGAGGTCCCGGACCGCGAACGCGAGCACCGGCGTCGGCAGTGCGCGGGGGAGCAGCGTCACCGCCAGCCCGGCCCCGGCCAGCACGGCGGCCGCGTCCTCCGCGAACACCTTCGAGTTGTGGCGCCCGTCGTAGCCGACGACCGCGGACGGCGCGCCGCCGCGGGCGAGCAGGAAGCGGGCCAGCCCGGCGCTCGTCTGCTGCACGACGACGCGGTTCATCCGCAGGGGGCCCGCGCCGAGCGGCCCGCGGAGGCCGGCGGTGCCGAACACGAGACGGCCGCCGAACCGCACGGCGAGGCCCGCCTCGTCGTTCGCGTCGAGCAGCGCCTGCGTCTCCGCGCGCGTCGCCGGGTCGGGGTCCGCGGCCAGCCAGGCGCGCGCGGCGGCCTCGAGGTCCGTCATCGCGCCGCGAGGTCCCCGGCGATCCGGGCGACGATGCGGGACAGCAGGTCCGCGAGGCGGTCCTCCGCGTTCCGGCCCGCCTCCAGCACCTCGAGGTGGCTGAGCGGGCTGTCCGAGATCCCCGCCGCGAGGTTCGTGATCAGGCTGATGCCGAACACCTCCACGCCGGCCTCGCGCGCCGCGACCGCCTCGAGCGCGGTCGACATGCCGACGATGTGGCCGCCCATCGTGCGCGCCATGCGCACCTCGGCGGGCGTCTCGAACTGGGGTCCGCGGAACTGCACGTAGACCCCCTCCGCGAGCGAGGGGTCCACCTCGCGGGCGAGGGCGCGCAGCCGCTGCGAGTACAGGTCGGTGACGTCGATGAAGGTCGCGCCCTCGAGCGGCGACGCCGCCGTCAGGTTGATGTGGTCGGAGATCAGGACCGGCGTGCCGGGCTCCCACGACGGGTCGATGCCGCCCGCGCCGTTCGTCAGCACCATGACCTGCGCGCCCGCCTCCGCGGCCGTCCGCACGCTGTGCACGACGCGGCGCACGCCGCGGCCCTCGTAGAAGTGGGTGCGCGCGCCGATGACGAGCGCGTGCAGGCCGCCCTCGAGGCGGATGGAGGTGAGCGTGCCGGAGTGGCCCGGGATGCCGGAGGCGGAGAAGCCCGGCACCTCCTCCGCGGGGATCCGGGCGACGACCTCGCCGAGGCGCTCCGCGGCGCGGCCCCAGCCGCTGCCGAGCGTCAGCGCGATCTCGTGCCGCTCGACGCCGGTGCGGCGGGCGATCTCCGCCGCCGCGAGCTGGGCGACCGCGGTGGGCGGGGTGGACGGGTCATCGAGGGTCGGCGCAGGCACGGACCCACCCTATGGAGGGGCTCCGGACACGTGCCCTGCGCGAGGACGCACCGGGCGACCCCTGCTGGGGTCGGCGGAGGTCGCCGCAGCGCCGCTGCGGCCGGGCCGCAGCGATCAGAATGGTTCCGTGAGCTACGAGTTCGACCGCAACCACCGCATCGTCGTGCTCGGCGGCGGCCCCGGCGGGTACGAGGCCGCGCTGGCGGGCGTGCAGCAGGGCGCCGAGGTGACGCTCGTCGAGCGCACCGGCGTCGGCGGGTCCGCGGTGCTCACCGACGTCGTGCCGTCGAAGACGCTGATCGCGACCGCGAACGCGACGGGCGCCATCCAGCGGATCGCCCGCCTCGGCGTGCGCTTCTCGGTGCCGAACGAGCACGGCCGCCAGGTCGCGCCCGAGATCGCCGTCGACCTGCGCACCGTGAACCGGCGGCTGAAGGAGCTCGCGAACCAGCAGTCCGTGGACATGCGCGCGAACCTCGAGCAGTCGGGCGTGCGCATCGTCGACGGCACCGGCCGGCTCGACGGGCCGGGGCGCGTCATCGTGTCGACCGGGCACGGCCGGACGGCGCACGACTTCGACGAGATCGAGGCGGACACCACGGTCGTCGCGGTCGGTGCGAGCCCGCGCAAGCTGCCGACGGCCATGCCCGACGGCGAGCGGATCCTCACCTGGAAGCAGCTCTACGAGCTCGACGAGGTGCCCGAGCACATCATCGTGGTCGGCTCCGGCGTCACGGGCGCCGAGTTCGCCTCCGCGTACATGCAGCTCGGCAGCGAGGTCACGCTCATCTCCAGCCGCGACCGCGTGCTGCCCGGCGAGGACGCCGACGCCGCGGAGCTGCTCGAGGAGGTCTTCGTCCGCGGCGGCATGCACCTGCGGTCCCGCAGCCGCGCCGAGAAGGTCGAGCGCGACGGCGACTCGGTCGTCGTGACCCTCTCCGACGGCTCCGAGGTGCGCGGCAGCCACTGCCTGATGGCGGTCGGCGCCGTGCCGAACACCGCCGGGATCGGGCTCGAGGAGGCGGGGGTGCAGCTGACGGCGAGCGGCCTGATCCGCGTCAACCGCGTCGCGAGCACCTCCCGGCCCGGGATCTACGCGGCCGGCGACTGCGCGACGTTCCTGCCGCTCGCCTCCGTCGCCGCGCATCAGGGGCGCACCGCCGTGTTCCACGCGATGGGCGACGCGGTCGTGCCGGTCGAGGTGCGGAACGTGACGAGCAACATCTTCACGGCGCCGGAGATCGCGACGGTCGGCTGGACGCAGAAGCAGATCGAGGACGGCATCGCGCAGGGCGAGGTCTACAAGCTGCCGCTCGCCTCCAACCCCCGCGCGAAGATCCAGAGCATGCACGACGGCTTCGTGAAGCTGTTCGCGCGCACCGGGTCGGGCACGGTCATCGGCGGCGTCATCGCCTCGCCGCGCGCGAGCGAGCTGATCCTGCCGATCGCGCTCGCGGTCGAGCACCGTCTGACGGTCGATCAGCTCGCGCGCGCCTTCAGCGTCTACCCGAGCCTGTCGGGCGCGATCACCGACGCCGCGCGGGCGATGCACATCGTCGCCTAGCCGTGTGCATCTTCACGGGGATCCGGCTGCGCCGGATCCCCGTGAAGATGAACAGGGCGCTAGGCGTCGACGATCTCGAGCAGGGCGGTGCCGGAGGAGACGGTCGCGCCCGCGGTCGCGGTCACGTTCGCGACCACCCCGTCGCGGTGGGCCGTCAGCGGCTGCTCCATCTTCATCGCCTCGAGCACGGCGACGAGGTCGCCGGCGACGACGTGCTGGCCCTCGGTCACCGCGACCTTGACGACCGTCGCCTGCATCGGCGCCTTCACCGCGTTGCCCGAGGTGACGTTCGCGCGCCCGGCCGCCGAGCGACGACGCGGAGGAGCGGCCGCCGCGACGGCGCCGTCGCCCTTCGCGAGGGCCGCGGGCAGCGACACCTCGATGCGCTTGCCGTTCACCTCGAGGGTGACGCGCCGGCGGTCGGCCGGCGCCGGACCCGTCGGGTCCTGGTCGCCGAGGGAGCCGCTCCACGGCTCGATGTCGTTCTGGAACTCGGTCTCGATCCAGCGCGTGTAGACGCCGAACCGGCCGTCCTCCGCCGTGAACGCTGGGTCGCGCACGACCGCGCGGTGGAACGGGATGACGGTGGGCAGGCCCGCGACCTCGAACTCGGCGAGCGCGCGGCGCGAGCGCTCGAGGGCGTCCTCGCGGTTCGCGCCCGTCACGATCAGCTTCGCGAGCAGCGAGTCGAAGGCGCCGGACACGACGTCGCCGGTCGTGACGCCCGAGTCGACGCGCACGCCGGGGCCGCCGGGCACGCGGAACGACTGCACCGGTCCGGGCGAGGGGAGGAAGTTCCGGCCCGGGTCCTCGCCGTTGATGCGGAACTCGAAGGAGTGGCCGCGCGGCTCGGGGTCGTCGAAGCCGATCGCCTCGCCCTCGGCGATGCGGAACTGCTCGCGCACGAGGTCGAGGCCCGTGACCTCCTCCGACACCGGGTGCTCGACCTGGAGCCGCGTGTTCACCTCGAGGAAGGAGACGGTGCCGTCCGCCCCGATCAGGAACTCGCAGGTGCCGGCGCCGACGTAGCCGACCTTCTGGAGGATCGCCTTCGACGAGCGGTAGAGCAGCTCGCGCTGCTCGTCGGTGAGGAACGGCGCGGGCGCCTCCTCGACCAGCTTCTGGTGGCGGCGCTGCAGGGAGCAGTCGCGGGTGGAGACCACGACGACCGTGCCGAACGCGTCCGCGAGGCACTGCGTCTCGACGTGCCGGGGCTGGTCGAGGTACTTCTCGACGAAGCACTCGCCGCGGCCGAAGGCCGCGACGGCCTCCCGGGTCGCCGACTCGAACTGCTCGGGGATCTCCTCCATCGTGCGCGCGACCTTCAGGCCGCGGCCGCCGCCGCCGAAGGCGGCCTTGATGGCGATCGGCAGGCCGACCTGCTCCGCGAAGGCCAGGACCTCGGAGGCGTCCTGCACCGGGTTCAGGGTGCCGGGAGCGAGCGGGGCGCCGACCGACTCGGCGACGTGGCGGGCGGTGACCTTGTCGCCGAGCGCCTCGATCGCGTCGGGCGACGGGCCGATCCAGATGAGCCCGGCGTCGATGACGGCCTGGGCGAAGGCGCTGTTCTCGGCGAGGAAGCCGTAGCCGGGGTGCACCGCGTCCGCGCCGCTGCGTCGGGCGACCGAGAGCAGCTTCTCGATGACGAGGTAGGTCTCGGCGGAGGTCGTGCCGGTCAGGGCGTAGGCCTCGTCCGCGAGCCGCACGTGGCGCGCGTCGCGGTCCTGATCGGCGTAGACGGCGACGGAGGCGATGCCGGCGTCGCGCGCCGCGCGGATGATCCGGACGGCGATCTCACCCCGGTTCGCGATCAGCAGCTTGGTGATTCGACGCGGCGCCGGTGCAGACATGATTCCTTACTGTATTCGGAGCCGACCCCCGGGCTTTGGTGGACCTGTACAAACCTCCGGCCGGTCCGGGATGCGCTCGGCACAACCTCAGGCGCCTGCGGGCCGGTTCCAGAGGTCCGTCCACGCCGTGCCGGTCCGCCGCACCAGGCGGCGCAGCGTGCTGAGGGAGAGGCCGACCACGGTCGACGGGTCGCCGTCGACGTGCTCGATGAACGGCCCTGCGAGGCCGTCGATCGTGAAGGCGCCGGCGACCGCGAGCGGTTCGCCCGAGGCCACGTAGGCCGCGAGCTCAGCGTCGTCGAGGTCCGCGGCGAACCGCACGGAGGCGCGCGCGGTCTCGCCGAAGCCGTCGCCCGAGCGCAGGTCGATCAGGTGGTGCCCGGAGTGCAGCACGCCCGTGCCGCCCCGCTGAGCGTGCCAGCGGACGAGCGCGACGGCCGGCTCGAGCGGCTTGCCGTAGGTCGTGCCGCCGAACGCGAAGGCCGAGTCGCCGCCGAGCACGAGCGCGTCCGTCGTGCCGAGCATCGCGGCGACCGCCTCCGCCTTGAGGCGCGCGAGCAGCTGCACGAGCTCGTCCGGCGCGAGCGCCGCGCCCCGCTCCGCCTCGAGGGCCGCGACCGCCGCCTCCTCGTCCACACCCGGCGGCACCGTCTCGGGCTCGATGCCCGCGGCGCGCAGCAGCGCGAGACGGGCGGGGGACGTGGAGGCGAGCACCAGGCGCACGACGAGCCACCGTACGGGCCTCGGACCGCGCCCGGGATGGGAGGGTTGGAGGCATGGCGGATGCGCGCGAGGTCGAGCTGGCGGTGCTGCGCATCGCGCACGGCGGGGTCGCCGTGGCGGAGCTGGACGGTCGCGTCGTGTTCGTCGCGGACACGCTGCCGGGGGAGCGGGTGCTCGCCCGCATCACGGACGACCGCCACGACCGGTTCTGGCGCGCGGACGCCGTGCGGGTGCTCGAGCCCTCGCCCGACCGCGTGCCGCACGTCTGGGCCGCCGCGGCCGTCGACCGGGCGCCCGAGCACCGTGCCGGCGGCGCCGAGTTCGGGCACATCGCGCCTGCGCGGCAGCGGTCGCTGAAGGAGGAGGTGCTCCGCGACGCGCTCGGCCGCATCGGCGGGCTGTCCCCGGATGCGATCGCCGCGCTCGACCCGCACGTGCACGCGGTGCCGGGGCGGGAGGACGGCACCCGCTCGCGCACGCGCGTCCGGCTCCACGTCGACCGCAGCGGCCGGGTGGGTCCCTACGCCGCGCGGTCGAAGCGGGTCGTGCCGGTCGAGGACCTGCCGCTCGCGGTCGAGGCGCTGGAGCGCCTCCTGCCCGAGCGCGCCCGCGGCAGGGAGCTCGACCTCGTGGCCGCCGGCGGCGACGCCTTCGCCGCGGGCCCTCGCGATGCACGGCCGCCGGTCGTGGAGCACGTGGGGGAGCGGGCGTTCCGCCTGGAGGCGCTGGGCTTCTGGCAGGTGCACCCCGCGGCGCCGGAGGTGCTGAGCCGTGCGGTGCGCGCGGCGGCCGACCCGGCGCTGCTCGACCCCGACGCGGACAACCTCGACCTGTACGGCGGTGTGGGACTGCTCGCCGCGGCGCTCGCCGGGGACGGCGACGTGCGGGTGACGACCGTGGAGTCGGACGCGGCGGCGAGCGCGCACGCGGCCGAGAACCTCCGCGACCTGCCCCGCGCCCGCGCCGTGCGGGCGCGGGTCGACGCGTTCCTCGCCGACGACCGCCGCGAGCGCCCGGGGGCGACCGTGCTGCTCGACCCGCCCCGCTCCGGCGCCGGCGCGGACGTCGTGACCGCCATCTCGGCCTCCCGGCCCGCGCAGATCGTGTACGTCGCCTGCGACCCGGTCGCGCTCGCCCGCGACCTCGGCACCTTCGCGGGCCTCGGCTGGCGCCCCGCGACGCTCGAGGCGTTCGACCTGTTCCCGAACACGCACCACCTGGAGGCGGTCGCCCGCCTCGTCCCCGCCGGCTGAGGCGTGCCCGCGCCCTGAAGTGGGGCCCGCATCGCCCCGATCGGGGACGGGACGCGCACGTCGCGCCGCTCGTACTGTCGAGCGATCGAGCTGCAGACGAGGAGCCCCGGCGTGGCGATGACGCAGGCTGTTGACACCGCCACCGACGTGGTGCGCGTGGCGGTGGTGGACGACGACGAGTCCGTGCGGCTCGGGCTGCTCGCCGCGTGCATGCGCGAGGGCTACCAGTTCGTCGACGAGGGCGCGAACGTCGCGGAGCTGATCGGGCGCCTCGGCGGCCGCGAGGTCGACGTGATCGTGCTCGACCTGTCCCTCGGGGACGGCGTCTCCATCACGGACAACGTGAAGGCGTGCCAGGCCACCGGCGCGGGCGTGCTCATCCACTCCATCGCGGACCGCGCGGCCGGGATCCGGGAGGCGCTCGCCGCGGGCGCGGCCGGCGTGATCCCGAAGTCGAGCGCGACCGCCGTCGTGATGGCCGCGATCCGCACCGTCGCCAGCGGCCAGGTGCTCAACAACCTCGAGTGGGCCACGGCGATCGACGCCGACACCGACTTCGCGAAGGCGCAGCTGGGCCGCCGCGAGCGCGACGTGCTGAACCTGTACGCGTCGGGTCTGCCGCTGCGGATGGTCGCGGAGCAGCTCGGCATTGCCCCGTCGACGGTGCGCGAGTACCTGGACCGGATCCGCGTGAAGTACGTCGAGGTCGGGCGCCCCGCTCCGACCAAGGTCGACCTGCTCCGCCGCGCCGTGGAGGACGGCATCCTGCCCGGGCTCGACCTCGACGGAGCGGGCAGTGACGAGTGACTCGGTACCGGCACCCGTCGTCCGCGTCGGCGCCCTCCGCTTCCAGAAGTACCTCGGCCTGATCGTCGGCGCGTTCGGGCTGCTCTACGCGCTGCAGACGCTCGACGCGCTGGCCGCCGGCTGGCCCACGATGTCCGGCACGGCCGGCGGCGCCGCCGTCGCACTCGTCGCCGGTTCGGTCCTGCTCGGCTCGGTGGCGGGCATCGCCCCCTCCCGCGCCCGCAGCCTGTTCCTCGGCGCGGCGATCCTGTTCTGCGGGGCCGTCGCCGTCTGGCCGTTCTCGATCTCCGGCCCGGTGCCCGCCACGCCGATGCCGTGGTTCATCGGCCTCATGCCCGTGCAGGCGGCCTACCTCGCGGTGTCGTTCCAGCGCCTGGTCGTCCCGACCGTCGGTGCGCTGCTCATCAGCGCCGGCGTGACCGGCGTGCTGATCGCCCGCGGCGGGCTCGGCCTCGCGGAATCGGTCGAGAACGGGCTCTTCGGCGTCGCCGTGTCCGTCGTGCTGATCGTGCTGATCGCCGCCGTGCGCCGGGGCGTCGCCCGGGCGGACAGCGCGCAGCAGGCCGCGCTCGACGGCTACGGCCGCTCGCTGCTCGACGAGGCGACGGAGTCGGAGCGGGTGCGCACCGACGCCCTCGTGCACGACTCGGTGCTCACCACCTTCCTCGCTGCGGCCGCCGCCCGCGACCCCGAGTCGGAGGAGCTCGCCCGCCGAATGGCGAGCAACGCCCTCCGCGTGCTCGCGCACGTCAACCGCTCCGAGGACGCCGGACCCGCAGTGCCCTTCGGCAAGGTGCTCATCGACGAGGTCGACCGCTTCGACCCGATCATGCCCGGCTGGGACGTGGAGGTCGCGGACCTGGCGGACCTCGTGCTGCCCGCGCAGGCGGCGCAGATGATCGTCACGGCGATGCTGCACTCGATGACCGGCAGCGTGCAGCACTCCGGCGCCGAGCGTCGCTCGCTGACCATGAGCGAGCTCGGCCCCGACGGCATCCGCGTCGTGATCGCGGACGACGGCGCGCCCGTCGACCTCGGCGACCCGGACGACCCGCGCGCCGTGCTCCACCGGACCGTGATCGACCTCATGCGCGTCGTCGACGGCCGCGCGGACATCGCCACCCGCCGCGGCAGCGGCACCGTCGTCACGCTCAGCTGGGGTTCGGTCGTCGTGACCGGCACCGCGCCCCGCCCCGAGCCCGTGGAGGCGTCCGCGTGATCGCCGTCCCGCGCTGGTTCACCGCCGGCATCGCCGTCGCGATCGCCGCGTACACCTCCGTCTTCGCGATCATCGGCATCGCCACCGGCCGCTCGCCGCTCAGCAGCCTGATCGCCCTCGGCTTCTTCGGGCTCGCGTTCGCCCTCTGCATCGCCCGCACCGGGCGGGCCTCCCTGCCGACCACGGTCGTGATCGTCGCCTCGGGCCTCCTGCTGCCGGTGCTCGGCTCCTCCGGCCTCGACCCCGACGCGGACAGCTACAGCAGCGGCGCCTGGTACGTCACCGGCATCGCGTGCCTCGTCGTCGTGCTGCTCTGGCGCCGGCGCCCGGTCGGCTCGGGGATCCTGCTCGGCGGCCTCGTGCTGCACACGTACGCGTGGGGCGGCCTGGAGGCGCTGAACGGCTTCGGCGTGATCGCCGCGACCCTGCTCATCGCCGTCATGGCGGCCGGGGGCTTCGCCGCCGAGCGGACGGAGCAGCACCTCCGCGCGTTCTCCGGCGCGGAGCGGGAGGCGCTCGAGTGGCAGGCGGCCCAGGACGCGTACCACGCGGAGCGGGAGGTGCGCCTGGTGACCACCGCCCGCCTCGCCTCCGGGATGCTGCAGCGGATCGCCACCGCGACCGACGGGCTCACCGACGCGGACCGCGCCGAGTGCCGCGTGCTCGAGCAGACGATCCGCGACGAGATCCGCGGGCGCCGGCTGCTCACCGACGACGTCCGCGACCAGGTCATCGCCCACCGCCGACGCGGCGCGGTGGTCCAGGTGAACGACGACGGCGGCGTGGACGACCTCGCCCCCGCCGAGCTGGAGCCGCTGCTCGCGCAGGTCGCCGAGGCGCTGCGCTCCCTGCGATCCGACCGCATCATCATCCGGACCGCGCCCCGCGACTCGCCGAAGGCCCTCTCCGTGGTCGCGATGTCGATCGACCCGGTCGCCGCGGCGCTCGGCCTCGACGACGGCGAGGACCAGGTGGACCTCTGGCTCGAGCTCGACCGGCCCGTGCCGGCCGGGGTGCGCTGATGCGCGCCGCACCCCGGAACTGGGGTCCGCCCGTCCCGGAGTGGGCACTCCTGGCCCGCCCGCACCCGCTCGTACACTCGCGCCGTCCCCGTCCCGAAAGGAGCCCGTCATGACGATGACGCAGGCTGTCGACAGCGCCACCGACGTCGTTCGCGTGGCGGTGGTCGACGACCACGAGTCCGTGCGGCTCGGGCTGCTCGCCGCGTGCATGCGCGAGGGCTACCAGTTCGTCGACGAGGGCGCGAACGTCGCGGAGCTGATCGGGCGCCTCGGCGGACGCGAGGTCGACGTGATCGTGCTCGACCTGTCGCTGGGCGACGGCGTCTTGATCACCGACAACGTGAAGGCGTGCCAGGCGACGGGCGCGGGCGTGCTCATCCACTCGATCGCGGATCGCGCAGCGGGCGTCCGGGAGGCGCTGGCGGCGGGCGCCGCGGGCGTGATCCCGAAGTCCAGCGCGACCGCGGTCGTGATGGCCGCGATCCGCACCGTCGCCTCCGGCCAGGTCCTGAACAACCTGGAGTGGGCGACCGCGATCGACGCGGACGTCGAGTTCGCGAAGGCGCAGCTGGGCCGCCGCGAGCGCGACGTGCTGAACCTGTACGCGTCGGGTCTGCCGCTGCGGATGGTCGCGGAGCAGCTCGGCATTGCCCCGTCGACGGTGCGCGAGTACCTGGACCGGATCCGCGTGAAGTACGTCGAGGTCGGCCGGCCGGCCCCGACGAAGGTCGACCTGCTGCGTCGCGCGGTGGAGGACGGGATCCTGCCCGGCCTCGATCCCGACACCCCCGTCCATGACGACTGACAGCCGGGGCCGCGACATGGCGGCGCGCATGGGACTGGCGCCCATCGGCTCCCGTCGCATCGAGATGCTGCTCGCCGGGATGGTGAGCCTCTTCGGCCTGCTGTTCGCCGCCACGACGCTGCCGGCCCTCGTCGAGCACTGGGACCGGTTCCGCCCCGCGGTCGCCCTGATGCTCGCGGTCGCCGTCTACGGCGCGGTCGCCCTCGCGGCGCTCGCGGCGCTGCTGCACCAGTGGACCCGGCCCGTCTTCAGCGGCGTCGGCCTGGTCTACCTCGCCGCGCTGGCCTTCTGGCCGCTCGCGGTGCCGGGCCGCTACGCCGCGGACGTCTCGCCGTGGCTGTTCGCCCTCGCCGGCGTGCCCTGCGCGCTCGTCGTCGTCGCCGCCCGCTGGCAGCTCTCCGTCGGCTACGTGGTCGTCACCGCCGCCTCGGTGGGCGCCCTGCGCACCGAGCCCGCCGGGGGAGGGGCGTCCACCTCGGCCGCCGTGCTCGACGCCTCCTACATCGTCGAGGTCGGCCTGGCGCTGCTGCTCGTCGTCACCGCCGTCCGGCGTGCCGCCCGCGACGTCGACTCGGCGCAGGGCGCCGCGCTGACCCGCTACGCCGACGCCCAGATCGACGAGGCGACCGAGTCGGAGCGGGTCCGGACCGACGCCCTCGTGCACGACTCCGTGCTCACCACCTTCCTGTCGGCCGCCAGCGCGCAGACGCCGGAGTCGCAGGCCCTCGCCGCGCGCATGGCCGTGCACACCATGAAGGTGCTGTCGCGCGCGACGGTCGCGTCGCAGGTCGGCCCGAAGGTCCCGACCGCCGAGCTGCTGCACCGCATCCGGGAGGACGCGGGCGGCGTCGCCGACCGGTTCGAGTTCGCGACGAAGGACGTGCGCGACCACTTCGTGCCCGAGAACGTCGCGGACGCCATCACCTCCGCCGCCGTGCAGGCGATGACCAACAGCGTGAAGCACGCCGGTGGTCCGGAGGTGCCGCGCTCGGTACTCGTGGAGGGCACCGCCGACGGCGCTGTCTGCGTGCACGTGGAGGACCGCGGCCGCGGGTTCGACCCGTCGAAGGTCGCCTCGGAGCGGCTCGGCCTCCGCGTCTCGATCATCGAGCGGATGAGCCGCGTGAGCGGCGCCGTCGACCTGCGGACCGAGCTCGGGCAGGGCACGACGTTCGTGCTCTCCTGGCCCGCGTCCGCCACCACCGCGGCGCCCGCCGCCGTGGACGACGACGAGACGGTGCTCGCGTGATCCCGCTCCCTCGCCCGCTGCTCGTCCTGCTGGCCGTCGGCGTCGCCGCCTGCATGTTCACCAACGGCGTGCTCGCGCTGCCGTCGGCACCGCACCCGGACCGCACGGTGATCGCGCTCGCGCTGTTCGTCGTGTCGTTCCTGCTGACGATCACCGACCGCGGGCCGACGATGTCGATGCTCGTGTCGGGCTCGAACGCGGGGGTCTCCTTCGCGATGGCGCTGCTCTGCGCCGGCGCGGGGCCCGCGCCGGACTCGGCCGGCGACGTCCACTGGTACATCGGCGCGGCCGGATGCCTGCTCGTGCTCACCATGGTCCGCCGCCGTCCGGGGCACGCGTGGCTCGGCACGGCGCTCGTCGTCGGGCAGACCCTGGTCTGGGCGGGCTTCGACGGGGCCGTCGACATGGGCGCCGCCTCCTTCGCCCTCTGGGTCGCGGCCGCCTACTTCGGCGTCCGCTCCCTCTCCCACGCGATGCGCGACATCCACCAGTTCGCCCGCTCCGAGCGGGAGGCGGTGGAGTGGCAGGCCGCCCAGGACGCGCACCACTTCGAGCGCCAGGTGCGCCTGACGCAGACCAGCCGTGTGGCGCTGCCGATGCTGCGGCACATCGCCGAGGTGGACGGCGACATCGACGAGCAGGACCGGCACGAGTGCCGTGTGCTCGAGCAGACGATCCGCGACGAGATCCGCGGCCGCCGCCTCCTGAACGAGGCGCTGCGCGACCAGGTGATCGCCCACCGGCGACGCGGCGCGTTCGTGCAGGTCCTTGACGACGGCGGTCTCGACGACATCGAGCCGGCGCTCATGGAGCCGGTGCTGAACCGGGTCGCCGAGGCGATCAGCCGCCTGCGCTCGGACCGCATCATCATCCGCACGGCGCCGAAGGGGTCGGACAAGTCGGTGACGGTGGTCGCGATCACGATCGACGCCACCGCGGCCGCGCTGGGCCTGGAGGACGAGGGCGAGGAGGTCGACCTCTGGCTCGAGCTCCTGCGCCCCGAGGGCGCCCCCGTCCCGACCCCCGTCTGATCGCGCCCACACGGGCAGGCATCTGCGGGCCGAGGGCGGCCACCGGAGGGCCCGCGGAGCGGCGAGCGTGCGGGCTGCGGACGAGTGGAGCCCGCGGCAGCGCAGGCACTCGTGCGCGATGCGCGCACGGGATGAGCAGTTCACCGAGCTTCCGGCGACAGCGCGCAGAGCCGCAGGAGGCGACGGTGCAGTGAACGGAGAAGAGGGGCCGGCCTCCCCAGACCGGCCCCTGTGCACCCCCGAGTCGACGGGACGACCCGAAACGTCCCGTCTCCTGCCGGACGGTCGAGTTACCCGACTCGACGTGCGCCCGGAGTCACCACCTGGGTAGGTGGCGCTTGGTGATACCAGTCTCGATCACGCGCCGCCTGGGCGCAGTCGGTGAAAAGGAGGACTTTCGGGGTACAAATCCCGAACGACCGGTCCACGGGGTGCCGTCGCGGCCCCTGGACGGGGGTGGCGGACGGACCCGCCCCGGATCAGCGGTCCCGCCAGCCCCGGTTCGTCGGCCAGGGCTGCCGCAGCGGGCGGCGGGTGCGATCCCAGTTCGACCCCGCGGGGTCCGCGGGCAGGGCCAGCATCGACACGTCGCGCTCGAGCAGCAGGCCGCTGAAGAGGGCGGCGATCGCCGCCGTCTCCTCGTCCGTCGGGCTGCCGGCGACGACGCGGATCGGGTCGTCGGTCACAGCGGGATGTTCCCGTGCTTCTTGGGCGGCAGCGACGCCCGCTTGCCCCGCAGCGCGCGCAGCGCCTTGATGACGGTCACGCGGGTGCTGGCGGGCTCGATGACCCCGTCGAGCTCGCCGCGCTCCGCCGCGAGGAACGGGCTGGCGACGTTGTAGGTGTACTCGTTCGCGAGTCGGGTGCGGACCGCGTCGACGTCCTCGCCCGCCGCCTCCGCCTTCCGGATCTCGCCGCGGTACAGGATGTTGACCGCGCCCTGGCCGCCCATGACGGCGATCTCCGCGGTGGGCCACGCGTAGTTGAGGTCGGCGCCGAGCTGCTTCGAGCCCATGACGATGTAGGCGCCGCCGTAGGCCTTGCGGGTGATGATCGTGACGAGCGGCACGGTCGCCTCGGCGTAGGCGTACAGCAGCTTGGCGCCGCGCCGGATCACGCCGGTCCACTCCTGGTCGGTGCCGGGCAGGTAGCCGGGCACGTCGACGAGCGTGAGGATCGGGATCGAGAACGCGTCGCAGAACCGGACGAACCGGGAGGCCTTCTCGCCCGCGTCGATGTTCAGCGTGCCGGCCATCGCCGAGGGCTGATTCGCGACGATGCCGACCGAGCGGCCCTCGATGCGCCCGAAGCCGACCACGATGTTCGGCGAGAACAGCGGCTGGGTCTCGAGGAACTCGGCGTCGTCGACGATCGTCTCAATGACGTCGTGGACGTCGTACGGCTGGTTCGGGCTGTCCGGGATCAGCGTGTTCAGGCGCCGGTCGTCATCCGTGATCTCGAGCGCCGCGGTGGAGGCGTACACGGGCGCGTCGGCGAGGTTGTTGTCCGGCAGGTACCCGATCAGCGTGCGCGCGTAATCGAGCGCGTCGTCCTCGTCGGAGGCGAGGTAGTGCGCGACGCCGGACCGGGTGTTGTGGGTGAGCGCGCCGCCGAGCTCCTCCATGCCGACGTCCTCGCCGGTGACGGTCTTGATCACGTCGGGGCCGGTGACGAACATCTGGCTGGTCTTGTCGACCATGATCACGAAGTCGGTGAGCGCGGGGGAGTAGACGGCGCCACCGGCGGCCGGGCCCATCACGATCGAGATCTGCGGGATCACGCCGGAGGCGGCGGTGTTCTGCCGGAAGATCTCGCCGTACTTGCCGAGCGCGACGACGCCCTCCTGGATGCGCGCGCCGCCGGAGTCGAGGATGCCGATGATCGGCACGCCCGTCTTCAGCGCGTGCGCCATCACCTTCAGGATCTTCTCGCCGGCGACCTCGCCGAGGGAGCCGCCGAAGATGGTGAAGTCCTGGCTGTACACGGCGACCTGCCGGCCGTGGATCTCGCCGATGCCGGTGACGACGGCGTCGCCGTAGGGGCGCTTGGCGTCCATGCCGAACGCGGTGGTGCGGTGGCGCACGAACTCGTCGAGCTCCACGAACGTGCCGTGGTCGAGCAGCTGCTCGATGCGCTCGCGGGCGGTCTTCTTGCCCTTCGCGTGCTGCTTCTCGATCGCGGCCTGGCCGCTGGCGGTCACGGCCTCGTGGTAGCGCTCCTTGAGGTCCGCGAGGCGTTCGGCGGTGGTCACCTGCGGCACCGCAGGCCCGGAGGGATCGGTCACGGGGAGCGAGCCTAGCCGCGCGCCGAGCGGGCCTCGGAGGCGGCCCCGTCGCGCCCCGTAGCCTGCGGTCGTGGAACTGCCGCGCGCCGCCGCCCTCGTCGCCCGACTCGAGGTGCTCGACGAGATCGGGTCCACGAACACCGAGCTCGTGCGTCGCGTCACCGCGGATCCGGCCGCCTGGCCGGCGCCCGCCGTGCTCCTCACGGACCACCAGACCGCCGGTCGCGGGCGGCTCGGCCGCTCCTGGAGCGCCGCCGCCGGGGACTCGCTGGCGATCTCCGTGCTGCTGCGGCCGGACGTGCCGACGCAGCGGCTGGGCTGGCTCTCGCTCGCCGCGGGCGCGGCGATGACGGAGGCGCTGAACGGGCTGGGCGTCGCAGCCCGGGCGAAGTGGCCCAACGACGTGCTGATCGACGGCAGGAAGGTCTGCGGCGTGCTCGCCGAGGCGCTGCCGGACGGCGCCGGGGTCGTGATCGGCGCGGGTCTGAACCACGCGGCGGACCGGGCGGCGCTGCCGGTGCCGACCGCGACCTCCCTCGCGGCGGAGGGCGGGCCGACCGACCCCGACCTGCTCGTCGCCGCCTACCTCGAACGCCTCCTCGCCCGCGTCAACGACCTCGCGACCGTCGGCGGCGACCCGGACCGCAGCGGGCTGCGCGACGCGGTGCGCGCCGTGAGCGACACGATCGGCCGCCGCGTGCGCGTCCTGCGGGCCGACGAGGCGGTGACGGGCGAGGCGATCGACATCGACGTCGAGGGCCGGATCGTGGTCGACCGCGGACCGATCGGCGGCCTGCTGGCGTGCGCCACGGGCGATGTCGAGCACCTGCGGTATGAATAGGCCGTGTCGGTCGGGGTCGGAGGTGCTACGCGCGTGCGCACGGAGCGTCGGCCCACGTCGCTGCCGCCGTCCAGGGAGGCGCCGGAGCAGGTGATCGTGCGGCTCCGCCGCTCGGGTCGCCACCTCGTCTGGCCCGCGATCTTCTTCGTCGTGCTGTGCTTCGGCGTCGGCTTCTGGTGGAACCGGTTCCCCGCGCCGTGGCTCAACACCGCGCTGCCGATCGTGGCCGCCGGCCTGACCGTGCTGCTCTCGCTGCTGCCGCTGATCTTCTGGCTGAACCGCGTGACGATCATCACGAACCGGCGCCTCATCGTCACGCAGGGCTTCCTCGTGCGCGAGCGCACCGAGTTCCTGCTCGGCCGCGCCTCCGACGCGGTGCTGCGCCGCCGTCCCGTGCAGCTGCTCAGCGGCTCCGGCGACGTCATCGTCCACGCGGGCGCCGAGGGCACCATGGTGCTGCGCGACGTGCCCCGGGCGCGCCTGGTGCACCGCGCGATCACGGACCTCATCGACCGGGCGAACCCCTCCGGCGCCTGACGGCTCGGCCCGGTCCGACGGGCGCCCGGCGCCGGGAGCCGGTCGACCGCGAGGCGGCCGAGCCGCATCCTTCCGGCGAGCCGGGCGCGCTACTCCGCGTCGACCGTCTCGGGGACCCGGGCCGCCACGCGGTTGCGACGCGCGGGGTGGTAGACCCAGTGCCGGTAGAGCAGGAAGCGGATCGCGGAGCCGAGCACCAGCCCGACCACGTTCTTCGAGACGTTGTCGGCGAGCAGGGTGCGCAGGTCGAGCACGTAGTGCGAGAACGCCAGGCAGCCCAGGGCGACGAGCATGCCGAGCACGCTGACCGCGGCGAACTCGACGGCCTCCGCGGCGCCGCGGGTGCTGCGGTGCGGGCCGAAGGTCCAGTACCGGTTGCCGACCCAGTTCGCGGCGATCGCCACGATCGTCGAGATGATGCCGGCCTTCAGGGGGCTCGTGTGGAACGCGGGCGTGAGCCGCAGCAGCGTGAAGGACGCGGTGTCGACGACGAATCCCACGCCGCCCACCAGCGCGAACTTCGTCAGCTGCCGGGTGAGGGCGTGGTCCATGAGGGCGCGCATGTGCGGCTTCCGACTCCTCCCGACCGGTCGCCCGGCGAGCGGGCATCGCCGCAGAATAGGTCACGACACGAGGATCCGGTGGCGCGCCCGGCTGGGCGGACCGCACGAGGTCCTGCATCGAATCGCAACGGAGGGGAGCGTGCTGTGCGCGTCGGGGTGATCGGGGGCGGGCAGCTCGCCCGCATGATGGTGCCTGCTGCGATCGAGCTCGGGATCGAGATCGCCGTGCTGGGGGAGTCGCAGGACTCGTCCGCCCGCATCGCGGTGACCGCGATCGGCGACCACCGCGACCCCGAGGTCGTGCTCGCCTTCGCGCGCGACGTCGACGTCATCACCTTCGACCACGAGCACGTGCCGCAGCCGGTGCTGCGCGCCCTCGTCGACGCGGGCGTCGCGGTGCGGCCCGGCCCGGAGGCGCTGCTGCACGCGCAGGACAAGCTCGTGCTGCGCGAGCGGCTGCAGCAGCTCGGCGTGCCGCAGCCCGAGTGGGCCCGCGTGGCCGACGCGGACGAGCTGGCCGCGTTCCTCGAGCGCGTCGGCGGCCGCGCGGTCGTGAAGACGCCGCGCGGCGGGTACGACGGGCACGGCGTCCGCGTCGTCTCCTCGGCCCGCGAGGCGGACGACTGGCTCGCCGACGGCCCGCTGCTCGCGGAGGAGCTCGTCGCGTTCCGCCGTGAGCTCGCGCAGCTCGTCGCGCGCCGCCCCTCCGGCGACGTGGCCGTGTGGCCGCTCGTCGAGACCGTGCAGGGCGGGGGCGTGTGCCGGGAGGTGTTCGCGCCGGCTCCGCGCGCGACGGCCCGGACCGAGCGCGTGTCGCGGGAGATCGCGCACTCGCTGGCGCAGGCCCTCGGCGTCACCGGCGTGCTCGCGGTCGAGCTGTTCGAGACGGCCGACGACCGCGTGCTCGTGAACGAGCTGGCGATGCGGCCCCACAACTCCGGGCACTGGACCATCGACGGCGCGGTGACCAGTCAGTTCGAGCAGCACCTGCGCGCGGTGCTCGACCTGCCGCTCGGCAGCACCGACGCGATCGCGCCCTGGAGTGCGATGGTGAACGTGCTCGGCGGCCCCGCCGACGGCGACCTCGACCGCCCCATGCCCCTGCTGATGGCGGACCAGCCGGCGGCGAAGGTCCACCTGTACGGCAAGGCGCCGCGGCCCGGGCGGAAGATCGGGCACGTCACGGCCACGGGCGCGGACCTGGACGAGGCCGTGTTCCAGGCGCGCGCGGCGGCCGCCTTCTTCGCCTGAGGCGGCCCCGGCGCTCGCGCGCCCCGTCGATACGATGTGCCGCGTGAGCAGCACGGGCAACCCGATCGTCGGCATCGCGATGGGCAGCGACTCCGACTGGCCGACCATGCAGGCCGCCGCGGAAATACTGGACCGGTTCGACGTGGCCCACGAGGCCCGGGTCCTGTCCGCGCACCGGACGCCTCGCGCGATGCTCGACTGGGGGCAGGCGGCCGCCGGCCGCGGGATCCAGGTCGTGATCGCCGGCGCCGGTGGCGCGGCGCACCTGCCGGGGATGCTCGCCGCCGCGACGACCCTCCCGGTCATCGGCGTGCCCGTGGTGCTGAAGACGCTCGACGGGCTCGACTCCCTGCTCTCCATCGTGCAGATGCCGACCGGCGTGCCCGTCGCCACGGTGGCGATCGGCAACGCGGCCAACGCCGCGCTGCTCGCGGTCCGCATCCTCGCGACGGGCGACCCGCGCTTGGCGGCGGCGCTGGCGGAGTACGCCGCGGACCTGGAGCGGCAGGTCGCCGTGAAGGACGCCGCACTGCAGGAGCGCATCACCCGCTGACGTCCTGCATCTTTCCGGAGTTCTGGGCGGCGGAACCGCGCCAGAACTCCGGAAAGACGCAAGAGCGCGCTTACCCTGCCCTGGTGCGGGTGCGGGAGCTGTCGAGGCCGTCCGAAGGTGGTGCGCCCCTCCGCGACCCGGATCCCGCCGACCGGCGCCTGATGACGAAGCGGGCGGCCTGGCTCGCCGGACTGCACGTCCTGATCCCCGGCAGCGCGCAGGCGCTCGCCGGCAGCCGCCGGCTCGGACGCTTCGCCCTCGGCCTCTGGCTGCTCGGCTGGGCCGCGCTGCTCGTCGCGCTGGTGCTCTGGTTCCTCCTGCCCCAGGTGCTGCTGACCCTGCCGACCAACGCGCTGGGGCTCACGGTCGTGCAGCTGCTGCTCGCCGCCTGGGCGATCGGCTGGCTGCTGCTCACGCTCGACACCCTCCGCCTGCTCCGGCTCGCCCGCCTCGCCCCCACCGGTCGCGGCGTGCTCGCGGGGGCGCTCGCGCTCGCGCTCGTCGTGGGCGTCGGCGGCGCCGGCTGGGGCGCCTGGGCGGCCGGGGTCGCCCGCTCGACCGTCGGCCACGTGTTCGCCAGCGGCCGGTACGCGGCCCCGGCGGACGGCCGCTACAACATCATGCTGCTCGGGGGTGACGCGGGTCCCGGCCGCTCCGGCCTGCGGCCCGACAGCATCTCGGTGGTCAGCCTGAACGCGCTGACCGGCGACATGGTCACCTTCGGCCTGCCCCGCGACACGAACCGCATCCCGTTCGCGGACGGGTCGCCGATGAAGAAGCTGTACCCGGACGGCTACGGCACGGGCGGCCGCTGCAACGTCGACGTCTGCCAGCTCAACTCGGTCTACACCGAGGCGCAGCTGAAGGAGCAGAAGCTCTACCCGGACGCCGTGAAGGACCACTCGAGCGCCGGCATCGAGGCGACGCGGGAGGCGGTCGAGGGCGCGCTCGGCATCCCGATCCAGTACTACGTGCTCATCGACATGGAGTCGTTCGACGACCTGATCGACGCGATGGGCGGCGTCACCGTGACGGTGCCCGACCGCCTCCCGGTCGGCGGCCACATCGTGAACGGGAAGCTGACCGGGGTGAAGGTCTGGATCGAGAAGGGCCGCCGCCACCTCGACGGCAACAAGGCCCTGTGGTTCGCCCGGTCGCGGTACGGCACCGCCGGCGGCGACTACGACCGGATGGCCCGCCAGCGCCAGCTGGAGGAGGCGATGCTGCACCAGATGAACCCGCTGACGCTGCTCACCCGGTTCGACAGGATCGCCAAGGCGGGATCGAACGCCGTCGCCACCGACCTGCCGCAGGGCCTGCTCGGCACGATCGGCGGCGCCGCGGTGAAGGCGCGCACGCAGAAGGCGGACAACATCGAGTTCGTGAAGCCGGACTACGACCCGGCGCAGCCGGACTGGACCCGCATCCACCGGGTCGTGCAGGAGGCGCTGCGCTGACATCGCCGCGGGCGCTGCGCCCCGAACGGGGTGGCCGCGGCTAGCCTGCGGACGTGAGTCTCGTCACCCGGGCACGTGCCGTCGCCCTGCCGGCGGCGCCTCGGCGGCCCTCCGGCCCGATGGACGTGGTCTTCATCGCCGCCGTGTCCGTGCTGCTCGCGGTGCACCTCACGATCTTCCTGGCCGTGCTGACCCTGGCCCCCGTCACGGCCTCGGAGGCGCGGAGCCTCGCCCTCGTGCAGCTGCCGGTCGAGGTCGCGCGGATCCTGGTGCTGCCCTTCCACGGCCTGCTCCTCGCCTCGCTGTTCGTGCTCGGGCGACGGGCGGCGGGCCGCTGGGCCGGCTTCGGCGCGATGCTCGCCGTGCTCGCGCTCGACCTGCGCGCCGACCCGCTCGACCCGGTCTACGGCCCGCCCACCGCCGAGGGCGGCTGGATCGCCGCCGCCCTGCTCGCGGCCGGATTCGCCGTGCTGAGCCGCAGACCGCTGCTCGCCGCGGTGCTCGCCGGCTTCGCGAGCGGGTTCTTCGCGGTCGCCGCCCTGGCGCTGCCCGGCTTCCTGATCGCCCTCGCCCTGACGCCGCGGCCCGCGGGGGAGCCCGCCATGCGCCTTCGCGCGCTCGCCGCCTTCGCGGGTGCCTGGGCCGCGCCCGCCGCGCTGATGCAGCTGCTCTGGTCCGCGCGCCTCGGCCCCGCCGGCTGGGCCGAACGCGCGAGCGAGTTCACCGCCGAGTTCCAGCCGCACCCGGTCCTCCCGTGGCTCGAGCAGATGCGGGTCCTCTTCGCGGCCTGGCACTTCGACGCGCTGCTGACCGTGACCCTCGCGTCCTTCCTCTTCCTCGCCGCCGGCACCGGCGTCGTCCGCTACTTCGTCGTGCCCCGCGAGGGCGAGCACGGCCCCGCGCTGCTGCGGGTGCTGCAGCGGTTCCCCGCCGAACTCTGGGCGGCGGGGCTGCTCATCGTCTTCTGCTCCGCCTGGTGGGGGCTCTCCGGCTCCACGACGCTGGTCATGCCGAACCTGCCCGGCCTGGCCGCTGCCACCCCGCTCATCACCGCCATGGCCTACCGCGGCGCGAAATGGCTGCTGACGGTCAACCGGTTCTGGGCGCTGTGCGCCGTGCTCTACCTGACCGGGCTGATCCTGGCCCGGACCACCCAGCTCCTCTTCACGCTGGTCAGCGCCTTCAGATATTGATGGCTGCGCCGCCGCCGCTGCGGCGCAGCTGTGACGCTCCGCGGCTCGTGGACCGAGCCGCGGTACGCGTCGCGCACGGGCGGGCGAGCGAGCGGGGGCGGTCCCGTCGGCGCTGCGGGCCAGGAGTGCGGCACCACCGGTCTCAGCGCCGCTGCCCTGAGCAGATGGTTCCCGCCTCCTGCTGCGTCGGCTACCAGCAGGCGGTGAGGCGCCAGAGCTTCGTCGAGCCCGACGACGCCACCAGCTGCGCGCCGCCCGGCGTGGTCACCACCCGCCCGATGGAGGAGAAGCGGCTGACCGCCTTGCGGTCCCCCTTGAGCACGCCCTTCTCGGTGATGACCCACTTCACGTGCTGCCGCCGGACGGCCGGGCAGACGCGGCGATCGGTGCGCCAGTCGTCCAGGTGGCGCTCGATCACGCGGCCGTCGTAGTCCCAGTACCCGCCGAGGTGCGGGAACAGCACCCGACGGCCGCCGAGCGCCCAGGCCAGGGCCGAGCCGTTCCACGGGTTGCCGACGATGACCTCGCCCTTCGGCACGAAGTCGCCGACGTGCTCGAGCAGCGCCATCTCATCGGCGTCGAGCAGCGCGCCGTGCTTCTGCGTCGCCGGCAGCGCGAACACCTCGCCCATCGCCGAGCTGACGCCGCCGAGGGCGGGCCCGGTCCACGCGGTGCCCGCGACGATCGCGGTGACGACCGCGGTGGCCAGCACGACCGTGCGCAGGCGCGGCTCGCTGCGGCGGGCGGCCCGGTTGCGGAGCGTGCCGGCCAGCTCCGCGACGCCGGCGCACACGGTCCACGCCGCCAGGGGCACGCCGATCGTGGGCAGGATCGCGACGATCCGGAACTTGTCCTTGTCCCAGAGCCCCGTCGCGATCTTCGCGAGGTCGCTGTCGCTGCCGGCCGCGAAGCCGTAGAGCAGCACGAGGCCGAGGTAGGTCACGACGACCCAGCGCAGGCCGGGCCGCAGCAGCGCGGCGAGCAGGCCCACGAAGGCGACGACGGCGAGCAGCACGGAGGGCGGCAGCGGGGCCTGGGAGGGGGAGACGAGCGAGGTGGCGAGCAGGCCCTGCAGCAGCGCCTGCGGGAACGTCTCGCGGGCGAGCGCCGGACCGCCGTTGAGGTGGTCCGAGATCGGGCGGGCGCCCACGTCGTAGTAGTGCAGCACGAAGACGACGGCGAGCAGCACGACGAGCACCGCGCCGGCGACCACGGCGAACCAGGACCTGCGCGCCCGGCGTCGTCCCCGCTCACCCGTCGCCGCGAGCGCGACCATGCGCGCGGCGAACCACGCGACGACGAGCGGGGCGCCGAGCACGAGCAGCGCGACCGCGGACCGCGGGTGCGCGAACGCGGCCGCGGCAGCCCATCCGAGCAGCAGCAGGCCGGTGCGCCAGCGCGCGGGCGCCGCCTCCGGTCGCCAGTGCGCGGTGGCGGGGAAGGGTAGCGCGGCCGCGATCAGCCCGAGGCCCGCGGGCAGGATCGTGTAGGCGAGGCCGTTGGGGTAGAGCGTGCCGAAGTCGAGCAGCAGGTACGGGAAGGCCACGAACGCCGAGGCGAGCACCGCCGCGACCGCGGCGACGAGCGTGCGCTGCATCGGCCGGGCGTCGTCGCGCCTCAGCCCCGCCTTGCCGAACAGCACCGCGGCCGCGAACGCGCTGCCGAGCGAGAAGACGGGACCGGCCGTGCCGATCCACGTGGCGTTCGCGGCGACGGCGATGTCGACGCCCGTCGTCTGCGCGCCCAGCGCGGTGAGGCTGTGCCAGACCGCCGGGTAGAACGCGAGCTGCTTGCCCGGATGCGTCAGGCGGTACAGGTGGAGGCTGGAGGCGTCGCCCGTCTCGAGGATGGACGCCGCGGCGTTCAGGTGGAAGACGGTGTCGTAGGTCTGCGTGATCCGGTCGGGGCCGGCGACGTGCGCGAAGGCCACGACGGTGATGGCGGCGGTCGCGACGGCCGCGCCGACGAGCACCGGCAGCCAGCCGACCGGACGCCACGAGTCCCACGCCTCAGGAGCGGCGCCGGCTGCACGCAGCGCCGCGCGCACGGCGACCGCCAGCACGACGAGCACGAGGGTGACGACGGCGATGGGCGGCCAGCCGAACGGCACCCCGACGGCGTTCGCGGCCACCCCGGTGATGCCGATGATCGCGTAGCCGAGCGGCCCGGCCAGCCCGAGGGCGACGACGCCCCGGAGGCGCGCGGCGACGGCGAGCGCGAGGCCCGGGAGCAGCACGGCCGCGAGGACGACGGCGACGGGCGGGGCCACCGCGCTCCAGGTCATGACGGAAGGACGCTAGTGGAGACGACCCCCGAACCGGGTGCACACCGCCGGTCGCGACCACCGCCGATCCAGCGTGCGCGCGCTCGCGGGCCGGGCGGCGTCCGGCACGTGAACGGGGCGGAACCATTGCACGGATCGACGGGGGCCACCAGGACTGGGGCTCAGGACACGCCGACGAGGCCCTCCGCAACCGCGCGCCGACTACGTAGCTTCGAGGTGTGGGGGAACACAGACCGAACCGAATCCTGCGCGCCGTCGGCGTGGCGACCTTGATCGTCGCCGCCGCGACCGTGCTCTCGTCCTGCTCGCAGTCCGGCGTCGTGCCCGGCGACGAGGGCACGTCGACCGCGAGCCCGGCTGCGTCGCCGGCGACGGTCGCGCCGACCCCGACGGAGACGGTCGCCTCCGACATCCCGGCCCCCGTCGTCACGCCCGTCGCCTCCAGCGCGCCGACCGCGAGCTCGGACGCCCGCACCGCCGTCGTGCCGTTCATCACCACCGCCGACTGGGACGCGTCGGCCGCGGCGCTCGACGTGTCCGCGATCGTGCCCGGCATCGTCGAGGGCGGCGGCACCTGCACGGTGACGCTCACGAACGGCTCCACGACCCGCACGGCGGAGAGCGGCGGCGTCGCCGCCGCCTCGTACACCGGCTGCGAGGCCGTCGCGGTGAAGGACCTCGCCGCGGGCACCTGGCAGGTCCAGGTCCGCTACTCCTCCGCGAAGGCCGTCGGCACGTCCAAGATCCGTTCGGCGCAGGCCGGATGAGCGCCACGAGGAGGACCCGCACCCGGATCCGCCGGGCGATCGCCGTCGTGGTCGGCGTCGGCCTGGTCGTCGCGGGCGTCGGCATCGCCGCCGTGAACGAGCAGTCGGCGAAGGCCGCGCAGGCCGCGTCCGTGCTCGACGGCTTCGACCCCGCGAACATCATCGATGACGCCGTCATGTTCAACGGCGCCACGATGACCGCGGCGCAGATCCAGTCCTTCCTGAACGCGAAGCAGCCGTCGTGCGCCTCGGGCGCCACCTGCCTCAAGTCGGTGCAGGTCGACATGCCGCGGATGACGGCGAACCTGATGTGCAAGGCGATGCCCGCGCAGGCGAGCGCGACCGCCGCCCAGGTCATCGCCGCCGTCGGCAAGGCGTGCAACGTGAGCCCGCAGGTCATCCTCGTCATGCTGCAGAAGGAGCAGACGCTCGTCACCGGGCGCATGCCGTACTCCGGCGAGTCCGTCTCGCTGATCTACCGCAAGGCGACCGGCCTCGGCTGCCCCGACACCGCCGCCTGCGACCCGAACAAGTACGGCCTGTTCAACCAGCTGTACGGCGTCGCCTACTGGCTCGTCCGCTACACGACGCCGCCCGGCACGACCGGTGCCGGCTGGACGAGCTACAGCTGGTTCCCCGTCGGCCGTCCGGCCGGGATCCTCTACAACCCGAACGCGACGTGCGGCGCGAAGACGGTCACCATCAAGAACAAGGCGACCGCGAGCCTGTACTACTACACGCCCTACGTGCCCAACACGTCGGCGCTGTCCGCCGGCTGGGGCATCGGCAACTCCTGCTCCGCGTACGGCAACCGCAACTTCTACCTGTACTTCACGACCTGGTTCGGCTCGACGCACTACGTCGTCACCGGCGCGATCAACACGTACTGGTCGAAGAACAAGAGCGCCTACGGCGATCCGGCGGGCAACGCCGTCAAGGTCTCCGCGAACGGCGGCGGCTCGTACCAGCGCTTCGCCAAGGGCACGATCTACACCTCCGACGCCGGCACCTTCGGCCTCACCGGCTCGACCGCCTCGAAGTACACGGCGACGGGCGGCCCGTCGGGCGCGCTCGGCTGGCCGAGGAAGGCGCTGATCGTCCGCAAGGGCGTGCAGGGCGGCACCGCGCAGTCGTTCCAGAAGGGGACGATCTACGTGTCCTCCGCCGGCACCGCCGCGGTCCTCGCCCCCGTCTACGCGAAGTACGGGTCGACGGGCTACGAGGGCGGCGCGCTCGGCTGGCCCACCGCCGACGCGGTGAAGAGCTCCGCCTCGGGCGGCGCGACCTGGCAGTCGTTCCAGGGCGGCAGGATCGTGGTCGCGGGCTCGAAGAGCACCGTGCTCACGGGCAGCGTGCTGTCCATGTGGATCGCGCGCAAGGCGGAGCGGGGCACGCTCGGCTGGCCCGTGACCGACGCGTCGACGATCACCGCGCACGGCAGGAAGGGCGTCGTCCAGACGTTCCAGAGCGGCACCATCACCGTGCAGGGCAAGGTCCGCACGGTGACGGGCGCGACGGGCTCGAACTACGTCTTCCACGGCGGGCCGACCGGGACGCTCGGGTGGCCGACCGGCTCGTCGCTGCACGCGAGCGCGAACGGCGGCGGCTGGTACCAGCACTTCCAGGGCGGCGACGTCTTCTGGAACGCGAAGACGGGCTCCCACGCGCTCTACACCGGCTCGATGCTGAAGCTCTTCGACGCTCGAGGCGGCGCCTCCGGCACGCTCGGATGGCTGCGATCGAGCGGCAAGGACAAGGGCGGCATCGGCGGCGCGGTCGCGGTGTTCCAGAACGGCCGGATCTACTCCTCGAAGGCCGGCACGAAGGCGGTGCTCGGGGACATCCTCGCCCGCTACCTCGCGAAGGGCGGCACGAAGAGCGTGCTCGGCTGGCCGACCTCGAACGCCTACGGCAAGGGCGGCGCCACCGTGCAGGACTTCCAGCACGGGAGGATCACCTGGACGAAGGCCGGCGGCGCGAAGGCGACCCGGTCGTGACCGTGGAGACGGTCCGTGGGGACTCGCCCGGCGTGATACCGGCGAGCCCGGGGGTTCCAGGGCATGGTTACACTCGTGCAGCCGTCCCCCACGGTGATGCAGGACCCGGATGCGAGGGCCAGGTGATGACCCCCACTGAGAGCGACGAGCCGCGCGCGGCCGTCCCCTCCGTCGTCGCCGTCGTCGTCGCCTACAACCGGCGCGAGCTGCTGCTGGAGGCGCTGGCCGCGCTGCGCGCCCAGACCGCGCCCCTCACGGCCGTCGTCGTGGTCGACAACCACTCCGACGACGACTCCGCCGAGGTCGCCAGCGAGTTCTGGCCCGAGGTCGAGCTGATCCGCCTCACCCGCAACACCGGGGGAGCGGGCGGCTTCGCGACCGGCATGGCGGTCGCCATCGCCCGCCACGAGCCGGACTGGATCTGGGTCATGGACGACGACACGATCCCCACGGACACCGCGCTCGCCGAGCTGCTCGGTGCGGTCGACCGGCCCGACGTGGTGCTCGCGGGCAGCCGCGTCGTCTGGACCGACGGCTCCGACCACCCGATGAACACGCCGCGCGCGAATCCCTTCGCCCGCAAGGAGGAGCTGCGGGAGGCCGCGGAGCGCGGCGTCACGCCCGTCCGCTCCCTCTCCTTCGTCTCGATGCTCGTCTCCGCGGACCGCGTGAAGGCCGCCGGCCTGCCGATCGCGGACTACTTCATCTGGAACGACGACTTCGAGTTCTCCACCCGCATGCTCCGCGGCGGCCACGGCCTGTACGTGCCGGCCAGCGTCGTCGTGCACAAGACGAAGGCCCGGGCGAACACGGATGCCGATCCCGGCCCCCGGTTCTTCTTCGAGGTCCGCAACAAGATCTGGCTGATGGTCTTCAGCCACGGGCTCAACCCGTTCGAGAAGACCGTCTACATGGGCTCCACGCTGCTGCGCTGGTTCCGCACGTTCCGCGCCTCCCGGCAGCGCCGGTTCCTCCTCACGCAGCTGCGCCGCGGGCTCGTCGCCGGCTTCGGCAGCCGCCCGCGGCTGAACGCGGACGTCCTCTGCGACCTCGGCCCCGTCACGGAGGCGGTCGTGAAGGTGGAGGCACCCGCCCGGCGGGCGGCGTGACCTCGGCCTTCTCCCTCCTGCTGCCCGTCTACGCGAGGGACGATCCCGCGCAGCTCGAGCGCGCGTTCCGCTCCGCCGTCGACGAGCAGACGCTGCGCCCGACGGAGGCGCTGATCGTGCGCGACGGCCCGGTGGGCGCGGCGCTGCAGGCGGTCCTCGACGAGCTGGTCGCGTCCTCGCCGGTGCCCGCCCGGGTGCTGGCCCTGCCCGAGAACGTCGGACTCGCGGACGCGTTGACGGCCGGCCTCGCGGCCTGCGCCCACGACGTCGTCGCGCGCATGGACGCCGACGACGTCGCGCTGCCCGAGCGGTTCGCCAAGCAGCTCGCCCTGCTCGACACGGGCTACGACCTCGTCGGGGCCGGGCTGTACGAGTTCGTCGACGACGAGTCGGTCACCATCGGCGTGCGCACCCCGCCGACGGGCGTCGAGCACATCAAGCGCTACGCGCGCTTCCACGACCCCTTCAACCACCCGACCGTCGTCTACCGGCGGGCGGCCGTGCAGGCCGCCGGTGGCTACGTCCCGGTCGGGCTCATGGAGGACTACTGGCTCTTCGCCCGGATGCTCGCGAGCGGGGCCCGGGCCGAGAACATCCCCGAGCCGCTCGTGAAGTACCGCGTCGGTGCCGGCGCCTACCGCCGCCGCGGCGGGGTCGCGCAGCTGCGGGCGGAGCTGCGCCTGCAGCGCATGATGCGCAGGGCCGGCATCACCAGCACGGGCGAGATGCTGCGCAACGTCGTCGTGCGCGGCGGCTACCGCCTCGTCCCGGAGGGGCTGCGCAAGGTCGCCTACCGGACCCTGCTGCAGCGCGGCTTCAAGCGCGGCGCCTCCTCCTGACCGCGCCGATCCGGAGAACCTCCGCGGATCCGGACCCAGCGCTCGACACGCCGTGCGGTGTGCGCTGCGCCCGGGGTGTCGTGCCGATTGCCCGGATCGGCCGACTTTCGCGACACCCCCGTTCGGGGGCGCCGTCCTGTACCCCGATGACTACAGTGGCCGCGGCATGAGAGACGGGTGGGCATGACGGACCTTCTGGTTGTCGGATCGGGATTCTTCGGGCTGACGGTCGCGGAGCGGATGGCGGACGCCTACGGGCTGGACGTGACGGTCATCGACCGGCGCGACCACATCGGCGGCAACGCGTACAGCGAGCGCGACCCGGACACGGGGATCGAGATCCACCGGTACGGGGCGCACCTGTTCCACACCTCGAACGAGCGGGTGTGGGCGTACGTCAACCGCTTCAGCGCCTTCACCTCCTACGTGCACCGCGTGTACGCGAAGCACCGCGGCGAGGTCTTCCCGCTGCCGATCAACCTCGGCACCATCAACCAGTTCTTCCGCGGCGCCCTGGGGCCGGAGGAGGCGCGCGCGCTGGTCGTCGAGCAGGCGGCCGAGCTGGGCGGCGCCGCCCCGCGCAACCTCGAGGAGAAGGCGATCAGCCTGATCGGGCGGCCGCTCTACGAGGCGTTCATCCGCGACTACACGGCGAAGCAGTGGCAGACGGACCCGAAGCTGCTGCCCGCCGACGTGATCTCCCGCCTCCCGGTCCGGTACAACTACGACAACCGGTACTTCAACGACACGCACGAGGGCCTGCCGGTCGACGGCTACACGGCGCTGCTCGAGCGCATGGCCGACCACCCGCGGATCACGGTCGAGCTCGACACGGACTTCTTCACCTCGGAGGCGTACGGCAAGGCCAAGACCGTCGGCAACGTGCCGATCGTCTACACGGGCCCGGTCGACCGCTACTTCGACTCGAGCCTCGGCGACCTCGCCTGGCGCACGCTCGACTTCGAGCGCGAGGTCCTGCCGGTCGGCGACTTCCAGGGCACCTCGGTCATGAACTACTCGGACCTCGACGTGCCGTACACGCGCATCCACGAGTTCAAGCACTTCCACCCGGAGCGCGAGAGCCCGGCGGACGCGACCGTGATCATGCGCGAGTTCTCGCGGTTCGCGGAGACCGGCGACGAGCCGTACTACCCGGTGAACCGCCCGGCGGACCGCGACCGCCTGCTGCGCTACCGCGAGTTCATGCAGGACGAGCCCGACGTGTACTTCGGCGGCCGGCTCGGCACCTACCAGTACCTGGACATGCACATGGCGATCGGCTCCGCCATCTCCATGGTCGAGAACCGCCTGGCGCCTCGGTTCGAGACCGCCACGGCGTGAGGCGCGGCAGACCGGCGATCGCCGCGGTCCGCTTCGGGCAGGACTCCAGCGACGTCGTCGACCTGGCGCTCGTCGCCCTCGCGGTACTCGGGGCCGTCGTCGGGCTGCTGCTCGGCTCGTGGGCCGTCGCGCTGCTCGCCGCGGTGCCGAGCCTCGCGGCCGACGTCCTGCGGGGCGAGCGGCCCGCGCGTCTCCGGCGCCTCCGGCGCGTGCTGCTCGACCGGCCCGAGCGGTCGCTCGTGCGCAACGGGTCGGCCGCCGCAGCCGTGGCGGCGACCCCGCCGATGACGGAGTTCACGAACCTCGCCTTCCTGCTCGTGACGGTGATGGCCGTGCACCTGGCCCTGACGGCCTACACGGTGCTCGGCGTGCGGCGCACGCAGCGCGAGCAGGCCGGAATGACGTGGCGCCACCTCGACGTCGCAGGGGTCCAGGAGGGACCCGGTCCGCTGCCGGACCCGGTGCAGGACCGGCTGCCGATCGACGGCCTGCGGCTGCTCACCGCCTCCGAGGTGCTGGTGCTCGCGGGCTTCGCGCTCGCCGCCGGAGGCGTGCGAGTCGTGCCGTGGGTGCTCGCCCTGCTGGTGCTGGCCGTCGCGCTCGCGGTGCTGTGGACCGCGTGGCGCGCCTGGGGGCCGCACGAGGGGCACCGCGTCCGCGACTCCGACGTGTCGGTGACGCAGGCGGTCGCCGACCTCGCGCCCGAGGTCGTCTTCTACTTCTCGTCGCCCGCCGACGGCACCTACGCCCTCGGCGTCTGGGCGAGCGTCATCAACGCGCTCGAGCGGCCCGTGCTGGTCGTGCTGCGCGAGGCCGGTCACCTGAACGGCGTCGAGACGATCCTCAAGCCCACGGTCGTCGCGCCCACCGTGGCGCACCTGCTCGCGGTGACGCCGCCGTCCGTGCGCGTGGTGCTCTACCCGACGAACGTCGTGCGCAACGACGAGATGATCCGCATCCCGGGCCCCATGCACTGCTTCATCGGCCACGGCGACAGCGACAAGGTGGGCAGCTTCAGCCCACTGAACCGGATGTACGACGAGATCTGGGTCGCCGGTCGCGCGGCGATCGACCGCTACGCGGCGGTCGACGAGGGCATCGACCTCGGCGTGCTCCGGGCCGTCGGCCGGCCGCAGCTCGCGGACATCCGCCGCGCCGAGCCCGCGGCGGTCGTGGCGGACAAGCGGCTCACCGTGCTCTACGCGCCGACGTGGGAGGGCTTCTTCGACGAGGCCGACTACTCCTCGGTGGCCGCCATGGGGGAGCGCATCGTCGCCGGCTGCCTCGCCGCAGGCGCCGACGTGCTGTTCAAGCCCCATCCGCTGACCGGTCACCGGCTGCCGGAGGCGGGCCGCGCGCGCGAGGCGATCGACGACATGGTGCGCCGCGCCGGCGGCGGCAGCGAGGTCGTGGCGCCCACGCCGAACTCGCTCTACGAGGCGTTCAACCGCGCGGATCTGCTCATCAGCGACATCTCCAGCGTGATCACCGACTTCCTCGCCTCCCGCAAGCCCTACGCGGTGAGCAACCGGCGCGACGTGCCCGATGCGGAGTTCCGCGCGATGTTCCCCTCCTCCTCCGCCGCCGAGCTGCTCGGCAGCGACCTGTCGACCCTGCCGACCGCGCTCGCCGACGCGGCGGGCGCGGATCCGCGCCGGGCGCAGCGCGAGACGCTCGCCGAGTACCTGCTCGGGCCGGAGGGCGACCCGATGGTCGTGTTCCTGCGGGAGATCGACGGCTTCGTCGAGCGGGCGGACGCGCGCATCGCGCGGATGGCGGGCGCCTGATGCGGCCCGTGCTGCGGGCGGGGATCACCGGGGGCCTCGGCCTCGCCTACCTCGTCCTGCTCGTCTCCGCGGTGGTGCCGCTGCCGATCCTGTTCCTCGTCGCCGCGGTCGTGGCGGTCGGCATGGAGCTCGTGCTGTCCCGGCGGGCGCCCTACCTGCTCCCGGAGGCGTTGAACACCGGCCTCGGCGTGCGCTTCCGCCTGCTGTCGCTCGACGTGCTCACCGCCCTCCTCGCGGCGCGGCTGCTGCCCGACGCCGGCCGCATCGTGGCGCTGGCGATCGTCGCCGTGCTGCTGCTCGCGGCGGGCCGCGACGTCGCCCTGGTGTTCGGGCGCCGGCTCCGCTGGCGCCTGAACGGCGGCCCCGTGAGCTGGCGCAACCTGGACGTGCCGGGTCTGCCCGCACCGCGGTCCACCCCGCCGGTGCCGCAGCTCGACCTGCCGTTCACGCTGCTGACGCTGCTGATCCCGCTCGGCTACGCGATCGGCTCGGTCACCGACAAGTACGGCGCCGCGATCGCCGCGCAGTGGATCGTGATCGCGGTCGTCGTGCTGTTCCTCGCCGGCAGGTTCGTCCAGTACCTCGTGCTGAACCGGCCCGACGCCGACGTCCGGGAGGCGGTCCGCGCGGCGATCGAGCAGGCGGCTCCCGAGGTCGTCCTGCACCACGCCGGGCGCCGGGGCACCGTCGAGCAGGTGCTGCTCTGGGTGCCCGCGCTCCTCGCGCTCGAGCGGCCGTGCCTGATCGTCGTGCGCGAGCCCACCCACCTCGACGCCCTCGACGGGTGCGGCGTCCCGGTCGTGTGGGCGCCGCGCAGCCAGGACGTCGAGCTGTTCATGGTCGCCTCCGTGGACCTCGCGCTCTATCCGTCGAACTCCACGAACATCAACAACCACCTGCTGCGCGTGCCGGGCATCTACGACGTCCTCGTGGGCCACGGGGACGCGGACGAGCCGGAGTCGGGCAGCCCCCTCGCGCGCATGTACGACGAGGTCTGGGTCGCCGGAGCGCTCGGGCGCGAGCGGTACGCCTACCCGGTCAGCGGCGTGCCCGCGGCGAAGGTGAAGGAGATCGGCCCCGTCCGTCCGCCGACACCCGAGCCGCGTCCTTCGGGGCCTCGGCCGACCGTCGTCTACGCGCCCTCGTGGGAGCAGGTCGCGGACGCCGCCGATCTCGACTCCCTGCTGACGCACGGCGAGCAGATCATCGAGGCCCTGCTGGCCCGCCAGGACGTGCGCACCCTGTTCGTGCCCGCGGCCCCCACGGGCTCGCGCGTGCCCGCGATGCAGGAGCTGGCGGAACGCCTGCGCCGCCGCGTCGCCGCAGCCGGCGACGACTCCGCGACCTGGCCGCCGGAGCGCCTCCCGGAGGCGCTCGCCGCCGCGTCCTTCGCGGTCGTCGACGTCTCGCCGGCGCTGGCAGAGGCCGTGCGCGCCGACGTGCCCTTCGCGGTGCCCGCCGTGCGCGGGCTCGACGCCGCGGCGATGCACGCCGAGTTCCCGACCACGCAGGCCGGCTTCGTCCTCGGCGGCTACCCGCAGGACGTGTTCGCGGCGCTCGACGACGCGCTCGGCGCCGACGAGCACGCCGCTGCCCGGCTCGCGCTCGGTCGCCGGCTCGACGCCTCCGACGAGTTCACCGGCCGCTTCCGCGCCGCGGTCGACCAGGCGATCGCGGTGCAGCGCCGCCGCCGCGCCTTCGCCCGCCCCGCCGCCTAGCCCGCCACCGAGCGGCAGTCCCGCCCGCCCGCGCGGGCGGGGCTGCCGCTCAGCGGCGGACTCGTGGATGCGCGAGCGCCGCCTCCGCCGCCCAGTCGCTCAGCGCGGGCCGGTGCTGCTCCGGCCGGAGGCCGACGGCGGCGAGGACCGGCCGCAGCAGTGCCGGGTTCCGCGCCTCGCGGTACCCGAACCGGGCGAGCCCGGCGATGCTGCGGCGAAGCCGGTCCTCCCGCCACTTCTCGCGGACCACCGCCGCGCCCGCGCCCTGCGGCGCCAGCGCCGGGTTCAGGTACTTCTCGAGACCATCGATCTCCGTGCCGATCCGTCGACGTCGGTCGAAGGTGTCGAGCACGCCGGCGAGCCCCTGGCGGTCGCGCACCTCGTGCTGCAGCTCCTGCGGCGCCAGGCCCAGGCGGAACATGCCCACCCGGCCGCACGATTCGGCGACGGACTCGCCGCCCGGGTGAGCGAACGCGACGACGTCCTGGATCCGCCTGCTCGCCCGCCTCGGTCCGGCGAGGTCGACGGCCTGCTCGAGGAGGCTCCGCGGCAGTCCGCGGAGCAGCACCGCGTCCGCGACCGCGACGCCCGCTTCGAAGGCGCTCCCGCCTGCGAGGTCGATCACCGTGCGCCCGACGTCAGTCACCAGGAGCCCGCCGACGCTGACGAGCTCGCGCGGGACGATCGTGAAGGCGTGCGTGAGCACGCCGTCGAGCCCGCGCCGCTCGTCGCGGACGCCGCCGAGCACGTGCACCCGGTCCAGCCGGGCGTCGACGACCGGGAGGTCGTGCAGCACCGCCGCGGACCAGGAGGAGAACACGGGCGGTTCGTCGGAGACGGCGTCGAGGGCCCGAGCGAGCAGGACGTGCCGCTGTCGCTCCCGCTGCCAGCCGTCGCCGGCATCCCAGTCCTCGGTCCGGACCGTCACCCCCTGCCGCAGACGCGTGCGCAACCCGCGCTCGACGTCCCGCGAGAGTGATCGCCGTTCACCGGCGTCGTACGAGCCGCGACGGACGACGGTGAGCTCGACTGCGAAGGGATCCACGCGCAGCACCCTGGTGCTGATCGCGCCGTCGCGAGGCGTCGCCTTCTGGGGAGGAGCACCCCTCGGGCCGCATCGGACGAGTCGAGCCGCACCCCCGCCCCGCAGAGGCAGCTCCGTCTGCCCCGGCGGGCGGGGCTGCCGCTCAGCGGCGGGGGAGGCGGTCTACGCGGGCTGCGGGGCCTTGTCGCGCCGACGCACGTCGACGATCTGGCCGGTGACGGGGGAGAGCAGCGTGTCGAGCGACGCGATGGCGACCGTCTCCGCAGCGAGCAGCGTGCCCTCGGGCTCCTCGCCGAACGCCTTCGTGCGCATCGGCGTGCTCGTGCGCTCGGGGTTGATGCAGTTCACCCGCACTCCGGCCTCCACCCACTCCTCGGACAGGGACTGCGTCAGGTTCACCGTCGCGGCCTTCGTCGCGGAGTACATGCCGTAGTTCGCGCGGCCGCGGGTGTAGCTGCTCGACGTGAAGTAGAGCAGCTGCCCCTTCGTCTCCTTGAGGTAGGGCAGCGCCTCCTGGGCGATGATGATCGGCCCGAGCAGGTTCACCTGGATCGTCTTCTTCACGGCCTCGTGGCTGAAGGTCTCCAGACCGCCCATCTCGAGGATGCCGGCGGAGTTCACGACGTAGTCGATGCGGCCGCTCTGCCGCTTCGCCTCCTCCAGCGCCGCCTTCACGCGCTTGCGCTTGCGGATGTCGGTGCCGGTGGAGGAGCGGGAGAAGGAGAACACGCTCGCGCCGAAGCGCTGCGCCGCGTCCGCGATCGCCGCGCCGATGCCCTCGCTGCCGCCGAACACGACGACCGTCTTGCCGGAGAGCGCCGCCTCGCGCTCGGAGGACGACAGCCCCTCCGCCTCCGCCGTCTTCAGCTGGAACAGCTTGTCCGCGATGAAGACGTCGATCGACTCGGTGATCTTCATGTTCTCGTCGGAGCCCGCGACCACCGCGATGGGCACGTCGGGCGTGTACTTCAGCACCACGGTGCAGTCGTCGGTGGCGACGAAGTTCTTGTCGCGGCCGGCGCGCTCGTAGGCGCGGCGGATCGCGGAGTTCAGGAACGCCTGGGGCGTCTGCCCGCGGCGGAGGAGCGCGCGCGGCGGCACGTCGACCAGCACGTTCGTCTCGGTGTTGATCTGGATGATCGTGTCCGCGGACGGGATCGCGACGTCGACCGCCCCGTAGTGGTCGAGCGCGTCGACGCAGTCCTGCAGGATCCGCTCGTCGACGAACGGGCGCACGGCGTCGTGGAACAGGACCTTGCACTCGTCCTCGCCGAGCTGCTCGAGCGCGAGGCGCGTCGTGTCGTTGCGGGTCGCGCCGCCGGGGTGCACGCCGGTCAGCTTCGGGTAGCGGCCGGAGGCGATGAGCTCCTCGACGGCGCCCATGTGGTTCGGCTCCATCATCACGAAGATCTCGTCGATGCAGTCCGCCGCGTCGACCGCGGCGATCGTGTGCTCGATGATCGGCTTCCCGGCGATGCGGGCGAGCTGCTTGGGCATCCCCAGCCCGGCTCGTACCCCGACGCCGCCCGCCAGGATGACCGCGACCGTCCTCAAGCGTTGCCCCGTCGACATGGACCGAAGCCTAACCGGCGGGGCCCGGCGGGCGGCCGATCACCGTCCGCGGGAGGAGGCGGAGGGCGCCGCCCTGCGCCGGGTGAGAGGAGGACTCGATACAGTGCCCGGTCAGCCCCTCCGCGGCGGCGTCGAAACAGAAGGTGTGTGGTGGTGTCCGGGAATCCCCGAATCTCCGTGGTGATCGCGGCCTACTCACCGGGTGACGGCTTCGACCGGGTGATGGCCTCGCTCGACTCCCAGACGCTGCCGCAGGACGAGTTCGAGACGATCGTCGTCGACGACGGCTCGCCCGACGACACGTTCGACCGGCTCTCCGCGCTCGCCGCGTCCCGGCCGAACATGCGCGTCGAGCGGATCGAGAACTCCGGCTGGCCGAGCCGCCCCCGCAACGTCGGCACCGACCTCGCCCGCGCCCCCTACGTGCTCTACGTCGACCACGACGACAAGCTCTACCCGGACGCGCTGCGTCGCCTCGCCGAGTACGCGGACGAGACCGGCGCCGACGTCGTCAGCGCGAAGGAGCAGCAGACCCGCAGCGTGTGGTGGGGCACGATGCCGTTCCGCAACGGCAACGTGGCGAACGCGGTGCCCGGCGGCGACATCCACCAGCTGATGCCGATGATCCCGCACAAGCTGTACCGGCGGGCGTTCCTCGCTGAGCACGGCATCCGGTTCCCCGAGGGGAAGCGGCAGCTGTGGGAGGACATCTTCTTCAACGTCGCCGCGTGGCGGCACGCGAAGGTCGTCTCGCTGCTCGCCGACACCCCGGTCTACCTCTGGGTGCTCACCGACAAGAACAACTCGAGCAGCTACGGCCCCGGCGGCAAGGAGTTCTGGAACCGCCTCGACGTGCTGCTCGAGTTCATCGACCGGACGCTCGACGGCGAGGACTTCGCCCGCGCGCGGCAGGACGAGTTCCTGCACCAGTGGCGCGGCCGGGCGCTGAAGCGCTTCTCGAAGCTGTGCGGCACCGCGGACGACGAGCGGCCCACCCGCTCGCTCCCGCGGGCGCAGTCGGTGCTCGAGCGCTACGTGCCCGAGGAGCAGGACCCGCTGCTCGGCGTGATCGCCTGGCCGCACACGGTGCTCGTGCGGGCCGGACGCGTCGACCAGCTCGGCGACCTCTGGCGCCACGAGCAGAAGGTGCAGGCGCGGTTCACCGGCTCCGACGTGCGCTGGGACGGCGGCGTGCTGGAGGGGCGGGTCGAAGCGCGCTGGGTGGGCGCCGACGGCCGTCCGCTGCGGCTCATCGAACGGGACGGCCGCATCTACCGCGACCTGCCGGCGGACATCGCGGCGCCGCTCCCGCCCCGGTCGCTCGACGTGACGGACACCCTCGACTCGTTCGTGCTGCGCGTCGGCGCGCACTCCCGCACCGAGTACGTCACCTGGGACGCGGAGGTCGACGGCACGACCGTGTGGGAGCGGCTCGCGCCGGGGGTCGTCACCCCCGTCTCCCGCGGCACGTTCCGCGCGGACCCCGAGCGCCTCGCCGGCGGCCGCCCGCTGGTCGAGTCGGTGTGGGAGCTGTCGGGGATCGTCCACTGGTCCGACACCGCGCGGAGCCAGGGCGTGAAGGTGAAGATCCCCGCGATGCCCGCCCTGCCGGCACGTCGTGCGGCGGTCGCCTACACGAACAAGGCGGGCACGCTCGGGATCGACCTGAACGGGGCCTCCCGCAACGTCGTCGGCGACGGCGGCCTGCACGGCGGTCGGGCGCAGGGCACGATCGACGCCTTCGTGCTGCCGGTGCCGAAGGTGCAGACCTGGGGCTCCGTGCGGCTCCCCGTCGAGATCCGGTTCGAGCCCCGCCGCGGCGACGCCCACCTCGTCGCCGGCACGCTCGTCACCGACCCGAACCACCCGCGGCTCGAGGCCGGCGGCGCCGTGCCTCCCGGCCGCTACCTCCTCTCGTTCCGCGCCGAGGGCGGCGTGGAGCGGCTCGGTCGCTGGTCCGCGCACGTCACCCGCCGCGGCGCGGTCGTGCTGCACGACACCCACCTCCGGCCGAGGCGGTCGACGATCCCCGGCCTGCAGGCGGAGGCCCGCCGCATCGCTGGCGGCGTGCGCCGGCGCGTGCTGCGGTGGCTCGGGCGCTGACCGCGGCGCCCGCTCAGGCGGAGGCGGGTCCGATGCGGGTGTGGAGCCGGTGCGCGAGCTCGTTCGTCGCGAGGTAGCCCTGCTGCACCTCCCGCAGCAGCGAGAAGATCTCGTTGTCGGTGAACTGCACCGTCTTGCCGTTCAGCTCGAGGAACACGTTCGTCGCGAGCCAGGCCAGGCGTTTGTTGCCGTCGAAGAGCGCGTTGCTGCGGGCCAGGCTCTCCATGAACGCGGCGGCCTTCATCGCCAGCGGCGTGTAGACGTCCATCCCGCGGTACTTCAGCGCCGGCCGGTCGACCGCGCCGATCAGCAGGCCCAGGTCCCGCACGGCCTCGCGCAGCGGCGACTCGCTGAACATCTCGACGATCTGCACCACGTCGTCGATCGACAGGTACTCCGTCGTCACGGTTCGGGACGGGTCGGACACACGACTCCAGAAGGACCGGCGCGGGCGGGTGGACGGGCGCGCCGTCGAGGACGCGCGGGACCAGGCTACCCAGCAGCGGGGTGCGGCAGGATCGCACGATGACCGACGCGGGGGAGTGGCAGCGGCTGTGCGCGCTGCTCGATGACGACGAGTCCGTGCGGGAGGCCGTCGAGGAGGCGCTGGAGGCGGGCGACGACCCGTGGGAGGCGCTGCTCGACGGGCTCGACGAGGCCGGCGCGCTCGCCTACCTGCAGACCGAGGACACCGGGATGGAGCTTTCGGACGCACTGGTGCAGCTGCCGCGCGTCTTCAAGCTCCAGCCCGACCTGGGCGAGGTCACGGACACGGACGAGCTCGATGACGCGACCGCCGCTGCGGATCGGATCCTGTCCGCAGGGGGCCTGCGCACGCTCCGACTCGTCGAGGAGGACGACGCATGGCCGGTCGTTGTCGTGCCGGCGTCAGCGGTGGAGCAGATCCAAGGTCTGATCGGCGCGCTCGGTCACCAGGCGGTCGTCGGCGGCTGAGGTCTCAGGCGTCCGCGAGGCGCTCGAAGAGGCCGCTGTACCGCGTGAGCAGGCGCTTCGTGGAGCGCTCGACGAACTCCGCGTGGTCGCGCTTCGGGGCGACGATGTCGATCGCCTGCGCAGCCGCCTGGTTCTTGCTCATCCGGAACTGCCGAGCGAGCCGGGCGAGGGTCTCGTCCTCGGCGGGGCTGAGGCGGAGCGTCATGGCCATGGGTTCAACGTACGGTCGAAGGTGAGGGTCGACGGGAGGCGCGGCGGGCGATTCAGGAATTACCTGCGCCTGACGTGCCAGGGGCTTCGGGGGACAAGACATGGAGGCGGGGTACGTCTTCTTCCATGATCACGGGTCGGGTGGTTACAGTGGCGCCACCCGAACCGGCTTACCCGAGCCGATCTCTCGACCCATCGAGGTACATCCATGGGGTCTACCCAACCCTTCTTCCGGCGCGCCCTCGCGCTCTCCCTGGCGGGCGTCCTCTCGGCCGCGGCGCTGATCGCCCTCACTCCGGTCGTGGCGACGGCTGATACCAAGGCGCCGACTCCTGTTTCCGGCGAGGCGCTCCCGACGGTGCAGGTGGACGGCGTCGTGTGGGCGCAGACGGTGATCGGGCACACGGTGTTCGCCGGCGGCTCCTTCGCGCAGACGCAGGTGGCCGGTGCGAGGCCGAGCTGGCCGAAGACGCCCAGGGCGAACCTGCTCGCCTACAACGTCGACACGGGCGAGCTGATCGCGGATTTCGCGCCGCAGGTGAACGGTCAGGTCCTCGGATTGGCGTCGTCGCCCGACGGTACCCGCCTGTACGTCGTCGGCGACTTCACGAGCATCAACGGGGTGACCAGGAGTCGCATCGCCGCGCTGGACCCCAACAGTGGAGCCGTCCTTCCAGGCTTCGCGCCCGTGCTGAACACGACCGCCATGGCAGTCACCGCCGTCGGGTCCCGCGTGTTCGTGGGTGGAGGCTTCACCGCGGCATCCGGAACCACGAGGAGCCGTGCGGCGGCATTCGATCAGAGCGGGAACCTGCTCCCGTGGGCTCCGCAGCCCGCAGGCGGCGTCGTGCGGGCCGTCGTCCTGTCCCCGGACAGCAGCAAGGCGCTGATCGGCGGCAGCTTCACCAGTACGAACGGCCAGTCAGCGCCGGGCCGCGGTATGGCCGCAGTCGACTCGACGAGTGGCCGCTCGCTGCCCTGGGCGGCCGGGAAGGTCATCCACAACGGTGGTGTCGTCGATGATCCGATCGCGCCTTCCACGGCGAGCTCGTCGATCTACAGCTTGTCCACCCTCGGCAACATCGTCTACGCCACGGGTCAGGCGACTGGAACGACCTGGCAAGATGCGAACCTCGAAGGCATGGTCGCCATGCGCTGGGCTGACGGCTCGATCCAGTGGCTGGAGGACTGCCACGGTGACACCTACTCGAGCGTGCCGTTCGACGACGCCGTGTACGTCGCCAGTCACTCGCACAACTGCTCGACCCTGGGTGGTTTCGGCGAGATGAGCCCGGACGCGCATCGAGCGATCGGCTTCAGCCAGTCCCCGACCCAGACCCTGCAGCACAACACGCAGCAGGGTCCGGGCAGCTACCAGGATTTCGCGGGCATGCCCGCGCCCAGCCTGGTCGACTTCTACCCGACGTTCCTCGTCGGC
The DNA here is from genome assembly GCF_039544415.1 of Amnibacterium soli. NCBI lineage: Bacteria > Bacillati > Actinomycetota > Actinomycetes > Micrococcales > Microbacteriaceae > Amnibacterium > Amnibacterium soli. Next base: position 266,832 of record NZ_BAABLP010000006.1, on the reverse strand, counting down.
ACTTACACGGGCGCGTACCAGGCCGCGTGGAGTGTGACTCAGGGCGCCGGGTACCTCCTCTACGGCGGCGAGTTCCAGCAGGTGAACGGCGAGCGCCAGACGGGCCTCGTGCGCTTCAAGGGGTATCCCGACACCTCCACGGGCGTCGTCGAGGCTCCGACTCCGACTCCGACTCCGACATCGACGCCGACTACCGCGCCCTCTCCCTCTCCGTCACCTGCTCCGGGTTCGCGTCCCAGCCGCGTCAGCACGCCGGATGCGATCGCGCTAGGTCCCACGAAGGCGGCCGTGAGGTGGAGTGCGCCGAAGGGTGCGGTCGCGGACAAGGTCTCCGGGTACGTGGTGACCGCGTACAAGGGGTCCAAGGCGGTGCAGCGCACCACGGTCGGGAAGAACGCACGTGTTGCGACGCTCTCCCATCTGGCCAAGTCGACGACCTACAAGATCGGGGTCGCCGCGAAGAACAGCCACGGCACCGGCGCGAGCTCCCTCCGCGATTCGGTAAAGACCAAGGCGAGCGGCGCGAACGTCTCGGCGACGAAGAAGCCGGGCAAGGTCGCGAAGCCAAGCGTGACGACCAGGGTGGCGGGCATCCGCGTTCGCTGGAGGGGCGCTTCGGTCTCGGGAGCACTGCCAGTGGCGACGTACCAGGTGCGGATCGCGCTGCACGGCAAGACGGTCAGGACCGCCCAGGTCGACGACCGGCTCCGAGCGAAGCTGGTGAGCGGCCTCAAGCACCATGCCTCGTACACGGTGTCCGTCAGAGCGCGGAACTGGGTCGGGTGGGGCGCGTGGTCGCTGGCGAAGGGCGCCCGCACGAAGTGAGATGACACGAGAGCGCCGGGCGGTCGAACCGCCCGGCGCTCTCGTCTTCCTCGTCCCTTCGCTATCCCGCGGCGCCGCGAGGGGGCTTGCTGGGATTGATCCGCTTCCCGAACAAGTCGACCTTCACCGTCTTGGGAATGGCGACACCGCGCTTGAAGCTGGACGGATGCTTCGGCTTGTAGCCCTTGAGCGTGCCCATTCCTGTCCGGCCCGAGCCCGCCTTCTTCAGGCCGGGGTTCACCCACGAGGTCTTCGCGTCGCGGGGACGGCCCGCGCCCTGGTTCCCGATCAGCGTATTGGCTGCGGTCGTGACCTTCTTCGTCGGCCAGAAGTAGTTGTTCCAGCTGTAGTTGTAGACGAGGTTGTTCTTGAACGTGATGCCGGACCCGTGCGCGCCGTTGAAGTACCGCACGACGCGCGCGCCGGCTTTCGACGAGTTGTAGATGGTGTTGTTGTAGATCGAGGTGTTCCGCGCCGGCCGCGAGCCGATGAATGCGATCGCAGACCGACCGTTGTTCTGCAGAATGTTGAAGCGCACGACCGCGTTCCGCGATCCGCAGAGGAGCACGCCGCCGGCTTCGTTGTCGTGCGCGTAGTTGTACTCGACGACGGTGCCTACAGCAGATACGTCGACGTCGAATCCTTCGCCGTCGCCGCCCTTGGCCTTGGTTCCCCACGCCTCGTTGTGATCGATGCGAGTGTTCTTCGATGTCGCGGTCCAGATGCCTGCGTTGGCGGTCTTCGGCGAGATCTTGCCGCACTCGGCGCAGGGCCAGGCGCTGTTGGCATTCGAGACGCGGTTGTGATCGACGCGAGCGCTCAACGTGCCCCGTACGACGATTCCATCACCGCGCGGCTTGTCGATGCGGTTGTAGGAGACCCGAACGCCCGTGTCCGCCGACCTCGGGTAGTTGTGATTCGAGACCATGACGCCGGTGCGGCCGACGCCCGCGATCGTGTTGTTGCGGATCGTGAGACCGCTGAACCAGTTCGCGCTGCGCTGAGTCGAGGTGACCGCGATGATGCCGCCCCACTCTCGAGGATCGCCGTAGTTCTTGTTCATGCTGCTCGCGACCGATCGGACGTCGACGCGCTGCACTGTGATCCCGGAGAGCTTGCCGGCGCTGTCGTTCCTGATCAGGACGCCCGCGCGGTACAGCTTCGAGGAGCGCCCACCCACCGTGTTGGTGATGCGGAGGTCCTGGATCGTCCAGTACTGCTGGTTCCGCAGCTCGACCGCTCCGGTGGAATCGACCGTACCGCTGCCCGCCACGAGCGGACGGCTCCCCTTGCCGTAGGCGCCGAGCACGATGGGAGAGCCGGCTGCACCGCTTCCAGTCGTACTGAGACGACCGTGGCACGAGCTTCCGCGCTTCAGAAGGACCTGGTCACCGGGGTGGAAGTCGCCGTGACTGGAGATGCTCGAGAGTGAGGTCCACGGAGAGGCTTCGGACCCGGAGCCCGCGACCTTCGCGTTGCAGTTCACGTAATACTTCTGCCCGGTGCTGGCCGAAGCCGATTCGGCAATTGACGTCAGAGCGACGCCCGCGACGGCGACCGCCGTGAGCGTCAGTGTGGCGAGGAGGCGCCGCATGCAGGTCCTTCCGGAAGACGGATCGGCGCTCAATGACGCGCCGGTCGGTCATGCTTCCCGAAGATCGTCGCAGCAGGGACGTCCCGAGCGCGTGTCTCCAAGACGGGGGGTAACTGTTCGGGTGCACGTTAAGTCGTTAAGTACTCGCGAAGTGCAGTCACCTGGTCGACGGGCTCGAAACCGGTCTCGACGAGTCGAGCGAGGTCGAGTGTGGAGTGCAGCGGCCGAGGCGCGATGCCTCTCCTGCCAGCGAAGTATTCGGACGTGGAGACGGGGGTGCCCCGACCCGGCTCGTGCCCCGTCACCTCGAACACCACTTGCGCGACCTCCGCCCACGACATCGGCGAGCCGGCGTTTGACAGGTTGTAGGTGCCGCTGGCGGCGGCGGACAGCAGGTGGGCGATGCCGCGTGCGATCTCCTCCGCGAAGGTCAGCCTCCCGACTTGATCGTCCACGACGGACGGGTCGATGCCGCGCTCCGCGAGAGAGGCCATCGTCCGGACGAAGTTGTTCCCGTCACCGATCACCCAACTCGTCCTGATGATGTAATGGCTCGGCACCGTCCGGACGAGCGCGTCGCCAGCGGCCTTCGTCTGGCCGTACACGCCGAGTGGGGACAAGAGCTCGTCCTCAGAGTGCACTTCGACGCTGCCGTCGAAGACGTAGTCGCTGGAGACGTGCACGAGCGTGATGCGGTTCGCCGCAGCGACCCTCGCCATCGCCCCGACCGCGGTGACATTAACCGCCCACGCCTCCCTGCGGCCCTCGGGGCTCTCCGCTGCATCGACGGATGTGTACGCGGCCGCGTTGATGATGACTCCGTAGTCCTTCCAGTGCTTCGACGTCCAGGCTGCGGGGTCGGTGACGTCGAACTCTGCGCGCGTGGTGAACTCGGCGTCCGGAAACGTCCTTCGAAGCGCTCGGCCGAGCTGTCCGTTGCCGCCGAGCACGAGCATTTTCCGCGGCTTCATCGGCTCGACCTCGGCGAGGCGCGGGTGCGCCTGGTCCTTCACAGAGATCTCGACCGACTCGAGCGGGATCGGCCACTCGATGGCAACCGTCTCGTCGGCCAGGTTGAGGAAGGTGTACTCGGCGTTTTGGGACCAGTGGTCGTTGACAAGGTACGTGTACGCGGTGCCCGGCTCGAGGGTCTGATAGCTGTTGCCGACGCCTCGCGGCACCAGGATCGCCCGGCTCGGGTCGAGTTCGGCGGTGAACACCGCGCCGAAGGTCGGACCATCTCGCAGGTCCACCCACGCGCCGAAGATGCGCCCGGTAGCGACCGAGACGTACTTGTCCCAAGGCTCCGCGTGGATGCCGCGGGTGGTGCCGACGGCATCGTTGAAGGAGATGTTGTTCTGCACCGGGTCGAGGTCAGGCAGACCGAGGGAGAGCAGCTTCTCGCGCTGCCAGTTCTCCTTGAACCATCCTCGGTTGTCGCCCGGGACCGGAAGGTCCAAGAGCACCAGCCCGGGGATCGCAGTCTCGGTCCGCATCAGCTTCTTGACGTGCTCCACGGTCTCTCCGTTCCGGCGCATCGGTCACGCCGGAAGGGAAGCCTACGGCGGACGTTCAGGGCACTCGAGCCTGGCTTCTGACGCCGAGGCACCGTGAGAAGCGCCGGTGATCTTCACCAGGGCTCGAAGAAATCGCCCGCAGCGTCGGAGTGCCCGGCGGGCGTCCGGCACCCGACGGTTCTTCGGTGCTACCCCTCAGTCTGGGAACGACTCAAGTCCGGGGCTCCAGCGGCGGCGCGGGCATGGCGCGCCGTACTGCGTGTCAGCTCGAGGTCGACGGTCCTTACGCTGCCTTGCTTGACCGGGATTGGCCCACCTCATCGCGTGCCGGGACTCATCTCCGCCGACGCCCGATTTGTCCCATCGCCGCTGTCCGTGTACCTGTCGGCGCCGATCGAGACGGCACGCTTCGGCTGAGCTCTGCTACTGAGCAGAAACCGCAGGACGCGTTCGGCCGGCCGCTCGACGAACTGATGCAGGACGATGCTGAGCGCGATCGACAGTGCGATGACGACGACGCACGACAGCCACACGGGCATCAGCGCCGCCACGAAGCGCGTCCACATCTGAAGAACGAGGAAATGGCACATGTACAGGGCGAAGGACGCCTCGCCCAGCTTGACGACGACATTGGAGGCGAAGCCGTTCCTCCGACCGTCGAGGTCGGAGGTGGCTGCCGCGACAATCAGCAGGCAGGTGGCAGGGAGGATCAAGAGATCGGCGACGACTCGCGTCGTGCTCACGGAGAGCAGCGGGAGGGCTCCGACGATCAGCCCGTAGGTCGTAGCCGCGACGGCCATGGCCCAGTTGAGGCTGACCCGTGACCGGTAGCCACGTCGTACGGCGACGGCCAGGGCGACCCCGAGGACGAACTCGCCGAGCCGGTACCACGGACCCTTGTACAGCAAGCCAGATGCGATTTCGGCGGACGTACTCGACCTGACGGCGATCGCGACGACCACGAGTGCGAGGAATGTCGTCATTGCGAGGGTTCGGAAGCGGACCCGAGTGACCACGGCGATGACGACCGGGAACATCGCGTAGAAGAACGCCTCGCAAGCGAGCGACCAACTGGCTCCGTTGAGTGAAGAGCCCCAGCTCTCGAGTGGCACCCAGGAGTGCACCAGCAGGAGGTTCGCGATCACGCGCGGCCAGCTCAAGGACACACCGAGGATGAGGACAACCGGTACCGCGGCTGCAGCGGTGACGAGTTGAAGCGGGTAGATCCGTGCGAACCGACGCGCATAGAAGTCACGGAGTGACACGCGGCCGTCGTGGACCCAACCCAGCACGAACCCCGAGAGCACGAAGAAGAAGGCGACCCCGACGTAACCGCTTCCAAACAGGTTACCGAACGGGCCGTTTGGAACCAGGAAGTACGAGACGTGGTGGAGAAGGACAAGGGCAGCTGCCCCGAATCGGAGCCCCGTCAACGTGTTCAAGCGGGGCGTGCGGCCTGCGCGCCGTTCGAGTGTCGTCACCCGGGTTCGCCGGACCAGGGTCCGTGGAGCGTACTGGTGCGAGGTGAGGGACACTCGGCCAGTGAACGCGACCGATCGCTCGGACGCGGCCACTCACGCGGCGTGTTCGGAAGGGACGGACGACCGACTCGCCTGCAGGGCGCCGGCCCGGAGTCAGGCCTGGCCCTGCTCCTGGTAGCGGGCCTCGGTCGCAGCCTTCTGCGGACGCCACCAGTCCTGGTGGTCGCGGTACCAGGCGATGGTGTTCTCGAGGCCGGTGCGGAAGTCGCCGTAGGCGGGCTGCCAGCCGAGCTCGGTGCGCAGCTTCGTCGAGTCGATCGCGTACCGCAGGTCGTGGCCGGCGCGGTCCGTGACGTGGTCGTAGGCGTCGGCGGGCTGGCCCATCAGCTCGAGGATCGTCTCCACGACGGTCTTGTTGTCCTCCTCGCCGTCCGCGCCGATGAGGTACGTATCGCCGATCGCGCCCTTCTCGAGGATCGTGAGCACGGCGCGGGAGTGATCGGTCGCGTGGATCCAGTCGCGGACGTTGAGGCCGGCGCCGTACAGCTTGGGTCGGACGCCGTCGAGCACGTTGGTGATCTGCCTCGGGATGAACTTCTCGACGTGCTGGTACGGCCCGTAGTTGTTCGAGCAGTTCGAGATGGTCGCCTGCAGCCCGAAGGAGCGCACCCAGGCCCGCACGAGCAGGTCGCTGCCCGCCTTCGTCGACGAGTAGGGGCTGGACGGGTTGTACGGCGTCTGCTCCGTGAACCGGTTCGGGTCGTCGAGCTCGAGGTCGCCGTAGACCTCGTCGGTGGAGATGTGGTGGAAGCGGGTCCCGTGGCGCCGCGCGGCCTCGATCAGCGTGTAGGTGCCGATGATGTTCGTGTCGAGGAACGGACGCGGGTCGTGCAGCGAGTTGTCGTTGTGGCTCTCCGCGGCGAAGTGCACGACGGAGTCGGCCTCCCCGGTGAGGCGGTCGACCAGGGCCGCATCCGCGATGTCGCCGACGACGAGCTCGAACCGGTCGGTCGGCAGGCCCTCGAGCGAGGCGCGGTTACCCGCGTAGGTGAGCGCGTCGAGCACGACGATCGAGTGATCGGTGCTGTCGAGTGTCGTGTGGACGAAGTTGGAGCCGATGAACCCGGCGCCGCCGGTGACGAGCAGCTTCATGCCTGCTTGCCCCTTTCGAGGAGTGCGAGGAGGTACTGGCCGTACCCGGATTTGGTGAGCTTCTCCGCGCGGGTGCGGAGGCCGTCGTCGTCGAGGAAGCCGAGCCGCCAGGCCACCTCCTCGGGGGAGCCGATCTTGAGTCCCTGCCGGTGCTCGATGGTGCGGACGTACTCGCCGGCGTCGTGCAGCGAGTCGTGGGTGCCGGTGTCGAGCCAGGCGGTGCCGCGGCGGAGGACCTCCACCTGCAGCTTGCCGGCGGCGAGGTAGGCGGAGTTGACGTCGGTGATCTCGTACTCGCCGCGGGGGGAGGGGGCGAGGTCGCGGGCGATGGCCTTCACGTCGTTGTCGTAGAAGTAGAGGCCGGGGACCGCGTAGTTGCTCTTCGGGGCCTTCGGCTTCTCCTCGAGGGAGATCGCCTTCCCGGCCGCGTCGAACTCCACGACGCCGTAAGCGGTGGGATCGGCGACCCAGTACGCGAAGATCGCGCCGCCGTCGAGGTCGGAGTAGCGGCGCAGCTGGGTGCCGAGGCCGTCGCCGTAGAAGATGTTGTCGCCGAGCACGAGCGCGACCGACTCGTCGCCGATGAAGTCCGCACCGATCACGAACGCCTGCGCGAGCCCGTTCGGCTCGGCCTGCACGGCCCAGCTGATGGAGATGCCGAACTGGCTGCCGTCGCCCAGCAGGCGCTGGAACTGCTCGGCGTCGTGGGGGGTCGTGATGACGAGCACGTCGTCGATGCCGGCGAGCATCAGCGTCGACAGCGGGTAGTAGATCATCGGCTTGTCGTACACGGGCACGAGCTGCTTCGAGATGCCCATCGTGATGGGGTGCAGCCGCGTGCCGGAGCCGCCGGCCAGGATGATTCCGCGCATCTGCCCAACTATTCCGCACGCCGACGGGCGGGCGCCCGACCCCGAGCGGGGCTCGGCCGTATCCTCGACCGCCATGAGCCGCGCGACGCACGCCGGCGCGTTCCGGGTGCGGTTCGTCGCCGTGCTCACGATCATGTACGTCGCCGTCGTGCTGCTCGTCACGCTGTGGCCCACCACCGTCGACCGGAGCATCGACCCTTACCTCGACCGCGTCCTGCAGGAGCTGCACGAGCGGGGGATGCCGACCTTCGTCGACTACGGCTTCATCGAGTTCTCCGCGAACATCGTGTTCTTCGTACCGGTCGGGTTCCTGCTCGGGATCCTCTTCCCCTACCGGCTCTCGTTCCTGGCCGTGGTCTGTGGAGCGGCGCTCTCCGCAGCGGTCGAGATCGCTCAGGGCCTGTTCCTGCCCGGCCGGGTGTCCAGCCTCGCGGACGTCGTCGCCAACTCGTCCGGAGCCGTGATCGGGTATCTGGTCGCCGTCGCTGTGCGGATGCTGATCCTCCACCGGGACACATTGGTCATCCGCGATGTGCTCGAAGGTCGGCGTGCCTCGAACGGGTTACCCGTTTCCAAATAGAACCTATGTCGACCAGGAGACTGACCGGCTGGGGGAAATGGTGGCTGTGACCACGGAACGACCACGGCTCGCGGGCGATGCGCCCCGGGCTCGAAGCGTGCGCCGTCTGCGCGACGAGCAACCCATCGGCCTGCCGATCCGCCGCACGAACCCCACCTGGGAGAAAGCGTTCCAGCGGCGACTCGTGGTGTCGGACGCGCTGATCCTCGCGGCCACGCTGCTCGGTACCCAGGCGATCTGGATCGGCATCGACAGCTCGGAGACGATCGTCTCGACCGTGCTGCCGTTGGGTGTGCCGTACTCCGCGGCGACCGCTGCGACCTTCGTCCTCTGGCTCGTGTTCCTCAAGGTTCTGGGAACGAGGAACCCGAGAGTGATCGGCTCCGGCTTCACCGAGTACAGCCGCGTCGCCGGGGCGAGCTTCCGACTCTTCGGACTCGTGGCGATCGTCGCGCTGCTCCTGCAGTTCCTGCCGGCGCGCGGCTACATCGTGACGGCGTTCCCTGTCGGCGTGCTGTTCCTCATTGCCTCGAGATGGGCCTGGCGGCAGTGGCTGCGGCGCGAGCGGCGCAGTGGGCGGTACCTCATCCGCGTCCTGCTGGTCGGAGCCCCGAGTTCAGTCGCGCACCTTCATGAGGAGTTCGCGCGTAGGAAGTACCTCGGCTTCGAGATCGTGGGTGCTTGCGTGCCCAAGCACTCGTCCGCGGCGGTTACCTCCGACCTGCCCGTCGAGCGCCTCGGGGCGTTCGAGGACGTCGGTACGGTCGCGCGCCGCCAGCGCGTGCACGCTGTCGCGCTCGCCGGCTCGGAGGACCTGCCGCCGGAAGCGGTGCGCCGCATCGGCTGGCGCCTGGAGTCCACGGGGGTCGACCTGATGGTCGCCCCAGCGATCACCGAGGTGGCCGGGACCCGCATCCATACTCGGCCCGTTGGCGGCCTTCCGCTCATGTACGTCGACTCCCCGTCCTATGAGGGGGGCAAGAAGACCGCGAAGACCGTCCTCGACTTCGGGCTCGCGTGGATCGCCATCATCTTGACCGCACCGTTGATGCTCGCGACCGCCATCGGTGTGAAGCTGACCTCGCCCGGCCCGGTGCTGTTCCGGCAGCAGAGGATCGGGTTGAACGGCAAGGCGTTCAGCGTCTTCAAGTTCCGCTCCATGCGCATCGGTGCGGACGCGGAGCTCGCCGACCTGCTCCGTCAGCAGGGCACCGACGACAAGCCGTTGTTCAAGGTGGAGAACGACCCGCGGATCACTCGGTTCGGCGCCTTCATCCGCAAGTACTCGCTCGATGAGTTGCCGCAGTTCTTCAACGTCGTGCGCGGCGAGATGAGCATCGTCGGCCCCCGCCCGCAGCGAGCGGAGGAGGTCGCCCTGTACGACAACGCGGCGGGGCGACGACTTCTCGTGAAGCCCGGGATCACAGGCCTCTGGCAGGTCAGTGGCCGCAGTGACCTCTCATGGGAGGACACCATCCGGCTCGACCTGTACTACGCCGAGAACTGGTCGCTGCTCGATGACTTCGTGATCCTGCTGTGGACGGTGAAGACCGTCCTCCAGTCCAGGGGCGCGCGGTGAGTTAACGACCCGGGCCCACTGGTGACCGCATGTCCGCAATCGCAGGGGCTTTCGAGTCAGCCGGTTCGGTCGATCCGACCGGCGGCGGGAGCGCGCTGGCCCTTGCTGTCAGGCTTGGGGTCGGATGTTCGACGAACGAGCGGTCCCCGCTCCACTGAAGCAACAGGGAGGTACCGCGAGCGGCGCGCGGCCCAGAGGTGCAGCACCAAGCATCGAACGTTTGTCCACTGCGCGCGGGTCTCTCCGCGCCGCATCGGATGCTCCTGTTCGTCTGCGGGGCGCGATCGAGGCGAGGATCGCACCGTCGAGGACCCTGACGGATTGCGTCCATCCCGCCTCGGCCGCGCCGTCGCCGAGGTCCGCACGGGCGCCTTGGGCGTCGAGCGGGTCGACTTTTAGCGCGCCGTGAGGCGTTCGACGGCGTTGCACCTCGAGGAGCCGGGGTGCGACATCGGCCCCTTTCCCGTGGGCGGAGCTGCTCGGTCAGTCCGCCCGCTCCTAATCAGACCGGGTCCTGGCCGGCTGAGGTCGGGCGTGGCGGAGCGGCTGAAGTCCGACTCGCCGGGCGCTACCCCCCGTTCGGGTGGTTGTCGCTTACCTTCGATCCGACATGAACGACGATCTCTCGCGCAAGGGCGTGCTGGTGCACGAGTGGCTGGAGCCGACGGGCGGCTCCGAGAACGTCTTCGAGGTGATGGCGAGCGTCTTCCCCGAGACGCCGATCGTGACGCCCTGGAACAACGCGCCGGGGCGCTTCTCGCCCGCGCGTGTTCGCGAGACCTCGCTCGCGCAGACGCCCCTGCGCCACTCGAAGCCCGCGGCGGCGCTCGCACTGCCCTTCGTCTGGCGATCGAAAGCGCTCGCGGCCTCGGCGGAGTGGGCACTTATCAGCAGCCACCTCTTCGCGCATCATCTCCGGGTGGCTCCCGATGCGACGAAGCTGGTCTACGTGCACACTCCTGCTCGGTACATCTGGAGTCCCGAGCTCGACCCGCGCGGCGCCGCCCTCAGTGCTCGCGCCGCAGCGGCTCCGCTGAAGTGGATCGATCGGAAGCGAGCGCGCGAGGCATCGAGCATCGCCGCCAACAGCCGGTTTGTGCGCGACCGGGTGCGGAGGCACTGGCAGCGCGACGCCGAGGTCATCTATCCGCCTGTCGCTGTGCTCGACGTGCGGCGCTCCGCCGATGAGGAGGCGTGGCAGCATGCGGCCGACGGAGATGTGGTGGCCGGTCTTCCCGAGGAGTTCCTCCTCGGCGTGTCGCGGTTCGTGTCCTACAAGCGGCTCGACCTCGTGATCGAGGCCGGAGTGGCGACTGGACTGCCCGTCGTCATCGCGGGCGGTGGGCCGGAGGAGGACGCCATTCGCTCGCTGGCCGACGGGGCGAGCGTCGACGTGCGCATCGTGCAGCGTCCTAGCAGCGCCGTTCTTCACGCGCTGTACAAGCGAGCGACGGCTCTGGTCTTCCCCGCTGTCGAGGACTTTGGCATCGTGCCAGTCGAAGCGATGGCGGTCGGGACCCCCGTGATCGGGGTCGGGGCGGGCGGGTTGCTCGAGACAGTGAGCCACGAGGAGACCGGCTACCTCCTCGAAGAGTTCGATCGCGAGGGGCTGCAGCGGGCTGTCAGGGCTGTACGAGAGCTTCCGCGCGACGTGATCTCCGCTTCGGCGGATCGTTTCTCCGACGCCGCGTTCCGGAGCGCCCTCGGCGGGTGGGTCGACTCCATCGTTCCGCAGGCATCGGCTACGCGCGCATGACCGACACCGACTTCGATCCGCGTGCTCCCGCGCGGCGAGCGACGGCAGCGATACCCGTGCGATCGGATCACGTCGGCTCGCTGGATGCTGCGCGCAGTCGTCCGTCGCGGATCGCGAGGTCGGTCTTCGCCGTCCTGCTGTGCGCTTGCCTCATCACGTACTCCCTGGTCTGGGCGCGGGTCGTGGTGGGCGGCGTGGCGATCCCGGCGCAACGCGTGCTCGTGGCCGTTACCGTGGTCGCAGGCATCGCCGACGCGATCTGCACCCGCGGCAGGCCGCCGCGCCGCGTTCTGGTGCTCGCCGGCCTGAGCGTCCTGTGGTTGGGGTGGCTCGTCGTGAGCCTGGTCGTCCGGAGCGCGACGCCGGACTTCCAGCTGAACCCGGCGGTGATGGACCTTTCCAAGTACGCAGTGGCTCTCGGCATCGCGATCGTCTTCGCTTACGCGGTCGCTGCAGCCGTAGTCGGTCCGCGCACCATCGCGACCATGCTCATCGTGTCCTGCGCGGTCACGGTCGTGATCTGCGTGCTCTGCCTGGTGCTGTACTGGGTGGGATTCCGCCTGCAGGACGACTCGGTGCTGAAGACGTTCGGTGCTGCCTGGGGCGTCTGGCCCACGTCCGGACCGATTCCGCGCGTCGTCGGACCGGCCACCGAACCGCAGCAGCTCTCCGTGCTCTTCGTCACCGGCCTCCTGCTCGCTGTGGGGCGGCGCGGGTACGGCTACATCCTGCTGAGCGCGGCCGGCCTCGTCGTCCTCGTCCTATCCCAATCGAAGTTCGCGCTGCTGTCGATCCTCGTGGTACTCGCGGTCTGGCTGCTGCGGCTCGGTCAGCGATGGGGTCTTCGACGAAGAGGGTGGACGGTGCTCGGCGCATGCGCTGCACTCCTGCTCGTGCTGCTGGGGGTGGTGGCCTCGCTGCTCCCGACGTTCCAGGAGGCGCTGAAGGCCGGGCTCTCCGCGGGAGCGTTCACCGAACGGGCCGACAACGCCACATTGCTGGTCCACGCCTTCCAGACGCACCCCGTGTTCGGCATCGGCCCGGGCCAGTACGGGGCGTTCCGATCGCAGCAGCTCGGCATCCCAGTCGACAACGGGTACTACCCGAACAACGACTACCTCAAGGTGCTCGCTGAGACCGGGATCCCGGCGCTGGCGATGTTCGCCGCGATCCTCGGGGTGTTCGTCTGGGCACTCGTGCGCGGCGCTCGCTCACAGGGCATCGGCGACGGTGCCTCGTCGACCGAGGCGGCGAACCGGGCCGGCTTGCTGTTCGCCACCGGCGTCGGCGGCGTGCTGATCGCCTTCAACATGATCATCGGCTACGAGATGCTGCACGTCTTCTTCTGGATCAACCTCGGGATCGTCGTAGGTGCGGCGGAGTCGCTGCAGGCGAAGCGGGGAAGCCTCGGTCGAGCTCGATCAGCCGGCCGTCATAGGGTCAACGCGCAGCGCTGACCCTATTCCAGAACGACGGCTAACCGCCTCGGTCTTAGTGCACGCGTGCCGACATCGCGGACGCCAGGATCGTCGCCGTTCTCGACCATGCGAACCGAGCGGCGTTGACCAGGCCCTTCTGTCGGAGGTCCTCACGAAGTGCGGGTTCTTCGAGCAGCGATCGCGCCGCCGCGGCGAACAACTCAGGTCGCTGCGGATCGACCAGGAGTGCGGAGTCGCCGAGGACCTCGGGCATCGGGCCTGCCTGAGACGCGATGACGGGACATCCTGCGAGCTGTGCCTCGAGCGCGGGAAGACCGAAGCCCTCGTACAGAGACGGGAACAGCAGCGCCTGGGCGTTGCGGTACAGCCACTGGAGTTCCTCGTCGGAGACCCGGCCGAGTCGGGCCACGCGTTCGTCATGAGGCAGCGCGGACGATGCGAAGACCTGGGAGGAACCGGACAACCCGACGCAGACGACGTTCATGCCCTGGCCGGCGACGGCTTCGATGACCGGCAGGAGGTTCTTGTGGCGGGCCGGCGTGCCGACCGTCAGGAAGAATTTCTCCGGCAGGCGGTCGGAGGGCACGGTTGAGCCGGGACTGCTCGTACCTGCCGGGGCCGCGAGCACGATCGACCCGACGTCGAGGTGGAGGAACTCGCCGAGCTCGCGAGCGCTGAATGTCGAGACCGTCGCGATCGTCGCCTTCGACCGCGCGATGCGTCGGTAGAGCCACCGGTACCAGGAGGCGAAAGCGCGGCTGTAGGTCTCGGGGAGGCGGAACGGCGTCGCGTCGTGGAGCACGGCGACCTGCCTCCGCTTGAAGGCCGGCGCAGGACCGCCCATTGAGAGCAGCGGCCGTCCGAGGGTTCTGAGGGGGAGGTGCACCTGCTCGAATACCTGCCCCTTGGAGGCCAGCATTTGGATGCTGACCTCCGAAGTCCATTCGGGGAGCCGCGCGTTCCGAGGCACCCACAGCAGCACCTGGTGCCCTGCGGCGATGAGTGCCTTCACGACCTCCTCCGAGTACCGGCCGGTGCCCGTCATGGGTTTGCTCAGCCAGCGGCCGTTGATCTCGATGTATCGGCGAATGGGCGGCATGCATTCATTCTGCGGCGGCGGGCCCGCGCGTTCGGGAGGCACGGCCGTCCACTGGGAGCCGGCTTCCGGCGGGAGTGAGCGCCGTCGCCACTCGGACGGCCACCGCGATACCGTACGCATCGTGAGGCTCAGCACGGACCGGCGCGATGGCCGTACCTCCAAGGTCGCGCTGGTGACGGTCACGTACGGCGACCGGGCCCAGCTTGTCTCCGGGACCGTCCGGAGCGGGCTCCAGCAGGGCGCCGCGGAGGCGATCGTGATCGCGAACGGCGCGTCCCTCGCGTCGCTCGCCGCGCTCGAGCGCATGCGCCTCGACGAGGGGCTGCCGCTCCGCGTGCTCGACCTCGGGATCAATCACGGATCGGCTGCGGGTTTCGCCGCTGGACTCGAGGCCGCACGAGCCTCGGACGCGGACTTCGCGTGGATCCTCGACGACGACAACCGCCCCGATGCGGGGTGTCTGAGCAGGGCGCTGGAGACCTTCCGTGCGGGCAGCGAGACCGAGGCAGCCCTCGCGGTGTGTTGCGTCCGTGAAGCCGACCTCGCTGCTCTGGAGGCGGGGGCGCCATTGGAGGCGATCCGTCCCCGGGACGGGCACTTCTGCGGCGTCGACGCCTTCGAGCGGTTGGCGCGGCGCCTTCGCAGGTCGTCGCCCGTGGCCGAGGGGGCGGTGCTGGAGATCGAGTACAACCCGTACGGAGGGATGTTGGTCCAGGTGGAGGACATCGACCGCACCGAACCGCCGGACACCCGCTTCGTCCTGTACTCGGACGACTTCGACTGGACACGACGGCTTCACCGCGCGGGCGTCCGCCTCGTGATGGACACGGGGGCGGTCGTCCGTGACGCCGTCGACCGCTGGGGGGACGATGACGACGGTGGCGGTTACTTCACCAGGATGATCAGATCCCGAGATCGTGCTCGTGCGTACTTCGCCCTCCGGAACTCGATCCACTTCAGCCGCGCCTGCGCCACCAGTGCAGGCAGCCGGATGAGGTTCCTCGGCAACGGGGTGCTCGTGAGCCTGTGGTTGGCGGCGAGCTCGTTCCGGATGGGGCGGGCAGGCTTCCTCCGCCTGTATCTGCGGGCCTGGCGCGACTCGCGTGCACCGCTCGGCGCCAGCCCGTACGGGATGCCCGGAGGCATCGCCGCGGGCTGAGAAGTCGGATCAGCGATCCGAGTACCGCGTGGCGATCTGTGACAGCAGCGCGGCCACCTTCTCCCCGTGCCGGTCGAAGTCCAACTCCTCCGCGCTCGTGCGGGCGCCTGCTCGCAGCCGCGCCTGCAGCTCCGGAGAGGCCGCAAGCCGCCGCAGGCCATCGCGGATCCCCTGCTCGCTGTCCTCCACGACGAGCGCGTTGACGCCGTCGCGCAGGAGATCCGGTGCGTTCAGTCGCGTCGCCAGGACTGGCACCCCGGCGACCAGCGCCTCGGCCATCACGAGGGGGAAGTTCTCGGGCCAGCGGGAGGGGAGGACGAGCAGATCGGTCGACGTCATCACCGACGCCTGGTCCTCCTTGGACAACCATCCGAGGTAGTCGACGTCGTCTCGGTCCGCCGCCGCGGATCGCGCGGCGGTTTCCAGCTCGCCCGCTCCAGCGAGGGAGAGTCGTGCCCCGGGAACCCCCTGCTTCCAGGCCGTCAGCAGACGGTCGACCCCCTTCGCCTCCGTCAGCTTCCCCATGTAGAGGACAGAGAACGAACCGGGCCGTCGAGCGGCAGTGCCCGCGGTCGCGGGCGGAAGGCGCCATCCGTGTCCGAGCACCGCCGTCCGCCCCGCGTCGAACTCCGCTCCGAGTGCCAGGTGCCGATCACGGGTTCGAGCAGTCGGGAAGACGGCGAGATCGAGTTCCGCGGTCACGGCTCGCAGGGCACGCGCTCGGAGACGCTGGGGGAGGGGGAGCCTGTCGACCGGCTGCCCCTCGCGAACGCTCGTCGCCGTGGTGTCCACGAGCGCGTAGTCGTGCACGGTGTGCGCCGTCGCAGAGCGCCCGCGCCGCAGCAGGGCTGCACCCAAGCCGGACCATCGATGCACGTGGATGACGTCGAACGGCCCATCGGCGACGGCTCGCACCGCCCGCCGGGGGAAGAACGACTCGATGAGGTCCAACCCGTGGAACCGCAGTTTGGCGAGAGCCGAGGACGATCGAGCTCCCGGTGCATAAGGTCGCGGAACCGCGAGCTCCATCACCTTCACGTCAGCGCTCGCGCAGCGGGCGAGCAGTTGGTCATCGGCGCCGTGTCCGTACAGCGTGACCTCGTGCCCGTGGGTCGCGAGCCAGAGGCTCAGCTCGACGCAGTACTGCTCGGCCCCTCCGAGCGGTTCTGCCAACGACGAGGTGACTTGCGCGATCCGCATTGGCCCATCATGACCGGGCGCAGTGCCCCGAACAGGGGGCACGCCGACGAAGGTCCGGTCGTCCAGCGCTGAACAGCACATGATGACGGACGTGTTCCGAAAGGTGTTCGTCATCTACCCGCGCGGGCTGCGCACGGGCGGTCCGGAGGCTCTGCATCAACTCGTCGACAGCCTGCGTCGCCAAGGTCAGGACGCCTACCTGACCCCTCGCGCCGCAAGTGCGCACCTCGACAGAGTCGGTGCATACAGCGTCTACGACGCCCCTGAAGCGCCCGTCGAGGACGCGCCCGACTGCGCTGTGGTCTCGCCTGAGGACGAGCCAGGAGAACTGCTCGCCTATCGTTCCGCGGTGCGGTTCTGCTGGTGGCTCAGCATCGACAACTCGTCCCCCTTCCGCGACAGCCAGGCGCTTCGGCACGCGTGGTCCAAGCCGGACCCCGGGCTGCTGCTCCGGCTCAAGATGTACGCCCGGGTCCCGTATCACGGCGTGCGGCGCCGCCTCCGCGGGGAGACGACGTTGCTCAACGAGATCCACCATCTCGCGCAGTCGCAGTTCGCTTGGAGCTTCCTGCACAGCCGGCTCGGCGTCCTGCCCACGTTGCTCACCGACTACACCCCGCTCGAGGGGTTCTCGGCCCACGCCCCGCTCGCGCCGTCGCAGCGCGGACGCACCGTGACCTACAACCCCTACAAGTCAGGTTTCTTGATCGACCGCCTAGCGGAACGACTGCCCGACGTCCGGTTCATCCCGCTCGAGAACCTCACCCGCGACGAGGTCGTGGCGACATTGCAGAGTTCCGCGCTCTACCTGGACCTCGGCCATCATCCCGGGAAGGACCGGCTGCCGCGAGAGGCCGCCCTCTGCGACGCGATCGTCGCCGTGGCTCGCCGCGGGGCGGGAGCGTTCTGGGCGGACGTGCCGCTGAGCGGTGGATTCAAAGTCGCTCCCGGGCCGGCGATGCTCGAGGAGACGGTCGAACTGGTCCAGCGGGTCCTCGCGGACCCCGACAGCGCCTGGCATCGTCAGGACGGGTACCGAGAGTTCATCCGGGGGGAGCGAGAGCGATTCGACGCCGAGGCGCTCGATGTCTTCCTGCGAGGTCGGCTGGGTGAGGGAGCGGTGGCCGCTTGAGCCGCAACACGTCGTTCGGGCGGCGTCTTCTCGGATTCGGGGCCCTCCCGTTCATCTCGGCGCTGACACCGTTCCTCGTGCTGCCGGTGATCTCCCGGGTCGGCGGACCCACCGGCTGGGCAGCGATCGGCGTCGGCCAGTCGCTCGGGTCCTTCGCAGCGGTGTTCGCGATCGGGGGCTGGAGTCTCTACGGTCCGGCGCGGGTCGCGTCAGGACGGGCTGAGGACCAGCGCGCGGTCTACCGGACGAGCGTCGCTGGCAGAGCACTGCTGTACCTGGCCGCCGTTCCGCTGCTGTACCTCGTCTCTGTGCTCATCGTGCCGGCACCGGAGGTGATGCTCGCTTTCGGAACGGCGGCGGCGTTCGCGCTCGCAGGGCTGTCCCCGGCCTGGTACGCGATAGGCGTCGGTCGACCCGGATTGATCGCCAAGTACGAGCTCGGCCCCAAGTCGGTGAGCGCCCTCGTCGCCGCTGGTCTCGTGGCCCTCACCGGTGGTGTGTGGATCTATCCGGTGCTGGTCGCTGCGGGGACCGTCGGCGGCATCGTTGCGATGCAACGCTTCGAAGTGCGGAGCCCGATCGGGTTCAGGTCCGTCGTGCACGCCGCTCGCGGCCTGTGGAGCGACCGCAGCGCGGCGTTCGCCGTACTCGCCGGCGGCGTCTACAGCACGATCCCCGTCGCGGTGGTCGGCGCGCTCGCACCGGTCGCCGATGTCGCGCGGTACTCCTCGGGTGACCGGCTGTACAGGATCGGACTGCTGGCGATCGTCGCGCTCAGCAATGCGCTTCAGGGATGGGTGGCTGAACGAGGCGGGTCGGTGGTGCGACGCGGCGCCCGGTCGCTGCAGGCGCACACGGCCCTCGGCCTCGCCGGCGGTGCCGCTCTGGCCGGTCTGACCCCCGCCGTCTCGACGGTGCTCTTCGGGGCGCAGCTGGCGGCGACCTGGCCCACTGCCATCGGTTACGGCGTCGCGTTCTGCGCGGTCTCCATCAACACGTCGATCGGTGGGCACATCCTCGTTCCACACGGCCGTGCCCGCATGGTGCTCGCGAGCACCATCGCCGGCGCGGTGACCGGCTTGCTCGCGATGGGGGCCCTGATCCCCAGGGTCGGGGCACCTGGGGGAGCGATCGGCCTGGCGATCGGGGAGGTCGTCGTGTGTCTGGTGCAGCTGGTCGGCTACCTCCAGGTCCGGCGCGCCGCATCTGGAGGCGTGACTGCTTCGGCGGGCTGCGGCGAGGGCGAGACAGGCCTGTCGGCGGACAGCAGCGCGCTGTACCCGGGCCCGGCACGGTAGGCCGTGGTCGGCAGCCATCGGCGTGGGATCGCGGATCCCGCCCTGTCCCTCGAATAGGGTGCACCCGCCCTGAGACCGCCGCCCGGAAGGACGCCGTATCACCGTGCCGAAGGCTCCGAAGCCCAAGAAGCAGCGCACTCCTGCGCAGCGCGCTCGCCGACGCATCACCATCGGCGGTGTCGTCGCGCTGCTGCTCGGCGTCGTCGCGGTCGTGGTCCTGACCGTGTACGTGGGCAACCGCGCCCTGATCGCGAAGGACCAGCTGCAGGCCGCCCAGGGCCAGCTGACCACCTTCAAGTCCGCGCTCGGCCAGCCGAACGCTCCCAGCACGGCCGCGCTGTACACGAAGCTGCAGGCGAACACCTCGAGGGCCGCCCAGCAGGTCGACGATCCCGTGTGGTCGCTCTACGAGAAGATCCCGGTCGTCGGGCCGAATCTGAAGGCGTTCCGGCAGACTGCGGACCTCGTGAACGACCTGGTGCACGACGGCGTCGGGCCGCTCGCCAAGGCCGCGGACGGTGTCAGCGTCGACAGCCTGAAGCCGCACGACGGCGGCATCGACATCGAGCCGCTCAAGAAGCTGACTCCTGCCATCGGGGACATCGACGACGCCATCACCGCTGCGGACAAGCACGCTGCCGCGATCGACACGAAGGACGTGGTGCCACAGCTCAAGGAGCCGATCGGTCAGGTGCAGTCGATGCTGCAGGAGGCCGCGCCGCTGACGCACGAGCTGCGCAAGGTGATGCCGGTGCTCTACCCGGCGCTCGGCGGCGAGGGCACCCGTCACTACCTCCTGATCTTCCAGAACAACGCGGAGGAGCGGGCGAGCGGCGGCAACCCCGCTTCGATGGCGATGCTCGTGGTGAACGACGGCAAGATCAAGCTCGGCAAGCAGGGGGACTCGGGGAACTTCCCGCACCCCTACACGGTGCCGCCCTTCACGCCGAAGGGTGCCGGCAACGGCGACTGGCCGAAGATCTACACCGACTACGCCTCGACCTACGTCACGAACATCACCATGACCCCCGACTTCCCCTCGACGGCGAAAATGGCGCGGGCGATGTGGAAGAACGTCTACGGGGGCAAGGTCGACGGCGTCATATCGTTCGATCCGGTCGCGCTCTCCTACCTGCTCAAGGCGACGGGTCCGGTGAAGCTGGCCGATGGGACCATGATCGATTCCACGAACGCGGTGCCGTTCCTGCTCTACGACGTGTACGCGAAGTACCCGCTGCCCGACGTGCAGGACGCCGTGTTCGCTTCAGCGGCACAGGGGGTGTTCTCCGCAGTGACGGGGGGGCAGGGCGACCCGAAATCCTACCTGGCGCAGCTGCAGCCGATGATGGACGAGCAGCGGTTGAAGATGTGGAGCGTCCGCGACGACGAGGAGAAGCTCCTCATGGACTCGCCGCTCGGCAACATGCTGCCTGAGGACAACACCGAGAAGACGGTGCTGGGCGTGTACAACAACGACGACGCCACCTCGAAGATGAGCTACTTCATGGACGAGCAGATCAAGGTCACGACGAACACGTGCAAGGCGGATCCGCAGTACACGGTCTCTGCAAAGGTCATCAACACGCTGCCTGCTGCGAGGGCGTACTCGCTGCCCGAGTACGTCAAGGCCCACCAGCCGCGCATCGTGCCCGGCGGCGATCGCCAGTGGGTACAGGTCTACGGTCCCGTCGGCGCCAAGCTCAAGGCCGTCTACGTCGACGGCGAGAAGGTGGTCTGGGGCACCAACTTCAGCTTCAAGTTCAACACCAATTACGACGCCACCGGCCAACTGGACCATCGGCCGGCCGTGAAGGGCACGATGTACGACCGGCCGGTCGGTTCGGTCAGCATCAATATGGGCCCAGCCAGCTCGAAGACGGTCAAGGCCGTCTTCACTGGCGGCACAGACACGAGCAAGACGGTGGAGGTGAGTCACACCCCGAAGGTGCGGCCCGTGCCGGTCGAGATAACCTCCGCGAAGTGCGGCTGATCCCGCTCAGCGGCTGACGCGCTCGCCGCCCCCGCTGAGGGCGGCGAGCGCGCGGCGGAGCACCGTGGACGAGGTCGACATCGTGTACGGGAAGTAGACGACCTCCACGCCGACCTCGGCGAACTCGCGCTCGAGGCGGAGGCCCTTCTCCGTGCCGCGCCAGTCGTCCCCCTTGAAGAAGTGCGTGAAGCGCAGCTCCTGCCAGGTGTCCAGCTTGTCGGGCACGACCTCGGCGTGCACGCGGTCGACGTAGGAGATGTGGCTGACGATCTCCATGCGCTCGGCGAGCGGGACCACGGGCGTGATGCCCTTCGTCAGCTGCAGCATCTCGTCGGACACGACACCGGCGATCAGCACGTCGCACTCGCTCTTCGCGTGGCGGAGCAGATTGAGGTGGCCGATGTGGAAGAGGTCGAAGGCGCCTGCGGCGTAGCCGACGCGAAGCGGAGGCGTGTCGACGGGCTCAGCGCCGATGCGCAGCGTGGGGGAGTCGCTCATTGGGTCCTCTGGTGGGTGTTCAGGAGGCGAGGGCGTGCTGGGGGTGGGTGGAGGAAGTCCGGGTGATCTCCTCCGTGACCGTCCGGCGGTAGGCGTCGGTGGAGTACCGGTCCGCGGCGATGGGAGCGAATCGGGCGGCCGCACGGCGGAAGGCGGACCAATCGCGGGCGATGCGGTGCAGGGCATCCGCGAGCGCGTGCGGGTCGTCGGGCGCGACGGGGATGGCCGACGCGAAGCCGTCGATCGCTTCGGCCAGACCGCCGATCGCGCTGACGACCACCGGGCGTCCGGCGAGCACCGCCTCCACGGCGGTGTTGCCGAACGGCTCCTCGAGCCGGGACGGCACCACCGCGACGTCCGCGCCGGCGAGGGTTGCCCACACGTCGGGCCGGAACCCGTGGAACGTCACGCGGTCATCGAGGTCGAGCGCGGCGACCTGGCTGCGCAGCTGCTGCTCGTACCACTCGTAGCCGGTGAAGACCGCGCCGACCAGGTCGAGGCGTGCATCGACGCCGCTTCCGGCGAGGGCTGCGAGCGCGTCTACGGCGACGTCCACGCCCTTGCGGGGCGACAGCCTGCCGACGTAGACGATGCGGAGGCCGCCGTCGAGGTCCGCGCGGGCCTCCCGGACCTGGGACGGGCCCGCGACGCCGTTGTAGACGACGACGGACCGGCGCCCGAGGCTCGGCACGATCTCGGTGAGGGAGTCGCGGCTGAACGCGCTGTTGACGAGCACGCGGTCGGCGAGGCGCAGCGGCAGCGCGATCGCCGCGCGCAGCGCCTTCGGCGCCTGCCGCTCGCTCTCGTGCACGTGGGCGACGACGGGTACGCCGCCGGCGCGCGCACGGGCGATCCAGAGCGGCACGGTGAGCGTGGAGACGTAGACGACGTCCGGGCGCACGCGGCCGAGCAGCGCACCGACCTGCCGCCAGGCGGCCGCCGAGCGGGTCAGGAAGCGCGGCAGCTCGCGCGGCCGCAGGACGCTCTTGCGCAGGACCGGGACCTCGAGCAGCTCGATCTCGGCGCCGAGTGCGCGGGCGCTGTCGAGCAGGGGCCCGTCCGAGGGCACGGCGAGGACGACCCGCCAGCCGCGTTCGATCAAGCCGGCGACGGTCTCGAGCATCACCCGGTCGGAGCCGTAGAGCTCCGCTCCGGGGTGCGCGACGAGGGCGACCGGCGGCTCCGCGTCAACCACGCTCGGCGCCGACGGCGACGGGCTGCTCGACCGACCACGCGGACTCGGTCCGCCTGCCGGAGCTCATGCCGCGGGTGCTGTAGCCCCGGGCGAGCTTCACGGCGAGCGCCTCGTAGGACTCCGTGACCGTGTCCCAGTTGTAGCGCTTGCGAGCGCGCTCCTGCATGAGCTCGCCGATGTCGCGGAACCGGGCGGGATAGCGCTCGACCTCCTCGATGCACCGCGTCGCCTCGGTGGGTGAAGAGAAGTAGGAGCCCGCGGTGCCGGCGACGTCCCGGTTGAAGACGACGTCCCACCCGACGATCGCAGTGCCGGCGCCCATGGCGCGGAGCAGGGAGGGGTTGGTGCCGCCGACCGAGTGCCCGTGCACATAGCTGAGCGCATGGGCGTAGAGCTGATCGAGGAGGCGTTGGTCCCAGACTCCGCCGAGCAACCGGATCCTCGGGTCGCCGTTCGCCATCTCGCCGATGCTGTCCGTGTAGTGCTTGGAGTACGGAGCCGAGCCGACGACCACGAGCGGCAGCTTCGCGTTCGAGCGGCGGTAGCCCTCGACGATGACGTCGACGTGGTTCTCCGGCTCGAATCGTGCGACCACGAGGTGGAACTGGCCGGGGACGAGGCCGAGCTCCTCGATCGCGTCGGACGGGGTGTTCGTCAGGATGGGGGCGCCGTAGCTGATGAGCTCTGTCGGGATGCCGAACTCGTCGTCGTAGTAGTCGGCGATCCCCTGGGCGTCGGAGATGAGCGCGTCCGCCTCGCGGACCGCGAACTGCTCGGCGAAGCGGTAGTAGCGGCGTCCCCACTTGCCCCACTTGTCGCGCTTCCACTCCAGGCCGTCCACGTGGAGGGCCACGGCGGCACCTCGACTGCGGATCAGCGGGATGAAGGGCGAGTTCGCCGCATTGAAGACGAACGCCACGTCATGGCGGCGGCTCGCGGAGAAGTGGGCCGAGGAGAGCGCGGTGTGGCTCAGCGTCTCGAGCGTCTTGGCGTGCAGCGCCGGCAGGTTCACCAGTCGCATCCCGAGGTGCTCCTCCGGCGCGTCCTTGCCCGTCGAGCGGCCGTACACGGTGATGTCGTGGCCCTGTCGCACAAGGCGCTGACCGATCTCCTCGATCGCCGTCTCGAAGCCGCCGTATGCGGCAGGGACGCCGCGAGTGCCGAGCATCGCGATGCGGAGCGGAGCGGTCCGGAGGGCGTGCCGAGGGGCAGCGGACTGCAGGGTGGTCATCAAGTGGTCCTCGGATTCGGGTCGAGAACCGCGTCCGGCGCAGGCGCAGGGGCGGGTAGCGGGTAGTGCGGGCACCGAGGGTGCGGTGCTCGTTCTGCTCGACGAGGGGGTGCTCGCCGTGCTCCGGTCACTGTTGGGCGGTGACCTCGGCGGAGTGGGTGTTCCTCGACGACACTAGTGAGTCGAGCCTCAGCGCAGACCCCCACGTTCCGGGGGCAGTCAGCTCCGGGCTAGGGCGTCCTGCTCGCTGGCAGCAGGGGCGGGTGTCGCCGGGGCCGACTGGGACGGCAGCGGCAGCGCCACGGAGAGCGCGACGAGCAGGGCCCAGTTGCCCTCGATCAGCAGCCGGCTCTCCGCCATGCCCTGCGTGAGCAGCGCGGCGAGCAGCAGCAGCGGCAGGACCGCGATCGGCCGGTCCGTGAGGGCCAGGCGGATCGCGCGGTAGACGGCCGAGCCGACGACGGCGACGAGCAGCAGCAGGCCCGGCACGCCGAGCTGCATCTGGATGTCGAGGTAGGCGTTGTGCGCCTGCAGGTACTGGACGCCGTCCCGGATCACGAGGCGGTTGTACGGCTCGACCCATGGGGCCCAGTAGCCGATCCAGCCCCAGCCGAGGACGGGTCGGTCCTTCACGAGACCGCCGACGAGGCGCCAGATCTCGAGGCGGCCGGTGAAGTCGTCGCCCTTGCCGAGCAGGCGGAGGAAGGGCTCGGAGAGGCGGGAGGCGCTCAATCCGACCAGGCCGACGAACACCAGGGACCCGCCGAGCACCGCGATGCGGCCGCGCGGCCCGAACCGGCGGAGCCCGGCGACGACCAGTGCGCCCGCGATCACGACGCCGCCGGCGATGATCACCGTGGCGGACCGGGTGAGGCCGATCACGAGCAGGTCGATCAGCAGCGCCGGGACGAGCAGCCGGCGGGACACCACCCGGGCCTGGGCCAGTGCGGCGGTGACCACTGCGGCGAGCAGGGCCTGGAAGCAGAGCAGATTCGCGTTCGCGGTGAACCCCTGGATGCGGCCGCCCTGGAAGATCAGGCCGTTGCTCCAGTAGTAGGCGCCGGGCACGTTGGCGCTGTAGTCCGTCCAGAACGGCAGGATCCGGCCGGCGGGGGAGAGGGCGACCCCCACCTCGAACAGCAGCGACAGCACCATGTCGGCCTGCAGCATCACGGCGAAGAGCGCGGCGAGCCGCACGGGCGGTAGCGCGACGCAGAGCGCGAGCGCGACCACGGCGGTGGCGATCTGGATGAAGCAGCCGACGAGCGTCAGCGGCGGGTACGCCGACCAGGAGGCGGAGGCGACGCAGAGCGCCATGAAGAGGGCGATCGGCACCGACCGCCAGGACAGGAGCAGCGCCTTCGTCCGCGCGCGCTCGTGCAGCAGCAGGACGACGCCGCCGACGAGCAGCGCCACGGACACCGCGCCGAACCCCCACCAGCTCAGCAGGTCGCGCATGCCGTCGCCGTTCCAGAGCGAGAACAGGGCGAGGAGGACGTACCCGTCCCTCGCCCGTCGCCGCACCCCTTCAACCTACGAGGGTGCGAGCGAATCCGGTGCTCCGATCCTGCGCGGCGCCGCATCCCGGCCCCTCGCGGAAGCTCCGCAGGCCGGGGCGGTAGGAATGACGCATGTTCGTCGGGATCACCAACACGCCGCGGGACTACGCCTGGGGATCGCGCTCCGGGATCGCCGAGCTGCTCGGTCGTGACGCCTCAGGCGGCCCGGAGGCCGAGCTGTGGCTGGGGGCGCACCCGGGGTCGCCCAGCGTCGTCACCTCCGCCACGCCGGCGCTCGCCGGCGAGCGGCTCGACGCGGTGCTCGCGGCGGACCCCGAGAAGCTGCTGGGCTCGGGCCGTTCCCGGCTGCCGTTCCTGATGAAGGTGCTCGCCGCCGACGGCCCCCTGTCGCTGCAGGTCCACCCGGACCCCGAGCAGGCGCGGGCCGGATTCGAGCGGGAGAACATCGCCGGGGTCCCCCTCGACGCCCCCGAGCGCAACTACAAGGACGACGCCGCGAAGCCCGAGCTGATCCTCGCCCTGTCGCCCACGTTCGAGGCGCTCGCCGGCTTCCAGCACGTGAGCATGGCCCGGCTGCTGATGTCGGAGCTCATGGTCGGCGCGAGCGGTGAGGACCGCGAGGTGCTCTCCCGGTTCGCTGAGGAGCTGTCCGCGGGCCACCCGGCGCAGACCGCGTCGCTCGGCAGCAGCGCCGACGTGACGAAGGTCGGCATGCCGGTCGCCGGCGACACGGTGCCGGCGCACTCCGCGGAGGGCAACGCGCTGGAGACGGTCGTCGCGCGGCTGCTGCGCGGCGGCGACGACGTCGACCGGCTCGTCGCCGCGGTGGTGCGCGCCGCGCCGCGGGTGGGGGAGGGGACCAGCTTCGCGCGCGAGTTCGCGACGGTGGGGGAGCTCGCGGACCGGTTCCCGGGCGACCCGGGCATCGTCATCAGCATGCTGATGAACCGCATCTCGCTGGCGCAGGGGCAGGCCCTCGCCCTCGAGGCGGGCACGCTGCACGCCTACCTGCAGGGCCTCGGCATCGAGGTGATGACGGCGAGCGACAACGTGCTGCGCGGCGGGCTGACGCCGAAGAGCGTCGACGTCGACGAGCTGCTGTCGATCACGACGTTCGAGGCGGAGCCCGTGCCGATGGTCGCCCCGATGGCTCCCGTCGAGGGCGTCACGGTGTGGCAGCCGCAGGGCGACGACTTCGTGCTCGCGCAGGTGGCGCTCGGCGACGCGGCCGGCGTGCACGGCTACTCCCTCTCGGGCCCGGGGTCCGCGAGCTTCGCCCTCAGCGGCCCGGCCGTCGTCCTGGTCGTCACCGGGGGCATCACGATCTCGGGGGCGACCGACACGATCTCGCTCGCCCGCGGCGACGCGGCCTACGTCTCGCCGGACGAGCGGACGCTGACCTTCGCCGGCTCGGGCATCGCCTACGTCACGACGACGCCGTAGCGACGTCGGGCGTCGATCGGCCACGTCCCTCGAAGACGGGGAGTCGCCGACCGCGTCCGGAGTCCTAGCATCGGGCCACCGCGTCACCCAGCGCGCCCGATACGAGGATCCCCATGCCCGCCGAACCCGCGGTGGACGAGCGGCCCGCCGCACCCGTCCCTGACACCTACCGCCAGACCCTCGCGCGCCTCCGCGCCGCGCAGAAGCCGGCCGGACGCGGCGCCCCCGCGTACCCCATCTACGTCAACCGGCGGCTCGGCCGGTTCATCGCCGCCGCCGCCTTCCGCGCGGGGCTCACGCCGAACCAGGTCACGGCGATCAGCGCCGCGATGACCTTCACCGCGATCCTGCTGCTCGCCCTCGTGCCGCCGACCTTCCTGCTCGGCGTCGCGGTCACGGCGCTGCTCGCCGCCGGCTACGCATTCGACAGCGCGGACGGCCAGGTCGCCCGGCTCCGCGGCGGCGGCTCGGCCGCAGGGGAGTGGCTCGACCACGTGGTCGACGCGATCAAGTCGTCCACGCTGCACGGCGCCGTGCTGATCACCGCCTACCGCTTCCTGGTGCCCGCCGACCAGCGCGGCTGGCTGCTCGTGCCGCTCGGCTTCATGGCCGTCTCCGCCGTGTCGTTCTCGGTATTCCTCCTCAACGACCTGCTGAAGGCCGCCCGTTCCCGTCGCGACACGACGAGCGTCATACGAACCGGCAGCACGCCGCTCCGGTCCCTCGCCGGCGCGCCCACCGACTACGGCGTCCTGGTCTACGTCTTCCTGCTCCTCGGTCTGCCGGGCCCGTTCCTGGTGGTGTACTCCCTGCTCTTCCTCGCCCACCTCGGTTATCTCGTGCTCGCGCTGCCCAAGTGGTTCCGCGACATGCGGTCGCTCGAGACCCCCGCCTGACCCTCCCGCCCGAAGGACCCACTCATGTCCAGCCAGCCCGCGCACAAGCGCCCCCGCCGAAGCGCCACCGTGGTCGTCCTCGGTCTGCTCGCCGCTGCGGTCGCCGTTCTCGTCGTGGTCGGCGTGACCGATGCCGCCTCCGCACCACCCGCTGCGCGTCCGAGCACGACCGCACCCGCACCCGCCGCGTCCCGGTCGCCCTCCGTCACCTCGGAGCCGACGCGGACCCCGACGCCTGCGCCGCGGCCGTCGAAGACGACAGAGCCGTCGAGAGCGGCGGCGGCGAAGCCCACGCCCCAGCCCACAAAGACCGCCGCGATCACACAGTCCACGCCCGCTGCCATCAAGAAGGAGCTGAGCGTCCGCGTCGTCGACATGGAAGCGGTCACCGGCACGGCGCAGGGCCCGGGCGAGGTCGCAGGCCCGTCGGTCCGCTTCACGATCCGCATCACGAACACCACGGGCGCGCCCGTGAAGCTGTCGAACACCGTGATCA
Source organism: Amnibacterium soli (assembly GCF_039544415.1). Taxonomy (NCBI): domain Bacteria; kingdom Bacillati; phylum Actinomycetota; class Actinomycetes; order Micrococcales; family Microbacteriaceae; genus Amnibacterium; species Amnibacterium soli. Next base: position 238,880 of record NZ_BAABLP010000006.1, on the reverse strand, counting down.
ACGCATACGTGGGCGAGGACAGATCCCCTGCCGTGCAGCTGCAGTCCCCGGGAGCGCGCAACTTCCCGATCTCGGTCGCCGACGGCGCTTCGGCGACAGGCGCGTTCGTCTTCAACATCCCGAAGGCCGAGCGCGACCGCGTGCAGGTGACCGTGGACACGTCCGTGAACAACCCGGTCATCGCCTTCGAGGGGGCCGCGCCGAAGTCCTGACGCCTCAGATCGGGTACGGTCTCGTCGTCCGAGGCCGGATCAGGCCGTACCCGATCGGAAGCAAGTGCCCGTGGCACGATCCCGCCCTCGATTCTCCCGCGCCGCCCTCGCTGCTGCGCTCACCGTGGTGCTCCTGATCCCGTTCGGCCGCGTTCCTGCGATCGCGACCGCAGCGCCGACGGCCGACGGGATGCTGCCGACGGCGCAGCTGAACGGTGTCGCGTTCGCGCAGGTCGTGATCGGCGACACCGTGTATGTCGGTGGTCTCTTCACAGAGGCGCGGCCGGCCGGCAGCCCGGCGGGGCGGCGTGTCGAGCGGCGGGTCAACCTCCTCGCCTACGACCTGGACACCGGCCTGCTCCGCTCCTGGGCGCCTCGCACCAACGGTGTCGTCCGGGCGCTGGCGGCGTCCCCCGACGGCCGCACCGTCTACGCCGCAGGATCGTTCACGACGGTGAACGGCAGCACCCGGGAGCGCGTGGTCGCGCTCGCGGCCTCGACGGGAGGCGTCCGCGCAGGCTTCCATCCACGTCTCAACGGACCGGCGTCCGCGATCGCGGTCCACGGGTCCACGGTGTACATCGGAGGAGCCTTCACGAGTGCGGGCGGCGTGACGAGGACCCGCGCAGCGGCGTTCGATCGGCGCACCGGAGCGCTCCGGCCCTGGCGCCCCCTCCTCGACGGCGAGGTGCTCGCGCTCGTCGTGTCGACGAGCGGACGAAGCGCGGTCCTCGGAGGGCGCTTCCGCACGGTCAACGGACGGACGGAACCGGGTTCGCAGCGCGTCGGCACGGGGTCGGGCAGGAAGAATCTGACGTGGCGGCTCAACACCGTCGTCGGGAACCACGGGGACGCGTCCGCCGTGTTCAGCCTCTCCAGCTCGGGCGGCTACGTCTACGGCACCGGGTACGCCTACGGCTCGGCCGTGCCGCACCGGCTGGAAGGGGCCTTCGTCGCCTCCTGGAGCACCGGGAAGCCGCACTGGATCGAGGACTGCCACGGCGACTCCTACGCGGCCGCGCGGTCCGGGCCCGTGGTCTACGTCGTCGGCCATGCGCACGACTGCCGCACCATCGGCGGGTTCGGCGAGAGCCGTCCGCGGGTCCACCACCGTGCGCTCGCCTTCACCCAGGCAGCGACGGGTGTCGTCCAGAAGAACCGGGTGCGCCCCTACTCGGACTTCGGTGGGCGCCCTGCGCCCACCCTCCTCCCGTGGATGCCCGACTTCGACACCGGCACGGCGACCGGGCAGGACCAGGGGCCGTGGAGCGTCGTCACATCGGGACGGTGGGTGCTGATCGCCGGCGAGTTCCGGACGGTCGACGGCGTCCACCAGCAGGGCCTGGTCCGCTTCCACCGCTGACCCCTCGACAGGGGGCTGCACGATCCTCCGGCGCCCGGATATGGTCTGGTCACCCCTGGCACGCACCCACGTGCCGCATCTCTCCCCCGAAAGAGACCCACCCGTGGTTGCTCGTACCCCTCGGCTGCGCCTGCCCGCGCTCGCCCTCTGCGCTTCGCTCTTCGGCCTCGCGCTCGTCGCCGCTCCTGCAGCGCCTGCCGACGCCCTCACCGCTGCCGACGTCAGCGCCGCGAGCGCCGTCACCGCTGACGCGCTTCCCACCGTGCAGGTCAACGGCGTCGTCTGGGCCCAGAAGATCGTCGGCGACACCGTGTACGTCGGCGGATCCTTCACCACCGCGCAGCCGGCCGGTGCAGCTGCGGGCGTCGGCACGGTCTCCCGCACGAACCTCCTCGCCTACGACCTGAACACCGGAGCTCTGAAGACGGCGTTCGTGCCGGTGACGAACGGGCAGGTCCGCGCGATCACGGCATCGCCCGACGGCTCACAGATCTGGGTGGCCGGCGACTTCAACCAGGTCAACGGGCTCTCCCGGCCGTTCGTCGCGGCGCTCGACCCGACGACGGGCGCGCCGACCTCCTTCCGCATCGTCCCGAACGCGCCCGTCTACGGCATCGCGATCTCGGGCTCCACGGTCTTCTTCGGCGGCAACTTCACGGCCGTCAACAGCACCACGCGGACCCGGGCCGCCTCCGTGTCGACGAGCGGGACACTGCTGCCGTTCGCTCCGGCCGTCCCCGACCAGACCGTCCGGGCCGTCGTCGTCTCGCCGGACGGGTCGAAGGTCGTGCTCGGAGGCAGCTTCACGAGCCTCAACGGCTCCACATCCTCCGGACAGGCCTCGGCGCGGTCAGCTCGACCACCGGCGCGACCGTGCCGTTCGCGGTGGCGAACAGCATCTGGAACCACGGCACGAAGGCCGCGATCATGAGCCTCACCTCCGATGGCGACAACGTCTACGGCACCGGGTACGTCTTCGGTGCACTGAGCGACGGCAACCTCGAGGGCACCTTCAACGCGAAGTGGTCCGACGGCTCGATCAACTGGATCGAGGACTGCCACGGGGACACCTACTCGTCGGCGCCCATGGACGGCGTGCTGTACACCGCCTCCCACGCGCACGACTGCGCGAACGTGCCGGGCGGATTCGACCAGGCGGTCGCGGACAACTCGGCCACGACGAAGCAGCGGGCGCTCGCGTTCAGCCTGCCCGCCACCGGGACCCTGCTGCACAACACCTACGGCGGGTCCGGGTACGCGGACTTCGGCGGCACACCGGCTCCGACCATGCTGCCCTGGTACCCGGACCTCACCGCCGGCACGTTCACGGGGCAGGCGCAGGCCGCGTGGAGCGTCGCCGCCGGCAGCGGCTACGTGCTGCTCGGCGGGGAGTTCCCGTCGGTCAACGGTGCACGCCAGACCGGGCTCGTGCGCTTCGCCGTCTCGTCGAAGGCGCCGAACGCGGAAGGGCCGCGGCTGCGCGGCTCCGCGTGGGCCCCGACCGCGGTCTCGCTCGGCTCGGGCTCCGTCCGGGTCGGCTGGCTCGCCGACTACGACCGGGACGACGCCTCCCTGACCTACACCGTCTCGCGCGGCGGCACCGTGGTGGGGCGCACCACCGCGATTAGCCGCGGATGGTGGTACCGGCCGTCGCTCTCGATCACCGACACCGGCCTGACGCCGGGGTCCACCGCGACCTACACGGTCACCGCGACCGACTCCGACGGCAACACGGCGACGAGCGCTCCGGTGTCGACCGTGGTCTCCGGGACGTCGATCGGCGGAACCGCCGGCGCCTACTCCCGCGCGGTGCTCGCCGATGCACCCGCGGACTACTGGCGGTTCGACGAGCGCTCCGGGAGCACGGTCTACGACCGCAGCGCCAGCAGCGACCTGACGGCGGGCGCGGGAGTGACGCTCGGCGCTGCCGGCGCGATCACCGGCGACACCGACACCGCGGCGAGCTTCTCCGGTGCTGCCGGTGCCTTCGCTGCCACCGCCACCCAGATCGACGCCCCGAACACCTTCTCCCTCGAATCGTGGTTCAAGACCACGAGCACGAGCGGCGGCAAGATCATGGGCTTCGGCTCCGCGAACACGGGCGACTCCAGCTCCTACGACCGTCACGTGTACATGGACTCCTCGGGACGCGTCCTGTTCGGCGTCTACCCGAACGCCAGCCAGACGATCCAGAGCGCCGCGGGGTACAACGACGGGAAGTGGCACCAGGTCGCCGCGACCCTGTCCTCGGCCGGCATGCAGCTCTTCATCGACGGCAAGTCCGTCGCGAAGCGCGCCGACGTCACGCAGGGTCAGTCCTACCGCGGCTACTGGCGCGTCGGCGGCGACAACTCCTGGTCGGGTGCTCCGTACTTCACCGGCACCATCGACGACGTGTCCGTCTACGGCACGGCGCTGTCCGATGCGCAGGTCGCGAACCACTACGCCGCGGCGACCGTCGGAACGAGCAACACCGCTCCTACCGCGAAGGCCGCTGTCGCGGCCGACGGCCTCGTCGTCACGGTGGACGGGAGCGCCTCGACCGACGCGGACGGCAAGGTCGCCGCGTACCGATGGGACTTCGGCGACGGGACGAGCGCCGCCACGGCGACGGCGACCCACACCTACGACGCCGCCGGCACCTACGCCGTCAAGCTGACGGTGACGGACGATGGCGGGCTCACGGACTCGGTGATCAGGTCGACGACGGTGAAGGCGCCGAACGCGGCGCCCAGCGCCTCCTTCACCGCGGCTGCGGACGCGGCGACCGTGAGCGTCGATGCCTCCGGGTCCAAGGACCCGGACGGGACGATCGCCTCCTACGCGTGGGACTTCGGTGACGGGGGCACCGCCACGGGCGCGTCCACGAAGCACACCTACGCCAAGAGCGGCTCCTACGACGTCGCGCTCGTCGTCACGGACGATGCCGGGGCGAGCGATCGCAGCACGAAGACCGTGCAGGTGACCGTTCCTGCCGTCGCCGCGCCGCTGGCGAGGGACGCCTTCGGCCGGTCCGTCGCGGCCGGGCTGGGCACGGCGGACCTCGGGGGAGCTTGGAGCATCGCGTCTGCGGACACCGCGCAGTTCTCGGTCGTGTCGGGCGCCGCGAGGGTCTCCGACCGCGCCGGCACCACCCTGTCGGCGTACCTGACCGGGAACCCGAGCACCGACACGGACCTCACCGCGTCCCTCACTCCGTCGATCCTGCCGACGGGCGGTTCGGCCTACGGCGGACTCCTCGTGCGCCGACAGGGCGGCGACGACTACGGCGCGCGACTCGTGGTGGGCAGCACCGGATCGGTGAACGTCGAGGTCCTGAAGGACGGTACGGCGCTGAAGGGCGTGACCGTCGCCGGGCTCAAGGAGGTCGCGGGCGGAACCCTCCGACTCCGCGTGCAGGCGTCCGGCACCAACCCGACGCAGCTGAGCGCGAAGGTCTGGAAGGACGGCTCGTCCGAGCCCACCTCCTGGCAGGTCTCCGCGGCGGATTCGACGGCCGCGCTCCAGAGCTCCGGCGGCGTCGGCATCCGCACCTACACGGGCGGGGCCGTCTCCAACGGCCCGGTCGTCTGGAACGTCGACGACCTCGTCGCGACCACCATCGGGTCCACGCCCGCTGCCCCGGGCAACGCTGCGCCCAAGGCGGCGTTCACGTCGAACGTCGACGGTCTCGACGTCGCGCTCGACGGCGGCGCCTCCACCGACTCGGACGGCACCGTCGCCAAGTACGCATGGGACTTCGGCGACGGAGCGACGGGCACCGGCGCGAAGACGACCCACACATACGCGGCGGCCGGCACCTACTCGGTCAAGCTCGCAGTGACGGACGACGGAGGTGCGACCGACTCCACCAGCTCCGCGGTCGTCGTGAAGGCACCCGCGCCGACGAATGCGGCACCGAAGGCGTCATTCACGTCGATCGTCGACGGACTGTCGGTGTCCGTCGACGGCAGCGGCTCCTCGGACTCGGACGGCACGGTCGCCAAGTACGCGTGGGACTTCGGTGACGGCGCGACGAGCTCCGACGCGAAAGCGAGCCATGCCTACGCTGCGGCCGGCAGCTACGCGGTCAAGCTGCTCATCACCGACGACGGCGGTGCGACGGACTCGGTGACCCGCTCCGTGGTCGTGGCAGCCCCCGCTCCCGCGGACGCCGTCCTCGCGAAGGACGCGTTCGGCCGTGACGCCGCGAAGTCGTTGGGCACGGCGGACATCGGCGGTTCCTGGACCGTCCCGTCCGAGTCCGGGAGCTTCGCCGTCTCGCAGGGACACGCCGTGCTCTCAGGACGGCCGGGGATCACGCTGAACGCCTACCTCGGAGCCCTGTCGTCCTCGTCCACGGACACGACCGCCACCATCACGCCCTCCTCCCTGCCGACCGGAGGCACCCTCTTCGCAGGTCTCACGGGACGCCGCGTCGGCAACGACGACTACTCCGGTCGGGTGAACGTGAGCCCGGCCGGCGCCATCACGGTCGAGATCCTGCGCAGCGGGGTCTCGCTGAAGTCCGCGACGCTCAAGGGCGTCACCGCGACGGCGGGCACGGGGATCCACCTGCGGCTTCAGGTCACGGGGACCGGCACCACCACGATCCAGGCCCGTGCCTGGCTCGACGGCACCGCGGAGCCGACCGGATGGGCCGTGTCGACGACCGACACCACCGCGGCTCTGCAGTCCGCCGGGTCGGTCGGGATCCGGACGTACACCGGCTCCGGCGTCACGAACGCTCCGCTCGCGGCCTGGTTCGACGACCTCGTGGTCACCGAGCTGCGCTGACACTCGCTCGGGGGATTCCGGACGGAGTCCCCCGAGTGCCACACTCGCCTTCCGACCGTCACCCAACGGCGTGAGCGCCACCCACCGCTCTGCAGAGTCATGCCAAGAAAGGTTCGCCCGTGAACCTCCGAGACCACCTCCGCGTGCTGCGGCACGGACTGCCGCTCATCATCGCGCTGCCCGTCCTCACCACAGTCGGCGCCGGCGCGACGAGCCTCGCCCAGACCCCGGTCTACCAGTCGACCACGAGCCTCACGGTGTCGGCCGCCACCGCGACGAGCGGCACGGACCTCAACCAGGGCGGCACCTACGTGCAGCAGATCGTGAAGACCCTGTCCGACGTCGTCACCAAGCCCATCGTTCTGGACCGGGTCAAGAGCGACCTCGACCTGCCGCAGTCGGAGTCGAGCCTCGCTGCCAGCGTCGTGGCATCCGCGCCGCTGAACACGACCATCATCGAGATCACTGCGGCCGACTCGTCCGCTCGTCAAGCGGCGAGGATCGCGCAGAGCGCGAGCGACGTGCTCGTCAAGCTGTCGCCGACGCTGGTGCCGTCCGACTCCGACGGCAAGGCGACGGTCAAGGTGATCCCGATCGAGCGTGCGGTCGCGCCCTCGGCACCGGTGAGCCCCACCGTCGGGCGCAACCTGCTGCTGGCGCTGGTGGCGGGTCTCGCCCTCGGTCTCGGCGCGGCATATCTCCGGTCCGCCATCGACACCAGGATCCGCTCCGCGCGGGACGTGGAGCTCGTGACGCGCGTCCCCGTCGTGGGGGAGATCCTCGACGACCCGCGCTCCTCCTCCCACCCTCTCGTCGTGCAGGGCCAGCCCGGCAGCATCCAGGCGGAGGCGTTCCGCGGGCTGCGGACGAACCTCCAGTTCCTCGACTTCGAGAACGCGACCCAGAGCTTCGTCGTCACGTCCTCGCACCCGGGTGAGGGGAAGACGACGACCACGGCGAACCTCGCCCTCGCGGCTGCGGACGCCGGGCTCAAGGTCGCGCTCGTCGACGGAGACCTGCGGAAGCCGCGGCTGCATGCGGTGCTCGGCATCGACGGCGCCGTCGGGCTCGTCGACGTCCTGATCGGCAAGGCCTCGCTCGACAGCGTGCTGCAGGCCTGGGGGAAGAACGGTCTGCGGGTGCTCCCCGCCGGACGCGTGCCTCCGAACCCGGCCGAGCTGCTGCAGTCGCGTTCGATGACCGATCTGCTCGACGATCTCCGTGCCCGCTTCGACCTGGTCGTCATCGACAGCCCGCCTCTCCTGCCGGTGTCGGACGCGGCGGTCCTCGCGCGGCGGACCGGCGGCGCCATCGTGGTGACCGCCGCGAAGCGCACGCGACGCCCGCACCTCGAGGCGGCGCTGCACAGCCTCGATCAGGCGGGCGCCGCGGTGCTCGGCGTGGTCGTGACGATGCTTCCGACGAGGGGCCCCGATTCGGCGAGCCGCAGCGTGTACGGCTACGGCGAAGCCCCGGGTTCGTCGGCCGTCCTCGGCAAGGCATGAGCGCACCGGCGATCGCGGTCCCGGTCGCCGGTGCCCGCTCCATCCGCGGCGTCCTGGCCGTGCAGCACGGTGCGCTGGCGGCGTTCGTCGTCGCCTGCTTCGCGCCCTACCTCGTCCGCTCGGTCGCCTCGCCGGCGATCTTCGCCTCGGTCGTGCTCTGGGCCTTCGTGGCTGCGGAGCTCGTTCGGCGACAGGCTGCCGCAGCGGCTTTCGCCGTCTGGATCGCGGTCCCCGTGGTCCTGCTCTGCATCGCCTACGGGCTCAACACCCTGCCCGACGTGGCGAAGGCCGCAGCCGGCGAGCTGCCCGCAGCCTTCGGGCAGTTCGGCGTGGAGCTGCCGATCGCGGCGGTCGCCGGCGCGCTCCTGGTGGGCAGCGGCCGGACACGCGGCGTGGCGCGCGTCGTCCGCGTCGTCGCCGCCGGCTGCGCTCTCGCTGCCCTGATCGAGCGCCGCACCGGCCGTCAGTTCTTCCCGGGCAACGTGGTGAACACGAACTTCGGGTACACGCAGCAGGTCCAGGGCGCCGCCCTCACCGACTCCGGAGCCCTGCGCGGAATCGTGGCGGCCGACCATCCGCTGGTGCTCGCCCTGCTGCTGGCGACCACGGTCGCGATCGTGCTCGCCGGTCCGCTCCGTCCGGCCCGCTTCCTCGAGCTCGGCGTGCTCCTCGCCGGGATCTGGGCCACCGACAGCAGCGGGCCGCTCGCAGTCGCGCTGCTCGCCGTCGTGCTGCGATGCGCTGCACCGGTCCTCCGTCGCGCCGGAGTGCACCACGGCATCGGACTGCCGGCGGCACGGGTGCTGTTCGCGCTGGGAGTGTCCGCGCTGCTGCTCGCGGCCGCATTCGTCTGGCACCCCGTCATCGATCCCGGCGCGCTCGATCAGAGCACCCTGTACCGGTTCGCGCTGTTCTCCTTCATCCCCGTCGCCATCGCGGCGCAGCCGTTCGGCTACGGCCTCGCCGGCCCGCCTCGGGGGCTGTTCGTCGTGGAGAGCCCCGGTCACCCGCTCGACGTCGCGGCGACGGTCGACTCCGAGGCGGTGCTCATGGTGCTGCGCTTCGGGCTGATCGGTCTGCTCGTCTTCCTCGCGATCGCGTGGATCTCCACCCGTGCGGTGCTCGACCGCAGCAGCCTCCGCGCGGGGGGCGGTGCGCTCGCCGTCATGACCGGGTGCGGTGCGATCGTGGCGATCGAGGTCTGGCCCACGGTCTCCGCCGCATGGGTGCTCCTGATCGCATTCACGTTGTCGCTGCTCGTCGCCGCACGGCGCAAGCGCCTCGAGCAGGGCGAGGTGCGATGAGCGACCGCTTGGCAGGCCGAGCGTCTCGCGGTGCGGCGGTCACCGTGGCGGCCCAGGGCCTCCGGGTCGTCGTGCAGGCTGCGAGCGTGGTGGTGCTGGCACGGCTGCTCGCGCCGACGGACTACGGCCTCATCGCCGAGGTGCTCGTGATCATCGGCCTCGGCGAGATCTTCCGGGACTTCGGACTCACGAACGCCGCTGTGCAGGCGAAGACGCTGAGCACGGCCGAGCGCAGCAACCTCTTCTGGCTCAACTCCCTCATCGGCGTCGTCCTGACGGGTGTGGCCGTAGCGGTCGCGCCTGCTGTCGCCGCTTTCTACGGCGACCCGCGCCTCTCCGCGCTCACAGCGGTGCTCGCGGTCACCTTCCTCCTCAACGGGCTCGGCACGCAGCTGCGAGCGGACCTCAACAGGACCCTGGAGTTCGGCAGGCTCTCGTTCGCGGAGATCGGCGGCCAGGTCGTCGGCCTCGCCGTCGGCGTCGCGATGGCGCTGCTCGGTTCGGGCTACTGGTCGCTGGCGGGCCAGCAGGTCGGGCAGGCGATCGTCTCGCTCGTCCTGCTCGCCGCGCTCGGCCGGTTCCGGCCGCAGCGCTATCGGCGCGACGTACCGATGCGCCGGTTCGTCGGCTTCGGTCTCGACGTCGTCGGGGCTCAGCTGCTGGGCTATGCCGGCAAGAACACGGACACCGTCGTCATCGGCACCCTGATCGGCGCTGGACCGCTCGGCGTCTACAACAGGGCGTTCCAGCTGCTGGCCCTGCCGCTCACGCAGATCAACGCCCCCTCCACCCGGGTCGCGCTGCCCGTGCTGTCGTCGCTGCAGGACGACCCGGTGCGGTACCGCCGCTACCTGCTCGCCGGTCAGTCGGTGATGATGCATCTCGTGCTCGGGGTGTTCTCCTGGTCGACCGCGCTCGCCGCGCCGCTGCTGCTGCTGCTCGGCCCCCGCTGGGCCGACTCAGTGCCGCTCTTCCAGATCCTCGCCGTCTCGGGCGTGTTCACCACCGCCGGCTACAGCACCTACTGGGTGTTCATGTCGAAGGGGCTCACGCGATCGCTGCTGCTGTGGCAGCTGAGCACCCGCCCGATCGTGATCGGCGCCGTGGTGCTCGGAGTGCTCGGCGGTGTCACCGGGGTGGCGACGGCCTACTCTGCCGTGAGCGTCGGCATGTGGCTGCTGGGCCTGATCTGGATCGCCAGGGTCTCGGACGCCCCTGCCCGGCGGATGTTCACCAACGGTCTCGTGGCGACGCTCGGTTACGCGTTCCCCGCGGCCGCCGCATGGGTCGCCGCCTGGGGCACCGGGAACGCCGGCCTGGGGAGCCTGCTGGCCGGCACCGCGGCCTGGCTCGGCGCCCTCGCGCTGGTGCTCGTCGCCTGGCCGGCGTTCCGCCGGGATGCGCTCGTGGTGCTGCAGGTGGTACGCACCTTCAAGCGGTCGCGGGAGGAACGCGGAAGCGGAGCGGTGCTCGAGGTGGTGGCATGAGCGGGGTCGCCGTCGTGGTCGTGAACTACGCCTCCTCCGCTCTGCTGGCGGAGTGCCTCCTTCCGCTGATCCGCTCGGACCCCGCCCTGTCCGCCGTCGTCGTCGACAACCGGACGACCGACGCCGAGCGCGCAGAGGTCCTCGCTCTCGGTGCAGCGCACGGCTGGCGCGTGCTGACGCCCGCCGAGAACCTCGGCTTCGGCACCGGGATGAATCTCGGCGTGGCTGCTGCCTTCGAGGACGGCGCGGACGCCGTGCTGCTCCTGAACCCGGACGCGTCGATCGGGCCGGACGCGGTGCGCACGCTCGCGGCGGCGGTGGCGGCGGACCCCATGCTGCTCGCGGCGCCGCGCATCGACCGGCCCGACGGCACGCTGTGGTCCGCGGGACACGACCTCGACCTCCGTGACGGCTCCATGCGGGCACGCCGTCGCCGGATCGTCGGCGTCCCCGTGCAGGAGTGGCTGACCGGCGCCTGCTTGATGGTCTCGCGCACGCTCTGGGAGGCGGTCGACGGCTTCGCCGATGAGTACTTCCTCTACTGGGAGGACGTGGACCTGTCCGCGAGGGTGCTCGCAGCCGGCGGTCGGCTCGCAGTGCTCGATGACGCAGTCGCCGTGCACGCGGAGGGAGGCACGCAGGGCGTGGGCCTGCGCTCAGCCGGGACGGCGAAGTCCGTCACCTACTACTACTTCAACGTCCGCAACCGGCTCGTGTACGCGGCGCTGCTGCTGGCGCCGGAAGATCTGCAGCGCTGGCGGCGGCACGACCTCCGCCTGCTCTGGGCCGTCGTGAAGCAGGGCGGGCGGCGCCAGCTGCTCACTGCCCCCCATCGGAGCCTGCTGCCCGCTCTCCGGGGCCTGCGCGACGGCCGGCGGCTGTCGCGTGAGCTGCTGTCGCGGCGCTGACGCGGCGTCAGCTGTTCCCGACCCAGTGCACGACCTCGGCGGTGCGGTCCACCCCGCCGATGATCACCTTCACGCTGCCGCGTCCGTAACGGTTCGCCGTGCCGCGGTAGGTCTTCGGGACCTGGATGTTGATCTTGTGGCCGGAGTAGGTGCTGCCGAACTCCGGGTCGGTGATGACCAGGGTGCCGCCGCCCTGGTCGCTCGCCAGGAAGACGTCCTGGTTGTTGCCGCCGAACACCGGACGGTTCACGGTGATGGTGCCGGTCGTGCGTTCGAAGTTGAGTCCGGTCACGTTGTTCCGAACGGTGACGTCGTTCAGCGTGACGCCGCTCGTCTGCCAGAACGCGGTGCCGTTCGCGCGCATGTCGTGGAAGTTCCCGCCGCGCACCGTCACGTTCGTGGAGCTGTTCGTGGCGAAGCCCGACGCTCCCAGGCGACCGCTGCCGTCGACCTCGATGTTCGTGTACACCGACCCGTTCGTGCGCCAGTCGTTGATGCCGAAGGTCTCCCCGGGCGGGATGTCCTTGTTCCCGGGGATCCCCTGCACGGTGACGTCGTCCACGCGCGCGTTGGTCGCCTGCCCGATGCGGACCCCGTTGTAGAGGTGGCCTTGCACGGTTCCGCGGAGCGTGAAGCCGGAGAGCACCGGCGAGGCGCCCGTGACCGACATGAGGTAGAGCTGATTCGTCGTCCAGTCCGCGGTCGGAACGGCGCCGGCCTTCGACGACGTCCGCGCGGCCATCGCGACAGTGGTGCTGCTCGAGCCCGCGCCGCGCAGGCCGCCGGAGGCGCCGAGGTCGACGCCGATGAGGGAGCCGCTGAAGTCCGAGAAGCCGTAGGCGCCGGCGCCGACAGTCGTCGTGCGGTCAGCGGGCGCGTCGGCCAGGATCGCGCGGAGGTCGCGCAGCCCCGCACCGGGGGACCAGGACGGGCGGTCCGGAGCAGAGGCAGTCGGGACGGGCGAGGACCGGGTGGGTGAGGCAGAGGCAGAGGCAGAGGCAGAGGCAGCTGCGGAGGCGGAGGCTGCTGCGGTGGCGGCCGTCGTAGCCGCGTGCAGGGCACGGCGGGCGGCGCCGCGGCTCCGCTCCTGGGCCGCCGCGCTGACACGCGCGGTCGGCGTCCCGTCGGCCTCTCTCGTGCTCGCGATGGCCGGGCGTGTGCCGGCGTCCGCGCCCGGCCGTGCGGCTGACGCCCGCGACGGTGTGAGGTCGACGGTCGATGCGACGCTCGAGGAGCGCGGTGAGGGCGTCGTGTGCGTCTCCTCCGCATTGGCGGGCAGCACGACGGCGCCGGTGGTCACCGCGCCGAGCACGGCCACCGCTGCGACGGCGACGAAGTTCGCCCGCTGCAACAGCCACGGACTCGTCCGCTCCGTCGCTGCGCGCGGTCCGACCTCGGAGACGATGGTCACGGGTCCGGTCTGCAGCCCGAGCCCGCCGAGCCTGCGCACCGCGCCTTCGGGCAGGACCTCGCCGTGCGACGAGATCCTCGCGGCGACCGGGGTGGCGACGGACTCGACCGGTTCACGCGTGCGGGCCCGGGGGTCCAGAGCGACCGACGGACGCGGAGGGACCGGCCGGGACACGGGGAGCTGCCCAGCGGCGGGCCGGAGAACGGGAAGGCGCGTCCGGTCTGCGCCGGTCGGAACGACCGCAGCCGTCGGCGTGGCGGATCGGGGCCGCGACGGAAGCGCGCGGTCCGTCTCGGGGCTCGTCTCGCGCCGGGCGGGAGGGGCGTCCAGCGGCGCGTCGAACAGTCGGGGATCCGTCACGCAGGACGACGGATCGAAGGCCGCGGGCTCCTCCGTCGCGCGGTGCCGACCGGGCCGTGCGGGTGCCGTCGTGCTCACGCCGCAGCCCGCGATCGAGAGGTGGAGCGGTGCGGCGACCGGGTGCGCGTGGTCATGGGGCCTCGATCCAACGGGGGAGGGGCGGGCTTCGGGGTCGAAGATCGGTCGACGATAACGACGCGCCGGTGCTCGGCAAAGCGGCAGGGAAGGGCCGTTCCAGGGAGAGGAAGAAGGGCGCGACGTCGGCGGGTCGACCGCGTGTCCTCCCGGTGATCGAGCAGTCCTGGTGTAGCCCGACGCGGCGCTGCGACCGGCCCCTAGACTCCTGGGCTGCGGACGGAGGGCGGATGGTTCAGCGCCAGAGCGGTCGGATCGTGGTGCAGCAGTCGTTCCCGCCGCCCCGTCCGACCACCAACCCGTACATCGTCATGCTCCGCGACGCGCTCGCCGGAGATTCGCGGATCGCGCTGCGCACCTTCTCCTGGCGCTCCGCCCTGCTCGGCCGGTACGACCTCTTCCACGCCCATTGGCCCGAGATCCTCGTGTCCGGGCGCGGGCGGCTGCGGACCGCCGTGCGGCAGGCGCTGTTCGCTCTGCTGCTGGTGCGGCTGACCGTCACCCGCACGCCGGTCGTGCGCACCGTGCACAATCTCGAGCTGCCGAGCGGCATCAGCCCGGTGCAGCGCCACCTGCTGCTGGCCTTCGAGCGCCGGACCACCGCGCGCATCGCATTGAACGCGGACACCCCCGCGGACGACGGCACCGTCGTCGTCCTGCACGGGCACTACCGTCACTGGTTCGAGCGGTACCCCGAGCCGGAGACGATCCCCGGGAGGGTGACGTACTTCGGGCTGATCCGGCGGTACAAGAACGTCGAGGCGCTCGTCCACGCGTTCCGGTCGCTGCCTGGTCGCGTGTCCCTGGAGGTCGCGGGCTCGCCGTCCTCGGCGGAGCTCGAGCGGGGCATCCGGGCGGCCGCCGGAGACGACGGTCGCGTCCACCTGCGGTTCGCGTACCTGACCGACGCCGAGCTGGTCGAGACGTGCGGGCGCGGACAGCTCGTCGTGCTGCCGTACCTGCACATGCACAACTCCGGCGGTGTACTCGCAGCGCTGTCGCTCGACCGGCCCGTCCTCGTACCGCGGAACGCTGCGAACGACGCGCTCGCCGCCGAGGTGGGCGAGGTCTGGGTCCAGCGGTACGAGGGCGAACTCTCCTCAGAGGCGCTCGACGCGGCACTCGCCGCGACCGCGACCATCTCGCGAGGGATGCGACCCGATCTGGACGCGCGGTCGTGGCCCGCCGGGGTGGACGGTCACGTGCGGGCCTACCGGTTGGCGCTCGGCCGCCGGTACTCGCGGTAGCGCACGTTCCACGCGCCGAGCAGCATCCCCGCCCCGCGGGCGGCGGTGCGCACTCCGCGGGCGCGGTGGTACGGGCGGCCTAGCAGCGCGCCGACGGCGGCCTGCGCCGTCCCTCCGGCGATCCTGATGAGTCCCAGAGCGTGCAGGGCGAGGCGGGTTCGCAGCTGAGCCGGGAGGCCCTCCGCCAGCTGCAGCGACGTCAGGCTCCAGCTGTTCCCGCTCGACAGCGCGCGCAGCAGGACCCAGCGCGGCGTGATGCGCGCGGCGGGCACGATGTCGTGCACGACGGCCTCGTCGCACCATGTCATGCGACCGCCGCGCGCGTGGACGCTCCGCGTGAAGAGCGTGTCCTCACCACCGGTCGCACCGGTCGCGGGGTCGAAGCGCAGGCCGAGACCGCGCACCTTTCGGAGGTCGAGCAGCAGGTTGTTCGTCGCGGCCACGTCGATCGGCGAGCCGGTCGGCAGCCGTCGGCGATCGAAGAACCGTCCCGCGGCCACGAATGGGCCTGGCGGCACCGCGAAGCTCGAGACGACCGGTCCCGCGACCACGACGGCATCGCTGCGGCTCCGCTCGCCCAGCAGCGCGCGCAGCCAGCCCTCGGTCGGCCGCTCGTCGTCGTCGATGAAGACGAGCAGATCGTCGCTCCGCGCCTCGTCGAGCGCCCGGTTGCGGGCAGCAGCGATGCCGGCGACAGGCTCGTGCGCGTAGTCGACCGGCCCGGGCGTCCGCGCGACGAGGTCCCGCGCGCCGGCCTCGGGGGAGTTGTCCACGACCAGGACGCGGGCCAGCGGATGCAGGTCGCCGACGGCGACGAGCTGCGCGGTGAGCAGGGGCAGCAGCGCTGCCAGATCCTGCGGTCTGCGGAACGTGAGCACGGCGACCACGAGTGACGGCGTCTCGACCACGACGGCTCCTTCCCCCGGCGCGCCATCCTGCCAGCAGGCGGGTGCCTGCGTGGCAGGATCGAGCGGTGACGGACCACGCCCCGACGACGCGCGGCATCCTCGCCGTCTGCACCGCGAACGTCTGCCGGAGCCCGCTCGCGGAGCTGCACCTGCGGGAAGCGCTCTCGGCCGGGCCGTTCCACGACGTCGTCGTGACCAGCGCCGGTACGCGCGGCGTCGCTGGCGCCGCGATGTGCTCGACGGCTCGCCGGGTGCTCGACGATCCGGAGCACGGGGCAGGACACGTGGCCCGGGAGGTCACCCGTGAGCTCGTCGAGGAGGCGGACCTCGTCATCGCGATGGAGCGGGAGCATCGCGGCGCGCTCGCGCGGCTGGCGCCGGGGCATCAGGGAAAGCTGTTCACCCTGCGCGAGGCGGTGCCGATCCTCGAGGCGATCGCGCGGGAGGGTGAGCTGCCGGGCACCGTTCCGGAGCTGGTCGAGCGGATGCGCCTGCTGCGCGGGATCGTCCGTCCCCCTGAGCCGGAGCCCGCACCGCGCCGGCGCTTCGCGTTGCTGCGCAGACCGGTGCCGGAGTCGCAGGACGACGGCCTGTCCGTCGAGGACGGCCACAACATCGATCATGAGGCGCACGAGCGCACCGTGGCGACGGTCCGCGAGCTCACGGGTCGGATCGGCGTCGCCCTTCGCGGTCGAGCCTGACGGCCGGCACACCGCGCGGCTGACCCGCGATCAGCCCGCCGGCTCCAGCAGCGCGGCGGCGCGCGGGGAGCGGCTCAGCGCTCGCCATTCCAGCTGCGCGAGCTCGCGCAGGCCGGCGACCGACGGGTGGAAGCGGTCGAACGCCGACAGCTGCTGCAGCGTGGGCGTGTACCGGTGCAGCGCGCCGCCGTCGGTGACGCAGCGGGGCAGCACGCCGCAGGCGCCGGCGAGCGCCGCGTCGTACTCGCGGATGCGCGCCGAGACGGCGGCGCGGCGCTCCACGGCGTCGGGAGCCGTCGACTGCGGGTCCTGCAGCGCCGTCGCGCACCCGCCCTGCGCCCACAGGAACCGTGCGGTCGGGTTGCCGGCCGCGACGGGCAGCAGCGCGGTCACGTCCGGGATCGACGCCACCAGCACGACGGTGTCGGGGGAGTACTGCGCGATCTGCTGCAGCGCGGCGCTGACGGCGGTCGTGTAGTCCTCGGTCGAGGTCATGTCGGCGACCGTGGCGCGGCAGACGTCGTTCGCGCCGATCAGCAGGGTGACGAGGTCCGGCTGCAGCGTCACGGCCTCGGTCGCCTGCCGCGCGAGGTCGGACACCGTGGCGCCGGACCTCGCGAGGTTCCGCACGGTCACCCGCGCACCGGCGGCGGCGCCGAGCCGGGTCGCGACGCTGTCGACGCGGTCGTCGGTACCGCCCGACCAGGACACCGACGGGCAGTCGCCGAAGTGCGAGCAGGCGTTGTAGCCGCGGGAGAGCGAGTCCCCGAGCACCGCCACCGTCATCGAGCGGCCGGGCGGGGACGGTGCCGCCTGCGGCGAGGACGGCGCCGCGACGGGTGCGGACGCGGCGGAGGAGGCGGGCGCGGGTCCGGCCGGCGCGGTGCAGGCGACGCAGCCGAGCAGTGCTGCCAGCGTGACGAGCGCCCCGCCGATCGTCCTCCGCATGCCCCCAGTCTCCCGGTTCGCCGCTCGGAGGCGGTGCGGCGAGGATGAAGGGGTGCCCGTGCATCCGCTGATCGCCGCCCGCCTCCCGCTGATCGAGGGCATCGCGCCCGGCACCCCGGCCGAGCTCATGCCGGAGTCGGCGCTCGCCTTCGGCGCGCCCTACGGCGAGTACACGGCCCCCGACGTCCGGGTCGAGGAAGCGGTCGTCGACGGCCCGCACGGGCCGGTGCCGGTGCGGGTCTACCGGGCGGCCGAGGCGCAGCCCGGCGCCCGCTCGCTGCTGTGGGCGCACGGCGGCGGCTTCACCAGCGGCGACCTCGACATGCCGGAGGCGCACGTCGTCTCCCTCGAGCTCGCCGCCCGCCTCCGCGGCGTCGTGGTCAGCGTCGGCTACCGCCTCGCGAGCGAGTCGGTGCACCACCCGATCCCGGTCGACGACGTGGTGGCGTCATGGGGTTGGCTGATCGCCTCGGCGGAGACGCTCGGCATCGACCCCGTTCGCGCGTCCATCGGCGGGGCGAGCGCCGGGGCGTTCCTCGCGGCGGCCGCCGCGCTGCGGCCCGAGGTGGAGCCGGCGTCCGCGCTGCTCGCCTACCCGGCCCTCCACTTCCCGAACCCCGCGGTCGACGACGCCACCGCCGCGGAGCTGCGCGCCCTGCCGCCCGTGCTGCGCTTCTTCCCCCAGGTCGTGACCGCGATCTTCGGCACCTACCTCGGCCGGATCACGGACCTGCCGGCGGCGGAAAGCCCCGGTCTCGCGGACCTCACCGGCTATCCGCCGACGCGCATCGTGGTGTCCGAGCTCGACGACCTGCGCGGCTCGGGGGAGCTGTTCGCCCAGCAGCTGGCCTCCCGCGGCGTGCCCGTCGAGCTGACGGTGGCGGAGGGGATGCTGCACGGGCACCTCAACATCCCGCCGGTCGATGCCCTGCCCGAGATCGCGCGCTCCCTCGACTTCCTCGCGCTCTAGTTCTTCATGTCCACGGAGATCTGGCAGAGCCAGATCTCCGTAAACATGAATGGGGACGGGCGCACCCCGTTCTGGGGATGCCCCTGGGAACGCGCGTTCGAAAGGATCGGATCCGACCTTGGGGGAGGTTCCGAATGGTTCTCACGATCGTGCTCGCCGTCCTCGGCGCGTGGCTGCTCGTCTCCGTGCTGCTCGCGCTGTTCATCGGCCGAGCGGTGAAGCTGGCCGACCGCGACCACCGCGGCAAGGTGGCCTACCGCGCCGCCGCGACGCCCGTCCGCACCCAGGCCCGCGCCGCCTCCTGATCCGAGGGCCGCTCAGGCCCCGTCGTCGAGCAGCGCCGCCAGCTCCGAGCGGCGGTGCACGCCGAGCTTCGTGAACGCGCGCGCCAGGTGCGTCTGCGCCGTCCGCACCGAGATCCCCAGCGCCTCCGCCACCCCGCGGTCGGGCAGCCCGCGCGCCGCGAGCGCCACGACCTCCCGCTCCCGCGACGTCAGCGTCGTGGAGGCGTCGATGCCCGTCCTCCGGTGCCGCAGCGCCGGCACCTCCGCCGTCCACTGCGCGAGCCGCTCGGCGGCCGCTGTCGTGGGCAGCTCTCGCTCGACGCGCAGCCGGATCGTGCTCGTCAGCGTCTCGATCGCGCAGCAGCGCAGGCCGAGCGCCCAGTAGCGGCGGGCGACCGCGTCGAGCTCGAGCAGGTCGAGGGCGGGCAGGGCCCGCGCGTGCTCCTGCTGCAGGCCGCGCGCGATGCCGGGCAGCGGCTGCAGGTCGAGCAGCGCCTCCGCCGCGCCCTCGTCACCGAAGCGCATCGCGGCGAACAGCGCCTCCCACTGCTCGACGAGCGCGCCGGCGTCGCGCGCGCGATCCGCGACGCCGCGGGCCAGCGCGATCGCGCCGTCGGCGTCGCCGCGCGCCTCCTGCAGCTCCGCCTCCGCGAGGCGCAGCCGGCCCTGCTGCGAGGTGCTGACCGCGCCCGACGACGCCCGCTCGAGCGCGGCCGCGGCGCCCGCGAGGTCGCCGGCCCGGACCAGGGCGACCGCCAGGTCGGCCAGGATCACCGGCAGGAAGCTGTCGCGCCAGATGCCGGGCAGCCCCTCCGCCTCCCGCAGCAGGTGCACCGCGGTGTCGACCTCGCCCTGCAGGGTGCGGATCACGCCGAGCAGGTGCGCGAAGGGCGTGCGCACGGCGTGCATGCCGGTCTCGAGCATGCGAGCGTAATTCCGCACCGCGATCGGTTCCGCGGCCGGCAGGTCCAGCGCGACCACCGCCGGCACCCGCGCCGACATCCAGTCGAACATCACCGGCCCCTCCGGGATGGCGCCGACCGTCTGCAGCGAGGGCCCGCGCATCTGCTCGACCACCTGCTGCGCGCCGACCGCGTCGCCCAGCTCGATGCGGACGAGCACCTCCTGCATCGCGGCGAACACGGCCGCGAATCCGGCGGGGCCGCGGCGCAGCTGCTCGAGCGCGGGCAGCGCCTCGACGTACCGCATCTCGTACCAGAGCAGTCCGCCGCGGACCGCGAGCAGGTCGGGGTGCTCGCCGTTCGCGAGCATGTGGGCGTCGAGCGCGGCGAGCGCCTGCGCCCCTCGGCGGGCGCCGAAGCCGGACACGTAGGCGAGCACCCGGGCGACGTCGTCGGCGCTGTGCCGGTCCCCGTCGACGGTCGCGGTCGTGCCCAGCAGCTGCTCGGCCTCGTCGAGCCGGTTCGTCCGCTTCAGGTGCTCCGCCAGCGCGACCTCGGCCGGCGCGCCGCCCCCGGTCGCCACCGCGTGCCGCAGGAACCGCTCGGCGAGGGCGGGGTCGGCGAGGGAGGTGAGGGCGCCGAGCTCCAGCGCGGTCGCGGCGGGCAGCTCCTCGCCGAGCTCGAGCCGCCAGGCGCCGTGTGCGATGCGCTCGCGGTCGGTGAGCGGCCGGCCGAGCCGCGCGGAGGCGGTGAGGAGCCGGCGCACGGTGGACCGCCGCTGCCGCGGGCCCGCTGCCTCGAGCACCCCCTCCGTCTGCGCCGCACGGCGCATGCGCGTCGCGCGCACGCGGTCGTCGTGGACCGTCCAGCCGGCGCGGGTCAGGCGGTCGGCGACCGCATCGGTGCAGAGCAGCTCGCCCAGGTCGTCGGCGATCTCGTCGGCCACCGCGACCGCGCAGAGCCAGTCCTGCTCCTCGGGCGGGGCCTCCAGGAACTCGGCGGCGGCTCGCCGGCGAGCGGCGACGGGCGCGGGCAGGTCGCCGTGCAGCCGCCAGAGCCCGTCCGTGTGCCGGACCGCGTCCGCCCGCTGCGCGGCCCGCAGCACCTCCTGCGTGGCCGACGGCGAGCCCTCGGCCACCTCGATCAGCGCCGCGGTGAGCGCGGCGTCGACCGGACCGCCGAGCACTCCGGCGGCGAGCCCGGCGACCCCTGCGGTATCGAGCGCCTCGAGCCGGATCGCGGCGGCCAGGCCCTCGTCGACGAGTGTGCGGATCGCGTCCGGGACCCGCCGGCCGGTCGTGACCGTCAGCACGACCGCCGTCGACCCGCGCGCCAGCTCCAGCAGGAAGGCCGCGGACCCGGGGTCGAGCAGGGAGGCCTCGTCGATCAGCAGGGCCCTCGGCTCGAGCGCGAGGACCCCAGCGCGCACGAGCGCGGCACGACCGAGCGCCTCCTCCGCGCCGATGCGGACGATCGTCGCGTGGTCGAGCAGACCGAGGAACACGCCGAACGGCACGGACGACGCGGACGCGGTCGCGGTGAGGCGGACCACGCGCACGCCCGAGCGCTCGAGGCGCGCGGCCGCCTCTCCGAGCAGGCGGGTGCGGCCGACGCCGGTCGGGCCGCTGAGCACCGTGCTGCGCCCCTCCGCGGCGCGGTTGACGACGGCGTCGAGGACGGACGTCCGGCCCACGAGCGCGGTGGTGCTCAGGGACATGTGCCTGCCGTCATGGAAGGAGTGGGGAGGGGGTGAGGGTGGATCGGTCTGCGTAGCGTCGCACCGAAGGTCTCCGCGCGCACCTTCGGTACGGCCTCACTCTGTCGCCGTCAGCCATCTTGCGGGAGGCGCTCAGCCCGCGAGCAGCGGCGGTGCGCGCGTGGCGGCCCGGCCGTGCGCTTCAGGGCTCGCCGACGAGCTCCCGCAGATCCGCCCGGCGGTGCACGCCGAGCTTCGCGAACGCCCGGCCGAGGTGCGTCTGCGCGGTGCGGAGGGTGATGCCGAGCTCGGTCGCGATCGCGCGGTCGGAGGCGCCTCCCGCGGCGAGGATCGCCACCTCCCGCTCGCGCTGCGTCAGGCCCGCCGCGCCGCGGTCCGTGATGCCCGGCAGCCGCAGGCCGGGGGTGCGGGCGAGCCAGGCGACGAGCCGCGGCTGAGCGTCGGAGGCGCCGAGCTCGGCGGCGCGCGCGGCGGCCTCGACGGCGTGCAGGCGCAGATCCGCCCGCCACAGCCCGATCGCGGCGGCGTCCACGCCCTGCGGGTCCTCCGCGACGAGCGCGGCGGCGTATCCGCGCTGCGCCTCCCGCCCGGTGCCGGCCGGCAGCGCGCCGAGGGCGAGGAGGCGCTCCGGAGCGCCCTCGGCCCCGTAGCGGATCGCCGCGAAGCCGGCGTCGAAGGCGTCGAGCACCAGGTCGCGCCGTCGCCCCTGCTCCGCCGCCTCGGTCGCCAGGACCGCGGCCTCCTCGCGCCGGCCGGCCGCGGCGGCGAGCTGCGCGGCCGCGAGGTCGACCCGGGCGTGCTGGATCGGCGGACACGCGATGCGCTGCAGCCGCTCGTGCGTCGCCCTCGCCTCGTCGAGGGAGCCCGACAGCGCGTGCGCGATCGTCAGCTCCGAGAGGACGCGCGGCTGCCAGCCCTCCCGCCACGACCCGGAGCCGGCATCCGCCTCGCGCAGCAGCCGCACGGCGGCGACCGGGTCGCCCCGGTGCAGGCGGATGGAGGCGAGCGTGTAGGCGAGCGGGGCGCGGCCCGCCGGCCCGTGCTCCTCCGCGGCGGCGGCGTACCGGGTGAGGAGCACGTCCTCGGGCCCGTCGAGCTCGGCTCCGACCGCGACGGCGACCTCCGCGCCCGCCCAGTGCGCGAGCACCGCGATCGGCGGCATGGCGGTCGCCCGCTCGGCGACGGCGGCGAAACGGCGTGCGGCGGTGACGCTGCGGTCGAGCAGCCCCAGCTCGCGCAGCCCGAGCGCGCGCTGCAGCAGGGCGAGCGCGGTGGCGAAGCCGGGGTCGTCGCCGGCGTGCAGCACCACCTCGGCGGTCTCCACCGCCTCGCGGGGGCGCGCCTCGAGGAGCAGCAGGGCCGCCCGCACGGCCAGCAGGTCGCGGTGCGGTCCCGCCTCCGCGATCCGCAGGTCGAGCGCGGCGAGGGCGTCGGCGGAGCGGCGCTCGACGACGCCGGTCGTCATCGCGGCCACGCGGATCAGGGAGATGCGTTCGGCGTCGGACTCGGCGTCGGGCAGCGCGGTGCGGATCAGGTCGAGCGCCTCGGTCGCTCGGCGCGAGCGGCGCAGGTGCTCCGCGAGCGCGGCGCCGGCGGGGGCTCCGGCGTCGACGGCGGCGCGGAGCAGCGCCTCCCGCGACTCGGGGTCCGTGCTCGGCAGCATCGCCAGGCGGAAGGCCTCGCCCCCGTCGACCGGTTCGCCGAGCTCGACGTGCCACCGCAGCAGCTGCACGCGCTCGCGCTCCGTGAGCGGCCGCGCGACCGATCGAGCCGCGCGGGCGAGGCGCTGCACCACGGCGAGCCGGGCGCGCGGGTCGAGCGTGCCGAGGACCGCTGCGGCGAGCGGGGACGAGCGCAGGCGGGTCGCGCCCGGCTCCTCCCGCAGCGTCCACCCCGTCTCGTCGACCGCGGTGATCGTGGTCGGCGCGGCGATGCGGCGGGCGACGTCGTCGGCGACCGACTCGGCGGTCGCGACCGCGGCGATCCAGCCCCGCTGGTCCGGCGGCAGCAGCGAGAAGGCGCCGAGCACCGCCGTGCGCACCGAGCGGGGCGGGGGCAGCGGTCCGGCGAGGCGCCACAGCCCCTCGCCGTCGACGATCGCGTGCGTCGTCACCGCGTCCTCGACCAGCTCCGCGAGCGTGCCGGGCCGGCCGGCGGAGGCGCGGAGCAGCGCCTGCGCGAGCTCGGTCTCGACGGGGTCGCCGAGCTGCTGCTCCGCGAGCTCGACCACCTCCTGCGGCGAGAGCGGTTCGAGCGGAACGGCCTGCAGCCGGTCCTCGTCCACGAGCGGCTGCAGCACGTCGGGCATGCCGCCCGGCCCGGTCGTGTTCGCGATCACCGCGACGCCCTCGCGCCCGAGCTCCACCAGCAGCGTCCCGGTCGCGGCGTCGAGCAGGTGGGCGTCGTCGACCACCAGCGCCTGCAGCTGCAGGCGTCGGACGGCGGTGCGCAGCGCAGCGCGGTCGCCCGGAGGCAGCTGCCCGGCGCTCGCGCGGTCGAGCAGCGCGAGGAAGGGGTCGAGCCGCGGCGTCTCGCCCGGCGGCGCGAGGGCGATGCGCGCGACCCGGACGCGCGCTCGCCGCAGCGCCGCGAACGCCTCGACGAGCAGCCGGCTGCCGCCGAGCCCGCGCGGGCCCGTGAGCGCCGAGCCCTGCCCGGCGCGAGCGCGTCGGACCACGTCCGCGAGCACCGAGGCGCGCCCGACCAGCGGGGGCGGGTTCACGGGCATCGGGCGCTCCGAGGAGGGAAAGGGGACACGTCAAGCAGGGGAGTCGCCGAAGCGTGGCAGGTGCTGCGGTCTCCCGACGGGACGATGCCCAGGTTCTCCTGGGCGGCACCCGATCACGGTTCGATAGCGGCGGGTGTCACGACGCGACCGCTCCGGAGCGGCCCGGTGGGACGGGTCAGAGGTGGGACCACGCCGCGTAGTCGCAGCGGGTCGTCTGCAGCACGCGGCGCAGCGCGCGCACCTCCGCCGCCGTGTACCGGGCGGGCGTCGCCGCGGTGAGCGTCGGATGCATGATCGAGGTCGCGCCGCCGCGGTGGGCGAGGTTCAGCGCGTGCCCCACCTCGTGCAGGATCAGCGCCTGCCAGCTGACGCCGCCGCCGGTGCGCGGGCCCGTGAAGCGCGACGACAGCAGCACCCGCCCGTAGGTGATCGCCTCGACCGTCGTCCCACCCGTGCGGTACCAGGCGGCGGCCGGGCCGCCGACGCCGATCTCGCCCCCGGCGCCGCCGAACGTCTGGCCCGCCACCTGCGCCCGCTTCGTGAAGGCGATGTACACGGTCGGCGTCGCGGCGTGGGAGGTGGAGGTGAACGTGTGCGAGGTGCGCCCCGCGTAGCGGAAGCGGGCGCCGGTCTGCCGCGCGAGCACCGCCATCGCGTGCTGCACGGTCGCCACCATCCCGGCCGGCATGTCCTTCGTGTTGATGCGGTACTCGATCGGCCGGCAGGCGAGCCAGCGCATCGGCTTCGCCGGGTCGGTGGTCGACACCATCTCGAACCGCGCGTCGGGAGCGCCCGCGGGCGCGGTCCTCGCGGCCGAGGCCGGGGCAGCCAGCTCGGCGGGCACCGCCGCGGGCGCGGTCACGGCCGCCGCGAGCCCGAGCAGGGCTGCGGCCGCAGCCAGCTGCCGCAGGCGCCGGAGGACCATCCCGTGATGGTGCCCGCGCCGTCGCTCGGCGCACAGATCCCTGATCGGGGGAGGCTTTCCGTGCTGGCACGCCTGCAGCGGACCTGAACGGGTGCTGCCGGGAGTCGGCGGCATGCGGGACCATGGGGCATGCGCGACGGCGAGGACGAGGGGCGGAGCGGTTCGCCGCTGCCCGCGGCGCACGTCCTCGCCGACGACCGCGATCTCGACACCCCGAACTGCCCCGACTGCCTGATGCGCATGGAGGCGGAGGAGTCACCGGCCGGTGATCCCTACTGGGCCTGCACGGAGTGCGGGCTGGTCGCCCTGGCTTGAGGGGGCACGGGGCTTGCGGATCGCACCGTCCGGGGCGACCATCCACCTACTCACACCGCCGTGAGCAGCGGCGCGCGCGTACCCACGCGAGGCGTCATCGGATGAAAGCGAGCCCGCCCATGGCGCTCACCCTGCACCTCCACCGCTCCGAGCGCCCCAGTGCCCGGTCCACGGCCGTCGACGATCGTCGAGCGAGGCAGCGCGCGTCGGCCGACCTCGACGCCGTGTACCGGGACGACGACCTCCTGGACGAGCACGACTGATCCGGCGACCGGTTGACCGCGCGCGCATCCGCGGCGTCGAAGCGAGGAGCGGACGGACCGTGGCTGGCCGCGATCGGCGCAGCACGCGCCCGCCGCCAGCGGATTCCCAGTGCGCGCGCAACGCTCTCCCGATGTAATGGCAGGCAGCAGCGGGCAGTGCTCACCGACAGGCAGAGGACCTGACCAGGCGCCCACCTCCACCACCCACGGGGCGGCCGACCGATCGATCGGGGACCGACATCATGCCCACGACTGCACTCGACGGCATCCGATGAGCGCGCGCTCCGCCGGGCGGATCGCGGCCATCACGACCGGGAAGTCACTCGGTGTCCCGGTGCGAACCGCCGCTCCTGCGCCGAGCGGCGACGTCGTCGTGTCGCGTTCCGACGGCCCGCTCATCCCGCAGGTCGAACCGGGTGCGGTCATCGGGGCGGGGGAGCGCGCAGGCCTCGCGAGCCTCGTCTCCTACGTGCCGAGCGAGGCGCTCACGATCTACCTCGCGGGCATCGCCTGCGTGAACCTGGTGCAGACCCCGGACACCGGCGGCCAGAAGGTCGCGGCGGCGTGGGTGCTCTTCGTCATCGCGCTGGTCGCGAACGCCGCCTTCGTGTGGCTCGCGTTCCGCGACAAGTTCAAGGACTTCTCTCGACGTGAGCTGACGGTGCGGCAGACGCGGCCGCTGGCAGCCGCCCTCGTCATCACCTCGCTCGCGTTCTTCGTGTTCGCGCTCGCGATCCCCGGCGGCGTCTTCGTCAGCTCGATCGCGTGGCTGCCGCTGATCCTGCTCATCGGCACTGCCGTCGTCATCGGCGTCGCGCGGTTCTTCGGTCTCGCGCCGTTGCGCGAGGACCCGCCGGCCGAGTAGCGGTCAGACCCGGCGGAGGGCCCGGGCCGGCAGTACGAGGTGCAGCGGCGTCCCGAGCACGGTGCGGACTTCGACCTCCCAGCCGCGGCCCACGCGGCGACGGACGATCGCTCGGGTGCGCCGGAGATGCCAGGGGAGCCGGAGGGTGACCTCGACGCCGGGTGCGATGGCGTGCGGACAATCGGCCGGACCGACGGCACCGCCGGACGCCTCCACCCCCGCGGCGGTCCTCACGCGTCGAGGCTAACCGCGAGCGGGAGCGCTGCTGCGCGGAGCGACCGGACGAGATCCGGTCCGACTCGCGCGGAGGTGGGGCCGTCTGGCTACCCTGGCCTCAGCCGACGGGCGTGACGGGGCGCTGCGGCGGTGCAAGGGGACGCGGCGGCCCGCGCCGCGGAAGGCGAGGCGTCTGACCCGTGCGACGAATCGGAGCGATGCGGCCGTGACCGGGAAGCACGACAAGTCCGTCGACGACGAGCAGTCCCCGAACCTGCTGCTGACCGGGCCGATCGCGATTCGCGGCCTCGGTCGCGGGGTGAAGGACGCGCTCGTCCGCAGCGCCCCGAGCCGCCATCGTGCGTTCGCTGGCGACTCGGACCAGTACGTCGACCCGACCCCCGTGCAGCAGATGCTCGCCTCCGGGTCGACGGTTCCCGCGGCCGGCCCGTCGGCGCTCGCCGAGCACGCCGGTACGCAGGAGGCGGGCGAGGCGCCCGCGTCCGTCCTCCCCGACGAGCACGCGGTCGGCGACGAGCCGGTCGCGCCCGGTGAGGTAGCGGGCGCCGAAGCACCCGGCGCTGCCCCCTCGGCGGGAGAGCCTCCAGCGCTCGATGGCTCCGCGGCCGACGGTGAGGGCTTGGACGACCTCGAGCCGGCGGTCGACGACCCGGCTTTCGATGACTTCGAGGCGCTGCCACCGATCGTGATGGACGACCTCGAGGAGGAGTCGTCCCGATCCATGGCGTCGCTTCCGGCAGACGGGCCGGACCGGTTGGTGGAGGAGCCGGCGTTCGACGAGTTCGACGCTTCGCCGGTCGCGCACAGGGACCAGCTGGTCGACGACGCCATGGCGTCCGGGCACGGCGAAGTCACGGAGACCCACCTGACGGAGGATCCGCCGGCGCCGGAGGACCGCACCGCGGTGCTGGAGTCGGAGCGCGGGCCCGAATCCGGTGCTGAGTCTGACGCGGCACCCGAGCAGGACCGCCGGGACGCTGGGCTCCCACCTGCCGACCCGGCGGCGGGCGACGAGGCGTTGGACGACGTCGCGACGGTGACGGACCTTCCCGCCGAGCCAGCGGTGCCGGGAATCCCGCCGGAGGCCGAGGAGGCGTCGTCGACGAAGAGGGGCTCGGAGATCGCGCCCGCATCCGTGGGCAGCACCGACGAACCGCAGGAGCAGGTGCAGTCCGACCGATCCGACGCTGAAGCGGCGGAGAACGACCTCGAGAGCGTCGTGGGGGATGACGCCGAGGGCGCGCGTCCTCAGGAGGGAGGCTTTGAGCTGGCGCCCGAGGGTACGAACGAAATCGGCGACCGTCCGGTCATGCAGGACGTCACGCCAGAAGCCGGAGCTCCTGCTCCTGCTCCTGCTCCTGCGGCCGATGATGGTCCGCGGCCGAGCGCCGAGCCGCTCGTCGGCCTCCAGCCGCACGAGGGGCAGGACGTTCGCGATGCAGCGGAGCCGACGGACGCCGGATCGCCCGAGCCGATCGGCGATCAGGAGGCGGAGGAGCGACCCGTCGAGCACGCCGTGATCTTCGAGACCGAGTCGGCTGCCGAGTCCGAGCGCGCGGAGCAGCCCGAGCTCGAGACCAAATCGGTCGCGGAGCGCGCCGAGCGTGCACTCGAGACGGTCGCCGATCTGGCCCTCGCGCAGGAGCCGGATCGCGACGGCGATGCCGATGCCCCGGAGCAGCGGCCGGTCGCGGCTGCCGAGGCTCCTGCGGCAGCCGCACCTCGACCTCCGCGCGCGACGCCTTCGGCCTCCGGCACGCCGAGCGGGCCGCATCCGCCCGTCCGTGCGCGCCTCGGGCGCGAGGCGACCGGGATCGTCGTGCTCGTCGTTCTCGCGCTGGTCTGCGCGGGCCTCATCACCGCCGTCGTCGTCAAGACCCGGAACGACGCCGCGATCGCCGCGCGGGAGGCCGCGGACTACACGCCGCCGCCGCTGGCGACGCCCGAGCCCGTGGCGACCGGCCCGGTCGTCGCGGTGATCGGTGACGGCTCGACGAGCTCCGCGGGTTCCGGGGTCACCGCGACGCAGCGGTGGACCGCGCTGCTCGAGTCGTCCCTCGGCGGCACGGTGGACGCCGATGCCGCCGGAGGCATGGGCTATGCCGCGAAGAGCAGGTCGGGCGGCACCTTCGTGCAGGCCGCCGGCGACGTGCCCTCGAACGCGAAGGTCGTCGTGTTCTTCGGGGGAGCGGCCGACTCGAACATCGCTCCGCTCTCCCTCGCGAAAGCGGCGACCAACGCCTACGCCGCGGCGATGCAGCAGGCGCCGGACGCGAAGATCCTCGTGGTCGGTCCGGCCATCTCCTCGGGCGTCGACACGACCGATCTCGCCACGATCCGCGACACGCTCCGCGGCGCGGCCGCCCTCGTGCAGGCGACGTGGATCGACCCGGTCGACAAGGACTGGCTGCCGGCGTCGAAGCGGTCCGCGTCCCCTGGTGACCTGTCCGCGTCGGACGAGAAGGCGATCGCGTCGAAGATGCGGGACGCCGTCGAGAAGGCGCTGCGCTGACGCCCGGAGAGCGCCCGGTCGTCGTGTTTGGCGCCGGACTCGCCGGTGGTGCGGCCGCGTGGCGCCTCGCTGCGCGCGACCGCGCGGTCGTCCTCGTCGAGGCCGCGACGCCGGCGCACGCGGGTGGCAGCTCGCACGGCAGCGCTCGCATCTTCCGTCACGCGTACGACGACCCGTTCTTCGTCGGGCTGACCGTGCGCGCGCTGCGCGGCTGGCGGCAGCTGGAGGCGGAGAGCGCCCGCTCGATCCTCGCCACCACGGGTGGACTCGACGCAGGGCCGCGCGGCGGGTTGGAGGGCATCGCGGCGGCCCTTGCCGCCCACGGTCTGGAGTCCGCCCTGCTCGACTCCCACGCCGCCCGCGAGCAGTGGCCGCAGCTCGCGTTCGATGGTCCCGTCCTCCACCAGCCTGACGCCGGCGTGATCGATGCGGCGGTCGCGGTCGACGCCATGGTGTCGGAGGCGCGGCGGCACGGCGCGGAGGTCCTGCTCGGCGACCGCGTCGTCGCGGTCGAGCAGCGCGGCGACGGCGCGCTCGTGCACCTCGAGCACGGGCGCGCGATCGCGGCCTCCACCGTCGTCGTCGCGGCCGGAGCGTGGCTGCCGGAGCTCGCGGCCGCACTGCCGGTCGAGGTCGCCGAACGCCTCCCGCCGCTCACGGTGACGCAGCAGCAGGTGTTCCACTTCCCGTTCCCCGCACCGCCGGCGCGCCCCGCGGACTGGCCGGTCTTCGTGCACCGGGGCGAGCACATGGTCTACTCGTTGCCCGGCGGCCGCGACGCGGGCGGTACCGGATTCAAGATCGCGGAGCACGACGGCGGCGTCCGCACCTCGGCCTCGACCCGGGACGGCGTCGTCGATCCGGCCTCGCGCGACCGGATCGTCGACTTCGTGCGTCGCTTCCTTCCGGCGGTCGACGCGACGCCGTACGCCGAGACGACCTGCCTCTACACCTCGACCGGGAACGAGGACTTCGTGATCGACCGCATCGGGCCGGTGGTGATCGCCTCGCCCTGCTCGGGCCACGGGGCGAAGTTCGCACCCGTGCTCGGCGACCTCATCGCCGACGTCGCGACGGGCGGCAGCGCGCCAGAGCGATTCCGGCTCACCGCGCACGCGGGTGGCTCGACCCGCTGAGCGAGGCTGCAGGGGCGAGGTGTAGTCGTTGCGGGTGCGGCTGCAGTCGGGTCGCGAGACCTGCTGAAGGAGCCCCATGCCGGACCGGCCGATCGTCCTGCCGTCCAACCGCCCCGCGGGCCGCTTCTACCGGGGCGGCCGGCGGATCACCGATCTGCGGGGCGACGCGCCCGCGGGGAAGCACGAGCCGGAGGACTGGATCGCCAGTACCGTGCACGTCTTCGGGCAGGCCGGGGTGGGCGAGACGGTGCTGGCCGACGGTAGGACCCTGCGCACCGCCGTGGAGGCGGACCCGGTCGGCTGGCTGGGGCAGCAGCACGTCGCCGCTTTCGGCAGCGACACCAAGCTGCTGACGAAGCTGCTCGATGCGGGCCAGCGGCTGCCTGTGCACGCGCACCCGGACGGGGCGTTCGCGGAGCAGCACCTGGGTCATGGGCACGGCAAGACGGAGGCGTGGGTCGTGCTCCGCGGCGGCACCGTCCACCTCGGCCTGCAGCGTGCGGTCGGCGAGGCGGAGCTGCGCGAGCTCGTCGACGGCCAGCGGACGGCGGAGCTGCTCGAGCTGCTGCATCCGCTGCAGGTGGAGGCGGGCGATGCTGTACTGGTGCCCGCGGGGCAGCTGCACGCGATCGGCGAGGGCGTCCTGGTGCTCGAGGTGCAGGAGCCCGAGGACCTCTCGATCCTGCTCGAGTGGAGCGGCTTCGACATCGACGGCACGGAGGCGGGCCACCTCGGCCTCGGCTTCGACACCGCCCTGCAGGCCGTCACCGTCGACCCTCTCGACGAGTCCGCGCTGGAGGCGCTCGTGACGCGCGGCAGCGCTTCCGGCTCGGTGCTGCCAACCGCTGCGGATCCGTTCTTCTCAGTGGAGCGGGTGCCGGTGGACGGCGAGGTCCGGCTCACGATCGGATACGCGGTCGTACTCGTGGAGGACGGCGACCTCGCGATCGGCAGCGTCCGGGCGGGCCGAGGCAGCACTCTGCTCATCCCTGAGGGAGCGGGTGCGGTGGCCGCATCGGGCGAGGGCGTCCTGCTCGTCTGCCGTCCGCCGCGTCCCTGACGGACCGCTCGAGGAACGCCCTTCGCGTCCTCACCGAGCTTTGATCGGCTGACGCGCGGCTTCAGTGACGCCCCGGCGCTGCTTCCCCGATCGAGTTGCGGAGCAACCGGACTTCGAGATCTCCTGCGCGCCTCGGCGTGTCAGAACCCCCCCGAACGGGTGACGCCGACAAGATGACGACGTCCTCTCATCGAAGGAGCCGTCGTGACCAAGCCGATCCGCGTCGTCCGCAATTGGGCGGTCGAGCAGGTCGCGGCGATCGCCAGCGTCTGCCGCCCGCTGCACCTGCCGACGAACCTCCGCCGCTGACTCAGCGCGATCCTCGGAAGGCGGCCGGCGACCAGACCCCTGCTGGACCGCGCGGCTCGATGCAGCAGGACGAGACGATGTCATCGAGGGCGCGCGCCATCGGACGAAGATCGTGTGGCGTTGCCGAGGGGCGGTTCGCAGACCATCAGCAGCGGCACGTCGTCCGGCGCGAGGTGAAGCGCGACTCTCGCGTTGGAGGGGACTCGGGCTGGTCCTCGCGTCGATCCGGCGCTGTTGATCTGGAAGATCGTGCCCTGCGGTTGCACCACCCCGACGAGCGGCTACCTGCTCAGGGAGCGTCCACCCGCTGAGCGACCCCGGAACGGGACCATGCGTCCTCGCCATCGGGGGTGCGGGTGATCGTGGCTGAGTACCAGCCGTGTGCAATGCTTCGTCCGTGCCGAGGACCGTGCCCGTCTCCGTGTGCATCTGCACGATGAACCGTCCGGAGCTCCTCGCCGATGCGCTCGAGAGCATCGCGGCCAGTGCGACCCGGCCGGCCGAGGTCGTGGTCAGCGACGACAGTGCGGACGACGCGACGGAGGCGATGGTCGGAACGCGGTTCCCCTGGGTGCGATATGTGCGCGGGCCTCGAGCGGGCGGCATCGCAGGCAACAGGAACGCGATCATCGACGTCGCCACGCAACCCGGCATCGCCTTCATGGACGACGATGCGCAGGTCACGCCGGATTACTTCGACGAGATCGCGGCGATACTCGAGGATTCCCCGGGGGCCGTGGTGAGCGGGCTGGTGCGCAACCACCTGCCTGACGGGCGCACTGTCGTCGAGACGCCCGGGGGCGTCAACTTCCTCGGCTTCCCCGTGGTCCCATGGGACGCCGGGACGTCCAACATGCTCACGATGAGCGCGACGGTCTTTCCCGCCGACCTCTTCGAACGAACGCGCTTCGATCCCAAGCTCATCTACGGCTTCGATGAGGTCGACATCTCTCGTCGTGCGTCCGCCCTCGGCTATCCCGTGCTCCTGCGCAGGTCGTTCGTGGTGGATCACTTCCCGCAGCAGGCGGGGGAGTGGTACCGCGAGTACACGAACGCCTCCCGCATCTACTCCACCTGGAACTTCTACCGTCACATCCAGGGCCGTCCTCTTCGTGCTGCGGCGTTCGTGGCGGTCGTCGTGCCGCATCACCTCATCGTCGGCGCCCTGCGTCGGCACGGCCTCCGCCTCGCGCAGGCACGGAACGATCTCCGCGCGGCGCTGCGGCTCGCTCGCGCTTGATCGTCATGAGTCTGATCCGACGTGCCGCCGCCGTGCTGTCGACGACGGCACGGCTCCGACGTCGACGTGTCCGCTTCGGTCGGCATCCTCGGACCGAGGGGATGCTTCCGAGCGTCACCTCCTACGGCGGGGCCATCGTCATCGGCGACCACATCATGTTCCGAGGCATCGAGGCTCGAGCGGCCCTGCGGGCGAACGAGGGCGCGACGCTCCGCATCGGTGACCGAGCGCTGATCAACTCAGGAGCGAGCATCGAGAGCTCGACTGAGGTGTCCATCGGGGACGATCTGCTCATGGGCCCGTTCGCTTCGATCTCCGACTCGGATGGCCACGAGGTCGTTCACGGAGCGGGAGTGCGCAACGCGCCCGTCGTGCTCGGGAACGGCGTCTGGATCGGGCGAGCGGCGATCGTGCTCCCAGGGGTCACGGTCGGAGACGGAGCGGTCGTCGGCGCAGGGGCAGTCGTGACTAAGGACGTCCCCGCCTGGACCGTCGTGGTGGGCAATCCCGCGAAGATCGTGCGCGAACTGCAGCCCGGCTCGGGAAGACGGGAATAGTCGACGCAGGTGTCGCGTCGTGATGCGTGATGCTCATGGGCGGCCGCTGCGTCACGCGGCGTCGCGCCGTCAGGGTCTTCCTCCCGAGGTCGGTCCGAGCGGGAAGCGGCATCTCGCGCTCGGGATGGCCGGGGTGCTCCTACGGGATCACCTCGGCCTTTCTCGGCTCGAGGCCGCGCACGCCTGCGACGATCCTGATCGCCTGCGAGATCAGCAAGGGGAGGCCGAGGGTGGCCGCCAGCGCGCAGGCACCGAGCGTCGTGGACACGTCTGGGACGAGCAGGCCCCATAGCGCCCAGAGGGCGAGGAGCGGACCGTAGAGCCAGCTGTGCGCCAACCAGCCGCGTGAGTGCGTCACCAGACCCAATCCCCACGAGGCGAAGTTGGAGACCGCGGCACCAGCGGCAACCACCACCAGCTCGCTGCGCAGGTGGTCGTACCGAGGTCCGAGGACCTGAAGCAGCAGAGGTTCGAACAGCACCACGCCCAAGACGTAGGCGACGCAGATCAGGCCGTATGCGCAGACGACCGCGCAGGAGGCGCGGAGCACGTCCCTCCTCGTACCGCCGGCTCGCGCGATGTACGGCGCCGCGATGTTCGCCATGACGCCGTTGACGAGACCGAAGGCCACGGCGAACCGGCCGAGTGCCGCCACGTCGGCGATGGCAAGAGGATTTCCGCGAAGGACGAGCAGCACGTTGACCAGCTGATCGCCGACGATCAGGAAGACGCTGACCGCGAGCGTGCTGCGGATCGCAGCACCGAAGATCCTTCGATCCTCAGGGGTGAACGGCAGCGCCGCATGTCGGGAGCTGATCGCTCGAGCCATCAGACCGCGCTGAGCGATGCCGATGACGAGACCCAGCGACAGGTAGATGAGCACGCCTCCCACACCGATCATCGCCGCCACCCCGATCAGGGCGACGCGGAGGCCCGCGTTCACGATGTCGAGCACCTGCAGCGCCGTGAAGCGACCGGAGATCTGGTAGTCGATCGAGAGGAGCCCGATGGAGAGACTGTTGAACGACAGCGCCCCTGTCAGCACCGCGATGAGCACGGCCGCGACGAGGGAGGTGCCCGACGACACGAGCAGGAAGAGCAGCAGCCCGAGGGTCGGCACGATCGCGATCGCCCAGATGGTGCGACGCCATCGAAGGGCGGCGGCCAGGAGCGCAGCGAACCGTCCGGCCTGATCGGCACGCGCGGCGGCTGCCATCATCGCGCTGTTGATGCCCGCGTCGGCGATGATCACCACGGCACCGAGGATGGTCGAGCTCAACGAGTAGGCGGCGTAGTCCACCCTGTCCAGGGAGCGGATGATCAGGACGCCGGCGACGAAAGCCAGTGCCTGCGAGAAGATGCTCAACGCGAACGAGCGAGCGATCCGATCGGCTCGACGGCGAAGCGTCGCGACAGGGGAACGGGGGCGGTCCGCTCCGGGGGCGCCGCGGTCCTCAGTGCGGTCGCTGCTGCTGGAGACGGGGGGCTCCATGGATCGTCCTCGCCTGCTGCACGACTGAGCGGACGGGGCGTCCGACCGGGCGATCGTAGCGGGGAGCGGAACGGCGCGGCACGTCCCCGTTCGCGGTGGGCGGGACAGGGCCGTCCCGCCCACCTCGGCTCAAGTCACGTTGGTGATGCTGATGGAGAAGGGGCGACCGCCGGGCCTGTAGGAACCGCCGAACTCGAACGCTGCGTGGCCGTCCGGGCCGAGGCCGAAGCGGGCCCCGCCCGCGGTCCGGAAGATGACGGGGCCGTAGCGGTACGAGGCGACCTTCGCGCCGCTGTAGTCGGCCACGGTCACGACGTAGGACTCCGTGCCGTGCGTGTTGTTGTCCTCGGCCGCCACGGGGTCCAGGAGGCGGGTGTCGCGAAGCGTGCGGACGACCGAGCCGCTGCTGCCGTTCACGCGCACCCACTGCACCGCCCTGGTTCCGCGGGAGGTCACAATCACGGTGTCGTCGAGGGACTGGCGGACGGCGTCGCCGGTCGCGCGATCTTTCACGTAGGTGATCCCGGTGGGATTCGCGCCGACCTTGATCCGGCCCACCTCCCGGACGCCCGCTGCGGTCGCCGACTTCGCTGACGTGAGTCCTCCGACTGCGAAGACGTGCAGTACGCCGTCCACCGTCCCGACGTAGGCCCTCGGCGTCGACGCACCCGAGAGCATCCCGGCGACCGAGGCCGGTGCTCTCCGCAGCACGACGGTCTTGACGACCCGGGGCTTCCCAGCCGGGAGGGCGGAGAACTTCTTCGGGAACTGGTGCGCCTGCTGGCCCATCGTCGAGATCGCTGCATCGAATGCTGCGCGCGGTCCGAGATAGGCGCGCGTCATCTGCTGGAAGAGCGGTTGGAGGTCGACGAACACGACCTTCTTCTCCTCGCGGGACGCCACGACGGCGTAGCCGGCCGAAGCGAGCTTGCCGCGATTGGTCCCACGGATGAAGGACTGGCGGTTGTTCTCATCGGCGAGGGTGAGGTCGCCGAGCTGAGCGTTACCGCCGCCTGGACCCGAGAGCTGCACGGGGAAGGAGTTGTCCGACACCGCGGAGAGGCTCGTCGCCGCCGCCACGGGCAGAGGCACGGTCCCGAGGACCTTGGCGAAGGTCGGTCTGCCGTAGTTGCGGAGCCCGGGGTAACTCGCCGCCCAGTCGAAGCTCCAGAAGGAGCCGTTCCGCTGCGAACCGCCCAGGGCGATGACCACCAGCTCCGACTTCAGGGTGCGCGTGTTCCAGGCGGTGACCAGCGCGAACTCGTTGCCGTTCGTGACCGAGATCGCCGACGGGCGAAGGCCTGCCGGCAGCTTCGCGCACACGGCGCCACGCGCGGTATTGGTACCGGCGGCTGCGACGACGCCGTTGTCGAAGGCGATGAGGGAGTTCGCAGTTGCTTCGCCGTGCGCATAGGCGCGAGCTTGCGCGACGAAGCGGCCCGGTGCGGCTCCGATCCGGTTGAGACACCGCACGGTGTCGCTGCCTGCGAGCAGGTCGGGGTCGGGATGGCCCTTGCCGTAGTAGGTCCAGGAGGGTCGGGGGGCGTAGGAGAACGTGTTTTGGCTCATCGCGAGCGTCTCGATGTGGTCGACGCCGACCGCCGGCGATCCCTTGGTCGGCACGTACCCGACCTGACCCTGGTCGCTCGAGTAGTCGTCCCGTCCGAGTCGCTGCGGTCCTGCGACCTGGTAGGTCCTGTCGGTGCTCGTGCCGTTCCCCGCGAAGCGCTTCGCGGGCGGCTGCCAGATCGGGGACGACTGCTGCGCGCCGGTGCGGATCGAGGCCGGGGAACCGAAGCGGTAGGTGATGCCGGCCGCGGTGGCCAGACGTGCGGCCATGCGGCGGTAGGCAGCGGGGTCGACCCTCCCGGAGGCCGTGAGCACGCTGCCGCTGGAGGCGCTGGCCGGGGAGGAGGAGGCGTTCGCCGAAGCAGCGGGCGTCGCCGAACCGGTCGACGGTGCGATCGAGACCGGCAGGTCGCGCGCGGCTGGTGCCTGTGCCGCGTCTGGCGCGAGCCTGGTGGTCGATCGCGTGCTCGGAAGGCTGAGGACGTCCTGCGCCTGGGCCACGGTACCGGCGATCAGCACCCCCGCGACGACGGCGGCGATGGGCGCCATCAGCGCCAGGGGGTGGGGCCGGAGGCGCTGCGAAGCGCCGCGGCGGTAGCGGTGTCGAGCTGCCATCGTTCCTCCTCGGCGTCGGCCGAAGCCCGGACCGTGTCGGTGCGCCGGGCCGGGGGACCCGACCCATCGTCAACAGGGTGCCAGCATCCCGCGTCGCACCGCGCCGCGCGGACGGGTGTCGCGGGGGTCTTCCGCTTGCTGGAACTGGTATCGACCCTGTTCATCACCGGTGAGGGAGTCGCTCGTTCAGGGGAGTTCGCAGACCGCACCCGCTGACTAGCCTCGTCGTGAACCCGGGACAGCGAGCACGTCCTCCCGGTCATGGGACGAGGGAACAGGACTTGGATCTCAGGCTCTTCCTTTCGACCGTCGTGCGCGGGTGGCTCGTCATCGTGGCGTGCGTCGTGCTCGGGCTGCTGCTCACCGGTATCGCGGCCCGCGGGCAGACGCCCGCCTACCAGGCGACGACAAGGCTTCTGCTCGACGTGCAGTCCGCTGCGAACCTCAACGACCTCGCGCAGGCGAACTCGATCACGCAGCAGGTGATCGGCAACTACGCGCAGCTCGCGCAGACCTCCCCGGTGCTCGAGCGGGCGGCGTCGGCCTCCGGCCTCCGAGTGGAGGCAGCGCAGCTGTCGAGTGCCGTGACGGCGACCGTCCCGGACGGCACCTCGTTCCTCGACGTGACCGCGTCGTGGCGCACCCCCGACGGCGCGGCGTCGATCGCGGACGGCGTCGCAGAAGGTCTCATCGCGGAATCGCGGGACCTGACCTCCAGCAGCTCGCGGACGCAGGCTCGACTCGTGCTCACGGTCGTCCAGCCGGCCATCAGGCCTTCCGTCGCCGTCAACAGCGGCCTGGCTCAGCAGCTGCTGATAGGGGGCGTGGTGGGCGCGATCGTCGGGCTCGCCCTCGTGCTCCTGAGGCAGCGGATGGACCCGATGTTCCAGAGCGTGTCGCAGATAGTCGACGTCACGGGGCGTCCGGTGGTCGGCACGGTATCCCGCGATCGTCGACGGAGCAGAGGTGATCTGATCCGGTCCAGCCCGCCCCGCTCCGATGCGTTCAGGTCCTTGCGTGCCGCGCTGATCGGCGTCGGCGCGATCCCGAACCGCGACGACGTCGGGACCAGCATCGCGGTCACCTCGGCCTCGTCGCGCGAGGGTAGGACGAGCGTCGCGTTCGGCCTGGCATCGGCCCTCGCCGTCGCCCGTCGGGACGTGGTCGTGATCGAGACCGACCTCGCACATGCGCAGTACGCCGGTGAGCTCTCGATGGAGCCGGAGCCGGGGCTGGTTCAGGTCCTCAGCGGTGAGTGCACGCTCGACGCGGCACTGCGGACGACGTCGAGGGAAGGCCTCCACGTGCTGGTGGTGGGAGCGAATGATCC
Organism: Amnibacterium soli; assembly: GCF_039544415.1. NCBI lineage: Bacteria > Bacillati > Actinomycetota > Actinomycetes > Micrococcales > Microbacteriaceae > Amnibacterium > Amnibacterium soli. The sequence continues at coordinate 200,589 of NZ_BAABLP010000006.1, read as the reverse complement.
CGCTGCGGTCGACCTCGTCGAGTCCGACGCGATGCGACAGGTGCTCGACTCGCTGCAGCAGCGAGGCTGGACCGTGATCATCGACACGCCGCCGCTGCTCGCGACGTCGCACGCCGGCGTGCTCGCACTGGACGCGGAGTCCGTGCTCCTCGTCATCGACGCGAACGATGCACGCGAGCGCGAGGTGCGACGAGGACTCGCCGTGCTCGAGCAGATGGGGGTCTCCGCTCCGCGGGTCGTGGTGAACGACATCCCGGCGATCTGGGGGGACTCCGTCGCTCGCGCTCGCGGCGCCTACAGCCGCCGGCTGCGGACGCGCTCCTGAACGTGCGGAGACGGAGGGCTCGATGAGGATCGATCTCGTCTATCCCGTGCTGCCGCCGGTGGTCGACGGCATCGCGGATCACACGGTCCTGCTCGCCCGCGCGCTCGTCGAGGACGGGCATCGCGTGCGGCTGCTGTCCCGTGCGTCGGACTCGCCGCAGCCGACCGGCTTGGAGGTCGTCGCGGTCTGGCCCCGTTCGGGCAGGGTCACTGCGGGGCCGCTCGTCGAGGAGGTCGTCCGCGGCGAGGCCGACGCGGTCGTGCTGCAGTTCGAGCAGTTCGCATACGGGCACCGGGGGATCAATCCGGACTTCGCCCGAACCTTCGGCATGCTGCGTTCGCGACATGCTGGCGCGGTGCGGGTGCTCTACGCCCACGAGACGTGGACGTCACCGGAGCGGCTCGCATGGATCCCGCTGTGGATCGCTCAGCGCGCGCAGTTCCGCGCCCTCGTGCGCTCGGCGGACGTCGTCGTGGTGGCGGCGGAGCAGTGGCTCGAGCGGGTTCGACGGGTCGGCGGAAGCGCCGAGCAGGTCCCCATCTTCTCGAACATCCCCGTCTCGCCCGAGGGCGCTGCCGGCCTGCCGCTGGATCGCGACGACGCGGTCGTCGTCTGGTTCGGCTACGTCGACTCCCGCCGCGCAGTCTTCCTGGACGAGGTCGTCCGCGTGCTCAGCGGGAGGCCGGGGAGTCGTTTTGTCTACGTCGGCAAGGACGGAGATGTCGTCGACGGACGTCTGGCTGCACGCGGCATCCGCTATGAGATCGTTCCGACGCCGACCACCGAAGTCGTATCCGCATGGCTGCGTGCCGCCGACGTGTGCGTCGCTCCTTTCGTCGACGGGGTGAGCGCCCGCAGGGGATCGTTCCTCGCCGCTCTCGCGCATGGAGCACGAGTCGTCACCACGATCGGACCGGACACCGACCGACACCTCCGTCATGCAGCGCATCGCGGCGTGTACCTCGCGGGCGACGAAGTCGCAGGATTCGGTTCGGCGCTCCGCGAAGCGCTCGGAGGCGTGACGAGCCGTGGCGCCAGGACCGACGTCGTGAGTCCGGAAGCGGCCGCAGAGTATGCGCGGCACTTCGCTCCGGAGGCGGCCGCGGCGCGCCTCCTCGACCTCATCGCGGCGGCGTCCCGGCGCTGATCACGCCCTCCACCACGGTTCGCAGGTCGTCGCGGTAGGTGGCCCAGGTGGTGCGGCGGGCGATGTCGAGCGCCTGTGACTTCGCTTCGTCGAGCCGGTCGCGATCCAGTACCCACCGCTCGAGCAGCGCGGCGATGGCTGCCGAATCGGCCGCCGGGACGATCCAGTGCCGCGTCTCGTCGTCGTACAGGTCGATCGCCCCGGTCCGATCCGTCGCGACGACGGGCAGACCCTGCGCCAGCGCCTCGAGGATCACGAGCCCGAAGCCCTCCACGATCGAAGGGAGGAGCAGGACGTCGAAGGTTCGCATGAAGGCGGCCATCTCGTGGTGAGCGACCGCCGGGATGTGTCGATGCCGCGCGAGCGCCCGGTGCAGCACGTCCGCGCCGGAAGGCGCTCCGCCTCCGACGAGGGTCAGATCGACCCGAGCGCCGAGCGCCTCCGCGGCCTCGAAGATGTACGAGAGTCCCTTCCGCTGCGTCAGTGAACCCACGTACAAGGCGCGGAGCGGCCCACGGGCCGATGGTCGGATGCTCGCGGCCGGCTCGGGGCAGCCGTAGGGGATCTGCACGACCCGGGTGCCCGGTGCGGCCTCACGCACGCTCGCTGTCGAGAGGGACGACGCAGTGAGGACCAGGTCCGCGGCCTCGAGCTCCGCCGACTTCCTGTCGAGCGCCCATGCAGGATCGTCGAGCCCGCCGAGCAGCGGCGCCCACTCCGGGTTGGTCTCGGCCTCTTCCTCGAGCAGCGCGTGCTTCATGCGCCAGAAGGGGATGGGGAGGTCGTAGATCCGAGCCAGGCCGAGCTGCTCGGCACCGATGAAGGTGGCGAGCGCGCCGTCCTCGTAGCCGAGGACCGCACGCGTCCGGCTCGAGATCTGACGCGCGGTGATCCGGTCGAACGTCGCGTACATGCGGTGCAGGTCCGGCGGCCCGATCAGCTTCGCGGCGAGTGAGGAGCGCCGGGCGGCGAGTCGCCGCAGCTCCGGCAGCGGGTGGACACGGGTGAGGGGAGCCACCGCATCGGGTACGCGACGCTTCTCGAGGACTCGGGCGACGGGTTCGGACAGGGCGGCGATGCGGCTGAGTCGGGGCCCGGCTGCGAACGAGGTGTGCATCGCCTCGAGGAGCCCGCCTTCCGCGAGTGCGAGTGCGGCCTGCCGGACGTTCGTGTTCAGCGTCGGGTGCATGAGCAGGACACCACCGGATCTCGGCTCGTTCACCGCAGCGCCCCCTCCGTGCTCCGCACCGTGATCCTCGGTGCCGGACTGTCGCGGTCGGTCACCGAGAGGACGAGCAGGGACAGGAGCACGGCGAAGGCGCCCTCGTTCGTCGGCGTGCCGTTCACGGACGACAGCAGGAGCAGGGTGGCGAGTGCCGCGCGGAACAGCGTGCTCTCCGACGGGGCGCTTCGCAGCCGGGCGAAGGTCAGCACCGTCAGCAGCGCCGCAGCAGCGGTACGAAGCAGCGACAGCAGGTAGCCGACCGCCCCGAGCTCCGCTACCCAGCGGAGGCTGTCGTTCTCGATCCAGCCGGCTGTCGAGCCCAACGCGATGCCGGCGTTGGACCTCGCCCCCATCCCGTCCCCGAGCATCGTCGGCAGCTCGCCGAGGTAGAGCGTGACCTGATCGAAGAGGCGGCTCGAGCTGTCCTCGCTCTCGCTCGCCTGGTCGAAGCGTGTGACGAAGGAGGTGAGCACCTCCGGCAGAGCGATCTGGATCACCGCGAGCGCGATCATGAGGAGGGCGGCGAGGCCTGCGACGCGGCGGACGGAACCCGGGAGGCCGCTCAGGGTCTGCTGCAGCAGGTAGACCGCGAGGAGCAGCGCTGCGTTCAGCACTGCGCCGCGGGCGCCCGACAACGCTGTCGTCGCAAGTGCACAGGTGACCGCGGTCCACCCGGCAGCCCGGCGTCCGGGGGTCAGCGTCCACGAGAGGGCGACCGCGAGTGCGACCAGGAGATAGATCGTCAGCCCTGACGGCGCGCTGAAGGTGCCGGTCGCGCGCACGACGCCGCCGCTGTTGACGAAGATGTTGGGAGCTCCGCCCACCTGCCTGTTGATGAAGGCGCTGGGAGAGGCGAGCACCTGCAGGACGGTGAGGACGAGCTGAAGGGGCGCCGCGGCGATGAGGACCAGCGCGATGCGGTCGAGCTCGCGGCGAGTCCCGTGCAGCCAGCAGATCGCGAGCAGGAGGAGGGGAGCGAGGTAGCTCCGCAGTCCGAAGAGCAGCACGAGCGGCGGCGGCGCGGACGGCTGGATCGACTGGAGCGCGAGCCAGCCGCCTGCGACCAGCAGGACCGCAGCGGACCACCAGGGCAGCGCACGGATCGCGGTGCGCCGCCCTGCTGCCATCCAGACGATGGAGAGCACAGCGAACCCGTCGCGGGCGACGTAGAACAGCAGGCTGCTCCCCGGTACCCACTTCCGGAACGCCCCCTCGATGATCCAGAGCGCCGCGTACCCCACGACGATCGGCCCGACCGTCCGTCCATGGGCGGTCTGGAGCGCTCCGTCGCTCACGAGTGCCTCGATGTCCGTCGAGCACCGTGCTCGGTGTCGACCAGGTCGAGGGCGATGGTGTTCAGCTGCTCGGCGAAGGCATCGGGGCTGAAGCGCCGAGCGTCCTCCTGGACCGCCGTCGCACGATCCGGATCGCGGATCGCGGACCAGGTCGCGTTCCAGTCGACGACCGCCATGTCGTCGGGGACGAAGACGTTGTGCGGACCTACCTCGCGGAAGACCGGGAGCTCCGAGCAGATCGCAGCGGTTCCCCAGTGGTTGGCCTCGACGATCGGCCAGCCGAACCCCTCCTGGCCCGAGAGCTGCAGCAGCGCGCTCGCTCCGGCGTACAGGTGGGCGAGCTCGTCGTCCGTCAGCCCAGACCGAACGATGACGTCCGGCATCTCCTCCGGCGATCCACCGATCACCGCTCGTTCCTCCGGGGTGAAGGGATCGCCGACGACGACGAGCCGGAGCTCGGGCTCCACCGCTGCGCGGAGTCGCTGCCAGGCCTCGACTGCGAGCGGACGCCGCTTCCGCCAGCTGGAGGACGAGACGACGAGGAGATACGGTGTCGCGCCTTCGTCGACGAGGCCGACCGTGGCGGAGGAGACGGCGGGGGACAGCGGGTTGTGCAGCAGCCGGCTCGGCGTCGCCGGGTAGGCGGTCCTCACGTCCTTCAGGGTCGCTTCACTGACGGCTGCGATCGCGGATGCGCCCCGGAGGGAGTCGCTGATGAGTCGCTGGTAGAGCCTCCCGGTCCAGCGGGGGCGGTGCGCGTCGAGCCTGCCTTCGGCGGCGTGGATGGCGATGAGGTCGTGGCAGGTGATGAGACGTTCCGCTCGGCGCGACACGAATCGAAGCCACGGGGCATCGCTGTGGTCGGAGACGTGCACGAGCGCGTCGTGCCGGGTCAGCACCGGCAGGGTCAGCGGGAACAGGATCAGCTTCTCGAGGTAGACGACGCCCTTCCTCATGACGGAGTCCTCGCCGATGCGATCGGAGACCCAGGTCCGCGGCTTCAGGACCCGGACCCGCCAGCCCGCGGACCGGTAGGCCTCCGCGAGGAGCTCCCCGTAACGACGCATGCTCGGGCCGCTCGCGTGATGCGAGGCGAGCACCGTGACGCTGCGTTCGCCTCGAGTGGCGGCGGTCACGTCGCGCTCCGCGAGGAGTCGGCAGCGAGCGCCGGGCCGGGGCCGACCGGGAGCGTGTAGAGGTGAGTGAGACGGGATGCGAAGGCGTCACGGTCGAACAGCCCGGGCGGGTCGACCCGGCCATCGTCGAGTGCCGCGTGGACGGCAGCGGCGATCGCGTCGGCATCGCCGTCATCCACCACGTGCACCCCGGGACGGCCGACGAGCTGCGGGGCCAGCGCCGTGCTCCTGGTGATCACGACCGGGACGCCCAGCGTCACGGCGGTCGCGAGGACGTTGCCCCACGGCTCCTCGAACGAGGTGAGGACGAACACCCCCGCGGCGAGCAGAGCGGCGACGACGCCGTCGGCCGGCAGGACGCCGCCGTAGGAGAGCGACTCCACATGCTGCTCGACGGCGGCGAAAGCCGCGAGATCGCCCTGATCGGGGCCGAAGGCGAGGTAGCGGTCCTGCCACGAACGGGCCGCCGAGACCTGCGCCGCACGCGCGAAGTCGAGCACCCGCTTCCGTGGATGAAGTCGGGCGATGAAGACGGCCTCACGGCGGGGGAGAGGCGCGGCGTCCAGAAGTGATCGGATGTCTCCGCGATCGACCGCGACCGGGTTCCCGAGCACCGTGACGTCCCGCACGCTGGAACCGAAACGCGAGCGGAGAGCGCGCCGCTCCTCCTCGGTGAGCGCGGCCCAGCGATCGACCTTCGTCAGCAGCGGGATCAGAATGCGATCGATCACGTCGTGCGCCGCAGAGGTGCGGCTGGTCAGCATGCCGTGCGGCTGGGCGACGACGCGCTTCCGACGCAGCCGTGCGATGAGGAGGGCCGTCACCGGGATCGCCTCCCGAGCGAGCGCGATGTGCACGACGTCGGCGCGGCCGATCGACACCCACAGCTGGCGGACCATCCCGACGGAGAGGAGCGTCGTGAAGTCGCGGGTCGGGAGCCATCGGCGCACGGGCCTGAACGAGGTGGTGCCGTTGCGCATAGCGGGCGGAGAGTCGCCGCTGAGATGCCCGGCGGTGAGCTCGACGTCGTATCCGGACGCGGCGGCCAGCTCGAGCTGGTCCAGCACGACGTCGAACGGGCCCCCGTAGCGGCTGGTCGCGCTCGCCAGGGTCACCACGGCGCAGACGCGGAGCGACGGGCCGCCCGAGTCGGGGGAGTCGGACCGCGGTGAGGCGTCGGTCATGCGATCGGCTGCTCGCATGACCTCTGACTCCGTGTTCGTCGACAAGGATCCACCACGAGCGCGGATGTCTCCCGGTGAGGCCGATGGTAGTGGAGAGCGGCTGCGGCGCACTCCGCCAGAAGTGGGTACGAGCGGAGGCTCGAGATGCGGGTGAGCACCTGTGCGGGAGCGTGCGCACGGGCACTGCGGCCCGCTTCTGGGGGCGCCGACAGGCTTCCGCGGCCTCCACGACTGCTCTAGGTTCGTGAGGCGTGCAGACCAACCGGCAGTCCGTGAAGGGCTCCTCGGGCCGGGCGGCTCGGCGGGGGCGAGGGTGACGACGGACGGCGTGCGGCTCGTGGTGTGCGGGGCGTCCGGGGTCTGGGACGAACTGGTCGCCGCCGACTCGCGGGCGACGCCTTTCCATGACTGGTCGTTCCTGCGTGACATCGCTGCTCGTTCGGGCTGGCGGTTCCGGCCCCTGCTCGCAGTGGCGGACGGTCATCCGGTGGGCGTGGTCCCCGTGCTGTCGCTGAGGCGGATTCCGATGACTCCTCCTCTGCCGTTCCCCTACCTCGGACCGCTCGTTCCTTCCCAGCATCTGCGCGGAACGCTCTCTGTCCTCCGCCGGTGGCAGGTGCGTCATGCGCATCTCCTCTTCCGGGCGGCGTTCTCACCTCAGCAGCCGCCGCCGCCCGCGGAGTCGGATCCGGGCTTGGAGGTGGACGTGGAGCCGACGTACGTGCTCGACCTCTCGCACGGCGACGAATCGACGTACCTGAGCGGTCTGCACTCCGACCGCCGTGCTGCGCTTCGGAGGGCCGCGCGCTCCGGCATCACCACGCGGCCCTCGCTGCCGGGCGAGGCGCTCGCCGTCCTGCCACAGGTGATGCAACGGTCGTTCGAACGCCACGATGCGGAGGCTCCTCGCTCCGTGACCGCGATCGCGGAGTACCTCGACGAGCGCATGGGCTCCGACGGGCGACTCATCGTCGAGACCGTCCTGGAGCACGAGCAGCCCGTGGGACTCCTCGTCGGCGTACGTCATGGCGACAGGGCCTACGGATGGGTCGGCGGCACCCTGCCGGAGTCGCTGCGGACGGGGGCGAGCACTGCGGCCTATGACGCGGTGATCCGGCGAGCACTCCACGACGGTGTCCTTTCCTTCGACTTCTACGGCCACGTCGATGCGGGCGTCGGCCGGTTCAAAGCGTCCTTCGGTGCCGAGCAGCAGCCGTTTTGGACCTTGAGGAGCTCGCTCGTGCCCCGCCGCCTCGCGGTCCTGCGCCGGCGCAGCACATGGAGGCGGCCGGGCGGCCGTGTGCAGTGAGCTCCCGCGCGAGCCCGTGGTCCGCTGCCGCAGGCGACGGGGTCGGTGTTCGAGCCGCCGACCGCGGAGGGTGGTACGACTCCGAGTCGAGGACCGCGGCGAAGGTGACGACGACCTGAGCGGTGACCGGCCCGATCGCGCCCGACGATGTTCAGCCCGAGCTGTCGTCGCCTCGTCGCCCTCCGTCGTCGGTTGCTGAGTCCACGGGTCCGAGCCGCAGGTCGCGGCGTACTGCGGCGAGCGCCGAAGCGTAGTGGTCGGCGCGGAGCGTCCGGAACCACTGCTCGACACGCAGCCGACGGGGCAGCGGGTGACCGAGGTCCTGCAGCAGGAGGTCCAGGTCCGGGAGGTCGCTACCCGGGATCGAGAGGATCTCGGGTCGGCCGTCGCGGTTGCCGTTGCCGCGCGGCGAGGGCCCAGAACCGGACCCGATCCGACCTCGCGAGTGGGCGGCGACCCAGAGAGCGACGATCTCGGCCGTGAGGAGGCCCGAGATGTTCCCGGTCCAGCCGACGAAGTAGAGGCCTCGGACACCGACGGGCAGGGCGAAGCGATGAAGGCGAGGCCACCGGACTCGTCGACCAGGCGGGACACCACGTCGTCGGGAAGGAACGGGAAGCGGATGCGGTACCCGGTGCCGAGCACGATGTCGTCTGCAGGCAGCTCGACGCCGTCGTCGAGGACGGCGACCGGTCCCGGGTCGGCGGCGAGTCGGACGACCTGCTGGTCGCGTCGGACGACGATGCGGCCCTCGCGGATCGCCTCGTACAGTCCGGGCGTGACCTGGCTCGACGCGTTCGTCAACCCGCCTGACGGGCGCAGCCCCATGCGGGAGAGGCCCAGATGCCGGTCGATGACGAGGCTCATCCCGTCACGGAGCAGGTGCGGTGCGATGCGGAGCGCCTTGTGCACGATCCGCGACCGCAGACGCTGGCGGCCGTAGAGCAGCCATTCGCCGCTGCGCGTGAGCATCAGCAGCTCGTGGATGCGCATCCGGCCGATCCGCTGCGGGGTCTTCCAACGCAGGCTCCGAGCGACGACGGTGAGCGACGCGCTCATCGGCTGCAGTGCGACGGCGAGGTCGCAGGCGGTCTTGCCCCAACCCACCACGACCGTGCGACCGCCCCGGTGCGGTTCGACTCGGAGGTCGCCGGGTAGCGCGACCCGGCCGCCCGCACGCTCGAACTCGTCACGGCCGGGCCAGTCCGGCTCGACCGGGTCGGACAGTGCTCCTGAGGTCACGACGACGACGTCGAAGCGCTCTGAGCCCGTCTCGCCGTGATGCTCGGTCCGCACCCTCCAGCTGCCGTCCGCCTCCGGGTCCGCGTGGACCACCACGGTCTCGAACCGGATGAGCTGCAGAAGGTCGTGCTGAACGGCGTACCGCCGGAGGTACTCGCGCATGTGCGCTGACGTCGGCTGGTCCGGCCACTCGGCCGGCATCTCGAGATCGGAGAAGGAGTAGGAGGGCTTGTCGTTCTGGGTCGCGAGCCCGGGGTAGTCCCGAGCGCTCGACCAGACGCCTCCGAGCTCGGGCAGCGCCTCGAGCACCACGACGTGATGACCGGCGTCGCGCATCGCGCGCGCGGTCACGATGCCCGACGCGCCGGCTCCGACGACTGCGACTCGGCGGGGGCGCGTCTCCATGGTCCGTGCATGTTGACAGATGCTCGATCAGCCGGGGGAGCCCTCCTCCGGGGACGGAGAGCGGATCGGCCGTCATGAGCGCCTTCGATCACGAGGCCGGTGCGGGTCGCGAGCGCTGATCGCGATGCTCGACCTGCTCGGAGCCGCGCTTCGCTGGACCCGGCTTCCGCGGTCGGACGAAGGAGGGACGGCAAGGCCTTCGTGGGGCCTGCCCCCAATCCGGGGCAGCTCGGGCAGAAGGTCCTTCCGGGTGAAGCGTCGGCGGTCCTAGAATCCGGACCGAACGTCACCCAGCGTTCTCCCATCCCCCTCTACCCGATCTCCGAAGCCTCCGGGCTCGCGGCGTCGCATCCCCTCCCCAGGAGCACGTCATCGTCACCCTCATCATCGGCGTCAACTACGCCCCCGAACGCACCGGGATCGCGCCCTACACGGCCGGGATGGCCGAGCGCCTCATCGCCGACGGCGAGGACGTGCGTGTTCTGACCGCGTTCCCGCACTACCCGGAGTGGCGATTCGAAGCCGCTCCGCCCCGGTCGACCTCACTCGTCGTCCGCGGCGTCCGCGTGCGGCGCCTTCGTCACCGGCTGCCCCGCGGCGGCTCGTCCGCGTCGCGACTGATCTCGGAGCTGAGCTTCGGTCTGCGGGCGCTCACGGCGCGATGGGGCCGCCCGGACGCGGTGGTCCTGGTCTCTCCGGCGCTCTTCGCCTGCCTCGTCGTCGCACCGCGGCTCCTCCTGACCCGCACGCCGTTCGTGGTGTGGGTGCAGGACCTCTACGGGCTCGGCATCCGGGAGACGAGCGGCGACGGGCGCCTCGCGAGGTCCGTGAGCCGCATCGAGAGCTGGCTGCTGCGGCGGGCGGATCAGGTCGTCGTGATCTCCGACGGCATGGCTCAGGTCACGCAGTCGCTCGGCGTCCACCCGGATCGGATCTCCGTCGTTCGCAACTGGACGCACATCGACTCGACGCCGCTCGCGGACCGAGCGGGCTACCGGGCCGCGCTCGGCTGGGGTGAGGACGAGACCGTCGTCCTCCACACCGGCGCGATGGGGACCAAGCAGGACCTCGGCAACGTCGTGGAGGCGGCTCGGCTGGCGGACGCTGCGACCGCACCGGTCCGTTTCGTGCTGATGGGCGACGGGATGGACCGCAAGCACATCGAGCAGCTCGCCGAGGGGGTCTCCCGCCTGGAGGTGCTCCCGCCGGCTCCGAGCGACCGGTACCACAGGATGCTCCAGGCGGCCGACGTGCTGCTCGTGAACGAGCACCCCGGACTGCGGGGGATGGCCCTCCCGAGCAAGCTCACCAGCTACTTCACGAGCGGTCGGCCGATCGTCGCGGCCACGAACGCCCAGAGCGCGACGGCCGGCGAGATCCGGCGGTCGATGGCCGGCGTGCAGGTCGACGCCGGCGTGCCGAGCTCGCTGCTCGCGGCCGTCCGAGCCCTGGTCCGCGACCTGGACCTGATGAGCGAGCTCGGTGCCTCCGGGGGGCGCTACTACCGCTCCTCGCTCACGCTCGACGGCGCAGCGCGCTCCTTCGAGCGGGTTCTCGCAGCCCTGCCCGTGGCGGCCGAGCGGCTGCCGGTCCCCGCGTCCGTCTCCGCCTCGATCGATGCGGTTGCGGCTCGGGAGATCGTCGTGGAGCCGGTGCAGGTCGTGCGATGACCAGCTGACGAGGGAGGGCTTGTGACCGACTCAGGCCCTCCCTCGTCCTTCCGGGCTCGCGGTGAAGCGCACGCCGACGACGGTGCAGTCCGGCCCCGAGACGACGTCGTTCGCGCCCACCTCGCCCTGCACCACGGTCATGGGACGGGCCACTGCGGACCGGCCGATGCGGCTGCCGCCCAGAACCATGCATCGAGAGGTCAACCACGCCCCGTCCTCGATGCGGATCGGCCGGGTGACCAGCCCCATGTCGCGGCGGACCCGGTGACTGCCCGTCGTGAGGAAGGTCTCCTGACTGATGACGACGTCCGCGCCCACGACGATGCGGTCCTGGTTGTGGAACCAGACCCCCTCGCCGATCCAGGACCGGTCGCCGATCTCGAGCTTCCACGGGAATTTCACCCGCACGCGCGGCCGGACGATGGTGCCCCGGCCGATCCGCGCGCCGAAGGCGCGGAGCACCTGGACTCGGACGCTCGACGAGACCTGCAGCGGGTTGGTCACGAGGAGCGCCTCGGCCAGCATCCACAACGCGATGACCGGTGCGGGACGATCCCACGCCTCACCGGCACCGGGCGCCTTCGAGAGGTCGATGACGGGGACTCGGTGCGCTTCGTCGGCCATGTCAGGAGCGTAGGACGACGCGAGCGATGCCCGCGGTCACGTGCGGTCGAGCGACCGTTCCCCTGACGGACGGACGTCGAGCAGCGCGTCGAGCAGTCCGGCGTAGTCCGCGGGGTCGAGAGGGCGCCACATCTGCCGCAGCCGGACGCGGCGCGGGAGGCGCAGCCCGATCTCGCCGAGCAGCTGGTCGAGCTGCCGGAGGGTCAGGCTCGGCAGCGGAGTGCCGGCGCTCCGTCGCGCTGCGTCCCGATCGAGGTGGATCCTGCTCGCGGCGCTGCGGCGGGTGACCTCGTCGGGCAGGCGGACCCGGCCGACGATCACACCCGCGAGCCAGAGCGCCAGCAGCTCGGACGTCAGTGGGCTGCGGTAGTTCTGCAACCAGCCGATGAACGCGAGCCCCGGGACCGTCGCGGAGAGCACGTTGCGGTGCAGCAGCAGCGAGCCGTCGTCGGCGGTGGCGACGCTGAGCGCGCTCGGATCGAGGAAGGCGAGGTCGCGGTCGTAGCCCGTGGCGGCGATCACGACGTCGTCGCGCAGGACGGTGCCGTCGGACAGACGGACGAGGGGACCCTGCAGATCGGCGCCGAGCTCGGCGACGGTCCGGTCGCGATGGACCCGGATCCGGCCGGTGCGGACCGCCTCGAAGAACCCGTCGGTCACGAGGCTGGTTGACGCGCGGAACTCCACCGACGGGCGCAGACCGAGCGCGCTGAGCCCGAGCCCTCGGTCGACGACGCCGGCGAGCACGCGATCGATGAGCAGCCGAGGCAGGCGTTCCGGGATCCTGCGGAGCAGGATGCGACCGGCGCGGCTGCGGTAGGGCGTGCCCAGGATGCGTTCCCCCGCGCGCGTCAGGACCATGTGGTGGAAGGTGAGCCCGCGATCACCGATCCGCCTCGGGTACTTCCACGTCAGCGTGCGGACCACGACGTCGGTGTGCTCGCTCCGTTCTGCTGCAGCGACGGCGAGATCGCAGGCGGTCTTACCCCACCCGATCACAGCGACCCGCCGCCCGTGGAGCTGCTCGCCGATCCCGACGTCGGCGGGACCGAGCAGTCGACCACCTCCGCGTTCGAAGGCATCCAGGCCGGGCCATGCCGGCACGTGCGCAGCGCAGAAGACGCCGTTCGCGGCGACCAGCCAGTCGTATCGGCCGGTCGTGCGGCCGTCCGCACCGACGGCCTCGACCTGCCAGCCGTCGTCGGGGGAGAGAGAGGCGCGGACCACCTCGGTGGACAGGCGGATGTCGGGGCCGAGATCGTGCTCGAGCGCGTATCCCTCGAGGTAGCGGCGCACTTCTGCGCCGGTGGGATGGTCGGCGACGCCCGGCGGCATCGGGTGGTCGGAGAAGGCGTAGGAGGTCCGGTCGTCCTGCGTGGATATGCCGGGATAGGCCCGTTCGGCGCTCCACACCCCGCCGAGGTCCGCCGTCTTCTCGAACACGGTGACCGCGCAGCCGACGGCTCGGAGCGTCCGGGCGGTCACGAGGCCGGAGACGCCGGCGCCCACGATCGCGACGCGCGGACGCCCGTCGCTCACGGGCGGATCCGGACGCGGTGCAAGCGGTAGCCGAGGCGGCGCTGGAAGTCGCGCAGCCCGTTCGGCAGCCCGATGGGGCTGAGCACGTCCGCGAGGTAGCGGACTCCTTGGGCGTGGAGCTCGCGCACGAGCTCCACGCTCATCCAGTAGCGGGCCAGCCGTGCGTCGTCCGAGGACTCGAGCGTCTTGAAGTGCTGCAGCACGGCCCACTCGCCGGAGATCGCCGGTACCGCGAGGATCAGGGGTCTGCAGTCGACGTCATGGGCGACGAGCCAGGTGCCGACGCCGAGCAGGTAGTCGTTGTCCGGAGCCTGGTTGCGGTAGAGCTCGTCCGGGTGGGATCGCTCGTACCGGTCCGCGAGCGCGAGCACTGCTCTGCGCTCCTCGTGGCCGTCGGTCCGGTGCACGTGGTAGCCGCGGCGGGTGGCTCGGTTGAAGCGGGTGCGGAGGCTGCGCTTGCTCTCGCTGGAGCCTGCCAGGAACTCCTCGACGGTGTCGGGCACCACGAGCACCGCGGTCGTGCCCCGGATCAGGCGACGCGCCAACGGGTTGGTGCGCTCGAGTCCCCGTCGCACGAGGGCGGCATCGCCGTCGGTGCGCAGCTCCGCATCGATGACGCTCAGACGCGCGATGAACCGCAGCGCTCGGATCGCGTCGATCGGGTGCCTCGCGGCGGTCCTCACCGCATCGTGACCGTGTCCGCCGCGCTTCTCGAAGTAGTCGTTCAGCGCCCTCTCCGCGTCTGCGGCGCTCATGAGGGAGGTCATGGTGCTCCTAGGCCGTCGCGCTCCGCGGGGCCGGGTGTCGGGAAGAGGTGCTCGAGTGGCCGGAGGAATCTAACCGGTGGTCGTCGCTTCCCAGAAGACCCACAAGTGGTGCCGGACGAGCCCCGGCGCGCCCTTCGGCCTCCGGCACCGCTTCCGCCTCTGGTTACACTCCGGCCGTGTCTGCGAAGCGCCTGCTCGTGCTCTCCTACGCGTACGCACCCGGCCTCGGCGGCATCGAGCGGGTGAGCGGGCTCCTCGTGGAGGGGTTCCGGGAGCGGGGTTGGGACGTCCGGGTCGTCACGAGCACGGCGGCTCAGCGAGCCGATCCGACCATCCTGCGGAGGCCATCGCCGTGGCGGCTCATCCGCGCCCTCCGAGGTGCCGATGCGGTCGTCCAGTCGAACGTCAGTCTCGGCCTCGCCTGGCCGCTCGCCCTCCGGCTCGTCCGGCGACCATGGATCGTCGTGAACCACACCCCCATCGCCGACCCGGCCACCCGACGGCGAAGGCGCCGCGATCTGCTCAAGGTCGGGAGCCTGCCCAAGCGCAGCACCTACGCGGTCTCCGAGTTCCTGCGCGCCCTCGACACCCCGGCTGCGCGCGTGATGCCCAACCCGTACGACCACCACGTCTTCCGGACGGACGGGCGCACGGGCGATCGTCCGCTCCTCTTCGTGGGGCGGCTGACGCCTGCGAAGGGCGTCGACGTGCTCATCGACGCCCTGTCACGGCTCGCGAGCGAGGGCCGTCCTCTGCCGCTCACCGTCGTCGGCGACGGGGAGCAGCGGACGGAGCTCGAGGATCGGGTCCGGAGCGCCGGTCTGGACGTCGCCTTCCTCGGAGCGCTGCCGCCGGAGCAGGTCGCGGATGCGATGCGCCGCCACCGGGTCCTCGTGGTCCCGTCGCGGCCGACTCCTCCCGAGGCGTTCGGTCTGGTCGCGATCGAAGCGATCGCTTGCGGATGCCGGGTCGTCGGCACGGCGGAGGGAGGACTTCCAGAGGCGATCGGTCCATGCGGGCGGACCGTCCCCGTCGATGACGTCGCCGCGCTCGCGACGGCGATCAGTGTCACGCTCGACGACGGGCCGGACCCGGAGGGGCGACGCGACGCGCACCTGCGGCCGTACCGGCTGCCTGCGGTGCTCGATGCGTACGAGGCCGCGCTGGAAGCAGCCGGGCTCGGCCGCTGACCGCTGGCGCTCAGCAACCAGGCAGTGACCAGGCTTTGATCGTCGACCCCGTCTGGTAGACGGCTTGGTAGAGCCAGCCGTCGGCGGGGGCCTCGCCCGAGGCCACCACGGCGAGCCGGCCGGTGAAGCAGCGCCGCATCAGCATGCGGGCCCTGCTGACGTGCGCGGTCTGAGTGACGACGACCGCGCTCGTCCAGTGCTCGCGTGTGGCGTAGCGGGCGAGCAGCCGTGCCTCACCGCGGGTGGTGCTCGGTTCCGGCGCGGCGCACGTCACCTTCGAGGTGGAGCAGAGCTCGTCGACGAGCTCCGGGTTCTGCGTCCGCGCGTACTCGGGGACGGAGACGAGTGCGGCGTCGACCCGGCCGTCGGCCAGCAGCCGGCGCACGAGCTCGGAGCGTGCCGCGATCGGCGGTCCGAGCTCGAAGATCACATCGGCGTGCGCAGGGAGGTCGTCGACGGGTGGAAGGACGAAGTAGTGCAGACTCGCTGCCACCCAGAGCACCGGTGTCGCCGCTGCGACGATCCCGATCGTGCGGAGCCGGGATCGGTGCGTTCTGCGTCTCGAGGGCTGGGGCATCGACACCGGTCCGGACCTCGCTCCGCGCCGTCGTCCGGTCGGGCACGGCGCTGTCCGCGGCCGAGGGGGGTGCGGACGAGTTCCGGAGCCTATCGGCGGGGGGACTCCAGCGATCGCGCAGCTCGCCGTGCCGTCGCTGCCTGCGCACGACTCCCCGCGGCTCCCGAGAGGCGGGACATCAGCCGCGCATGCGGTCCGGGTCGACCGGACGTGCGGCGTGGCTCATGACCCCGTCGATCTCCGTGGTGGAGCCCGCATGGCGGCTTCCGCGGCGGCCGTTGTCCCTCGGATGAGGGACATGCGCGACCGTGCATCCGGTGGCAGAGTGAAGGGTCCGAGTGCCGCCCGCGCTCGGATGCACCCATCCCCGATCACCCCTGCGGAGTACCCCTTGCCGTTCCAGAAAGTCGCCTTCATCACCGGTATCACCGGTCAGGACGGCTCGTACCTCGCAGAGCTCCTGCTCTCGAAGGGCTACGAGGTCCACGGTCTGATCCGTCGCGCGTCCACCTTCAACACGGCGCGGATCGACCACCTCTACATGGACCCGCACAACCCGGATGCCCGGCTGTTCCTGCACTACGGCGACCTGTCCGACGGTGCGCGTCTGGTCACCCTGCTGAGCGAGATCAAGCCGCAGGAGGTCTACAACCTCGGCGCGCAGTCGCACGTGCGGGTGTCGTTCGACGAGCCGGAGCACACGGGCGATACCACCGGTGTCGGCGCGATGCGGCTGCTGGAGGCCGTGCGGCTCGCCGGCCTGCACTGCCGGTTCTACCAGGCGTCGTCCTCCGAGATGTTCGGCGCGACGCCGCCACCCCAGGACGAGAACACCCCGTTCTACCCGCGCAGCCCCTACGGCGCCGCGAAGCTCTACGCCTACTGGGTCACCAAGAACTACCGCGAGGGCTACGGGATGTACGCGGTGAACGGCATCCTCTTCAACCACGAGTCCCCGCGCCGCGGCGAGACGTTCGTCACCCGCAAGATCACCCGCGCCGTCGCGCGGATCAAGGCCGGTAAGCAGCACGAGCTGTTCATGGGCAACCTCGACGCGGTGCGCGACTGGGGCTACGCGGCGGAGTACGTCGAGGGCATGTGGCGGATGCTGCAGGCCGACCAGCCCGACGACTACGTGCTCGCCACGAACGTCGGCTACACGGTCAAGGACTTCCTCGAAGCGTCGTTCTCGCACGTCGGGCTGAACTGGCAGGACCACGTGCGGTTCGATGAGCGCTACCTCCGCCCCACCGAGGTCGACGCGCTGATCGGCGACGCCACCAAGGCCCGGACGGAGCTGGGCTGGACGCCCACGATCGACGGCGTGCAGCTGGCGAAGCTGATGGTCGAGGCCGACGTCGAGGCGCTGTCCCACGAGGGCAGCCCCTGGATCGACAGCGTGCAGCTCGGCTCCTGGGCGAACCGCAAGAACGCGGCGCTGCAGGTCCAGCAGTGACCGACGCCGCCACCGATCTCAAGGGCGGCACGCCCTTCACTCCGCAGGCCCTCGACCGCGAGGCGCGCGTCTACGTCGCCGGTCATCGCGGCCTCGTCGGCTCGGCGATCGTGCGCAAGCTCGAGGCGGAGGGGTTCACCGACGTCGTCGGGCGCACCTCGGCGGAGCTGGACCTGAAGGACCGTGATGCGGTCTTCGCGTCCTTCCGCGAGGTGCAGCCGAAGGTCGTGGTCCTGGCTGCGGCGAAGGTCGGCGGGATCCTCGCGAACTCCACCTACCCGGTCGACTTCCTCTCCGACAACCTGCGCATCCAGACGAACGTGATGGACGCGGCGCTCGAGCAGCGCGTCGAGCGGCTCCTGTTCCTCGGATCCTCGTGCATCTACCCGAAGTTCGCGCCGCAGCCCATCCAGGAGGACACCCTCCTGACCGGGCACCTGGAGGAGACGAACGACGCCTATGCGATCGCCAAGATCGCGGGCATCCTCGGCGTGCAGGCGGTGCGCCGCCAGTACGGGCTGCCCTGGATCAGCGCGATGCCGACCAACCTGTACGGGCCGAACGACAACTTCTCGCCGAAGGGCAGCCACGTGCTGCCGGCGCTGATCCGTCGGTACGACGAGGCCGCGGCGGCCGGTGCGTCCTCGGTGACGAACTGGGGGACCGGCACTCCTCGACGCGAGTTCCTGCACGTGGACGACATGGCGGACGCCTGCCTCCACCTGCTCGAGCACTACGACGGCCCGGCCCAGGTGAACGTCGGCACCGGTTCGGACGTGACCATCCGCGAGATCGCGGAGACGATCGCCGAGGTCGTGGGCTTCCACGGCGGGACCGAGTGGGACACCACCAAGCCGGACGGCACCCCGCAGAAGCTGCTCGACGTCACGAAGCTCGCGGCAGCGGGCTGGACGTCGCGGATCGGGCTGCGCGAGGGCCTCGAGTCGACGGTCGCCTGGTACCGGCAGCACGCCGGCGCCCTCCGGGGCTGATCCCGCGCGAGCATTTGCGCATCGCGCCTGGGAGGGCGCTCCGAGGTCGCTTTCGATTCGGCAACGAGTCGGCAGAAGACCGCCCGCGGTTCCGAACAGAAGCGGAACACTCAGCAACGGCGCGGAGCACGGACAGGGCTGCACAGCCCTCGTCCGGTCTCCGCGACGACGACGTCAAGAAGCGAGATGGTGATGGATCAGGCGGACCGAGCGCCCCTGCCCCCGCAGGGCAGCAGCGCGGGCCGGCACGGGCCCGCGGGGACGAGGGACGGACGTGCGCGACCGAGTCGCGCTGCGCCCGCGACCCACGTCGGTGGCCTGGCGTCGCGCTGGCAGGACCGGCGCCAGATCGGCGGCGTGCCCTTCGTCGTCTCCAGTCCTCGACGAGCGGCGCGCGACCTCGCGGAGGCCGCCCGCGAGAGCGACCGCGGGGAGCACGTCCACCTGCTGAACGCGTACTCGATCGCGCTCGCCGACCGGCAGCCGGACCTCGCGGCCGAGGCGTTCGTCGGCGACGGCTGGAACCTGCCCGACGGGCGCCCGGTGTCGTGGGTCTCCCGGATCCGAGGTGATCGGCCCGCGCTGCGGCAGATCCGCGGTCCGCAGTTCATGCTCGACGTCTGCGAGCAGGGCGTCGCGGTCGGCGTGCGGCACTACCTGCTCGGAGCGACTCCGTCGGTGCTGGAGGCGCTGCGCCGCTCGCTGGAGCAGCGCTACCCCGGCATCGAGATCGTCGGCGTCGACTCGCCGCCGTTCCGCACGCCGTCCGACGCGGAGCTGGTCGAGCGGGACGCCCGCATCAGTGCGAGCGGCGCCGACATCGTCTGGGTCGGACTCGGGACGCCGAAGCAGGATCGCGAGGTGGCGCGGCTCGCCGCGTCGCTGCCCGTGACCGCGGTCGCAGTCGGCGCCGCCTTCGACTACGCGGCCGGGACGCTCAAGGAGGCGCCCGTCTGGATGAGCAAGGTCGGGCTGGAGTGGGCGTTCCGCTTCGCCGTCGAGCCGCGTCGCCTGTGGCGCCGCTACGTGTTCGGGAACGCCCGGTTCCTGCGCGCAGCGGTGCAGCACTGGTCGGCCGCCTGAGATCGCGCCGACCTGCGGATCAGTCTGCGGCTCTACGCGATCGGGAGCCCGGGACCAGGCCGTAGTCGCCCATCAGCGCGACGACGGGAAGACGCAGGATCCGCCGGCGCAGCAGGACTGCGATGCCGAGCACCACGACCAGCATGATCGCCGTGCTGAGCAGCGTCGTCCCGACCCACTGCAGGATCAGCGCGAGCACGGCGTACCCGCCGACGCAGACGGCTGCGGCGGCCAGCGAGCTCGCGAGGAGCCGACGGCCGTCGAGGTAGCCCTTGCGGCTGCAGAGCACCCCCTGCCACACCTGGCGCACGATGCTGGTGACCAGGATCGCGGACACCGCTACGACGAGCGAGTGCGTGATCACGATCGCTGCGGCGAGCACGCCCTGCAGCACGAGCAGCGCGATCTGCGTGCTCCACACCCAGCGGAACCGCCCGATCGCCTCGATCGCGGCCGCGAGGATCGTCCCGACCGCCTGCACCGCCCCCGCGAACATCAGGATCGGCACCAGCACCCGCGCGGCCGACCACTGCGGTCCGAGCAGCACGGTCACGAGCGCCGGCACCGTGAGGGCGCCGAGCGCCGCCACGACCATGAGGCCCCAGCCCGTGATGACGAGCAGGTCCGTCCAGACGCGGCGCGCCCGCTCCGTCCCCTCCCGGTCGTGCCGGAACTCGGGGTAGATGGTCTGGATCAGCGCGGTCTGCACCTGCTGGAAGGGGATGATCGAGATGACCTCCGCGCGGTTCCAGTACCCGATCGCGGACGGTCCCAGCGCGCCCGTCGCGACGATGCGCGTCACGTTGCCGACGCCGTAGGAGAGCACGCTCGCGACCGTCAGCTTCGCGCTGAACGAGAGCTCGGCCATCGCCCCGCCGAGGCGGCCGAGGCCGAGGTGGCGTCGCGACGTCCAGGCGCAGAAGATCGTCGTCAGCAGCTGCGCGACGATCGGCGAGACGAGCAGGCTGATGTCGGTCCTGCTGATGAGCACCGCGCCGACGCCGGCGGCCATGCCGAGCAGGGTGCCGAGCAGCTGCTGTCCGGCCAGCAGGCGGAAGTGGCCGAGGCGGCGGACCAGACCGGTGACGAGGCCGTAGAACGGTGCGGTGAAGGCGCTGATCGCCATGACCGCGACCGCCGGGGTCGCCTCCGGCGTGGACCAGAGGCCGGCCCACAGCGGCGCGGCGAGGCCGAGCACGGCAGCCGAGACGAGGCCGAGCAGCAGCGCCAGCGTGCAGAGGGCGTGCACGGTGGAGGGCAGCACCTCCTGCAGGCGACCGATCGTCTGGCCGAGGCCACCGGTCGCGATGAGGGTGACGAGCGCGGTGATCGCGAGCGTGATCGCGTAGATGCCGAACTGCTCGGGTCCCACCAGCCGGCTGGTGACGGCCGCGTAGCCGAACTGCGCGACGACACCGATGAGCTGGCTGCCGTAGGTCCACGCCGCTCCGCTGGCGAGGCGGCGTGCCGACACGGGCGCGTCGGACGGCGACCGGTCGCCGCTCATGCGGACCCCAGGCGGTCGGCGAGCCGGCAGGCCAGCGCGACGATCGACAGGGTCGGGTTCGCGTGCCCGCTGGTCGGGAACACCGACGCTCCCGCGACGAAGAGGTTCTGCACCCCGTGGACCCGGCAGTCGGCGTCCACCACGCTGGTCGCGGGATCCGCGCCCATCCGCGTCGTGCCGATGTGGTGCGCGTTCGAGTTGAACCCGCCGAACATGTCGCGCGCGAGGGACCGGGTCGCAGTCGCGGGGTCCTGGTCCGGTCGGTAGCCGAGGCCGCCGAGGAAGCGCTCCATCGCCTGGTGGAACACCTCCACGGATTCGAAGTCGGCGCGGTGGAAGTCGATCTCCGGCACGAGCAGGGGCACGCCGTAGCGGTCCACCCGGTCGGACAGCGCGACCCGGCTGTCCCGGTGCGGGAGGTGCTCGGCCTGCACCGTCAGGTGGTGCGTCCTCGCCTCCCGCGGCGGCAGCAGCATTGGCAGGCGGTTCCGGCGCCCGCGCTGGAGGGACTGGGCCACGACGTGCGGCCAGAACGACGGCGGCGCGGCGGCGATGACCCGACCGTAGACGGCCAGCTGGCGGCGCTGCCGCCACAGCTCCTGCGGCGACCGGAGATGCCGTCGCACGAGTTTGACGGCTGCGATCGTCGCCGACAGCGGGTCGAGGTGCACGGACATGCGCTGCACCGGCGGCCGCGCGATGAAGCCGATGACGTTGCCGACCCGGGCGGCCCGCTGGGCCGCCGCGGTCAGCTGCCAGCGGTGGCGGGCGTAGGTCCGGCCGATGCGGAAGAAGCCGGTGGCGCGGGGGAGCGGCTTCCCCGAGTACGCGACGTACGTCGCGAAGACGTGGCTCATGTAGTACCGACCGAGCGCGGGCAGGCGCTGCGCCAGGGCGGAGGTGAGGAGCAGGCGCGCGTTCTCGAGGGCGCCCGCGGCCAGCACGAACCGCTCGCCGCGCAGCAGGACCTCGCCGCGCTCGGTGACGGCGCGCAGCGCCACGAGCCGCTGGTCGGCGTCGAGCACCAGACCGGTCACGTGGTGGTCGGTGAGCACGGTCAGGCGGGGCTCGGTGCTCTGCAGGTGCGCGAGAAGCCGGGACACGTCCGTCGGCGGGCTCCACAGCTCGATGGGGGCGCCGTCGATCTCCTCGCCCGTCGCGAAGATCGGGTCCGGGGAGGAGCGGCGGAACGGGGTGTCGGGGATCTCCAGCAGCCGCGCGGCCTCCGGGAGCCAGCGGGCGAACTCCGCGTACGGGATCGGCCACCCGCTGTCGGGGATCCAGTCGCGCTGCTCGAAGTCCACCGGGTCGAGCGGGATGCAGCGCCCGCCCCAGGCCGTGCTCGTGCCGCCGAGCACGCGGCGGCGGTTCTCGTGCAGAGGCTCGTGGCCCCAGACGCCGCGCGCCTCATCGCCCGCGTTGAGCTCGCGGTCGGTGTCGCGCTCCCGAGCCGCACCGCCGTCGACCAGCACCACCGAGCGGCCGCGCTTGAGCAGCCCCTCCGCGACCGCGATGCCGGCCGGACCGGTGCCGAGCACGACCACCGCGTCGGTCGGGGTGCCGGCGTCCGGCGTCGTCGGATCGGTCATGCGCGCACCGCCTCGGCGTCGGCGACCAGGTGGTCGGGATCCCGCGTGCCGACCACGGCGACCGCGGGCGGGTGGGGACTCCGCGCGAGGCCGCGCAGCGCGGCCACCGGGTTGCGGTCCAGCGCGGTCACGCGGTTGACGACGACCTCCGTGCCGCGTTCCAGGAACCGGTCGCGCACCTCGGGAGCGATGCCGGTCCACGCCTCCGCGGGCAGCTCCACCAGGCCCACGCCCTCCAGCCGGGATACGAGGTCGACGGTGTCGACGTCGTCGATGGAGACGCCGACGAGCGCGAACCCGCCCTGCGTCTGCAGGCGGCGCAGCGTCCCGAGGGCCTCGCCCCCCTCCAGGACCTCCTGGGACGGGTTGTGGAGGCAGCAGGCGTGCACCTGCAGGGGCGAGAGCCGACGCTGCGAACCGGCCCACGCGGCGGTCAGCGACCTCGCGTCGAACGCCTGGTGCTCCTCGCCGCGTTGGACGAGTTTCTTCGCGGGCTGGTTCAGCACGCGCAGCGGACCGGGGAGGTCCGGGGTGCGGTAGCCGATCTTCGTGATCACGCGGAACGGCGTCGCGGAGGCGCGCAGTGCGGGGGAGCGCCGCACCGCCGCCGAGATGGCGCGTTCGGCGGATCCGGCGCCGTAGGTGTCCGCGGTGTCGATGTACCGGACGCCGGCACGGTCGGCGGTCTCGAGCAGGCGGACGACGGCGGCGAGCGGGGCTCGCCGGCCGAGCGATCGCAGGGTGGACGTGCCGACGCCGATCTCCACGCGCGGCTCCTCGCTTCCGGTCGTCATGCCTCGTCCTTCGTCCTGGTTCGCGGAGCGCCGGCCAGCTCCTGGAGGAGTTCGAGATGCGCGGCCGAGGAGCGCTCCACGGTGTACTCGGCGGCGACGTCCCTGCCGGATCGGGACATCCGGGCGTGCCGGGCCGGATCCGACAGCAGCTGGTCGACCGCCCGTGCCACGGCGTCGACGTCGCCCACGTCGATGGCGAGGCCCGCGGGGCGCACCACATCAGGAGCGGCTCCCGAGTCGGCGCCGACGATCACGGGCAGGCCCGCGGCCATCGCCTCGACCAGCACGATGCCGAACGACTCCTCGCGGCTGGTGTGCAGGAAGAGCGCGGCCCCGCCGAGGAAGGCCGGCACGGCGTCCGGTTCGAGGGGGCCGAGGAACCGCACCCCGGACGTGAGGTCGTGCTCGCGGGCCCACGCCTCCGCGACGCCGCCCGGCTCGAAGTCCGGGCCAGCCAGGGTGAGCACGGCCTCCGGGTGCGCGCGGCGGACGGCGGGCCACGCGCGCAGCGCGGTCCCCACGTTCTTGCGGTCCGTGAACCCGACGTTGAGCATCGCGACCACGGGCTGCTCCGACGGGCGGACCGGGGTGAAGGCGGACAGCTCGACGCCGTTCGGGATCACGGCGCACGGCTGCCGGTACCAGCGCCGCACGCGGTCGGCGATGTACGAGGACGGCGCCACGAGCGCCCCGCGGCGCAGCAGGCAGGCGATCTGCATGACCCAGCGGAAGTACCAGTACGGATGCCGGTTCAAGCGCGCGATCGCGGGGGCCCAGTCGTGCACGCTCACCAGCGCGGCCGCTGACGCCGCACGGGCGGCGAGCCCGAACTCGTACGTCCAGTGGGCGTGGATCACGTCCGGCGCGGCGGCGTCCAGCTCCGCCGTGATGGCGTGCCGCTCCTCCCGGAAGAAGTCGAACGCGCGGCCGCGGCCGCGGGCGCGGGACGGCAGCACCACGACGTCGAGGTCGCCGGACGAACGGCGCACGGGGGCTGCGACGTCGAAGCCCGTGGTGATCGCTGTCACGCGGTGCCCCGCACGCAGGTAGTCGAGCACCAGCTGCGCCGTGCCCGGGAAGGGGAAGCCCTCCGAGGGCACGGGGGCGCCGAGCTCCGGCTCGAGCATCGAGAGCGTCATCGGACCCGTCAGCGCGATGTGCACGGCGGCTCCGATCGGTGGGAGGAGCGGGTCATCCGGCGGTGAGGGGCGGTGTCGTGAGGTCCCACGCCGCGGAGGCGGCTGCGGGGTCGATGCCGGTGCCGACCGAGTTCAGCATCGTCACCAGCTGGTCGTCCTGCCGGAAGTGGCGCCAGGCGAACTCCTTGGCCGCCTCCTCGGCCTCGAGGCGCTGATCGACGCTCGTCGTCTCGAGGAACCGGCCGATCCGCTCCACCAGGTCCTGAGGCGTCGAGCCGGTCACGAGGAACCGCGCGGTCTCCGGCGGGAAGACCGCCGAGTACCCGGGGTGGAGGGTCGTGGCGTGCAGGGAGCCCGATGCGAGCGCGATCGGCAGGCGGTCGCTGAAGTAGCAGGCCTCGTCGGCGAAGTGGTCCCAGTTCGCGCTGAGCCACGCGCCGCGGACGACCTCGGACTGCTGCGAGTAGGGGATGGGGCCGCGAGCGGCGGGACCGCTCCAGCCGTTCCCGTAGAGCCCGAGCGCGGTCCCGTGTCGCTGCTGCAGCAGGTCCACGAAACGCCGGCGGTCGGCCGCGGAGGGCAGGGGGCGGAAGCGCGCCCGACTGCGGTTGCCCACCACGACGACGTCGAGCTCGCGTTCCGCGCGCTTCGGCGCGGTGTCGATCCTCGCCGGGTCGAAGACGTGCGGCATCCACTCGACCCGGCGCGCGCCGGCTCGCCGGAAGTTGTCGCTGAACACGCCCGCGCCGCAGGTGTGCACCACGTCCGCGCGCCGCCCGACGGCGCGGGCCGACGCGGGGAGGGGGTGCAGCCAGCGCGTGTACGGGTCCGCCTCCTGGTAGAGCAGCCGGGCCCCGTGCCGCAGGATCCGGTCGACGTCGCCGCCGGTCAGGCCGGTGAATCCGGTGTGCTGCATGAACACGAGGTCGGGGCGGAAGCGCTCCGCGACCGCGAGCAGGTCGGCGCGGTGCGCGGCGGCATCGCCTCCCGCCCGCATCCGCTGCTCGAGGCTGAACACCTCGACCTCGTCGAGGGCACCAGTCGCCAGCAGGTCGGCGAACGCGCGCCGGTACCCGGACTGCAGTGCGGTGCCGATCTCGTTGGGCACCCACAGCACGCGGCGCGGCGGCGTCACGACAGCACCTCCACGGCCTTCGGAGGGGCAGCGGACGTCTCCGGGTCTGGACGCGGCTCGGTGCGCGGCGCGGCGCCGGAGCTCGCGACCCCGAACACCGCGACGAGCAGCAGCAGGGTGGCGGTGCTGCCCTGCGGATTGAGCGGCGTCTCGGACAGCAGGCGCGCGCCGAACGCGACCACCAGGGCGACGGACAGCCCTGCGGTCGTGCCCGCAGCGCGGGAGGCGACCCGGACGAGCCCGAGCAGCACCGCGACGAGGCACACCAAGCCGATGAGTCCTGTGCCGCCGAGCGTCTGGACGATCTGGTTGTGCGCCTGTCCTGCGGCGTCGAACACGCCCAGGTACTGGGCCCGGTACTGCGCGTCGAGCAGGTTCGGGCCGTAGCCGGTGAACGGCGACAGGAAGAAGCCGGCGAGGGCCGCCTGCCAGATCGTCGTGCGGCCCGTGAACGTCCAGAACTCGGGCGGGAAGAAGTCGTTCACGAGCTGCCGGTCGGTGAGAGCGAAGACGATCGCGCACAGTCCGACCGTGATCGCGACGATCCGGGTCGTGCGGCCGAGCCGGCCGGCGATGACGAGCAGGCCGATCGCGAGGGCGACCCAGCTGGTCGTGGACTGCGCGACGAGCATCGCGGCGAGCTCGGGGACCAGCCAGCGCAGGCGGCCGCCGCGCAGCTCGAGGATCACGGCGAAGCAGGCGAGGATCGCGAGGGTGTTCGGGTGGCCGGTGATGCCCTGGATCCGCTCGATGCCGAACAGCTCGCGGCAGCACTCCTGGTCGTAGGCGATCCCCGGAAGCAGCGGCACGGAGACGAGGCTGAGGACCACGATCGCGCGGAGCGCGCGGCGGAGGACCACCACGAGCCATCGCCACTCGTACCCGCCGTGCAGCAGGAACGGCAGCACCAGCACGGGCGTGATGAAGTACTCCTCGGGCGGTGTCGCCGGCTGGTAGCCGACGACGCTCGAGAGCAGCAGCGCGCCGTAGAACGCGAGGACGGCGACGACCAGCAGGACCAGGCCGGGACCGCGCCGCGGGTTCCGCAGCGCCGAGAGCAGCGCGACGATGCCGAGCGTCCAGGCGGCGATGGTGTTGCCGCGGGCCAGCAGCAGGCTGAACCCGCCCGGCGTCCCGCCCGGGTAGGTGAGCTGGATGACGGCGTTGATCGGCCCGCTCAGGTAGACGATGCCCGAGAGCGCCCAGTGGCCGCCGGTCTCGCGGCACCGCCTGACCCACACGGGCGCTGCGATGAGCGCCCAGACCACGAACGCGACGCCTGCGCCCGCGGCGAGCAGGATCACGACCGGGACCGGGCCTGCGGGCGGTCCCGCCTGGTGTCGGCCTGCTCCTGCGCCACCTGCGCCTCGGGGCGCTGGGCGCGCTCGTAGCTGTAGGCGGAGGAGTCGCGGCCGGCGACCATGGTGAGCACGAGTCCGAGCACGTGGCCGTCGACCTGCTGCAGGTTCGCGGCGGCGCGGCGCAGCTCGGCCTTCCGAGTGCGACGCGACGCGGCGAGCAGCAGGGCGCCGCCGGTGCGGCGGGTGAGGATCGCGGCGTCCGAGACCGGGATCAGGGGAGGCGTGTCGATCAGCACCATGTCGAAACGTCGCTCGAGCTGCTCGATGAGGTCGCGCATCGCCTCCGACTGCAGCAGCTCGCTCGGGTTCGGGGGGATGCGACCCGCGGGCAGCACGATCGGCCCCTGCGGGCCGCCCCAGCGCTGCAGCGCGTCGTCCAGGCGGACCGTGCCGAGGAGGACGTCGGTCAGGCCGACCCGGTCCTCGAGACCGAAGTAGCGGCCGACCTGCGGGCGGCGGAGGTCCGCATCGACGACGACGACGCTGCGGCCCGTCTCGGCCGTGACGGCCGCGAGGTTGACGACAGAGAGGGTCTTCCCCTCCTGCGGCACGGACGACGTGACGACGATCGAGCGGGGGCTGTCGTCGAAGTCGAGGAACTCGAGGTTCGTCCGAAGGGTGCGGTAGGCCTCCGCGCCGCGGCTGTCGTCGCCGCCCACCGCGATGATCGGGCGGGACGCCGCGCGCGGGTCGTCGAGGATCTCGCCGAGCACCGGAGCGCCCACGAGGGCGCCCGCCTCGTCCCGGTCGCGGATGCGGGTGTCGAGGCGCTCGCGCAGCACGGCGATGCCGAGCCCGACGACCAGGCCGAGGATCGCCGCGATGCCGAGGTTCAGGGGCACGTTCGGGCTGGAGGGCCCGGAGGGCGCCGTGGCGGGGTCGATGCGCGTGAGCGCGACCGCGGAGGAGGACGACCGCGCCTCGGGGGTCAGGCGGTCGACGGCGTCGGAGAGCTCGGCGGTGACGGCGTTCGCGATCTCCGCGGCCTCGCTCGGCGAGGACGCCGTCGCGGTGACCTCGAGCAGGGTCGTGTCGACCGGAGCCGATGCGGAGACCTGCTGCTTCAGCGCGCCGACGCCGCCCTGCACGTTCAGACGGTCCGCGACCCGGTCGAGCACGTAGGCGCTCGTGGCCACCCCGGCGTAGCTCTTCACGGCCTGCTGCACGAAGTCCGCGCCCTGCGACAGGTCGTTGACCGACGAGTTCGTCGCGACGGAGACGTAGGCCGTCGACGACGCGGAGTACGAGGGCTTCTGGACGATCGTGTAGGCCGCCCCGACGATGATGAACAGCGCGAGCACGCTCACGATCACCGCCCAGCTCCGTCGAACGGTGCGGAGGAACTCGTGCAGGTCCAAAAGGTGTTCCTCCGTGATCGCGGGGCGTTCGGGCGCCTCGAACCGGGCTCGTCCGCTGGGCGGCGGAACGGCATGGGCGTCCGCGAATACAGCTTCCGGAGCGCGTCGGCGGGTCGTCCGGCCGTATCGAATGCGCAACGGGGCCCCGCCAGTCCGGGGGGTGCATGCCCCGGACGGGATGCGTGAACGTGTCTCCGGACGGCAGGATACGAGGCGCATGCCTGCCCTCGCCCTGGTCTCGTTCACCATCCACCCCACCGCCGGAAGCGAGGCGGGCGTCGGATGGGCCTTCCTCACGGCCGCTCTCGAGCTGCAGCCGAGCGCGACCGTGCACCTCGTGTTCGACGCGCGCGACGAGCAGGCCGTCCGCCTCGGGCTCGAGCGGCTGCCCGGCGCCGAGCGGGTGGTCGTCCACGCGGTGCCCGTGCCCGCTCCTGTGCTGCGGCGCTACGGCGACCGCCGGACGAGGCAGAGCTACCTCGCCTGGTTGCCGGGCGCCCGCCGTCGTCTCCGCGCCATCGGCCGAGCCGAGCGCCTGACGGTCGCGCACCAGGTGACCTTCGCGTCGGGAGTGCTGCCTCCGGCGATGAGTCGGGGCGTCGCCGACCGCATCGTCTGGGGCCCGCTCTCCGTCCCGGCATCCGCGTCCGGCGGCGCGGGACGTGTGGCCCTGCTCGGACGGACCGCGGTGGGCATCGCCTCCGCGGTCGCGGCGCGGAACCTCCGGGTCGCGGACCTCCTGGTCGTGAACAACGACCACACCCTCGCCTTCGCGGAGGAGCACGGGCGCGCGGTCGCCGTCGAGCCGAACATCGTGGTCGAGCGGCAGCCGGGGTCGGCAGACCGGGACGAGCGGCTGCTCGTCCTCGCCGGCCACCTGGTGGAGCGGAAGCGGCCCTGGCTCGCCATCAGCGCCCTGCGGGACCCGCGCCTCGCCGAGCACCGCCTTGCCGTGCTCGGCGACGGACCGCTGCGTCCGATGCTCGAGCGGCTCGCGGTCACGGAGGGCGTCGCGGACCGCGTCCGCTTCCACGGTGCCGTCGACCGCAGCACCGCGCTCGAGGTGATGTCCGGCGCTCGGCTGCTGGTCCACCCGTCGTCCCGCGAGGGCTCGCCGTGGGTGGTCGGCGAAGCGGCCGCGTGCGGCCTCGCCGCCGTCGTGATGCCCGGCAGCGGTGCGGAGGCGACCGTGCGGCTGTGCGACAACGGCGGCGTCGTCGCACCGGAGGGCCCCGACGAGGCCGCGGCGCTCGCCGCAGGCGTCGTCGAAGCGCTGGAGCACCCGATCCCGGGCGCGTCCGACCGGTTCAGCGCCGGCCGGCTGCCGGGCCTGCTCGCCGCCTGGTACGCGCCCGACCGCTAGGCGGTCGGGCTGCGCCGCGCGGCGTTCCGCAGCGCGCGCAGCCACCAGGTCGCGTAGCTCGACGCGAAGAACACCGGCCACGTCCGCGGACGGACCTCGCGCAGCACGCGGCGCATGGAGGCGGGGTGGCCGCCGCCCTTGACCGAGCGGAAGCGGGCCCACTCCTCGCGGAGCGGCCTGCGGACCTCCGGCGGGTGGGACGGGCAGGTGCCGATCGGAGCGGGCGCCAGCAGCGGCACGACGCCGGCGCGGTTCGCTCGGAGGCCGTAGTCGATGTCGGCGAGTCCGTGCGAGTAGGAGCCCTGGATGCCGCCGATGCGCCGCGCCGCCTCGACGGGTACGAGCACGCAGTTGCCGTTCAGCGTCGCGATCGGCTGCGCGGTGCCGTTCGGCTGCAGGTGGCGGAAGCGGAGGGGGTGCACGCCCGAGCGGACGTACCCGCCGTAGTTGATGAGCCCGGTCTCCGGGTCGGTCGTCGCACCGACCACGAGCCGGTCGGTGCGATCGCCGAGCACGTCGACGAGCATCCGCAGCGCGCCCGGAGCGAGCGCGACGTCGTCGTTGAGCCACAGCACGTGGTCCCCGTCGGACGCCTTCGCCAGGGCTCGCGCCTCCGCGGTCGCCATGCTCCGCGCCCAGAAGGCGTCGCCGGTGCCCTGCAGCACCTCCAGTCGCCCTTCCGGCACGATCGCCCTCGCGGCGTCGGCGGTGCCGTCCGTGGAGCCGTCGTCGAACAGGACGACGTCGATCTCGACGCCCGCTTCCGCGCCTGCTTCGAGCAGGGATCGCAGCGCGCGCTCGGTGAGCTCCCGCCGGTTGTAGCAGGCGAGCAGTGCGGTGATCACGAAGCCTCCGTCGCGGCCTGCGCGGCCCGTTCGATGCCGTGGACGTAGCCGTCGGCGGCGGCCTGCCACGAGTACCGCTGCACGCGCTGCACGGCGCCCTCGGACAGCCGCTGCCAGGTGGTCGCGTCGTCGAGCAGACCCGCGACGGCGCCGACCCAGCGGTCCTCGTCGAGCGGTACCACGAGGCCCTCCCGGCCGTCGCGGATCAGGTCGCCGGCGGCACCGGCGTGGGGCGACACGACCGTCGGTGTGCCGGACGCCGCGGCCTCGTTGGCGACGAGGCCCCACGGGTCCCAGAGCGTCGGGAAGAGGAACAGCTTCGCCGAGGCGTACAGGGCCGGCAGACCGGCCTGCTGCACGAAGCCGCGGAACTCGACGTCGAGCTGCGGGTGCCGTCCGGCCTCGTCGCGCATCGCCTGCTCGAGGTCGCCGGAGCCGACGACGAGCAGCCGCACCCGCCGGCCGAGCCGGGCCGCGACGCCGGCCGCGACCCGGATTGCGAACAACGGGTTCTTGACCTCCGTCAGCCGACCGGAGAACAGCAGGTCGTAGGGGCGGGACTCGAGGTCGCCGCCCTGGAACGCGGCGTTGTCGACCGCGAGCGGCGACCAGAACACCTCGTCCTTCGACGCGCCGAACGTCTCGAACAGCTGCAGCGATGAGTCGCTGGGCCCGACGTAGGCGTCCGTCCAGCGGTCCGCGAGGCGCCTGACGAGCCGGTGCACGACGGTCAGCGCCCGCTCCGACTCGACCGTGCCGTCGATCTGGCACACGACCCGCGCACCGGTGCGCTTGGCGTACAGGAGCACGAGCAGGTCGGTGACGTTGTAGCCGTTCGTGACCACGACGTGCGGCCGGATGCGGGCGAGCGCCCGACCGACGCCCCAGTTGACGTGCACGTACTTGTTCTCGCCGAGGTCCAGCACCCGCTCCTTGAGGAACACGGAGCGGGCGGTGCCCACCGGGACGTCCCACTTGCGGTTCGGCTCGCGCCGGCTCGAGTAGACGACGGTCAGCGCGACACCCGGGTGCCGGGCGATCAGGTCGAACACGGGCACGCGGTACGGCGTCGGCATCTTGTGCACGAGCGCGACGCGGAGGGACTGCGGGCGGGTGCGCGCGGCGGGGGAGGAGGTCATGGGGCAGGGGCCTCTGCGGGTCGGGTCGGGCGGAGGACTCGGGCCGGGTTCCCGGCCACCACGGAGCCGGGCGGCACGGACCGGGTGACGACGCTACCGGCGCCGACCACGCTGCCGGCGCCGATCGTGACGCCCTTCAGCACGATCGAGCGGGCGCCGACGAAGACGTCGTCCTCGATCACGACCGCGTCGCGCGGTCGCGGCTCCGGGACCGGAGCCCGGTGGCGGGGGATCGAGTCGATCGGGTGGAAGTCCGTGTCGGTGACGATCACGTCGGCGCCGAACAGGACGCGGGCGCCGATCCGCACGGAGTGCGCGGCACAGATCACACCACCTGACAGGCCGCTCTCCTCGCCGATGACCAGCTCGGCGCCCGGCAGCAGCGTGCGGAGGATGGTGGGCCGGGAGACGCCGAGCGCGGTCCAGCGGCTCGATGAGACCAGGGTCACGCCCCGCTCGAGCACGATCCGCGAGTCGGGCGCCCGGGACACGAGCGGCACCCCGAGCAGGACGGGCGCGGGGCCCACCTCCACGCCCGCACGGCGGAGGCGGAGGCGCGCGCGCGGCGCTTCGAGCAGCCGGTTGACGACGACGTCCCGGGTACGGATCACTGGTGCACTTCCTCGACGTCTCAGATGCCGACGGCTTCGGACCGCGCGGTCTCGATCCACAGCCGCTCGCGCGGGTTCCAGCCGAAGGTGACGGCGGTCCGGGAGCTCCCGGCCACCGTACGGGGCGCGGTGCCGCCGGCGAAGCGGCAGTCGGAGGGCCACCGCACGGTCCGTGCGCCGCCCGGCGCGACGAGCTCGACCGTGAGGCGCTGGCTCGAGGTCGAGGGCGGGTTCGTGATGCGGATCGCGACGTCGCCGCCCGAGAGCGTACTGGTGCAGTGGTTGCACGCCGCGGCGTCGACGGTCACGACGCCGTTCACCGGATCGGCCTGCGCGAACGCCTCCAGCAGTGCGCCGTCGGCGGCGATGCCCGACCGCGCGTCAGTGCCCGGCCCCACCGCGAGCAGCGGGGCGCGCGTGCCGGAGCCGCGGGAGGGGATGAGCCGCAGCGCGCTCACCTCGGGGCTCGGCGCGGTGATCCTCGCGGGCCACACGGTCGAGCCGTCGGGCTCGAGCACCTTGGCGCCGCCGGCGGGGCCCTGCGTGAGCGCCACCTCGTCGGGCCGTCGCACGCCCATCAGGCGGGGGGTGGAGGTGCTGGCCTCGCCCGACATCCGGAACACCGAGTTCAGGAAGGTGCCGCCGATGGTGAGCCCGTCGACCACCACGGGCTCGGGGGAGGTGCGGGCGGAGGCGTACTCGATGAAGGTCGCGCGCCCGTCCGGCTGCTGCTGGCCGCCGGCGACCACGTAGGCGTCGCGGACGACGAGCCCCTGGGTCGGCACGCCGAACGGGCCGTCGCCGTGCATCCACATCAGGCGTGGCGTGAGCCGCCCGTTGCCGCCCGAGTTCGTCTCGAACCACGTGCCGCCGTCGATCACGAAGGTGCCCGAGTAGAAGGCGCCGGGTGCGTCCACCGGCAAGCCGTAGCGCGTCGTCCCGCTGGTCGGGCCCACGATCGTGACGGCCGAGACGGACGGGTCCTCGAAGGACGAGGCGCCGCCGATGTGCCACTGCGGGGCGCCCTCGAACACGGCGCCCTCGCGGCACTGCGACGCGTCGGTCTTCGAGATCTCGAGCTGCTGGCTGCCGGGCCCGAGGTAGTACCCGGTGTCGCAGAGGTAGAAGTACGAGTCGCGGATGGTCGTGAAGTCGGAGCCGTACGCCCCGCAGAACCCCGCCTCCAGTCCGGTGAAGGTGCAGCCGCTGATGCGGACCCCGCCGCTGCCGTTGTCCTGGATCGCCCGCCCGGTGCGGTGCCCCTCGGAGGAGCCGTTCCGGTAGGCGGGGTTGATGAAGTGCAGGTCCTCGAACGTCCAGTCCGTGGCGGTGCCGCCGTAGAGGTCCGTCCCGGCCTGGAACGCGGCGAGCTGCAGCCACGGCCCGGTCGCAGCGGACACGAGCAGCGACGAGAACCGCCCCTCGCCGGTGACCGACACCCCTGCCTGCGTGAAGGGCTGCAGGGTCGTGAACAGGAACGCGCCCCGCGGCACGTGCACCTGCACGGTCGTCACCTGCTGCCGCCGTTCGGGCGCCACGGCCGCCGCGGCGGCCTGCGCGGCGGCGAACGCGGCGTTCAGGGCCTTCGTGTTGTCGGTGCCGACGGCGCCGTTCGTGTTCGGACCGCCGTCCGATCGCGAGGCGGCGGAGGCGGGCGCCTGCAGCACGGCCCGGGTCCGGGAGCTGACGGTCGCGATCACGCCCGTACCGACGCCGTCGGCCGCGGTGCGCCAGACCACGGTCTTCCCGCGGTCCTTCTCCGTGGAGGTGAAGGGCCCGGTGGCGGAGTCGACCACGGGCGACCCGGCCTGCACGACGAGGTCCCCGAGCAGGACGCCGTCCCCCATCGCTCCGTAGGCGGGATCGGTGACGTCGAGGACCGTCCTGGTCACGGCCCCTCCCGTCACGGTCGCGCCTGCGTAGGGATCGGCCTCGGAGGAGGGGACCAGCGTGCTCACCTTGGCCGCGCCGGCCAGTGCCAGCGCGGTGCCGAGCACGAATCGGCGGGTCGCGGTCACCGGCACGGCGCACCGTCCTTCCCCGGCGCAGCAGCGCTGATCTGGTCGTGGTCCACGGGGCCATCCTCGCCGGAGCCCGTGAACGGCTCCGACCGGCCCTGCGTACCGCGGCCGTGCGCGGCGGTCAGGGCGTCACTTCAGTCGGGCGTTCCGCACGAGCATCAGCGCGTACTGCTGGTACCAGTGCCCGGGCTCGGGGCCGCCGTTGCAGGCGCCGTCCGAGCCGCCCGGGTTCTTGATCCAGAGATACGCGTCGAGGTGCTTGACGCCGGTGCGCGGGGTCGGCGCATGCCCCAGCCCTCTGTTCATCGGGTTGCACCACTGCGAGTTCGTCGGCGCCTTCCCGTTGCGGGAGGTGTCGATCACGAAGTTCCGGTGGACCTTGGCGGTGATCGCGGTGCCGTACTTCAGCAGCTCCGCGTTCGGACGGAAGTTCGAGACGTTCAGGCTGAACCCGGACGCGCGGGAGATGCCGGACGCCTTGAGGCGGTTGACCGCGGTCTTCACGCTGAGCCAGTTGCTGTGGCCGATGTCGATGTACGCCCACGAGCCCTGTGCCCGCACCTGGTTCACGGCGTACTTCACGAGGGCGTAGCGCTCCCGCTGCTGGGCGGCCGGCAGGCAGGAGGCCATCGCGACGGCGTCGGGCTCGACGACCACGATCGCGCGCTGCTTCCCGAGCCCTCGGACGAAACCCCGCACCCAGGCGCGATAGCTGGTCGCGGTGGTGACGGCGAAGTGGTCGTCGCGGTCGCACGTGCGGTTCGGCAGGTTGAACATGACGAGCTGCGCGAGCCCGCCCTGGGACGCGGCGCTCGCCATGAGGCGGGACACGAGATCCTGCGCCTCGGCGGGGCTCTGGCCACCGATCCAGTTGGCGGAGGGGCGCTTCGCGATCTGCTGCACCGCGGACCGGACGGCGGGGCTCATCGTCGTGCCCGCGGCCTGCAGCTGCTGGATCGCGGTGTTGTGCTGGTCGAGGGCGAGCGGGCGCCCGAAGCGCCCGTAGGGGCGCGGGTCGTGCCAGGTGTAGCCGGCTGCGGTACCCGGCGCGGCGCTCGCGACGCCGCTCCACACCGGAGCGGCGGCGAGAGTCAGGGCCACGGTCAACCCGGCCAGGAGGCGGGTCGAGAGTCGGGTGCGCGGCACGGCGGCACGGTAGGACGGGCGAGGGCCTCCCGCCGGCGTCCACGCCGTCCGCTTCGCCGATGCACCCCGGTGCGACTCAGCCATGCGTACTCCTTCGATGGTGCGCGTGGGGTCGTCACGCGCGGAACGGGGGGAGTGCACTGCTGCCGTCGGGTGCGGCGTTCCGAGTATCGGTCGCCGGAGCGGTCGGAGGCAACGGAGAGCACGCCCCCAGATCGGGTCGAGGGTGTGGAAGCGGTGGCGCGGCAGCGAGGCGGAGCGGTCGTCGCCCTTATGCTCACTCGAATGGCCGGGGGAGGAGTGCGCAGCAGCGGGCGACGTGTCGCCCGCGTCCTGCTCGTGGCGCTCGTCGTCATCATCGCCGTGGCGGCAGCCGCCGGTGCGGTCGTGAAGACCCGGGAGGACGCCCGTTCCGCGCAGCGCTCAGCCGCGCAGTACACCCCGCCGGCGCTCACCGATCCGACGCCCGCGGCCCGACCGATCGTCGCCGTGGTCGGTGACGACAGCACCAGCGCCGCCGCACCGGGCGTGACCCAGGCGCAGCGCTGGACCTCGCGGGTCGCCTCCACGCAGGACGTCGACGTGCAGACCTTCGCCTCGGCCGGCGCCAGCTTCCTGGTGAAGGGTGCGGACGGGCGCACGCTCGCAGCCCAGGCGGCACGGGTGCCGACGAACGCAGCGGTGGTCATCGTCTTCGGCGGCGCCCGGGACGCGACCGCTTCCTCGCTGCGCGTCTCCCGTGCCGCGAGCCAGACGCTGTCGGCGGTGCAGGCCCGTGCGCCGCGGGCCGTGATCGTCCTCGTCGGGCCGGTACTGAGCGGCGGGACCGACGCGCTCACCGTCGCCGGCCTGCGGACGAACCTGCAGAACGTCGCCGGCGCGTTCCAGGTCCGCTTCGTCGACCCGGTGCAGCAGGCGTGGCTGAACAGCACGCCCTCCTCGGGTACGCGGCTGAACGCCGCCGACCAGCAGGTGCTGGCCGCCCGCTTCGGCACGGTCGTCGCGCAGGCGCTGCCCGCCGACTGATCGCCGCCCGCCCCCGAGGCGCTCGATCCCGCGTCGTCCCCGACCGAGGTGGAACCCGTTCGGGGGACGGGACCGTCCCGCCCCGTGGGTGTTTACTTGTCGGATCACGACGAGGTGATGTCGCCCTGCAACGACGCAAGGCGTTCGATCCGAAGGACCCGCCCATGGCCCTCACCCTGCACCTGCCCCTCCGGACGACGGATGCGCGCTCCGTCAGACTCAGGATCCGTCAGCAACGACAGGTCGACCGGCAGCTGCGCCGGTCGCTGCGCGCGTTCCTCGCGGGACGGAGCGCCGACATGTCGTGACCGGACGCATCCGTGTCGGCCGACACGGAGGCGTCCGTGCAGCCGCCTCGACGACGGGGCTGCAGCCGTGTGGCGAGCCCGCGCACTCGCTCCGGCCGACGGCTCAGGGCGATACGCAGCTCGCCTCGAGGAATTCTCGAGTCGTATTACCTTCCGAGGAATGAGCTCGGCTCGCCCTCGGACGCGGCTCGAACACCTGGACGGCATCCGCGCGGTCGCGGCGTCCTACGTCGTCCTGCATCACGCCTACTTGACCGTCTATCCGCACGACGACCCCGTCGGAGCAGCCGCCGCGGCATTCTCGTGGCTGCGCTACGGCAACTTCGGAGTGGCGGTCTTCATCGTGCTGTCCGGCTACTCCCTGATGATCCGCCCGGCTCGTCAGGGCGGGCTGGGTGAGTCGTACTGGTCCTTCATCCGCCGTCGGTTCCGCCGCATCGTGCTGCCCTACTGGATCGCACTCGCCGTGTCACTGGTACTCGCCCTCACGCTGCTGGGGACGAGGACCGGGACGCATTGGGACGCCGCGCTCCCCGTCACCTGGCCGGCCTTCTTCGCTCACCTCCTCGTGCTTCAGGACGTGTGGTACAGCGCGTCCATCAACCACGTCTTCTGGAGCGTGGCGCTGGAGTGGCACATCTACTTCGTGTTCCCTGTGCTCCTCCGGGTGTGGAGTCGGGTCGGCCGCGTCGGGCTGACGCTGGGGCTTCTGGTGCTCACCACCGGGATCTCGGGAGTGGCTGGGCGAGAAGGCGTCCACGTGCCGGTGCTGCAGTACCTGGATTTCCTGGGTCTGTTCGCCGTCGGCGCCCTGAGTCGAACGGTGGATGCGCGCTTCGCGATGCGAGCATCCGCAGGCCGGACGTCGAGCATGGCCGCCTTCGGCCTGCTGCTCGCGGCGGGGATCCTGCTGATCGTCCTGCAGAACACGACGCTCGCGGTGGTCGCAGTGGGGCTCGCGACGGCTGCTGCGCTCGTCGCGATGGAGAACGACCGGCTCGTCCTGCTCCGACGCCTCCTGGGATCCCGGCCACTCGTCTGGCTCGGCACGATCTCGTTCAGCCTCTACCTGATCCACGCGCTGGTGGTGCAGGCGGTCTGGCAGTACGCGCTCTCCCCGACGGGGTTCCGTCTCGAGCAGCCGGCTGGACTGGCCCTCCTCCTGCCGAGCGCCGGCGTGCTCTCCGTGCTTGCGGCCTGGGGCTTCTGGTTCATCGGAGAGCGGCCTTTCCTCTCCCGGACCCACGGACAGCGCGTGGAGGCGGAGCGGTCGGGCCTCGGCGGATCCGATCCCGTGCACAGCGCGCCGCACGACTGAGAGAGCCTCTTCGGGCACTCAGTCGGTGCGGAAGTGCTCGCGGGTCTCCGCGCGACACTCGTGAGGCGAGCGATTCGTGCACGGCCGGGTGGCAGCGGGGTCGCACCCCAGCGGATCCTGCTCGCTCGGGATGCGATCCAGCCGTCAGTCGAGGAAATCGGCGGGATCGAAGTCTCCGATGGGGATGACGCGGATCCGGGGGAGACGCTGATTGAACGCCTTCACGTCGAACTCGAGGTCGTGGATCTGCACGCCCAACTCGCTGTAGACGCCGCTCATCAGCTCGGGGAAGCCGATCATGGCGACGTCCCGACCCGTGTCGATCAGCCGTTCGATCTGCGGTGCGAAGTCACGATCGTGGGATCCGACGAGCACGTCGCCGTCGCGTTCGAGCAGCGCTTCGAGCGTCCTCTGGATGCCGAGGTCGACCACCTTCTCGGAGGACGATCCGCTGAGCAGCACCGCGCGGAAGCCCACGTTCTGCAGCGCCGCGACGAACGGCCAGGGGGTGTTCCCTGAGGTCGCGTTGATGAAGAACAGCCCCACGGCCTCCTTGCCGCGCAGATCACGCGCGAACTCGAGCACCCGCTCCCACCGCGGCCTGTCGGCCGGCCGCGGGGCCCGCTGCAGGATCGACGTGCCGAGCGTCACATCGAGGTTCTCGCCGTCGATGAGCACGTAGATGCGGTCCGCCACGGTAGGAGTCTCGCGGGTCCGGCTGACAGGGTCGGGCAGGACCGCGCCCGTCACGAGACGGACGCGTCTCGTGACGGGATGAACTCCGCCGCAGCAGAAGGCGCTCACGCCTGATCTGCCCGCGCCACCAGGACCTCGGCTGCTGTTCGCGCGGTGGGATACGATTCCAGCTCCTCACCGGACCGGTTCCTTCCTCGGCTCCAGCGTCGACAGCACAGGAGCCATGAGTCCAGGTTCGAGCACGTCACGACTTCATCACCTCGATGCGCTCCGAGCGCTGCTGATCCTCCTGGGCATCCCGTTCCACGCGAGCCTGGCGTTCAGCCCCACGCACTGGGTGATGAACATGCCGCAGACCGCGACGCCCTTCTGGTGGTTCGCTGAGTTCCTGCACCTCTGGCGCATGCCGAGCTTCTTCTTCGTCGCCGGCCTGTTCGCCACCTGGGTGCTCGCACGGCGCGGTTCCCTGGCATGGTTCCGCCTCCGGGTGGTGCGGCTGGGCCTGCCCCTCGTGGCCGGCGTGTTGCTCATCAACGTGCCGACGGCGCTGCTGCTCGGGCTGGCGGACCACTCGCCCTACCTCGACGCCGGCGCGACCTTTGCGAACGGCGTCGCGCTGGCGCCCCTGGTGCAGCACCTCTGGTTCCTGATCGTGCTCCTCGTCTTCTCGGCTGCGCACGTGCTCATCCGCGCAGTCGTGCGGCGCACCGTGGTCGGCACCGTGCACTCCGGGCTCGTCCGCGGGAAGCGCACGATGTTCAAGGCCGCCTCCGGCGTGCGGCCGGCGCTGTACGCCGGCATCCTGGTCGCGGCGGTCGTGTGCGTGCTCGTGCTGGCGGCAGCATGGGACACGGTCCCGACCACATTCTCCCGGCAGGACGTCTTCGGCAACGCCGGCGCGTACGCCGCCTTCTACCTGTTCGGCTCGGTGGTCGCGCTGAAGTCCAACGGCATCGAGCGGCTGTCCCACGCTCCGCTGGTCCCTGTGCTCGGCAGTGTGGTGGCGCTCGCCGGCACCTACGGGCTCCTCACCACCTCGTCGATCGACGCCGAGATCCGCCCGGTGACCGCGTTCTTCCGCATCGCGCTCAGCTGCATGATGCTGCTGGCGCTGCTCGCCCTGGCTCGACGCTTCGCCAGCAGCGAGAGCGCCCGGATCCGGGTGGTGGTCGGCGCCGCACTCGTGATCTACCTGATCCACCAGCCGGTCATCGTGGTCACCGAGCTCGTGCTGGCGCCGACGGGTCTGCCGCTGCTGCTGGAGTACGCCATCACGCTGCTCAGCGCCGTCGTCTGCGCGCTCGCCTTCTACGCGCTCGTGCGCCGCAACCGCATCACCCGTCTGCTCTTCGCCGGGTCCACTCGGCCTCTGCCTGCGACGCGCGGCCTCTTCGCGATACCGGTCCGGTCGCGGGTGCGGGTGCTCGCGGACTGAGGTCCGAACTCCGGCGCTGCTCCCGCGCCGCGCTCGTCATCGAGCGGTGCGACGGAGGCGCCGGCTCCGAACGGGCTGCAGCCCGAGCGTGGCGTCCTGCACGACATCGTGCGCCAGGAGGTCCAGCCGGGCGCTCAGCGCCGAGGCGACGTCCGCCGACTCCTGGGTGACGCGGCGATGCTCCACTGCGCCGACGTGCCCGCTCTCGATCGACAGCGGATCGACCTCGTCGCCTCGTCGCCAGTGGAACACCCCCCGTGCGCACGACGGGCTCCACCACGGGCACGGTGCCGCGGACGCCGTGCAGCGCGCGAGCAAGGGATGGCAGGTCGGCCGGCGCTGCGGGGGCGCCCGTCCGCCGGCGCTCCACCAGGACGCTCGACAGCACGAGCGCCTCCTTCCACGTGAAGACCGCCTCCTGGGTGCCCGGCAGCATGCGGACCACGGAGGAGCGCTGCGCGCGCTCCGCCGTCAGCACGAGGTCCGCCTCCACGATGTCCGCCACCATCAGGGGTGCCGAGCGATGCGCGCCGTAGAACCCGAGGGCAGGACCGTTGAACCCGAGGCGCGATGACGCCGCCTCGCACGTGGTCCGGCCCTCGGCCGCGAACAGTCCGCGGGTCAGCACCGGTACCCGGGACAGCCATCCCGCCGTCCGGAACCGCTCCTGCAGCGTGAACGCCACGATCGGCGCGCGGCAGACGCCCGATCCGTCGACGACGACCAGCGACCCCACGCGACCTCCCCCGAGACGCCCCCGGGGTCCGTGGAGCCGCGCCGTTGCGGCCCCACGAACGGGGTGCCCACAGCATTGCGAACGGCGGATCACGCCGGGGTCACGATTCGGAGGAGTGAGGCGTTCGAGTCGCGCGAAGCGCTCGAGGCCGGCTGAGCTCCCACCGCGAACCTGAGCATCTCCTCGGCCACTCGGCGATGGCTCCGGCCGCGCCTCACCTCAAGACTCCCGATACGGAATCGAAGAATACCTGATGAGCGGGCGAGTCGGCAGGAGTAGCGCGTCCATCGGAAGGCAAATACGTACCTGGTAAACATAATACGCAATCATGTTTCCCGGGTTGTGCCCAGTTCAGGGGGGTTCGTACCGTGGGCCCTGCTCCGCTCTTCGGCCCGATGTCGTGCCCTGCTCCAAGGGAACTCATGACCAACGATTCGATCTCTGCTGAGCGCACGTTGGGGGTGCGGGTCACCCGCCTCGTCGCGCTGCTCGCCGTGCAGGTGTTCCCCCTCGTCGCGCTGGCGCTCGTGTACCCCCTTGTCGCCGTCGAGCTGCACCGGTTCCAGATCGGCGGGCAGACGATCGCGTCCGTGATGGTCACCGCGGCGACGCTCGCGCCGCTGCTCGCGCAGACCGTGTCGGCGCCGGTCTACCGGCTGATCGACGGCATCGAGCGGGAGGACCGCTGGCGCGTCGGCGCGCAGAGCCTCCGTGCGATCCCTCGAGCGCTGCTCATCGGCGTGCCGATCGCGTTGCTCGCCTCCCTACTGATCGCGCACGCGCTCTCATGGCGCGCGGAGGCCACCGCGGCCCTCGCGGGCGTCGTCGAGCTGCACCTGCTGCTCTCCGCGCTGCTCGTCGCGTCCTACGCCACGGGAGGCAAGGTGTCGCTGCTGCTCACGTGGAGCAGCTACGCCGCCGCGCTGCTCGCGGCGCCCACCGCCGTCTGGGTCCCGGCGACCGCGGCCATCGCCGTGCAGGGCACCATCCTCGTCATCGCGGCCGTCCGGGTCCGTCCGCAGCCGATCGGCCCGGTGCCGGCAGGAGTGCTCGCGACCTCCGTGACCCGGGGCGTGGCGGACGTGCTGCCCCTGTGGTCCATCCCGCTCGCGGTGCTCGCCGCCGATCCCTCCCGGTTCCTCGCCGGGCCGGTCTTCGCGGGCATGCTGCCCGCCCTCGTCAGCTACCACGTCTTCTTCGAGACGAGCGCGGAGCCGATGTGGCGGCGAATCGACCGCCTCCGTCGAGCGATGGGCGTGATGCCCTACTCGGCCCTCGAGCGCGACCTGCGCGAGATGGGCGACGCCGCGCACCGGGGGCTGCGCCGCGTCACGGTCATCACCGCACTGCTCGCCGGGGTGACGGTGCTGCTGGTCGGTGCTGCGAAATGGGACGGGGTGCCCCTGTTCCTCGGCGTGCTCGCCGTCTCCGGAATCGGCGTCATCATGCTGGCGCAGGTCTACACGTACGGCATGCTGCGCCCCGACGTGCCGATCGCGGTCAGCGGACTCGTGCTGCTGCCGGCGATCGTGATCGGCGAGGCCATCCAGCTGACCCCCGCGCAGATGCTGCTCACGATCGGCAGCACCTACCTGGCGGTCGCGGTGCTCATCGACGTGCTCAACCGACGCGCATGGCGTCTGCCGGAGTATTCGCTGTTCTGGCGATCGGCGCTGACCCAGTGAGCGGCGTCTCCATCTACTTCGGCGTCGAGCACCCGGGGGAGCCCGTACTCGCCCGCATCGATCGGGGCGACGTCGTGCTCGAGCCGTTCCACCCGCTCGTCCGCGACGGCGGGTTCGCCGACGTGTTCCCGGACTGCCGGCGCTACGTCTATGTGAACCCGACGACGGTGGACCCCTGGCTGTACGACCGCATGACCGACCCGCCGCCGATCACCGGGCGGGACGAGCGCTGGGACCTGCCGAGACTCGACCTCGATCGGCCCGAGGCGCTCGACTGGGCGATCGAGCAGGCCGTCGCCGCCTTCGCCGCCGACGGGGGCCGCAGCACCGGGCTCTTCGTCGACGACCTCGACCGGCTGCTGCCCGAGCGGCCCGAGCTCGCCATCGAGTACCTCGCCCGCGTGGGGGAGGCGACGCCCGTCGAACCGCGCTGGTTCCTCAACCGCGGTTTCGCGCTCTGGCCCCTCGTGGAGGCCCTGGACGCCGTGCTGCTCGAGGACCTCGCCCCCGATGTCGTCGGCTTCCGATCCGTCGACGAGTCGCGCTGGATGGACGAGGTGCTCGCTGCAGTCCGCGGCGTCCGTGCACGCGGCGTGCGGGTGCACGCCCTGTCGTACGCCGACCAGCCGCGTCCCGGCGGGACCGCCGCCGACCGGCGAGTGCAGACCGAGCTCGCCGGCCTGATCGACACCGTCACCACGGACGCCGACCGTCCCCTCAACGTCTGGAGGACCAGCCGATGACCTACGGCAGCCCGGCCCACGCCCGCGAGGCGAAGCGGCCGAAGCGCTCCCGCCCGGCCCGCGCCTCGTACGAGCCGGTGGACGTCGCCATCGTCTGCGAGTCGACGTACCCGTACCTCACCGGCGGGCTCTCCGCCGTGGTGCACCAGATCGCGGAGGCGAACCCGAACCGCCGCATCGGCATCATCCACATCGCGTGGGACAGCGATTCGCCGATGGTGGAGAAGTACGACGTGCCGCCGCAGGTGGCCTGGGTGATGCCCGTGTACCAGAGCATGCGCGAGCACCGCCGCGACTTCCTCGACCTGCGGCCGCGCGACGCGCGCCTCGGCAGGAAGGCGACTGCGGCGGTCGTGGAGCGGCTGTTCGACGCCCTCGACGCGCACCTCGCGGGCGACGACGCGGGGCTGTGGTCGCTGTACGACGACGGCATCAACCCGCTGACCCGTTCCTTCCGCCTCTGGCCCGTCATCAGCTCCGCGGCGTTCATGACGCGGGCGCGGGGCTACTTCGCGCGGGCGGGGCTGTCGTTCACCGCGATGTTCTGGGAGCTGCGGGAGTTCTTCTCGCTCGCGTTCGCCGTCACCGATCTGGTGCTGCCGAAGGCGACGGT
Organism: Amnibacterium soli; assembly: GCF_039544415.1. Taxonomy (NCBI): domain Bacteria; kingdom Bacillati; phylum Actinomycetota; class Actinomycetes; order Micrococcales; family Microbacteriaceae; genus Amnibacterium; species Amnibacterium soli. The sequence goes on along the minus strand of NZ_BAABLP010000006.1, from coordinate 156,855 downwards.
CTACCACGCGCACACCACGGGCGCCGCAGCGCTGCTCGCAGCCACGGCGGCCAGGCAGCACGGGACGCACTTCCTGCTCACCGAGCACAACCTCTACGCCCGGGACACGATCAACCACCTGCTCGAGCGGAGCATGGACACGCCGGTGACGCGTGACGAGTGGCGGACCCTCGACCACTACCGCACCTCCGCCATGGTGCCCGAGGACGCGCGGGTGACGCCGCGCCAGCGCGCCTGGATGGCCTGGTGGGCGCAGACCGGACTCGTCGCCTACCGCTCCGCGGACCTGATCACCTACCTCTACCCGGACGCCATCGAGGAGGCGGTCGGCCTCGGCGGTGCACCCGACAAGTCGGTCGTGCTCGCGAACGGGGTGACTCCCTCCGACTTCGACGACGCCCGCGCGGTGTTCGACGCGCGCCGCGTGCAGACCCGAGGGGCGGGGGAGGACCGCATCTGGCGCCTCGCCTACGCGGCGCGGGTGGTGCCGATCAAGGGGCTGCTCGACCTGCTGACTGCGCTCGCCCAGCTCGTGTCGGAGGGCGTCACGAACTGGGAGCTCGACGTCATGGGGCCCGACGAGGAGATGCCCGAGTATGCGGCGCTGTGCCGCTCGGCCTGCCACGAGCTCGGCCTCGACGGGTACGTGAAGTTCTTCGGCAGCGTGAACCTGCGGGAGCGGTTCGGCAACTACGACGCGCTCGTGCTGCCGAGCCACAACGAGGGCCAGCCGATCGTGGTGCTCGAGGCGATGACCATCGGCCTGCCGACGATCGGCACCTACGTCGGCGGCATGAAGCAGCTGGTCGAGGACCCGATCGTGGTCGAGGACGCGCACGCGGCGCCGACCGGCGTCGTCGACTCGTGCGGGCTGCTGGTGCATGCGCACGATGTGGACGGCATGGCGCAGGCGATCAAGCGACTCATGGCCGACGAGTTCCTGTTCGATCGGCTGAGCGAGAACGCCCGCGCCCGCGTGGACCACTACTTCCACATCGACACGGCGATGGCCCTGTACCGGGCCGTCTACCGCCGCTTCGGCTCGGTGCCCGAGGCCGAGTTCCTCGAGACCCTGCCCGTGCCGCTGCCCCTCAGCGGGCAGCCGCTGCCGGCGGTGCGCACGCCCTCCGCGGAGCCCGCTTCCGCGCCGGACGGCCCGACGCGGCGCGCGGCTTAGGCGGCCGCAGCGGAACGGGGTCCGGTCGTCACGCGGCCGGGCCCCGTTCCGCTGTGCGCAGCCAAGAACGTGCTCAGCCCACCTGCACCCGCGCGGACAGGACGTTGCGGCCGCTGCCGGCTTCCCATGCGCCCTCGTTCGCCAGGCGGATCGCATATGCGGGCACCGATCGGAGATCGCTGGCGGCGTCGGGCATCCACAGGTGCAGCGCCCAGCTGCCGGGCGTGACGGAGGCGGGGAGGCGGAGGTCCTCCTCGATCTTCGTCGTCGTGCCGGGGGCCCAGGTGCGGATGTCGGTCTTGAGGGGCAGGGCGACCGAGTGGGCGCCCTTGGTGAGCACCACGTAGACCGGTCGGGCGTTCACCACGTGGGCGAATCCAAAGTTGCGGACCTCGAGTTCGAGTCCCAGGCCGCCTCCCGGCTGCACGTCCTCGGTCCACCCCAGATGCGTCACCGCCAGGCGGTAGCCGAGCCGTCGGCCGATCTCGTCCGAGCAGCCGCCCTGCTTCAGCCGGTCCAGGGCCGCGGTGTCGAACTGGCGGTTCAAGTAGGAGAAGTGGAGGCGGGCGAGCTCGCCCAGCGCCGTCGGGCACGTCGTCCGGTCCGAGACGCCGCACGTCTCGCCGCCGACGACCGTGTAGCGACCGAGCGACGCCACCAGCGCCTTGTCCGCCTCCACCGACCCGCCGGCCTGCCCCCAGGTGCCGCGGTCGTCGGGCACGCTGCTGAGGAAGCAGTCCTCGTGGTTGCCGATCCGGGCGGCGGGGGAGCCGTCGTACGCCGTGTCCGCCGTGACCTGCTGCGGCAGCAGCGCCCGGATGTCGGCGGGGTAGCGCAGCGCCACATCACGGGACCGGGGGAACGCGGTGAGCACGGCGTCGAGAACCGCCGCCTTCGCGCCGGTGGTGTCGAGCCCGTTGGTCGAGTCGTGCCACTCTCCCCACGCCCCGATGAAGCCCGCTTCGAAGGCGAAGACCACGTCGGCATTGCGTGCCAGCACCGGCTTGAGCTGCGCGGCGTGCTCCTGCACGCGGTCGAGCGGTGCGTCCGGGCCGGCACCATCGAAGTTGTAGGCGATCCGCAGCACGACCTTGAGGTGCGCGGTGCGCAGGGCGCCGAAGCCCGTGTTCAACGATCGGAGGAACGACGCGGGCAGCCGGCTGTCGCGGTAGGCGTCGAGTCGCAGGTACGAGTGCACGGTCGTGATGCCGTCGTGCTCCGCGGAGCTGATCGATCCCGGATCGAGCAGGTCGACGTTGTCGAACCAGCCCCGCTCCGGATTGGGGAAGTCCGCGTCGGAGGTGCGCAGGTCGCGGGTCTGCATCGAGCGCGGAACCGCGGACGCGACACCGAACGCGAGCGCCACGAGGGCGGCGACCGCCACCAGCACGATCGCCGTGCGGCGCGCCCGTCGGGTGGTGGGCATGGCCGTCTCCCCTCGGCAGTGCGGCTCGCCCAGTCAAGCAGGCGGACGCGCCCGCCACGGACCGCGTCGCTGCAGGTTCATGAAGGCTGCAGGAGCTCCAGCGGAGGAATTCACAGGCGCTCAGGCGTGCTGGCGCCACCACCAGTCGTTCGGCGTCGAGCCGATGCGGGCGACGTGGTCCTCGGTGAGGTCCACCAGGCGCGAGCCGAGCGTGAGCGCGACCTGGTAGGCCTCGTCCGTCGCGTGGCGGTGCAGGGCGGCGTCCTCGTGGCCGTCGACCAGCGCGAGCGGGTCTGCCGACGGGAGGGCGCGGTCGCGGTGGAAGACGCTCGTGTGCATCGGCGGCTCGATCAGCGGAATGGAGCCGCGCACCTCGTCGAGCAGCGCGACCGTCTCGACCAGGCTCGTGGGGCGCGGCGAGCGGCCGGTGCGGACCTCGTCGGTCAGGACGGAGGTGAGCACGAGCGCCTCCTTCAGCGTGAAGGTGCGACCGCGGGCGATCGGGGACGTGCGGACGACGGCGGAGCGGTGCACGCGCTCGGCGGTGAGGATCAGGTCGGCCTGCTCGGCGTCCTCGACGGTCAGGCTTCGGCTGCGGTGGCTGACCGAGAAGGTCGCGGCGCGCATGGAGGCGCCGAGGCGACCCGCGGCGAGGTCGCAGATCAGGTTCTGCCCCGGCGTCTCGAGCCCGCGGCTGATCACGGTCTGCTCGGCGAGCGGTCCCTCGCCGGCGAACTGCTTCTGCAGCGCGAACTCCATGATCGGAGCGCGGCAGACGTCGCTGCCATCGACGATCAGCACAGTGCCCATCGGTCTCTCCCGGTGATTCCCCGGCCCCCGGACGAGGGGGTCTGGACCTCAGGATGAACCCGAACGTGGTATCAGCCCGGAACCGACACGGCGTGGCGCGCGAAGAATCGTGCGACACGCCGTTAGTGCACCATGACGCGGGCGCCGGGGCTCAGGTCCAGGCGTCCGGGACCTCGTCCACGGGATGCGACCTCAGCCAGCGCTCCAGCGCCGGCTCCGTGCAGCGGCGCCGCACCTCGGCCAGCCGCGTCTCGGCATCGCCGAGCTCCTCGAGCGCCACCAGGAGCAGCCCGCCCATCGCCTCCGCATGTCGTGCCCGCTCCGCGTCGCCCTGTCGGAGCGAGGAGGAGGTGCGCACCCGGGCACGGATGCGTTCGTCGACGCCCTGCACGACGGCGTGCGCGACGGCGTGGGGGAGGTCCAGCAGCGGCCCGTCGAGCACGAGCATCCGGTAGCGGCCGAAGCACAGGCGGCAGCACCCGCCGGCTCCGGGCTCCGGGCGCTCGGGGGTCCAGGTCGCGGCGGCGCGCGCGCCCGCCTCGATCGCGGTCTCGAACATGCGGTCCTCCTCCCGCGCTCCGTCGCACGGTCCGCTCGGCTGAGTCGTGCGGTGCTCCGATGGTGGACCTGCGGCCGCGGAAAGGGAACGGCTGCGAGGCCTTCTGCTCACGCTTCGTGCCGCCCGACCTCCTGATGGGCGGCACGAAGCGTGAGCAAGGTCACGTCCGGCGCTGGAACAGCGAGCGCAGCTCGGGGCGGAGACCGGGCGGCAGCTGCGCGCCCGTCATCTCGATGCGGTCCGTCGTCGACGACGTGACGATCGTGAACTCGTAGACGAAGTCGTCCCGGGCGCTGCCGGAGGGGTGGTCCACGGCCGCCCGGATCGCCTCCGTCAGGCGCTCGGCCTCGTCGGGGTCGTCGACCTCGGTGGTGATCGTGATGCCGGCGAACCCGCCGCTGCGGGTCACCACCACCCGCTGCACGCTCATGAGGTCACCAGCCCGACCCCGACCCACGCCTCGGCGACCGCCGTCCGGGCCGCGGCGCCGTAGAGGCGGTCGGCCGTGGCGACGGTCAGCTGGGCGAACTGCGGGAACGTCGCGTCGGCGTGCAGGGCGCCGCCCGTCACCGTCTCGTACCAGACGTGGCCCGCCTGCTCCCAGGCGTTGCCGCCGAGCGCGACGGCGGCCAGGTAGAAGGCGTGGTTGGGGATGCCCGAGTTGGTGTGCACGCCGCCGTTGTCGCTCGTGGTGCGCAGGTAGTCGCGGAGGTGGGCGGGCTGCGGGTCCTTGCCGCCGAGCCGCGGGTCGTCGTAGGCGGTGCCGGGCGCCTTCATCGAGCGCAGCGCGACGCCCTGCACCCCCTCCGCGAGCAGTCCGGCGCCGATCAGCCAATCCGCCTCCGCCGCGCTCTGCTTGAGCGCGTACTGCTTCACCAGCGACCCGAACACGTCGGAGATCGACTCGTTGAGCGCGCCCGACTGGTTCTTGTACGCGAGGTCCGCGGTCGCGCCGGTGACGCCGTGCGTGAGCTCGTGCCCGATCACGTCGACGGAGATCGTGAAGCGGTTGAACAGCACGCCGTCCCCGTCGCCGAAGACCATCTGCTCGCCGTCCCAGTACGCGTTGTCGTACTGCTCGGAGAAGTGGACGGTGCCCGACAGCGCCAGGCCGGCGTCGTCGATCGAGTTGCGGCCGTAGACGTCCTCGTAGAGCGTCCACGTGTCGCCGAGGCCGTCGTACGCCTCGTTCACCGCGACGTCGGTGCTCACGGGCGCGCCCTCCGCACGGACGAGCCTTCCCGGCAGGTCCTCCCCGTGCTCGGCGTCGTGGATCAGACGCTGCAGGCGCGGTGCGATCGGCGCGGCCGTGCGCGGGGATCGGCGGCGTGCGGCGTCCTGGATGACCCGGCTGACCGCGAACGTCTTGTCGTAGCCGAGCGTCGCGATCGCGGCGTCGCGGACCACGGGATCGTCCTGCCGCGCGAGCGCCTGCAGGATGTAGGGCGGGACCAGGGTGCAGTGCATGGGCGCTCCTCGTGCCGGGGACCGCCACCGTACGCACGACGTCCGACGGAGGCGACCCGGGCGGGGCTCCTCGGTGCGACGATCCGTCCGTCGCATCTCTGCACCATCGTGGCCGAGGCGTAACGTGACGGTTCGGATCTCGCGCACGACCGTCGAACCTCACCGCGGAGTCGGATGAAACAGCACGCTGCCCCCCGTGGCCTCGACGAGCTGAGCGAGCGGGAGTGGACTGATTTCGCCCTCGACGTCGGATCGATCTTCGCGACCCGCGAGTGGTTCGCGACCTGGCTGCTTCACGAGCCGGGGCTCGGGCCCGTGGAGGTGCTCGTGTCGCGGCGAGGTGACGGCTCGGTCGCAGGAGTGCTCGCGCTCGCCGTCGAGCGTTCGGTGCCCCGAGTCCTCGGACCGCTCGGGCCCTGGCCGGCTGCTGCTCCCTCGATCGTCTGCAAAGAGGAGGACCGAGGCTGGATCACCGAGGACCTCGTCCGGCAAGTGCAAGCGCGGAGAGGCGTGGACATGCTGCGACTCGTCGTTCCGGCGAGCCAGGCGCCTCAATTCGACGCATGGCGAGGAGACCGCGGTGTCGCCATCTCCGACCGGTCGATCCAGTACGACGGTCGCACCTGGGACGAGCTGCTGAGCGCGAGCGGGCGGAACTCCCGCCGCGCATTCCTGCGCCGGTCGAGACGTCTGCGTGAGAGCTTCGCGGTCGGCTTCCGCCGGACCGAGCGAGCGGACCAGCTGGAGAACGACGTCGACCTCCTCCTGCAGCTGCACTGGAAGCGGTGGGGTGATGAGGTGCTCATCCTCACTCCCGAGAGGCGGGCGCTCCTGCAGAGTCTGGCTGCCGCGACCTTCGCGCGGAATCGGCTGTACCTCCGGTTCCTGGAGTTGGACGGCCGCGCGGCGGCGGCCCAGTTGAGCTTCAGGGTCGGTACCACCGAGTTCGCCTTCATGAGCGCCGCCGATCCCGAGCTGCGTGAACACCAGGTCGGCATCGAGATGCTGTTCCACACCGTGGAGGCCTCGATCGCGGACGGCATGAGCGCGCTCCGCTTGCTGCCCGGTGATCAGGAGTACAAGCAGCGGCTCCCGAGCATCGATCATCCGATACAGCCGATGCTGGTTCCGATGAGCGCACTCGGAACCGCGGTACTCGGTGGGCGGCGAGTCGCCCGCAGGATCCAGCGGTCGGTGCAGCGGGACACCGGATCGGAGTCGCCCAGCGCGCGCGAGTGACGATCGCGCCATGCTTGACCCGTGGTCTCGGTCCAGCGGCATCTCGCGGTCCTGCGCTCCTCGCTGCAGGCGGGGGAGTCGGAACGTCTGTGGATCTGCGCCGAGCGGGCCGCGCAGGCGCACGCCGGCGCCCTGCTGCTGACCGACCGGCGGCTGCTGTTCAGCGGGCTCGGCTTCGTGTCCCAGTCCCAGGAGGCGTGGCCGCTCGGCGTCCTCTCCGACGTGCGGACGACCGAGTCGGGGCTCGTGCTGCGCGTGCTGGGGGAGCCGGAGCGGTTCACGGGCAAGGCGAGGGACCTGCAGACCCTGGCGGAGTCGCTGCCCGTGGGAGAGCGGCCGGCCGACGCGTCGATCACCGACGAGCTCGAACGTCTGGTCCGCCTCCGCGACGCCGGCGCCCTGACCCCCGCGGAGTTCGAGGGCGCGAAGCGCCGCCTCCTGCAGTAGTCCTTCCCGAACGCGGGCCGAGTCAGCAGCCGGGGAGGAACCAGGACTTCACGGTCGCCGCGGTCTGGTACGCGTACTGGTACGGCCAGCCGCGGAACGGGCCCTCGGCGTCGGGGACCATCGACAGCGTGCTGAAGCACCGGCCGACGATCGAGCGCGCTCGGGCCAGGTGCGCGGGCATCGACGTCACCACGGCGCTCCGCCAGCCGTGCGCCGCCGCCTGTGCCCGCAGCTCGCGCGCCTCCCCGCGGGTCGTGCTCGGATCCGGCCGGAAGCAGATCACGTCGGACCGGGCGCAGAGCGCCGTCACGCCCCACTGCGTCTCCGGACCGGGCACGGAGACGAGCGCGGTGCCGACGCGGTGCTCGGCGAGCAGGCGCTCGGCGACCGCGACGCGCTCCTGCACGGGCGGGCCGAGCACGAGCACCACGTCCGCGTGCGCGGGCACGGGATCGGTCGCGGGGAACACGAAGAACGGCAGGCCGACCAGGGCCCAGACGACCAGGCCGCCGAGGGCCGCCAGGCCCGTCCGGCGCACGATCCGTCGCGCTCGCATCCGCCGCCCTCCGCACATGGGTGCGGGCGTCGACCGGCTTCGGACGCGATGCGCAGCAGCACGCCCGACCGGATCAGGCTAGCCGGACGCGGTCCGGCTCCCTCCCTCCGACGTGCACGGAAGCGCAACGGCCGTGCCCCACGTCCGGAGGGTTCCGCCGAGTCAGCGGGACGAGGTCGATGACCCGCCCTGGCCCGCGGGCAGCAGCCGGCTCAGCTGCTGCCGGCGGTGGATGCCGAGCTTGTTGAACGCACGGCCGAGGTGCGTCTGCGCGGTGCGGACGGAGATCGACAGCTCCGCCGCGACCTCCTTGTCCGACAGCCCCGCGGCTGCGAGCCGCACGATCTCCTGCTCGCGCGCCGTCAGGCCGGCGAGCGGCAGCGCGTCGGCGAGCGGGTCCACGAGCCCCGGGGTCGCGACCGACCAGCGGAGGAGGCGCTCGGTCGCGGCGGTGGCGGCGACGGTGTCCTCCGCCTCCACGCACCAGCGGGCGGCCTGCGCGGCCGCCTCGACCGCGAGCAGCCGGGCGTCGGCGCGCCAGTAGGCGTCGGCGACCTCGGCGAGGGCGGCCGGGTCGTGGGCCAGCACGGCACGGCCGTGCGCGAGCACGAGCGCGCGGACCGAGCCCTCGCGCACGTCGTCCTGAGCGATGAGGCGCTCCGCAGCGGCCGTGCTGCCGTAGCGCAGCGCCGCCGTCCACCCGTCGGAGGCGGCGGAGCGGTCGCCGCGGGCGGCGGCCGCGTCCCCGGCGTCGAGCGTGCGCTGCGCAGCGCCGGTGAGGTCGCCGCGGGCCATCTGCACGGCGGCGGTCGCGAGCTGGTGGGCGCCCTCCTGGTCCGGCGTCCGGCGCATGCCGTCGAGCCGCGCGAGCGTGCGCTCCGCCTCGTCGACGTCGCCGCTCAGCACCAGCGCCTCGACGAGGTTCGCCACGATGTCGGGCCGCTGGCTGTCCCGCCAGAAGCAGGGCACCGCCTCCGCCTCCCGCAGCAGCCGGACCGCGAGCAGCGCGTCACCCTGGAGCAGGCGGGCCGCCGCGAGCAGGTGCGCGAAGCGGGCTCGATCCGGGCGCAGCCCCTCGCGCAGCGTCGAGTCGTACCCGGCCTGGGCGATGGAGGTGACGGCGCCCGGGTCGCGCGTCGTGACCCACGGCACCGCGGCCTCGAGCCACGCCTGCAGCATCGGGCCCTCGGGCAGCAGGCGCACGGAGCGCTCCGCGAGTGGCCGCAGCTCCTCCGCCATGCGGGTCGCGGCCTCGCGGTCGCCGCGGGCAGCCATCGCGACGGCGCCGTAGACCTCCCCGAGCACGGTGCCGGCGCTGGGCTCGGGCATCGATGCGATGCGCTCCGCGAGCGCCGCGGCCTCGCTGCTGCGGGCCTCCGCCTGCAGCAGGGCGATCTGCGGGCCGAGCAGGTCGAGGGAGTCGGGGTGCTCGGCGAGCGCGCGGTCGAGGTCCGCGAGCGCCTCCGCGCTCCGCCGTGCGCCGAGCCCGGTCGCGAGGGCGAGCAGCCCGGCGACGCGGGTCTCGGCGCCGCCGGCGGCCTCGGCGCGCCAGAGCAGCTCCTCCGCCTCCTCGAGGCGGCCGCTCGCCACGAGGTGCTGCGCCAGGGCCGTCAGGGCGGTGGCGTCGCCGCCGGCGGCCGCCATGCGCAGGAAGCGCTCCGCGAGCTCGGGCTCCGAGGGGGAGGTGGAGGCGGCCAGCTCCAGCGCCTCGTCGCGGTCGAGCGTGTCGCCGATGTCGAGGCGCCACCGGCCGAGCAGCACCGCCTCGCAGTCCGAGCGCGGCCGGGTCGCCGCGCTCGCGGCGGCCACGAGCGCCTCCAGCCCCCGCTTGCGCGCGCGCGAGCCGGTCGCGTCGAGGATCGGCTGGCGGTGCAGGGGCTGCGCGATGCGGTACTGCCCCGCGTCGTTCACGCGGACCCAGCCGGCGGACTCGGCACGGTCGGCCGCGCCGTCGTCGACGAGCGCGACGGCGAGGTCGAGCGGCACCCGGTCGGCGAGCGCGACGAGCTCCACCCAGCTGCGGGCCGCCTCGTCGAGGGACTGCAGGTCCTCGCGCACGCGCAGGTCGACCGGTGTCGGGGCGCGCACGGGCCCGCGCATCGACAGCACGTCGCCGCTGCGGTCGATGCCCCCGACGCGCACCTGGTTCTCCAGCAGCTCCCGCAGCACGAGCGGCACGCCGCCCGACGCGACGTGCAGCGCGAGCGCGCTGCCGCCGTCGACCGATCCCTGCAGCACCGCCTCCGCGAACTCCGCCGACTCGTCCTGCGAGAACGGCGGCAGGTCGACCGCCTCCGCGCGCCCTGCCTCCGGCACGGACAGCAGCGCGTCGGGCGCGGGCGAGGCGGGGTCGAGCACCAGGGCGACGGTCGTCCCGGCGCGCGCGAGGTCGTGCAGCAGCGCGGCGGAGTGATCGTCGAGCAGGTGCGCGTCGTCGACCGCGACGACCTCGAGCCCGAGGCCCTGCACCGCGGACCGCACGACGGCGGCGCGGCCGAGCGGCTCCTCGCGGTGGGCGCGCTCGAGCGCCTCCGCGGGCAGCAGCCCCAGGAAGGCGCCGAACGGCACGGCGGCGCTCGAGCGCGAGGCGAGCAGCTTCGCGACCCGGAGACCGCCGCGCTCGGCGGAGTCGGCGATGGCCTGCAGCGTGCGGCTCTTGCCGATGCCTGCCGGGCCGGTCAGCACCGTGCCGCGGCCGGCGTCGACGCGGAGGCCCGCGGCGCGCAGCAGCGCCCGCCGGCCGATGAAGGGCACGAGGCCCTCGGGCGTGCCCGTGACGTGCGGCGTGCGGGCAGGCGAGAACGCGGTAGGAGGCATTCGGGGGATCACCTGAGGGGGAGCGGGGAGGACGGCGAGGACGTGCTGACCGAGCGTGGCATCTCCGATGGTTCGGTGCCAAGTCGATTCCGGATGGGTGCCGCGGAGTACGTAGCCGCGGCTTCGCGGTCCGTCCGATGCGAGACGAAGGGCGCGGGACCGCCACCCGAGGCGGTCCCGCGTCCACTGCGCGCATCGGGAGGCGGACGCCGTCCCCACGGCGTTCTGCTCCGTCTCCGCACGATGCGCATTCCCGATCGGCCGCCCACCCCTGGGCGACCTCCTCCATGGTCGCACAGAACAGGCGTCATATTGCGTAGTTACGATCCTGCTTACGTATGAAGATCGTGTTAACGCTCGATCGACGCGCTGGCACCCGGTCGCGGGGGCTGCCTACGGTGCAGCGGGCCGGGTGCGGCGCGGGGAGACGGAGGGGGAGTCGCCATGGGGGATCGGCCGCGGTGGAGGACGACGGAGGGGTGCGGGGCGCCCCGGGGGGAGCGGCGATGAGCGCGCGTGCGGAGCGGGCGCCACGACCGCCGAGGTCCGATGCGCTGCGCCGGCGGGGGCCGGTGGGGCCGCGGGCGGTGCCGCGCGCGGACAGCCACCTGGTGCTGGCGCCGTCGCGCACCTGGGGCGTCGGCGACCAGGCGGCGCTCGACAGCTACCTCGGGCTCACGGCCGGCCCGGTGGCCCTGGTGACGGGAGCAGCGGAGGGGCCCGCCCTCGTCGACCGTGCGAGCCGGGTCGCCGTGCACCCGCTGCCGGCGCTGCTCGGCGAGCAGGGGCGGCCCCGGCGCGCGGCGGTGGCGTCGTTCCTCGGGCTGCTCGAGCGCAACGCCCACTGCACGGTGCTGGCGTCGGAGGAGTCGAGCGCCGCGCCGGGGGAGGTCGCCGTGCTCGCCCGCACCGCCGCGGAGCGGGGACTGGACACGCGCATCATCGGCTTCTCCTGGCCGCTCGCCGCCGGGCAGCGCGCCGTGCGGGCCCTCCGCTCCGCCACCCGGGCGGGCGCGACCTTCTTCGTCTACGACGACCTGGACCGGATCCGCGCCATGAACGACGGCGTCGACGGGCTGCGGCGGGCGGTCGACCTGCGCTTCGCGGGCTTCGGCCTCGACGACGGCGTGCTCGCGGCCCTCGGGATCGGCGACGGGCCCGTCGCGCTCGTCGACGCCTGCGCCCGCGGCCTGGGCGGGGTCGACCCGACCGCGGACGTGATGGGCGTCGTCGCCCATCTGCAGCGCCGCGGCATCCACGTGCTGCTGCTGCCCCAGGACCTGCGGAAGGAGAGCGGCGACCCGGCGCTCTGCGAGCGGGTCGCCCAGCTGCTCGGCGGCACCGGCGTGCAGGTCGTGGGTCGCGCGCTGCGCCCGTCCGAGCTGCGGGCGCTCGCCGACCGGGCGAGCGTGGTCGTGACCGGTCGAGCCGCCGTGGCCGTGCTCGCCTCCACGTGCGCGGTGCCGGTCGTGGGCCTCTCCGCGGACCGCGCCGTGGCCGGCGTGCTGCGCCTCACGGGCGATCCGGAGCGCTGCGTGCAGCCCCGGCCGGGGTTCGCGCCGGCCGTCGGACGACTGCTCGACCAGGTGCTCGACGCCGACGACGCGGCCGCGGCCGTGCGGCACGCCCTGCCCGAGCTGGTCCCGCTCGCCCGCGCGGCCCTCGACGGCCTGCCGGCCGCCGGGCCGCAGCACGCCCCCCTGCGCGCGAGCGCATGACGACGACGGAGGAGGACCGATGAGGATCTCGGTGATCGGGTGCGGCTACCTCGGGGCCGTGCATGCGGCGTCGATGGCGGAGCTGGGCCACGAGGTGGTCGGCGTGGACGTCGATCCGGCCAAGGTGAGCGCGCTGTCGGCGGGGGAGGCGCCGTTCTTCGAGCCGGGGCTGCCGGAGATCCTGAAGTCCGCCGGTGCGACGGGGCGGCTGTCGTTCACGACGGCGATGCCGCAGGTGCGGGGTGCTCGGGTGCACTTCATCGCGGTGGGGACCCCGCAGTCGCGCGGGTCCAACTCCGCGGACCTGACCTACGTGGACGCGGCGGTGGACGCGCTGATCCCGCACCTGGCGGACGGCGACCTGATCGTGGGGAAGTCGACCGTGCCGGTGGGGACCGCGATGCGGTTGGCGCAGAAGGTGAAGGACTCCGGTTCCGGAGCGCTGCTGGCGTGGAACCCGGAGTTCCTGCGCGAGGGGTACGCGGTGAAGGACACCGTCGCTCCGGATCGGCTCGTGTACGGGCTGCCTGAGCAGGACGACGACGCCGCGGCGGCGAAGGCGCTGCTGGACGAGGTGTACGCGACGGCGCTGTCGAACGGGACTCCGCTGGTGACGGCGGACTACCAGACGGCGGAGCTGGTGAAGGTGGCGGCGAACGCGTTCCTGGCGACGAAGATCAGCTTCATCAACGCGATGGCCGAGATCGCGGAGGTCGCGGACGCGGATGTGACGAAGCTGGCGGACGCGATCGGGTACGACGCGAGGATCGGGCGCCGGTTCCTGAACGCGGGCATCGGGTTCGGCGGGGGGTGCCTGCCGAAGGACATCCGTGCGTTCTCCGCTCGGGCGGAGGAGCTCGGCCGCGGCGAGAGCGTGGCGTTCCTGAAGGAGGTCGATGCGATCAACATGCGTCGCCGCCAGCGGATGGTGGACATGGTCGTGGAGGCGCTCGGTGGGCAGGTGTTCCAGAAGAAGGTCACCGTCCTCGGCCTGGCGTTCAAGCCCGATTCCGACGACGTCCGCGACAGCCCGGCGCTGGATGTGGCGGTGCAGCTGAACGGTCGTGGTGCGCACGTGATCGCCACGGATCCGGAGGCGATCCCGAACTCCATCCGCCTCCAGCCGCAGCTCGGCTTCGCTACGGACACGGCCGACGCGTTACACGGATCGGACTGCGTGGTGCTGGTCACCGAGTGGCAGGAGTACCGCGAGCTCGACCCCGTCGCGCTCAAGGAGCTGGTGCGCACGCCGCTGATCATCGACGGCCGCAACATCCTCGACCCCGACCGGTGGCGCGCCGCCGGCTGGACCTACCTCGGCATGGGACGACCCTGACCGACCGGAGGCGGAGGGCGCCGGTGACTTCGTAGCCGGCCCTCCGCACTCCGCAGGACCCCTGACTTCCGCCCGCGACCCACCGGAACCGAGGACATCATCACCACCTCCGTCGACCACACAGGCGAGCGCACCGTGCCCGTGCACACCGCGCCGATCGACACCGCGCCCGTCACCTACCTCGGACTGGTGAGCCGGCACCGGCGCTCGTTCGCCCTCTGCGTGCTGCTGTTCACCGCCGCCGGGCTCGGCGCCGGGGCGCTGTCGCCCGTGACCTACACGGCGCAGGGCCAGATGATCGCCGGCGCGACCAGCGTGAACGCGGCCGCGGTGCCGTCGTTCACCCAGGCGGGGCAGGCGCTCGCGCAGACCTACAGCCGCGTGTTCAGCGGCGACGAGGTGCAGAAGAAGCTCGTCGCGGGCGGCTTCGACCGCGCCGAGGACACGGCGACCGCGTCGCCGCTCGCCAGCTCGAGCGTGATCCTGATCGAGTCCACCGCGCCGTCCCGCGAGGCGGCGCTGCGGGCGGCGGACACCGGCATCGACGCGCTGTCGAGCACCGTCTCGACGCTGCTCGACAACTCGACGTCGATCGTGAAGTCGGGCGACTCGCTGCGCGCCGCCTACGTGGAGCAGGCGCAGGCCCAGGCTGCGATCGACCAGCTCGACAAGAACGACGAGCCCCGCACCTCGCGGGACTACGAGACCGCGACCGCCCGGCTCGGCGCCGCGCAGGCGACGGTGAGCGCCGCTCGCCAGCTGCTCAGCGACCAGGTCGGCAACAGCGTGCAGTCGAACGGCGTGCGCCGCCTCACCTCCGCGCACGTCACCTCCTCCACCTCCACCCAGCGCTTCCAGCTCTGGGGAGCCCTCGGGCTCGTCGCCGGGATCGTCGTCTGGTCCGTCGCCGCGTTCCTGCGCTCGCGGCCGCGGCGCGCCCGCAGCGCGCGGTGACGCTGCTCGAGGAGGCACGGCCGCAGGCGGTCCGCGTGCGCCCGCGGTTCGACGACGTCGGGTTCTGGCTGTTCGTCGCCGGGCTGCTCGCGAACTGCTTCGCCGGCCACTGGTCGTCACTCCACGTGCCGGTGCCGATCGACCGGGCGCTGCTGCTCGCCGGGCTCGCGCTCGAGTGGGGCAGGGCGCGGCGCGACGGGCGACGGGCGCCGCTCGGCACCGCGGCCGTCCTGCTGCTGGCGTTCGCCGTGTGGACCGCGATCTCGTTCCTCGGCAGCCCGGTGCGCGCCTCGGACGGCCTCTTCTTCCTGGTCGACCTCGCGGTGCTCCCGGCCGTGCTCTTCCTCAGCGCCCCGCTCGTGCTCGACACCGCCCGGCGCCGATCCGCCTTCGCCGCGACGTTCGCCGTGTTCGGCTGCTACCTCGGGCTGACGGCCATCACCCAGACGCTGCCGCTGCCGGCGCTCGTCTTCCCCGCCTACATCCTCGATCCGTCCGTCGGCATCCACGCCGACCGCGCTCGCGGTCCCTACGCGGAGGCGGTGAACAACGGGATCATGCTCGTCTTCAGCGGCGCGCTCGGCGGCGTGACCGCGGCGCTCGCCGAGCGCCGAGCGTGGCGCGTCGTCGGCATCGCGGCGACGCTGCTCACCGCCGTGGGCTGCGCGCTGACCCTCACCCGCGCGATCTGGTTCGGCGGCGCCGCGGCGCTGCTCGTCGGCGTGCTCCTCACGCCCGCGCTGCGCCGCCGCGCTCCCGTCGTGCTCGTCGGCCTCGTCGCGGTCGCGGCGCTGTTCCCCCTCGTGTTCCCCGGCTTCGGGGAGGCCGCGACCACCCGCGGCGGCGACGAGTCGCCCATCTGGGACCGCCTGAACGTGAACGCCGCAGCGGCCCGCATGGTCGTGCACGACCCGCTGCTCGGCGTCGGCTGGAACCAGGCGGGCGAGCGGATGAGCGAGTTCGTCCGCCTCGGCGGCGACTACCCGGTGACCGCCGCCTCCGCGACCCTGATCCCGCACAACGTCTTCCTGGGACGCTTCGCCGAGCTCGGGATCCTCGGCGGCTCCCTCTGGATCGCCGCCACGATCGCGGCGTACGTCGTGCCGGTGCTGCGCCGGGGGCGGCCCGGCTTCGCGCCGTGGCGCGTCGCGCTGCTCGCCTGCACCGTCTGCTGGGTCGTGGTCGCGAACTTCGGGCCCGTCAACTACTCGCAGCCCGCCTACCTGCTCGCCCTCGTCGGCGGGATCACCGCGTCCGGCGCCGCCGTCCGGCTGCCCGCGCACGACTGGCGGCCCTCGCCGCACCGATCGCTCCGAGGAGCACACCGTGGCTGACCGCATCGCCTACCTCGTGAGCCAGTACCCCGCGCTCTCGCACACGTTCGTCGAGCGGGAGGTCGCCGCGCTGCGGGACCTCGGCGTGCACGTGCGCACCTACTCCGTGCGGCCCCCCGACCCGTCCGCACCGTTCCCTGCTGCAACGCGAGCGGAGGTCGCGGGCACCGAGGTGCTGCAGGGACGACCGGCGACCCGATACCTGGCGGACCTCGCGACCGTCGCCGTGCGGTCGCCGCGCGCGCTCGCCGCCGGGCTGCGGCTCGCGCTCCGCTCCGGCCCGCGGACCCCGAGGGGCCGGGTCTGGCAGCTGCTCTACCTCGTCGAGGCGGTCCACCTGCTGCGGCTGCTCGAGCGCGACGGCCTCACCCGGGTGCACGTGCACCACGCGAACAACGCTGCCGACATCGCCCGGCTGACGATCGTGATGGGGGACCGCGCGCACCCCCGCGGGCCCCGCTGGCACTGGTCGCTCGCGATGCACGGGCCGACCGAGTTCCTGGATCCCGCGGGCCACGACCTGCCCGCGAAGCTCGCGGCGGCCGACGCGGTCGCCTGCATCAGCGAGTACGCGACCCGCACCGCGCTCGACCTGGCCCCCGCGGCCGATCCCGGCCGCTTCGGGATCGTGCGGATGAGCGCGCCCGCGACCGCCTACGCGCCGGCCGGCGAGCAGCGCCGTGCACGCGCCGCCGGTCCGCTCGCCGTCCTGTTCGTCGGCCGGCTCGTGCCGGAGAAGGCGCCCGGCCTGGTGCTCGACGCCGTCCGCCTGCTGCGCGAGCGGGGCGTGCCCGTGCGCGCCGTGATCGCCGGCGACGGCCCGCTGCGCCCGGCGCTGGAGGCGAGGGTGGCCGCCGAGGGGCTCGGCGACCTCGTCGAGATCGCCGGACCGGTCGGGCAGCACGACCTGCCCGCGCGCTACCTGGCGGCCGACGTGTTCTGCCTCCCGAGCTTCGCGGAGGGCATCCCCGTCGTGCTGATGGAGGCG
The DNA here is from genome assembly GCF_039544415.1 of Amnibacterium soli. NCBI lineage: Bacteria > Bacillati > Actinomycetota > Actinomycetes > Micrococcales > Microbacteriaceae > Amnibacterium > Amnibacterium soli. The sequence goes on along the minus strand of NZ_BAABLP010000006.1, from coordinate 140,027 downwards.
ATGCTCACCGAGCTGCCCGTGGTCACGACGGCGATCGCCGGCATCCCCGAGCTCGTGCACCCGGACAGCGGCGTGCTCGTGCAGCCGGGCGACGCCGTGGCCGTGGCGGACGCGCTGCAGGAGCTGGCCGCCGATCCGGACCTGCGGCTCGCGCTCGGCCGGCGCGGCCGGACCGCGGTGCTGGAGCAGCACGCCGCCGCCGACAACGCGCAGCGCCTGCGCCGGCTGGTGCTCGCGGACTGAGCCCGTCTCAGCGGGTCGACTCGTCGCGCTCCCACACGTGGGTGCGCCCGCGGGCGAGCTTGATGCGCGCCGACACCCGGCCCGCCGCGTACACGGCGGCGTAGACGACGAAGTCCGGCCAGAGCGCGGGGCGCCGGGCGACGCGGCCGAGCAGCCGTCGTTGCGCGCCGCTCATCGGGCGCCCTCCCGCAGCTCCGGGAACCGCTTCGCGAGCTGCAGCTCGCCCGCCATCGCGCGGCTGAGCCGGCGCACCTGCGCGCGGGCGGTGCGCGGGGCGTAGACCGTGAAAGGGGCGCCGGGGGAGACCCTCCGCTCGTGCGGCGCGAACAGCAGCCGCACGTAGAGGTCGTCCGAGATGATGTCGGGGAACGCGCCGAACCGGCGGCGGCCCGCCTCCGACAGCCCGTAGATCCCGGAGCCCGTGTGGTTCTCGAGCCGGTAGTCGGTGAGGGCCCACACGCGCTGGTACGCGCGGGCGAACGCGGAGGCGCCGGTCGCGTCGATGCGGACGGCCGGGCTCGCGACGAGCGGCTCCGGCCCCTCGAGCGCGGCGACCAGCCGCCGCACCGTGTCGGCGCCGACGGTCACGTCGGCGTCGAGGTAGATGCGCGGGAAGGTGCGCGCCGCAGCGTCCCCGGCGTTGAGCGCGGCGATCTTCGAGGCCTCCTCGACCTCGATCAGCCGGCACCAGGGCCGGGCGCGCGCGACGTCGGCGGTGTCGTCGGTGCAGCCGTTCGCGACCACGAGCACGTCGTGGTCGTCGGCGAGCGGGGCGATCCCGTCGAGCAGGCGGCCGAGGATCGTGCCCTCGTCGTGCGCGGGGATGATGATGCTGGCGCGCGGGTCACCAGAGGTCATGCGGGAACGCCTCCATCAGCTTCTCCAGGTCGGGGGCGAAGTCCCGTCGCCCGGCGCGGGGGTGCGCGAAGGCGGTCGGCAGGTCGGGGAACACCGGCAGCAGGTCGCCGCCGGAGCCGAGCGCGTAGTCCTCGTACTTGAGGTCCTGCTCGAGCCGTGCGGCGATGCGCACCGCCGGCACCCCGAACGCCTCCGCGATCACGAGCCCGTGCAGCGAGGAGGCGTAGACGGCGCGCGCCCGGGCGATGCGGCCGACGACCTGCCGCCAGGGCGAGCGCGGGTCGATCGTGCGCCGGTCGCGCGCCACGGCGGCGTGGTCGTGCAGGTTCGGCACGATCACGTAGTCGTCGCGTGCGGCCGCCGGACCGGGCGCCAGCTCGGGCATCAGGCGCGGCACGAGCAGGGCCGGGTCCCCGAACACCGACGGCACCGCGGCGCCGCGCTCGGCGAGGAACGCCGCCGTGCGCGGGCCGCGGACGGCGCGGACGTCGAGGCGCACGTCCTCGTACTGGTCGAGCGGGATCCGGCCGTTCACGCCGGATCCCCACACCACGTCGCCGTCGCGCGCGAAGTGGAGGATCGAGCCGACCGACAGGAGACGGGCCGCCTGCGGGCGGGCGGGCGCGTCGGCGCCGCCGTGGAGCACGCGCATGCGCCGCACGATCTCCGGCCCGAGCAGGTCGCCGAAGTTGCCGACCGGTGCGGTGAGGGGCAGCCGTCGCCCGACGCGGCCGCGGAAGCGCGGGCGGTGCGGGTTCCAGTGCAGCACGGCGACGGGGCCGGGCACCTCCGCGTCCACGAGCTCGTCGATCATGCGGAGCGCACCTTCCTGGTCAGGGTCAGCAGCAGCGCGAGGTCGCGCCGCACCGGTCGGGCCGCGGCGGAGGCGGCCGCCGCCACCGCGGCCCCGCCCAGGCCGAGCAGCAGCCCGACGGCGACGTCGATGCGATCGCCGAGCGTCGCGCCGAGCCAGGAGAGGGCGGCGACGGCGAGCACCGCGATGCTCGCGCGCAGGGCGGTGCCCGCGACCTCGCGCACGGCGACGCCGCTCCTGGGCAGGGCGAGGCAGGTGAGCAGCACGCAGTTCACGAGCAGGCCGAGGCTCGACGCCCACGCGATCGCGACGGGGCCAGCCCCGCTCGCGGCGAGGATCAGCACGACCGTCAGCACCCGCGACACGACGGAGAACCGCAGCTGCAGCGCGGTCTGCGCGCTCGCGAGGAAGTGCCAGTAGTAGGCGTAGCTGAGCGCCTGGAAGATCCCGCCGACGGCCAGCGCCGTGAGGATCGGCGCCGCGTCGCGCCACTGCGGCCCGAGCAGCAGGGCCACGACCGGCGCCGCGAGCCCCGCCGTCAGCGCGAACGCGGTGCCGAGCGTGTAGACGAGGTAGCGCTGGGCGTGGTTGAGGTAGCGCACGTAGGTGTCGTGGTCGGTCACTCGGGCGAGCATCGGCAGCGCGACCCGGGTCAGCGGCGCCGCGAGCTGCTGCACCGGCAGCCGGAACAGCTGCACGGCGCGGTTGTAGGTGCCGAGCACCGCGGGCCCGTTCGCGACGCCGACGACGACCGCGTCGACGTTCGAGCTGGCGTAGGTGAGCACCTGCAGCAGCAGGTTGTCGCGGCCGAAGCGGAGGAAGCCGGCCATGCCCGGGGTGCGCCGCGGCAGCCCGGGCGACCAGGAGGCGAGCACGACGAGCAGCACGAGCTGGGCCGCGACCACCGCGATCTGCTGCGCGACCAGGGCCTCGAAGCCCGCGCCGGCGAGCGCCAGCACGACCGCGGCCACCAGGCCGAGCGCGGGCGCGACGAGGTCGACGACCGCGAGCGCGGTGAACCGCAGCCGCCGGGTGGCCTCGGCGCGGAACTGCGCGGACAGGGCGCTGAGGAGGAAGGTGACGGCGAGGGCGCGGGCGATGCCGCCCACCTCCTCCACGCCGTAGAACGCCTGGATGAGCGGCGAGACCGCGAGCACGACCAGGGAGGTCGCGGCGCCGATGGCCGCGTTCAGCCAGAACAGGTTGGTGCGCTGCTGGTGGGTCGCCTCCGTCGCCTGGATCGCGGCGAGCGACAGCCCGAAGTCGCCGAGCAGCGCGGCCAGGCCGACCAGCGCGGTCACCATCGCGACCAGCCCGAAGTCGCCGGGGCTGAGCAGCCGGGACAGCACGACGACGGAGACGAGCTGCACGAGCACACGCCCGGCCTGACCTCCGACGGTGACCAGCCCGCCGCGCACCGCGACGGTGCCGACGCGCTCCGCCGCGACGGGTCCACCGCCGCTCACTGCGCCGGCTTCCCGTAGTCACGCTGGATCACCTGCAGGCTCGTCCACGGGAAGTTCTTCAGCACCGCGTAGTCGGGCACGCCGTTCAGCGCGGTCTTCCACGGGTCGACGCCGTCCACCTTGTCGACCGCCTCGGCGACGACGGAGACCGAGCCGGCCTTGTCGACGACCACGAAGCCGTACTGCTGCGCCGCCTTCGCGATCGCGAGCCCGGCGGGCGTCAGCTTCAGGGCGGTCAGGTCGAGCCCGGCGGGCAGCCGCAGGCGCGACCCCTCCGGCAGCGCCGCGGGGTTGGCGTCGAACCCGTCGCTGCGCTGCGCGGGCCAGCTGAAGACCGTGTCCACCGCCGGTGCGGGGATCGCGATGGAGATCGCATGGTCGATGCGACCGGCCTGGACCTCCGCGAGCCGGACCGCACCGCCGGCGTTCGGCAGCCCGGTCGCCGTGGCGCCGAAGCCGCCGAGGAAGTAGCCGGGGCTGGTCGAGACGCCGTCCATCCGTCCGCCCCAGCAGGCGGCCCAGCCGCCGTCGGCGGTGCGGACCGCCTTCCAGAACTCCCAGAGCTGGTCGGTCGCGGGGGAGTAGACGGACAGCTCCTGGTCCGTGCCGACGGCCGCGACCGCGCCGACCGGGATCGGCACGTCGTCGAACTGCCCGCCGTCGCCGCTGAGGCCGGAGGGCGTCGCCTTCTTGCCCTGGCAGTTGGTGAACCCGACGTCGAGTCTCGGCGTCGACGCGGTCGCCACGTAGAGGTGGCTGTTGTAGCTGTGCGCGTTGAACGCGGCGATGCCGTTGTAGCGGTCGGTGATCGTCGAGACGAGGTAGTCGACCATCGCCCGCGACGTGGGCGCGGTCGGCGCCGAGGCGATGCTCGCGCGCCAGAAGCTGCCGGCGCCGAAGGGGTTCGCGTCGGCGGTCGCCCCCTGCAGCGGCGCGCTCGTCGCCGGAGCGGCGGTCGGCGCCGCGGGCGCGGAGGAGGCGGAGGGCGCGGGTCCCTGCGCGGTGCAGGCGGCGCAGAGCGCCACGACCAGCACGGCGAGCGCGCCGGAGGCCGTTCGGGGGAACCGGGTCATGCGGGCTGCTCCTGGTGGTCGGGGCTGGGGACGAGGCCGAGCACGTCGCGGTAGGCCTGCACGGTCGCCTCGGCGATCGCCGGCCACGCGAACGCGTCGAGGTCGGGCCGGCCGGCTCGCCGCGCGTGCGCCACGCGCTTCGCCACGGCGAGCGCCTCGGCGGGGTCGCCGTCGAAGAGGTGCACCCAGTCGGCGCCGACCTGCCGCCGCAGCTCCCGGTTGATGGGGGAGTCCGCGACCACCACCGGGGTGTCGAGCGACAGCGCGAGCAGCAGCGCACCCGAGTTCAGGGCGCTGCGGGTGTCGTAGGGCAGCACGACGACGTCCGCCGCCGCGTGCCACAGCGGGATCTGCGCGCCGGGCACGCGCTCGAGCCGCAGCACCGCACCGCTCGGCGCGGCCGCCCGCGCGGCGTCCGCCAGGTGCTGGTCGCCCCGGACCTCGCCGACGACGAGCAGCCGCGCGTCCGGGTCGGCGTCGGCGGCGAAGGCGCGGAGCAGCGCGGGGACGTGCTTGTACGGCCGGATCTGGCCGAGCAGCAGGTACGAGCGGCGCGCGGGCGGCAGGTCGAGCGCCCGGTCGGCGGCCCGCCGGTCGCCCTGCTGCTCGACGGAGGCGCGGTAGGCGTCGCGGTAGGAGCCGTGCGGGACGACGCGCATCGGCCGTCGCGCGAGCACCGGGTACCGCTGCTGCAGCGCCGCGGCACCGGCGGGCGTCAGCGAGATCCACAGGTCGACCATGCGGCTGAACGCCGCGAAGTACAGCCGGTGCAGGAGGGGGCGGCGCAGCTCGTGCGGCTCCAGGTCGTGGCCGGTCCACACCAGCCGAGCGCCGCGGCTGCGCGCGATCGCCAGCCCCGCGAGCACCTTGACGACGTCGGCCACCGCACGGGGGCCGGAGTCCCAGCGCACCAGCGCCGCCGGCCAGTGCACGTGCACCACGCCGCGGGCGTCGAGCAGGCGCCGGCGGTCGAACGGCGTCACCTCCACCCCGAGGGCGGCCAGCCCCTGGTGCAGCAGATCGATGTAGGGGTTGCCGTCCGTGCCGCCGCCGGGGGAGGCGAGGACGCGGATCGGTCCGCCGTCGAGCCCGCGGCTCACGCGGCGTCCGGGGCGATGAAGCGGCGGGCGCGGCGCCGGTGCACCAGCGTCTGCTGCAGCACGGCGGCGGTGCGCGGGCCCATGCCCAGCCGACCGAGCCCCTGGAGGACCGCCCGGGCGTCGCCGCGGTGCTGGGCGTGGCGCAGGTCGTCCCAGGCGCGCTGCGTCTCGATGCTGCGCACGAGCGACGGCGTCATCCAGGGGCGGTCGGCGTAGCGGGCCCGCACCTGGTCGGCGCCCGCGGTGCTGCGCGCGCGCAACCCCGCCTCCTGGTACGCGTCCGGCACGGTGTAGACCGCGGTCGGGACCGGCAGGGCGAGCGCCGTGCCCGCCTCGAGCAGCTTCAGGAAGAGGTCGAGGTCCTGCGCGCGCGGCAGGTCGCCGAACCCGCCGACCGCGTCGATCGCGCTGCGGCGGGCGACGACCGTGCTGGTGCAGACGATGTTCTCCGGGAAGAACAGGGTCGACGGCGTCACGGACTGCGGTCGCCCCGACACGTTGCCGCGTCCGCGCCCGAACGAGTCGACCATCGGCGTGGTGACGAACGCGTGGTCGCCGAGCGCCGGCGCCACGGTCTCCAGGTGCTCCGGCAGCCACACGTCGTCCGAGTCGAGGAAGGCGATCCACGTCGTGTCCGCCTCGGCGATGCCGCTGTTCCTGGCCGCGCCGGAGCCGCGGGCCCGCTCGTGCCGCACCAGCGTGACGGGGTACTCCTCCGCCACGGCCGCGCTGCCGTCGGACGAGCCGTCGTCCACCACGACGATGCGCGCCGGCGGGCGGGTCTGCGCGAGCACCGAGCGCAGGGCGTCGTGCAGCGCGGCCTCCCGGTCGTGCACGGGGATCACCACGGTGACGTCGAGCTCGGTCATGCCCTGGGGTCCTTCCGGTGAGCGGATGCGGCTTCGGCGACGCGTCCCTCGAACGAGGGGCGCGCATTACGTAGTGCATTACGGTCGCTACTGACCGCACCACAGTTCGAAGGGGGCCTGCGATGGTTCGAACGAGTCGGGGGACGACCAGGTACGTCGCGGCGGCGCTCTACTGGGGCGTCGCGCGCCACCTGCCGTGGTCGCCGCGGCCGGGCGGCGCGCTGGCCCGTCGCATCCGCGCGGCGCTCGCGGCCCGGATGCTCGACGCGTGCGGCGCCGGTGTGAACGTCGAGCACGGCGCCTGGTTCGGCTCGGGTCGCGGCATCGAGCTCGGCGACCGATCGGACCTCGGCATGGACTGCCTGGTCATCGGCCCGCTGCGCGTGGGGCGCGACGTCATGATGGGCCCGCGCTGCACGATCCTCGCCAGCCGTCACGCGACCGGCCGCACGGACGTGCCGATGAACCAGCAGGGCTTCCTGCCCGACCGCGCCGTCGTGATCGAGGACGACGTCTGGGTCGGCGCGAACGTCACCGTGCTGCCCGGCCGGGTGATCGGCACCGGCAGCATCGTGGGCGCCGGCTCGGTCGTCACCCGGGACGTGCCGCCGTGGAGCGTCGTCGGCGGCAACCCCGCGCGCGTCCTCGGCACCCGCCGCTGACGCGGAGCGGGGGAGGCCCCGGCTCATCGGGCGACGACCTGCGCCGGCCGCGCGACGCGGCTGTGCAGCAGGGCGCGCCCGAACTGCCAGACGAAGAAGGGCAGCGCTGACGCGTACCGGCCGAACATCCGCTTCGGCTCGACCGCGATGCGGTAGGCCCACTCCAGCCCCGCGCGCTGCACCCAGGCGGGGCTGCGCTGCACCGCGCCGGCGAGGAAGTCGATCGTCGCGCCGACGCAGAGGACCACGCCGTGGTCGAGCTCCTGCAGCAGCTCGAGCGCCAGGCGCTCCTGCTTCGGCACGCCGACGCCGAGGAAGACGAGGTCGAGGTCCGCCGCCACGATCCGGCGGATCAGGTCGGCCCGTCGTGCGGGGTCGGACAGCTCGCCCGGCTCCGCCGGCTCGATCAGCCCGACGTCGAGGTCGGCGTTGCGCTGCTGCAGCCGCGCGGCCGCGCGCTCCGCGGAGTCGTCCCGACCGCCGATCAGCCCGACGCGGTACTCGCCGAGGCAGAGCAGCGGCGTGAGGTCGGACCCCGTCACGCGGCCCTGGCGGCGCCGATGCGCGAGCACGCGCAGCGCCGCGGCGATCGGCCAGCCGTCCGGGGTGGACATGCTCGCGGAGCGGTACGCCTCCGCGACCTCCGGCAGCCTGCTCGCCTGCCGGACCTGCGCGATGTTCGGGGTCAGCACCAGGTGCGGCCGCCCCGATCGCACGAAGTCGTCGATCTGCTGCACGGCGCCGCGGTAGTCCACGGCGTCGCAGCAGATGTCCCCGATGGCCACCCGGTCCGCGCCCTCGCCAGTCGATCCGTTCGTCATGTCCCCGCCTCCCGGCTTCCCCCGAACCCGACGGAGGCCGGATGACCGGACCGTCGGCCCCGCTCGGTCCCCTCCGAACGGGTGACACCACCTTCGCATACGTAGATGACATCGGGATTACGAAGTTACTGATTTCTTCGTGCGGATCGGCGGGTACGCCGAGGGCCGCCGTCCCTCAGGGGGGCGGCGGGACGAGGGGGCCGGGTCAGTCCGGCAGCGCGTTGTCGCGGTGGCAGCGCGGGCAGCGCAGCACGAGCCCGCGGACCGACTCGGGATCGATGCGCCGCGCGACGGGGAAGGCGCACGAGCCGCATCGCAGCGTCGTGCGGCCGCCGCCGGCGAGCACCGGGCGGATCCTCGAGTCCATCGAGGTGACGACCTTCGCGCCGTCCGCGAGCGGCCCGTCGAGGAGCCGCATCGTCAGCTTCGCCATGGCGTCCTCGATCGCTCCCGTGTGCGGCGGCCGGATCGGCGCCCGCTCCGCGACGGTAGCGGATCGGGTCCGTCGGCTCAGGGCCGCATCTCCGCCGCTCGGCCGATGCGCGCATAAGCGGGCGCTGCATACTCTGCGGCCATGGGGTGGCTCTGGCTCGGCCTGGCGCTCGGCCTGCTCGTGGGCGCGGGCGCCGTCGCGCTGGTCCTGCGCGCCGTCGGCGGGATCACGGGATCCGGCCTCCGCAGCGCGGGCCGGCTCGTCGTCGACGGACTGACGCCCGGGAGACGGCGGGAGGGGGTCGACGCCCAGCGCGCGCTCGCCCGCCGGCTGCAGCGCGTGTCGCAGCGCACCGCCTCCGGGCGCCGGGTCGCCGCCGAGGCGCTCACGGTGCACGTGAGCCCGGAGGACCACGACGCGATCGGGGCCGCCCTCGGCATCGACGTCGCCGAGCGCGACCTCGCGGAGTACTACCGCGACCTCACCGGCCGCGGCGGCTGGATCGTCGGCGCCGACCCGCAGGTGCGCATCGAGCGCGACATCAGCCTGCGCCCTCGGCAGGTCTTCGTGCGCTCGACCACCCGTGCCCCGGTGACGGCCGAGCCGCCACGCGCGCCGACCCGCCCTGCACCGGTCCGCCCGCCCGCGGCGGAGCGCCCCGACGAGGCCGTCACGGACGTGCTGCCGCGTGCGATGCTCGCCGACGCGGACGCGTCGACGACGGCGGTCTACCCGGCAACCGGTCTGCTCGGCGACCTGGTCGTCGTGCACGGCACCGACGTGCGCGCGGTCACGCCAGCGGAGGGCGTGCTCCGGATCGGCCGCGGTCGGCACAACGACCTGGTGCTCGACCGCCCGGGCGTCGGCCGCGACCACCTCGTGATCGAGGCGCGGGCCGACGGCTGGTGGGCGGTGCCGGGCACCTCACCGGGCGGGACGCTGCTCGACGGCGCACCGCTCGAGGCACCGGCGCCGATCGCCGGCGGCGCCAGCGTGGAGCTCGGGCGCGGGGTGCGCCTGCGGCTGACGGTCGACCCCGCGTGAGCGGTCAGCCGTTGCGCGGCCGGATGATCGGGACGGCGCCGGTCACGGCCTTCAGCGTGCGGGCGCCCATCACGGGGATCTGCCCGGTCATCAGCTGCACGGTGCGGCCGAGCACCGTCCTCGCGGGGCGCCGGGCCCTGGGGCGCCGCTGCTCGGCGACGCGGACGGCGCGGCCCATGGCCAGCGCGACGAGCACGGCGAGCAGGGCCCAGCCGGCCACGATGCCGACGACGAGCGCGATCCACATGCTCCATGTGTATCGGAGCGGGGCCCCCGTCCGGGGGTGCGACACGACCGCGTGTCCGCCCGGTCGGCGTGTCCGCCTCGGCGCTCCCGTCGTGGCGCCCGCGTCGAGCGACGGACCGGCGATGCCCACGCGGCCGCGGACCGCGATCGTCTCCTCGCGACCCGGGGTCCTGCCGCCCATCGCCGGGCCGGCACGCGACGGCCGCCTCGCGGGCTGCTTGACTGCTTCCCGACGCGCTCCGGGGGCGGCGCGGCGGACGGGGGCACGATGAGCGAGGTCGCGGCACGCGTCGCGCGACCACGGCGCGGTCGGGGCTTCGACCTGCTCGCCATGCTCGCGATCGGCGTCGTCATCGTCGCGGCCGCCCTGCTGCCCGCCGTCACGGCGAACTCCGGCGAGACCGTCACCGTGCGCGGCGACGTCACGCTGAACGGCAAGCCCCTCCCGTTCTTCCCCGTCGGGTTCTGGACCACCGCCGGGAAGCCCGTCAACCCGACCCGGACCGACGCGAACGGCGGCTTCACCTTCGACGTGCCCGCGACCGTCGACGGCTACGCCTACGCCGGCACGACGCCCGACTCGCAGCACACGATCCTCGACATCGACGGCGAGCACGTGGTCCGCGGCATCGTCAGCTCGGAGCCCGCCGGCTCGCCGGCGTCGCCGCTGTACCAGGGGCGGCCCACCGCGACCGGACGCAGCCTCGCGAACGGCGCGGAGCAGGTCCACTTCCGGCTGCAGCGGGCGGGCCGCATCGGCGGGACGAGCCCGGTGAAGGCCGACCGCCTGCGGGCCGTCCAGATCCGGCGCGCCGACAACTCCGTGGTCGAGACCCTGCGGCTCGACTCCCGGTCGCGCTTCCGCTCCCGGCTCCTCACGCCGGGGCAGTACGGCGTCGTGCTCGTGCCGAGGTCGCCCGGCCTGCCCACGGTCGCCGACGCGGTCGTGCGCGGCGGGGCGACGACGACGGTGACCCTGCCGACGCCGGAGCCGGGGGCCACGGTGCTCGGCACGGCTCGTGCGACGTCGGGCGCCGTCGGCGAGGGCGTGCCCGTGCTGCTCGAGCGGCAGGGCGAGGTCCTCGCCTCCACCCGGACCTCGGCGAGCGGGGACTGGTCCTTCGCAGGCGTGGCCGCGGGGGACTACTCGGTCGAGGTCGGCCGCTTCGACCTGCCCGACGCCGGCTCCGCATCCGCCTCGGCCGTGGAGGTGCCGATCCCCGGGGCGACCAGCACGCCGACCCCGGGTCCGACGACCCCGACCGCGACCGCCTCCGCGACCCCCTCGACGCCGGCAGGGGTCGCGCTCGAACCGGTCGAGCGCACCGCGGACTCGGTGCTGCCGCAGACCTTCACGGCGACCGTGCCGCAGGTGCTCGGCGAGGTCAGCGTCTCCACCGAGGTGCAGGAGGCGGGCCGCATCACCGGCGTCGTCTCCCGCCCGTCGCCCATCACCGGCACGGATGCGGCACCGGTCCGGGTGGTGGTCGAGGAGGCGGCGACGGGCCGCGTCGTCCGCACCGCGAGCGCCGGCGCCGACGGCCGCTACGACGTCGCGGGGCTCGTCCCCGGCACCCGCTACCGGATCTGGGCGGTCACGCAGCCCGACGACGCCACGCTCGCCGAGATGGGCAGCACGACGGCGACGGCGCAGACGACCGCCGCGGTCGCCGACGTCGCGGTCGACGAGCCGGCCCTGACGCTGAGCGGCACGGTCTCCGGCGCGAGCGGCGGCCGCGTGACGGTCGGCGACTCGGCGCTGCTGCAGCGCTCCGGCAGCATCGACTCCTCCGGCGCCTACGCCGTGCAGGGGCTGGTGCCGGGCGCCTACCCGGTGGTGGTCGGTGCGACCGACCGGACCGCGTCCTCCCCGGTCGGGGTCGTCGTGAGCGCCGACCAGCCGCTGCTCGACCTCCAGCCCGGACCTCGGCCCGCCGTGTTCAAGGGCTGGTTCATCTCGAGCGGCGCAGGGGTGCCCGCCATCACCGGCAGCGCGGTCGACGCGGAGGGGGACGAGGTGCGCTTCGGTCCGAGGACGTCGGGCGGCAGGGTCGAGATCGACGGCCTCCGGCCCGGCACCTACGAGTACGACGCGGACTCCTTCCGCGGCACCGCGCCCGCGCTGGACGGCCCCTGGTACTTCGCGCCGCCGACCGGCAGCTTCAGCCTCAGCGACGGCGCCACCACGGACGTGGGCCCGATCGTGCTGCACCTCTTCTCCCACTAGTCGCACCGTGTGCGAAGGAGTCGTTCAGGCAGGCGTGCCTGACTAGCACACGTGTTCACCGTCGCACTCGTCGCACTCGTCGTCCTCGGCATCGCCGCCGTCTGGGCCCTCGCCGCGGTCGCCGTCGCGTTCCTCGCGGGCGGCGTCATCCACGCCCGCGACCACGAGGACGCGCCGTACGGCGGGTTCGGGATGCAGCGGGTGACGGCGCCCGCCGCGACGGCTCCGGTGCGCGTCCGCCGCTGACGCCTCAGGCAGCCGGTCAGTCGAAGACCGCGGCCTCCCCGGCCTCGTCGCAGACCGCGCTGACGCGCACCCCGCCGTCCTCGTGATCACGGAGACGGCCGACGAATCTGCCCTCGGCCGTCTGCTCGAGCCGGGCCGCCAGCCACAGCACGGCCCGGGCGCGCGACGCGGTGCTCGCCCGGTCCGCCTCGTCGAGCAGCAGCACGTTCACGCCGCGACGGCGCGCGGCGTCCGTGACGCTGCGGAGCTCGGAGGCGTTGAGGCGGGGCGTGCGGATCTGGTCCCGCAGGGCGCCCTCGAGCACGAGCATCTGCCGGCGGTCCTCCGAGGTGAACCGGCGCCCGCCCGCGATGGCGCGGAGGGTCGGACCCGCCTGCTCGAGCACCTGCTCCACCGCGCTGCGCCGGGCTCCAGCGCGGGCTCGTGCGACGTCCTCCTCCATCCGCCGCCGCCGCTGCACGGCTCGGAACGCGATCGAGGCGGCGTTCGACCGGCGCAGGCTGACGGCGAGCGCCGTGCCGACCGCGAGCGTCGCGATGTGCCGCACGATCAGCGCGACGCCCACGTCGACGGGGCGGTCGCCGAGCACCGCCCAGCCGACGCAGGCGAGGACGACCGCCGCCATGGTGATCCAGGCGGTGCCGAAGCGGCCGACGACCGTCAGCCCCAGCAGGTCGAAGGCGACCCCGCCGAGGAACCAGGCGTCGTACCCGTCGGGGCGCGCGATCGTCGCGATCGACAGCAGGCCCGCGATCGACGCGCCGAAGGCGAGGACGGCGATGCCGACGGAGAGGCCGCGCGACAGCGCCAACGTGCTGCGGCGGATCAGCATCCACTGCGGCGTGACGACCAGGGCCAGCGCGACGACGTCCCACGCGTCGGTGCCGTTCGACGTGAGCGCGAGCACGACGTGCACGGTCACGAAGAGGGCGAAGTAGGCCGTGCCGCCGCCGAGCAGCGACTGCAGGACGCGCTCCCGGCCGCTCACGACGTCGGTGCCGCTCACGGCGCAGCCCACCGCACGGACACCCGCGTGCCGACGCCCAGCTGCGAGACGATGACCGCCGAGCCGCCCGGCAGCGCCCGCATCCGCCCCTCGATGCTGTCGTTCAGCCCGAGGCGCCCCGGGGGCACCGTCACCCGGTCGAAGCCACGGCCGTCGTCGAGCACGTCGATGTCGGCCGACCGGCGACCGATGCGCACGTGCACCGTCCGATTGGCCTCGCCCGCGTGGCGGCGGGAGTTGCGCATGGCCTCCTCGGCCGCGTCCACGAGCGCGTCGGCGACGGCGCCGGGCAGGTCCTCCGCGTCGTCGTCGAGCTCGTAGTTGAACAGCGCCTCGGGCAGCAGCGCCGTCGTCGCCGCCTGCGCCTTCCAGAGGAGGTCCTCGCCGGAGATGTCGGCGGGCTCGCGGTCGTCGCGGAGCAGCGCCTGCAGCCCCTCCAGCGCCCGCTGCGCGTCCTGGCGCTCCAAGCCGCCGCTGTCCGGGATTTCGCGGGCGGCGGTCAGCAGCGTGGCGAGCACGCGGTCGTGCACGAGCTCGTTGATGCGGGACCGCTCCCGCTCGCGAGCCGCGTCCGACGCGGCCGACGCCGTCGCCTCCTCCGCGGCCGCCTCCGCCACGTCGGCCGCGCGCGCCGCGGCGAGGCTGGAGACGCCCAGGGCGACGAAGGTCAGCGTGATCAGCAGCACGTACAGCCCGGTCTGCAGTCCGGACCCGAGCCCGGGCAGCCCGTCGAGGGCGAGCCGGTCGACGACGGTGAGCACGGCGCCCGCCGCGGCGCCGAGCACCGCCATCCACGGCTCGGCGGCGAGCGCCGCGGAGATCAGGCCCAGCCCGGAGATGTCCGCGAACCAGATGGGCACGGTGAGGCTGTGCACGGGCATGATCACGAACGGGATGGACGCGAGCACCGCGAGCGTGCCGACGAGGTTGATGCGGGCGAGGAGGCGCAGCGTCCTGAGCGGCACGAGGAAGGCGCCGATGCCCATCGCGAGCGACGGGACCAGCCCGATGACCAGGGCGGAGATCGTCCACCAGAGGGGCCAGAGCGCGTGCTGATCCATCGCGCCGGGGGCGGCGAGCGCCCCGAAGAGCACGCCGCCCGGCAGGAAGGCGAAGGACAGCGAGCGGTACACCCGCTCCTGCGCGCGCTCACCGGCGATGCGCCGGACGAGGGAGGGCGTGGTCGGCGCGGGCAGATCCGGCGGGGTCGTCCGCGGGAGGCGCGGCTCGGCCGCGGCGTTCACTGCTCGTTCGGAGCGGGGAGGAATCCGTCCTCGACGGCGCGCTTGTAGAGGTCGACCTTCGTGACCGCTGGGCGCCCGGCGCGTGCGTACTTCGCCCGGATCCGTCGGACGTAGTCCTCGATCGTGGACACGGCGATGCCCGCCTCGTCGGCGACCGTCTGCGCGGTGTTGCCGTCGGCGAAGAGCGCGAGCATCCGCTGCTCCTGGCGCGACAGGCGGGCGTCGGTGATCAGGGGGTCGTTCTCGAGGGTGGAGGCCCACTCGGCGGTGACCACGGGCTGCCCGTAGGCGGCGCGCATGAGCGCGTTCGTCAGCGCGTGCAGCGGCTCGCTCTTCCGCACGATGCCGAGCACCGGCGTGCGGGCGACGGCGCGCAGCAGGTACGGGCTCTCCCCGCTCGTGAAGGCGATGACGTTGCAGCCGGCGCCGATGAGGCGCTCGACGTTGTTCGCGGGGGAGGAGCCGTCGGCGAGCCGGAGGTCCAGCACCACGAGGTGCAGGCGGCCGGCCGCGCGGGCGAAGAGGCCGTCGACGGTCGGCGCGGAGGCGACGAGCTCGAGCTCCCTGGTCTGTCGGAGCGCGGCGTGCACGGCGGCGGCGATGACCTCGTGGTCGTCGACGAGACCGACGCGGAGGGGAGCGATCGCGGGCGAGGGCATCGTTCGGTTCGCCTCCGTCTTCCAGTGCCCGTGGCGGGGCTTAGGCCAGCAGCGTAGCGGGCGCGTCGACGGTGTCCAGGGCGCGGCTCGGCGGCGGCGTCGAAATGGTTCGCGACCGACGGTGGTCGCTCGACCCGTCGGCTCGCTCCGGGTCTCCCGGCTTCGCGCCTCAGACGGCCACGGGCGGGCGTGACGACGTCGTGCCTCGCGGTTCGTCGGATCGACGGGGGCCGGGCGCTGGTACTGACCCGTCGGCCGAGGACGTCCGCCAATGGGGTCTTCGCGCGCGAGCGCCGCCCTGCCGCCGTTCTGAGACGGCAGCAGGGTTCATCCGGAGGCAGCCCTCAGTACGCGCCGTCGCTGCCGAAGACCGCTCGGACGGTCTTGAGCAGGATCATGAAGTCGGTCGTGACGGACCAGTTCTCCACGTAGTAGAGGTCGAGCTTCACGCTCTCCTCCCACGAGAGGTTGGAACGTCCGCTGACCTGCCACAGCCCGGTGATGCCCGGCTTGATGAGCAGGCGCCGGTTCACGCGGCCCTCGTAGGCCGCGACCTCGCGCGGCAGCGGCGGACGGGGACCGATCAGGCTCATGGTGCCGTTCAGCACGTTGAACAGCTGCGGCAGCTCGTCGAGCGAGTAGCGCCGGATGAACGCGCCGACGCGGGTGACGCGCGGGTCGTCCTTCATCTTGAACAGCACACCGGCGCCCTGGTTCTGCTTCGCGAGCAGCGCGAGACGCGCCTCCGCGTCCACCACCATGCTGCGGAACTTGAACATCGTGAACCGCTCGCCGGCGATCCCGATGCGCTCCTGCCGGAACAGCACCGGCCCGCGGTCCTCGAGGAAGACGACGAGCGCGACGATCGCGAGGACCGGGGAGAGCAGGACGACGGCGATCCCGGCGAGCAGCAGGTCGATGCCCCGCTTGACGGTGTGATTCAGCCCCGCGTACTGCGGCAGGTCGACGTGCAGCATCGGCAGGCCGTCGACCGGGCGCATGTGGATGCGCGGACCGGCGACATCCGTCAGCTGGGAGGTGAGGATCAGCTCCGTCTTCGAGTTCTCCAGCCTCCATCCGAGGTCCTGAATCGCCTCACGGCCACCGGGCAGCTCGCCCGCCACCACGACCGCGCGGGTGTGGGTCGCGCGGACGGTGTCCGAAAGGGTGCCGTAGTCGACGAGAGGCAGGTTCCTGCCGTCCAACGCCGCGAACTCGCTGCCCCCTGTGCCATCGGTGTAGGCCACCCCGACCGGTCGGTACCCGGCGTGATGGTGCTTGATCATCTCGTTCGTGATCCGGGTCGCGTCCTGGTGGTTGCCGACGACGACCGCGCCGATCAGGCAGAGCCCTTCGCGGCGGCGCGCGATCAGCCAAGACCGCCAGAGGAACCGCTCGGCGAGCAGCAGCGCCAGGCCGACGGGGAGGGCGACGAGGAGATAGCCCCGTCCGACGTCGAGCTTGAACAGCACCATGATCACTGCGAACGCGCTGAAAGCGATGCCGGTGGCCTTCGCGACCCGCTGGTACTCCGTCGTACCGGCGCCGAGGACGCGCACCTCTCGAGATCGGATCGCCGCCAGCATCACGAGCCACACGATCCCGAGTGCGATGCCCCAGACGGTGTACTGCGTCTGAGGCTGGATGCGCAGGTCGTTCACCGTCTGCGCGATGAGCAGAGACGCGACGATCGCAGCGAGGTCGGTCCCTGCGAGGGAGAGACGGTAGGCCCGGCGCCATCCGATGCGCTGCACGGGCACCGTGAGGTCCGGCGTGGCGAACGCGGAGGCGCCGAAGGCGCTCGGTCGCGTGAGGGTCAACCGGCCATCGGGCACGGCGTCGCCAAGGGCTCCTGATTCCATGAATCCTCTGTCACATGAGGCCGCCTGGGAGAGCGGCGTGGCGAAGGCGGTGAGCTCGGGCGTCATTACCGTGGGCTCAGGACGTGCTCATGGTTTCCCCCGAAGAGGGGCCACCGCAACTACGCAGGGTCACCCTACAGCGCGCCGTTACGTATTCGTGACCTCGAGGTGGGGCGCTTACACGATCGCCGTGATAAACGGCAGTCCCCAGTTCCGTCAGGTCCGGGACCCCGTGCCCTACCGTGGCCGCATGGTGGATCCCGTACCCGCGCGCCCCAGGATGACGGCCTTCGACCTGGACGACACGCTCGCGCCGTCCAAGGCGCCGCTGCCCGACCCCGTGCGCGAGGCGCTGCTGACCCTGCTCGCGGTGTCCGACGTCTGCGTCATCTCCGGCGGGCAGATCGAGCAGTTCCGGACGCAGGTCGTCGAGCGGCTCGGGGAGCTGCCCGACGAGCTCGCCGTGCGCCTGCACCTCATGCCGACCTGCGGCACCCAGTACTGGCGCGTCACCTCCGACGGCCTCACCTGCGTGTACGCGGAGGACCTCACCGACGACGAGAAGCAGCGCGCCACGGCCGCGGTCGAGGAGGAGACGAAGCGGCTCGGGCTCTGGGCCGAGGAGACCTGGGGGCCCGCGCTCGAGGACCGCGGGTCGCAGATCACCTACTCCGCGCTCGGGCAGCGCGCGCCGCTCGACGCCAAGAAGGCGTGGGACCCCACCGGGGAGAAGAAGAACCGCATCCGCGCGGCGGTGCAGGACCGGCTGCCCGACCTGGAGGTGCGGAGCGGCGGGTCCACCTCCGTCGACATCACCCGGCGGGGGATCGACAAGGCGTACGGCATGCGGCGCCTGGCGGAGCTGACGGGCGTCCCGTTCGAGGAGACGCTGTTCGTCGGCGACCGCCTCGACCCGGACGGCAACGACTACCCGGTGAAGGCGCTCGGCGTCCCCACGATCGCGGTGGAGGGCTGGGAGGACACGGTCGACGTCATCGCGGCGATCACCGCACGCTGAGCCCTGCCCGTCTCCCGCTCGCTACGCGGCGGGCGGCAGCGGGTGGATGAGGCCCGGGCCGTTGTTGCGCACGCTGTTGGCGTCGCGGCTGACCTCGTGGTGCTGCAGGGTCCGCGCGACCGCCAGGGACTCGTCCTCGAGCAGGTCCAGCAGGTCCGCGGAGGAGGCGTCCTCGCTGAGCCACGCCTCGTACCCCGCGGGCGACAGGCACGCCGGCATCCGGTCGTGCACCTCGCCCGGCGCCACGTGGGCGTCGCGGGTGATGAGCGCCATCGAGATCAGCCAGCGGTCCGGGTCGTCCTCGGACCGGCTGCGGTCGGCCCACGCGCTCAGCACGCCGGCCATGGCGAGGCCCGCCTCGGGGGCGTGGATGTAGTGCGGCTGCTTGCCGGTCGGCGTCACGACCCACTCGTAGTAGCCGAGGGCGGGCACGATGCAGCGCTGGCGCGCGAACGCGCGCTTGAACATCCCGGACGTGGCGACCGTCTCGATCCGCGCGTTGATGGGCTGCGGGCGCTGCTTCGCGTCCTTCGCATAGGGGGGGAGGAAGCCCCACCTCACCGCGGGCAGCTCGCGGTCGCCGTGCCGGTCTCGCACGACCGGGACCATCGTCGTTGGCGCGACGTTGTAGTCGTCGGGCAGCCCGCC
Source organism: Amnibacterium soli (assembly GCF_039544415.1). Lineage (NCBI taxonomy): Bacteria > Bacillati > Actinomycetota > Actinomycetes > Micrococcales > Microbacteriaceae > Amnibacterium > Amnibacterium soli. The sequence continues at coordinate 121,488 of NZ_BAABLP010000006.1, read as the reverse complement.
GAGCCCGTGCAGCAGCTCGGGCAGCAGGTCCGTCACGGCCTTCGTCACGACATAGCGTCCGCACACGCTCCCGATCCTCCCTTCATCCCCTGTTCATCCACCCTGTCGGAGGTGCGCAATAGCGTGCTGGAGGTGGAAGGAGCCGCATGACGATCACCGCGACGCAGGTCCCCGCCCTGCAGACGTCCTCGTCCCGTTCCGACCCCGCCGCCGGGGGTGACGTGTCCTGGCGGGCGCTCAGCGCCGATCTGTGGGCGGCCCGACGCGAGGGCCGCCACCTCGGCACCGTCCAGCGCGGACGGCGCTGGCTCGCCGCCGGCGCGGACAGCGAGCCCATCGGCGTCTTCCGCACGTTCGCGGAGGCGCAGGCCGCCGTGGCGAGCCCCGGCGCCCGGCCGGCGGAGGCACGCGGCTCGGTGCTCGACGCGTCCGCGCTCGTCCTCGTGTCGATGCTGGCCGCGGGTGCGGCTGCCGGTGCGTGGGTCTGGTCGACCCTCCTGCTCTGAGCACGGCATGGCTCCCGCTGCTCGGGCGGGCGCCGAGGCTAGGGTCGCCGACATGACGTGGTTGGTCACCGGAGGCGCCGGATACATCGGAGCGCACGTCGTGCGGGCCCTGCGCGACGCCGACATCACGCCGGTGGTGGTGGACGACCTGTCCAGCGGTCACCGGGCGTTCGTGCCGGAGGGCGTGACCTTCGTGCGCGGCTCCGTCCTCGACGGCGAGCTGCTCGAGCGGACCTTCGCCGAGCACGACGTGGACGGCGTCATCCACGTCGCCGGCTTCAAGTACGCGGGCGTCTCCGTGCAGCGTCCGCTCCACACCTACGCGCAGAACGTCACCGCGACCGCGACGCTGCTGGCCGCGATGGCGGACGCCGGCGTCGGCCGGATCGTGTTCTCCTCCTCCGCCGCGGTCTACGGCACCCCCGACGTCGACCTCGTCACCGAGGCGACGCCGAAGCACCCCGAATCGCCCTACGGCGAGTCGAAGCTCATCGGCGAATGGCTGCTCGCCGATCAGGGCCGCGCGGCAGGGCTCCGGCACACGTCCCTCCGCTACTTCAACGTGGTGGGCTCGGGGACGGAAGAGATCCGCGACACCAGCCCCCACAACCTCTTCCCCCTCGTGTTCGACGCGCTGCTGGACGGCCGCACGCCGAGGATCAACGGGAACGACTACCCGACGCCCGACGGCACCTGCGTGCGCGACTACATCCACGTCGCGGACCTGGCGCTCTCGCACGTGGCGGCGGCACGACGACTCGCGGCGGACGAGCCGGTCGAGCCGGTCTACAACCTGGGCTCCGGGGACGGCGTCAGCGTCGGCGACATCATGCGCACCGTCGCCGAGGTCACGGGCATCGACTTCGAGCCGGAGGTGGCGGCGAGGCGGCCGGGGGACCCCGCGCGCATCGTCGCGTCGGGCGAGCTCGCGGCGCGCGACCTCGACTGGTCGATGCGGCACTCGCTGCGCGACATGGTGTCGTCAGCCTGGGAAGCCCGCCGCGGCGCCTGACCGGCGTGTCGGATTCGACACCCGTTATTCGGCTGTGATATCGCGCCGATAAGGGATTCATCCCCCCTGTTCGGGGGGGTCCCGAAGGTTCCGCATTCGGCATCCATCGAATCCGTATTCGAACACGGTGCGACTCGCCGATGCTCGTTTGTAACGGTCATGTTACAAGCCGACTGTCGTTATCGGCGTGTCGCCAGCATTCGAGCCCGCCTTGAGGGTTGGTGCCGAAGTCGAGGTTCCACGGACCGCATTCGGCAGAAATACCTGATCAGCGCGGTGGGTTCCAGGTGATCCCAAGCCTTCCGTGGGCCGGGCGCACCCCGTTGGCGGGGGCGCTCACAGGTTCAGCACAGCGTGCAAGCCGGCCTTGACGATGCACGCATTCGGTCTTGCATCGTTCCGAATGACCTGTGTGTAATTACTCCCACGCTTTCGGGGCGCGGGGCCCTGGAAGCAACGAGAGGACGATCTTTCATGACCGTTTCCCCCTTCCAGGCTTCCGTTCCGACCGACTGGTTCGTCGACCCGGTCGAGCTCGGCGTTCCGAAGGTCCGTCGCATCGTCGAGGACGAGAGCGACCAGCTGAGCTGGCAGGCCGACTCGCTGTGCGCGCAGACCGATCCTGAGGCGTTCTTCCCGGAGAAGGGCGGATCGACGCGCGAAGCGAAGAAGATCTGCTCCTCCTGCGAGGTCAAGAACCAGTGCCTCGAGTACGCGCTGCAGAACGACGAGCGCTTCGGCATCTGGGGCGGCATGTCGGAGCGCGAGCGCCGCAAGCTGCGCAAGATCGCCTGAGCGGCACCCACACGCATCGGCGGAGGCCACGGACCATGACGGTCCGTGGCCTCTGCTGTTCATTGCCGCGCCGCCGCCGCTGCGGCGCGGCTGTGACGCTTCGCGACCCTGAACGGGCCGCGCCTGTGTTCATTGCTGCGCCGCCGCCGCTGCGGCGCAGCTCTGGCGCTTCGCGGTCCTGAACGGACCGCGGTTCGCGCCTCCGGCGGGCGCGAGAGGCGAATAAGGATGCCGCGCCGCTTCAGCCGGACCGGTGCGATCGGGCCGACAGCGCAGGGGGCGTCGCCGCAGAGTCCTATTCATAGGCAGGGCGCACGGCGCGGCGGAGCGGGGGTAGGTGGGCAGGCGCCTAGCGTGATGCGGTGCCGAGATCTGTCACCGCGATCCTCATCGCGGCGGACGGGGCCGACCATCTGCGTGACACCCTCGATGCGATCACGATGCAGACGCGGCTGCCCGACCGCCTCGTCGTCGTGCAGCTCGGGAACAGCCCGGTCACGAGCACGATCATCGACGGCGTCGAGCCGACCGTGCACGCCCGCGTCGCGGTGCGCGCCGCCTTCGGCCACGCGGCCGAGACCGGCGTGAAGTCCGCCGGCATCGAGCCGTCCGAGCAGGAGTGGCTCTGGCTGCTCGCCGGCGACAACGCCCCCGAGCCGTCCGCGCTCGAGCGCCTGCTCCACGCCGTCGAGGCGGCCCCCTCCGTGGCGGTCGCCGGTCCCAAGCAGATGCAGTGGGACGCGCCCGACTACCTCCACGCCTTCGGCGAGACGATGACCCCCTGGGGCACCGCGGTCGAGATGGCGGAGCCCGAGCTCGACCAGGCGCAGTACGACCGGCACAGCGACGTGCTCGCCGTCGCGGCGGGCGGCATGCTCGTGCGCTCCGACGTCTGGAAGCAGCTCGGCGGGTTCGACCGCGCGCTGCCGGCGATCGACGACGCGCTCGACTTCTGCGTCCGCGTCCGCCTCGCCGGCCACCGCGTGCAGCTCGTCCCCAACGCCCGCGTGCTGTCCGCGGGCGCCGACGCGCCCGGCACCCGGCTGCTCGGCGCGTCCACGACGGAGGCCCGGCGCGTGCTCCTGCGGCGCGAGGCGCAGCTGCACCGTCGACTCGTCTACGCCGCGCTGCCCCTCGTCCCGCTGCACTGGCTGTCGATCCTGCCGCTCGGCGTCGTCCGGGCCGTCGGCCAGATCCTGCGCAAGGCGCCCGGCTCCGCACCGGCCGAGCTGCTCGCGGCCGTCGTCGTGTTCGGCACCCGTTTCGCCGCCATCGCGCGCTCGCGAGCCCGGATCGCACGCGACCGGCGGGCGGGCTGGAGCTCGATCGCGCCGCTCCGCCAGACCTGGCGGGAGGTGCGGCACCGCCGCGCGCTCGCCCGGGACAACGGGCGCCCTGCGAACCGGGAGGAGTCCCTCCACTTCTTCACGAGCGGCGGGATGGCGACGGTGCTCGCGATGCTCGCGCTCTCGGCCGTGCTCTTCCAGCCGCTCGTCGGTGCGGATGCGCTGACCGGCGGGCAGCTGCTGCCGCTCGGGAGCTTCGACTCGCTGTGGCGGAACGTCGGCTGGGGCATCCACCCGCTCGGCGGCGGCTTCGTCGGCCCCGCGGACCCGTTCGCCGCCGTGCTCGCCGTGCTCGGCTCCCTCACGTTCTGGCACCCGTCGGCCGCCGTGGTGGGACTCTGGCTGCTCGCGCTGCCGATCGCCGCCGCCGGCGGCTGGCTCGCGACCGCCCGCTTCACGCGCCGTCGCCCCCTGCGCGTCGTCGGCGGACTGCTCTGGGCCGCGGCGCCGACGCTCGTCGTCGCGCTCGACACCGGCCGGATCGGCGGGGTGCTCGTCCACCTCGCGGCGCCGTTCGTGCTGCTCGCCGCCTTCCGCGTCCGCACCTCCTGGACCGCGTCCGCGTGGCTCGGCCTGCTCGGCGCGCTGATCGCGGCCTGCTCGCCGAGCCTGCTGCCGCTGCTGTTCGCGTCATGGGTCGCCGCCGTCGCGCTCGGCCTGGCCGTGCGCAGGGGGGAGCGCAGCCGGATCGTCCGCCTCCTGCCGCTGCCCCTGCCGACCCTGGTGCTGTTCCTGCCTCTGGTCGCCGAGCAGGCGACGCACGGCCGCCTCCTCGGCGTGCTCGCGGACCCCGGCCCCGTCGCCGCTCCCGCTGCCCAGGCGCACCTGTCCGCGCTGCCCGACGGCGTCGCGACCGCCCTGCAGCTCGCCGCGGGCTGGCCGTCGTGGGCGATCGACGCCTGGGAGGCGCTCACCGCGCCGCTCGGGCTCGGCTCGGGCGCCGCCGCCGCGTTCGTGTGGGCGCTCGGCTGCCCCCTGCTGCTGCTCGCGCTGATCGGGCTCTTCTGGGCGAAGCGCAGCATGCCCGTCCGCGTCGGGGTCTTCGGCGTCGGCGGCCTGCTGATGGCCGTCCTCGCGACGCGTCTGCAGGTCGTCAGCGACGGCTCGACGCCCGTCGCCGCCTGGTCGGGCGCGGGGCTCAGCCTCGCCTGGCTCGCCGCGCTCGAGGCCGCCGTGTCCGGGCTCGACCGCCTCGCCGCCGCCGCCCGGCTGCCCGTCCGAGGCTCGGGCCACACCGTCGCCCGAGCGCGGGCCGGCGGCTCCGCGCTCGTCGGCTTCACCGCTGTCGCCGCGATGCTCGCCGCGGTCTCGCCCGTCCTGATCGGCGTGCTCCTCGGCTCCACCGACGTGCGGGCCGGCAGCACGGCGACCGTGCCCGCACTCGTCGCCGCCGAGGGCCACGAGACGCCCGACCTGGGCATGCTCACGCTCACGCCGCAGCGGGACGGCGGCTACCGCAGCCGCCTCACGCGCGGCGAGGGCGCGACGCTCGAGACGCTCAGCACCCTGCAGAGCACCGCGGGCTTCGGGGAGACGGCCGGGCTCGCGCGCCTGTCCGCTGGGCTCGTGCAGCCCACCGGCGACGACCTGCGGGCGAGCCTGAACGCCTACCGGATCGGGTACGTGCTGCTGCAGCCCGGCTCCGGCGGGCGCGCCCCGGCGGCGCTCGCGGAGGCGCGGGGCGCGCTCGGCGCGAACCCCCTCCTGTCCGTGGTCTCGACCACGGCGGACGGCACGCTCTACCGCTTCGGCGCGCTCACGACCACCGGTGCCGTCCGGATGCTGCAGGGCCCCTCGAACACCGGCAGCCCGCTCGGCGTCGCCGTGCTGCTGATCCAGGCCGCGGTGTTCCTCGTGACCGGGCTGCTCGCGCTGCCCACCTCCCGCATCACCGAGCGCTTCCGCCCCGTCGCGGCCGTCCGAGCGCCCCGGGTGGACGTGCGCTCGATCGAGCCCCGCGTCGAGCCGGTCGTGCGCACCCCGGAGCAGGCCATGGCCCGCGAGCTGCAGGCCGTCGGCACACGGCAGCCGGAGGAGGTGGGCTCATGGCGGTGAACCGTCGCATCATCGGTGCCACGACCCTCGTGACCGCCGGGGTGTTCGCCGCGGCGATCGTGGGCCAGCTGCCCGCGTTCGGCGTCGCGGACCGCGCGCAGGTCGTCACGCCCTCCTCCGCGCCGCAGTCCCTCGTGTGCCCGGGTCCCGCCGTCGCCGTCGGCGCCGACCCGTCGGACGCGGCCGCGCTCACGGCGACCGGCGCCCCGACGCGCATCAGCGGCACCGTCGGCGGCACCAAGGCGAAGGGGACCTCCCTCGGCCGCGGCGAGGTGGAGGGGGGCGCCGCGCCGCGCGCGCTGACCGCTCCCGCCGCGACCTCCGCGGGCGCCCTCGCCGCGGCGCAGGTCGAGCAGGTGACCGCGGGCGACGCCGCAGGACTCGTGGCGACCTCCTGCACCGTGCCGCAGAGCGACCTCTGGCTCGCCGCCGGCGCGACGACGACCGGCCGCACCACCGTGCTCACGCTCGCGAACCCGTCGCCCGTGGCCGCGCAGGTCGGCGTGAAGGTGTGGAGCGAGAACGGGCCCGTCGACACCGCCTCCTTCAGCGACCTCGTCGTGCCGGCGAAGGGGCGCAAGGCCGTCTCGCTCGCCGGGGTCGCCACCTCCGCCGGCGGCACCGTGGTCCGCGTCACCTCGACCGGCGGCCGGGTCGGCGCCGCGCTCGAGCAGCGCACCGTCCGCGGCCTCGAATCCGGCGGCCTCGACATGACTGGACCGACGACCGGGCCCGCGCTCGAGCAGGTCGTGCCGGGCGTGCGGGTCGCCGGTGCCGCCGCGGTCGCGGCGGCGCAGCGCGCCGACGACTACGCCGACCTGCAGACCGTGGTGCGCGTGCTCGTCCCGGGGTCGGAGGCGACCGAGGTCTCGATCACGGCGACGTCCGACAGCGGCGGCCGTCCCGTCACCCTGGGCCGCCGCGTCGCGGGCGGGGTGGTCACGGACTTCCCGGTCTCCGGCCTCACCGACGGCACCTACACGGTCCGGGTCGCGGCGGAGCGCCCCGTCGTCACGGGCGTGCGCACCGCGGTCGTCGGCGACGCGGACGCGCCGACGACGCCGGACGACTCGGCCGCGAGCGACGGTTCGGGCGACGCCTCCGACGCCGGCTCGGCGGGCGGGACCGACGCCGGCCTCGTCGGCGGCGATGGGCCGACCGACACTTCGACGGACACGTCCTCGAGCCCGTCGGGCACCGCCGCCACCTCCACCGCCCGCGGCATCGACTTCGCCTGGTTCGCCGCGGCGCCCGAGCTCTCCGACACCGTGGCCGTCGCGGTCGTCGACGCGCCCTCCCCGGTGCTGACGCTCGCGAGCACCGGTGAGAAGCGGACCGTCCGGCTGTCCGGAGCCACGAGCGCGAGCGTGCAGGTGCCGGCGAAGGGCTCGATCGCGGTGCCCGTGCAGCGCGGCGTGGTGGTCCTGCGGAACGCGGAGGGGATCCGTGCCGCGGTCGGCTATGCGGGCGCCGACGCGCTCGCCGGCTACCCGGTCGCCGCGTCGGACCAGCAGGCGATGCCGGTCCGGATCACCCGCTGACCGCTGCACGGGAGCGACCGCCCATCGGCGACGCCCGGCGCCTCCACGGCCGCCGCGCCGGGCCCGTCGGGTACCGTTCGCCCATGCCGTCGCACCCCTGCTCCGCGGCGACCGGCCGCGGATGACGGTCGAGCTGCGGCAGGAGTCGACCCAGGGTCCGGAACGCGATCCCGAAGCGGTCGCCGCGACACCGGTCGTGCCCCGGCGCCGGAACCGCGAGCGGCTCCACGCCCTCGACGGGCTGCGCGGCGTGGCCGCCTTCATCGTCGTGCTGCACCACCTGCTGCTCGTCGCGCAGCCCGTGGCCCAGCCGTCGGGGGAGCCCGCGCTCTGGAGCGTCTGGTGGTGGCTCGAGCGCACGCCGCTGAAGCTGCTCACCGCGGGCCACGAGGCCGTGCTCGTGTTCTTCGTGCTGTCCGGCGCGGTCGTCGTGCTGCCGGCGCTGCGGCGCATCGACTTCTCCTGGCCCGGACTCGTGGCCAGCCGCGTCGTCCGTCTGCTGCTGCCCGCCTGGGCCGCGATCGCGTTCGCGACGATCCTGCTCGTGATCGTGCCGCGCCTGCCCGCACAGGTCACGGGCGGCAGCTGGCTGGCGAGACAGGTGCAGAGCGACTGGAGCTGGCCGCGGCTCGTCGTGCAGCTCTCCCTGATGGGGCAGGTGGTCCCGTACGACAACGTGCTCTGGACGCTGAAGTGGGAGTTCCTCTTCTCGCTCCTGCTGCCGGGCTTCCTCGTCGTCGCCGTCGTGCTGCGGCGCTGGTGGCTGCCGACCGGCCTGCTCGCGGTCGGCCTCGGCGTCGCGGGCACGGTCGGGCACATCCAGCCGCTCGAGTACCTGCCCGTCTTCTTCCTCGGCACCCTGATCGCGGTGCGGCTGCAGGCCATCGAGCGGTGGAGCGAGTCCCGCGGGGCCAAGCGCGTGCTGGTCGTGGTCCTCGTCGTGAGCCTGCTGGTGCTGATCGGCGAGTTCCTGCTCGCTCCCGTCGTGCGCATGGGCACGGACGGCAGCCACGCGCTGATCGGCCTGGAGGCGCTCGGGGCGGCCGGGATCGTCGTCTGCGCGGGCGCCGCGACCGGGCTGCGCCGGTTCCTCGAGCACCGGGTGCCGCAGTTCCTCGGCCGGATCTCCTTCAGCCTCTACCTGGTGCACCTGCCGGTGATCGCGACGCTCGCCTTCGCGCTCGGCGACTGGAACTGGCCGATCGTCGCCGCGGTCGGGCTGCCGCTCGCGCTGCTCACCGGCTGGGCGTTCTTCCGCTTCGTCGAGAAGCCGCTGCACAAGGTGGCGCGCTCGGCGAAGCGCGGGGCGAGCCGAGCGGTCGAGCGCTACATCCGCTCCTCCCGCGCAGCCTGATCCGGAGCGGTCAGACCGCGTCGGCACGCGAGCTGTTCGCCCGCACCGAGCGGAGCCGGCGGTGGTGCACCAGCAGCTCGAAGGCCGCCTGCACGCGGCGGCGCAGACCCCACCAAGCGACGAGGCGCAGGGACTCCGACACGATCGCTCCGTCCATCTTCGAGACGCCGTGCACGCGCTCGGTGAAGACGATCGGCACCTCGATGACGCGCAGCCCGGCCTGCAGGGCGCGCCAGACGAGGTCGACCTGGAAGCAGTAGCCGTGCGACGCGACGTCGTCGAGGTGGATCCGCCGCAGCGCGTCCGCGCGGAAGGCGCGGAAGCCGCCGGTCGCGTCCGCGATGTCGATGCCGAGGGCGATGCGCGTGTACCAGTTGCCGCCGCGGCTGAGGAGGAGGCGCCGGCGGGGCCAGTTCTCGACGCGGCCGCCCGGGACCCAGCGGGAACCGAGTGCGAGGTCATGGTGCGCGAGCTGCGCGAGCAGGCGCGGCAGGTCCTCGGGGTGGTGGGAGCCGTCCGCGTCCATCTCGACGATCGCGTCGTACCCGCGCTCGAGGCCCCAGCCGAACCCGGCGAGGTAGGCGGGACCGAGCCCCTCCTTGCCCGTCCGGTGCAGCACGTGAACCCGCGGATGTTCCGCCGCCAACGCGTCCGCGAGCTCGCCGGTGCCGTCGGGCGAGGCGTCGTCGACGACGAGCAGGTGCACGCCGTCATCCGTCGCCGCGAGCGTCCGCGCCACCACGATCGGCAGGTTCTCCCGCTCGTCGTACGTGGGCACGACCACCAGTGCTTCTCCCATGACGCTGGGCATCCTGCCACGTCCTGGATCCCCGTCAGCGGACGCCCCCGACCCCCGCTGCGGGGGCGCGGTCACCCCACTTCGGAGGCGGAGACGATCACGTTCTCGCTGTAGATGTCGCGCGCGTCGTCCCACGGGCCGCCGCAGGTGATCACTCGCAGCTGCGCATCGGGCGTGGGCCCGTAGACCGATGCGGTCGGGAAATGGAACTTCGAGACGGTGCGGACGCCGTCGACGGCGAAGCGGACCGTGGAGCCGTCGCTCATCCGCACCAGCACGGCGTCGCCGGCCCGCAGCTCGTCGAGGCGGTGGAACACGGCGACGCGGTCCACCCAGTCGACGTGACCGGCGATCACGGCGGGGCCCGTGTCCCCGGGCACTGTGCCCTTGGCGTACCAGCCGGCCTTGTCGAGCTCGTTCGACGGCGGCGCCGCCAGCACGCCGTCGGCGCCCCGGGCCAGGTCCACGAGGCCCGCGTCCACCTTTATCGACGGGATCACGATCCGCACCGGGTGCGCCGTGCTCCGAGCCTGCTGCGGGTCGGCGGCGGGGTCCTGGAACGCGGCCGCCTTCGCCGTGTCGGGTCGGGCGGAGGCGGACGCCGTGGGCCGCGCGGCGGGAGCAGCCGCGGGTGACGGTGCCGCGCAGCCCGCGAGCGCCGCCGTCAGGGCGAGGACGGCGCCGGCGAGCAGCGCGCGGCGCTCAGGCGCGCGCACGGGTCCGTCGCCGCAGCGCGAGGGCGGTGCCGGCCGCCGCGGCGACGAGCACGCCACCGGCGCCCGCCGTCAGCAGCAGGTCGTCCTGCTGCTGCGTCTCGTGCGCCAGGTAGCCGCCGCCGGTCGCCAGGAAGCCGGAGGGCACGCCGCCGACGCTCGCGGAGTCGAGGACGCGGCGCAGCACGATGCCGCCCTGGGCGTCGTCGAGCACGAAGACGCTCGCGATCTGCCCCGCCTTCAGGTCGATCGTGCTGGTGGTGCGGTCCGAGCCGCGCGAGGCGTCGAGGGTCCAGCGGCCGGCGCGCACCTCCTTGTACGGCGACACCGTCGTGGTCGCGGCGTCGGAGACGATCGCCGAGCCGCCGGTCGTCACCGAGACCGGGGTCGACGCGGTCGAGGCCTGGACGACGCGCACGCGAGCGGCGCCGGACTTCGGCAGGGTCAGGGCGTCGCGGACGATGCGGGTGCGCAGGTCCGCGTTCCGGCCGAACACCGCGACCGTGGACGCGCCTCCGGCCTTCACGTCGACGGACGTCTGCACCACGGGGGTGCTGTCCGGCGAGGCGCCCGCGGGACGCATCGCGACGGCGTAGCTGCCGGTCGGCAGGGACCAGTACTTCGAGACGGCGCCGTAGGCGACGTCGTCGATGCGCAGCACCTTGCTGCCGCCCGACAGCGCGACGAGGCGCACGTCGACGGACTTGGTGTCGGGGGAGAGGTGAGCGACGCGCACCCACCCCGTCGAGGACGGCGCGGCGAGGGCCGGCGCCGCGGGCGCGACCACCAGGGCCAGGGCGGCGGTCGCGACGACGAGGAACGCGGCGCGGAGGCGGGAGGTCGGCACGGGCTGCTCCGATCGGGAGGCGCAGACGCCGGGTGGGTGGCCCGGCGGGATGACGGGAGTCCGCAGCAGGATCCGGCTCGGAGGGCCTCCGATCGCCGATTCCCAGCCGACCGTCAGCTTCCGGGCGGCGTCAGAAGTGGCGGAACCGGTCCGGTGCGAGGTCCCACGGGTCGCGCCCGAGCAGCTCGGCGACCGCTCGGAACACGCAGCTCTCCACGTACATCCGCTGGTGCGCGTCGTCGTCGACGTGCAGGTGCGACAGGCGCTCGATCGGGAGGCGGTAGAGCACGACGCGGCGGGCGTGCTGGTCGACCCACCAGCGGTCGAGCCCGGTCGGACCGACCACACGGGGGATGCCCGCGATCTCGAACGAGACGTCCGCCAGGTCCTCCGGCCACAGTCCGCGCAGGTAGTCGGCGGTTTCGGCGACCGTGCCCTCGAACGTCTCGGCCCGCGTGCGGAGCACCGGCAGGTGCGGCCCGGTCACCGAGGAGCGCAGGCCCCGGCCGTGCCGGTTCCGGAACCCGCCTCGTGGAGACGGCGCGTGGGACACGCGACGGGAGCGGGCCATGCCGAGCGATGGTACGCGCCGCGCCGCGGCATGACGAGAACGCGGGCGAGGGGTGTGCCTACCATGCGGCCGTGCCGACGATCCGCCCCTGCTCGCGTCAGACCTGTCGCGAGCCGGCGATCGCGACGCTCACCTACGTCTACGCCGACTCGATGGCGGTGCTCGGTCCGCTGTCCGGCTCGCCCGAGCCGCACAGCTACGACCTGTGCGAGCACCACGCCGACCGGCTGTCGGCCCCGCAGGGCTGGTCGGTGCTGCGCATCAGCGCGCCCGACGAGCAGCTGCACGCCTGAGGCTCGCGGATCCGCAGAGCCTCCGAGCAGCGGACGCGCATGCGGCCCGCCGACTCTGGGATGATGCTCGGATGAGTCTTCTGGACACGTCCCGCGATTCGGAGCCCCCCAGTCCGACCCTCGAGTACAAGGTCGCCGATCTCGACCTCGCGGAGGCGGGTCGGCATCAGATCCGCCTCGCCGAGCAGGAGATGCCGGGCCTGATGGCCCTGCGCGAGCGGTACGCCGAGACGAAGCCCCTCACGGGAGCCCGCATCGCCGGGTCGCTGCACATGACCGTGCAGACCGCGGTGCTGATCGAGACCCTGGTCGCACTGGGTGCGCAGATCCGCTGGGCGAGCTGCAACATCTTCTCCACACAGGACGAGGCGGCCGCCGCGGTCGTCGTCGGCCCGCAGGGCACCGTGCAGGACCCGCGCGGCGTGCCCGTGTTCGCCTGGAAGGGCGAGACGGTCGAGGAGTACTGGGACTGCACGGACCGCATCTTCGACTGGTCCGACGAGGCCGTCGCCGAGGGCGGCGACTACATCGGCCCGACGATGATCCTCGACGACGGCGGTGACGCCTCCCTCCTCGTGCACCGCGGCGTGCAGTACGAGCGCGCCGGCAGGGTGCCGGAGACGAAGGACGGCGCCGGGGTCGAGCTGCGCGCGCTGCTCGACGTGCTGCGCCGGTCGCTGGACCGCGACCCCGAGCGCTGGCAGCGCATCGCCTCCGACATCCGAGGCGTCTCGGAGGAGACGACCACCGGCGTGCACCGCCTGCTCGAGTGGGACCGCGAGGGCGACCTGCTCTTCCCGGCCATCTCGGTGAACGACTCCGTCACCAAGAGCAAGTTCGACAACATCTACGGCATCCGCCACTCGCTGGTCGACGGCCTGAACCGCGGGACCGACGTGCTGATCGGCGGCAAGACGGCCTACGTCGTCGGCTACGGCGACGTGGGCAAGGGCGCGACCGCGGCCTTGAAGGGCCAGGGCGCGCGCGTCATCGTCGGCGAGATCGACCCCATCCTCGCGCTGCAGGCGGCGATGGAGGGGTTCCAGGTGGCGCCGCTCAAGGACGTCGCCGACCAGGTCGACATCGTCGTCACCGCGACGGGCAACGACAAGGTCGTGACGGTCGAGGACCTGCTGTCGCTGAAGCACCTCGCGATCGTGGCGAACGTCGGGCACTTCGACACCGAGATCGACATCGCCGGCCTGGAGGCGCTCGAGGACGCGAACCGCGTGCGCATCAAGCCGCAGGTCGACGAGTGGGAGCTGCCCACCGGCCGCAGCATCATCGTGCTGTCCGAGGGGCGCCTGATGAACCTCGGCAACGCGACCGGGCACCCCTCGTTCGTCATGTCGATGAGCTTCACCAACCAGGTGCTCGCGCAGATCGAGCTGTGGTCCACCCCGGAGGCGTACCCCGTCGCCGTCGCGACCCTGCCGCGCGCGCTCGACGAGGAGGTCGCCCGCCTGCACCTCGACGCCCTCGGCGCCAAGCTGACCCGGCTGTCGAAGAAGCAGGCCGCCTACCTCGGCGTCGACCGGGACGGTCCCTTCAAGCCGGACACCTACCGGTACTGAGCGCTGGCTCGCTCCGGACCTGGCGCCGCTGGCGTCCAGGTCCGGAGCATCCCGTCCGACCGCGGGGACTGCGAGCGCCCGCGTCCGCTCGGTAGCGTTGCTCCGTGGATCAGACGGCGTCGGCGGCGCTCATCGCGTCGATCGTCGCCGTGGTGCTCGGCGTGCTCGGCCTGGTCGGCGGTGTGATCGGGTACGTGCAGGGCACCGCCGCGCTCCGGCGCGCGACGCTGATCCGTCAGCGGGCGTCGGCCGCCGAGGAGGCGGCGCTCCAGGCCAGGACGCAGGCGGAGCAGGCGGCGCGGGCCGCGCAGAACGTGCTCGACCGCCTGAACGCCCTGCAGGTGCGCTCCATCGGCGACGTCGCCGATCTGCCCACCGGGCCGCTCATGCTGCCGTCGCGGATGCCGGTTCCGTCTGTGCCGACGGTCGACGCCCCTCCCGTGCCGTTCTCGTCGCTGTCGCCCGCTTCCGCCGCTGCCGCACAGGAGCAGCCGCCGGCCGTGCCTGAGCCCGACGTCGAGCCGATTCCTCCGGTGCTGCCGGAGTCCGAGACTGTGCGGGAGCCGCCGGAGCAGGACGCCGAACCCGGGCGGGATCACGGGCGCGAGCAGGAGGCGGAGCCCGCCACCGAGCACGAGGCGGAGCCCGAGTCCGAGGCGGAGCCCGAGCCAGATGCTCAATTGGAGCCGGAGCCCGAGCCGGTTGCTCAGCCGGAGCCGGAGCCGGAGCCGGAGCCCGAGCCCGGGTTGCAGCCCGCTGCGGAGGCCGCCGCCGAGCCCGCTCCGGCGGACGAGCCCGCGACTCCGAAGCCGTCGCAGCCCGAGCCTCCCGTCGAGGCGCCCGAACCGCCCGCCTCCGTCCGGTCGGCGACCGGGCAGGTGACGGCCGGCACGCAGGAGGCGCCGCCGATGGACTGGGCGGAGGCGCTGCGGACCGGCGCGATCCCGCTGCCGTCGCGGTCCCGCGGCACCTATGCGGCGCCGGAGAAGTCGAGGCGGAAGGAGCCGGAGACGGCCCGGTTCGAGGTCCGTGCGGTCGGGCGCCAGCGGTACGAGGCGGTCAACGTCGGCGGCGCGACCGCCGAGCAGGCCGCCGTCGAGGGCGCGGGCGAGGACCGGCACCTCGTCCGGCCGGTCGAGACGCGCGCGAAGCCGGTGCAGCCGGGGGAGTCGCTCGCGTTCTCGGTCCTGCGGGTCGAGGGCCGGAAGGTGTCCGTGCACGTCACCTGGCTCGCGGCCGGCGGCGAGCAGCAGGCGGAGCTGCCGCTGCCCTAGCGGTCGGGGAACCCGTGCGGCGTGGCGTTCAGCGTCGCGGCGAGGTCCTGGAACCGCTCCCGCTCGAGCATCAGCGCGGTGAGCTCGCGGTCGCGGCGGATGGCGGCGACGGCGGCGAGCAGCTCCTCGGGCGGCGCCTCGACGAGCGGGGCGACGTAGGGGGCCGCCTCCGCGGCGAGGGCGGTCGCGAGCCGCTGCCGGCTGGCGGGCACCATGCGCGGCGCCTGCGCGAGGAACGCCGCGATGCGTCGGGCCAGCGGGTCGGGCAGCCGGCCGACGTCGGCGATCGCCGCCCAGTCGGTCAGCGACTCCGGCACGGCGATCGCGTTCGACGGCGGCCTCGGCACGCGCTCGTGCTGGCTGACCGTGCCCGCCAGCAGATCGCCGACCCGCTTCGAGCGGCGGTTCAGCAGACCCACGACGGCCGCGAGGCCGCCGAGCGTGAAGACGATCTCGACGACGCCGCTCAGCGCCCGGATGAACGCGTGCCGCATGGCGATGGCGCCGCCGTCGTCGCGCACGATGCGGGACCCGATGGCGAACCGGCCGACCGACCTGCCGCGGGTCGCGGTCTCGAGCACGGTGGGCACGATGACGAAGGACAGCACCAGGTCGATGATCAGCAGCGCCCGCGACATCGCGCCGTCGCCGGACACGATCCCGAAGGCGAGCACGCCGAACATCAGGGCGAGGAACAGCCCGAGCTCGCACAGCCAGTCGATCAGGGCACCGAGCGCGCGCAGCGGCCAGCTCGTCGGCCGCACGTCGAGGGCGACCGCTTCGCCGGTGACGATGCCGAGGTCGTCGAGTGCCGCATCAGCCACGCCCCGAACCTACCCGCGCGGGTCCGGCAGGCGCGGCGGTCCGCCTCCCGTCTTCGCGGGCCGCACGGCTGCCCGGTCGTCCGCAGCCCAGCCCGTAGGCTCGCGCCGTGGACCTCGACGCCCTGCGCTCCGCTCGCGAGGAGGAGTGGCAGCGGCTCGACGCCCTCGCGGCAGACCGCCGACTGGACGGCCGCGGCAGCGACGAGCTGATCCTGCGCTACCAGGACGGCGCGGCGGACCTGTCGACGATCACGACGACCGCGGGAGCCGTGCCGCTCGGCGACCGCCTCTCCGTGTCGCTGTCCCGCGCGCGGATGCGGTTCACCGGCACCGGCCGCAACGTGGTCAGCCAGCTGCCCGGCTTCTTCCTGCTGCAGCTGCCCGCCGCGCTGTACCGCGTGCGGTGGTGGACGTTCTGGATCGCCCTCGGCAGCGCCGTCGTCGCGACCGCCTACGGGGCGTGGTCCGCGAACGACCCGGCGGTGCAGGCGGCGCTCGGCAACAGCAACGACCTGAAGCAGCTGGTCGACAGGGACTTCACCGGTTACTACAGCGAGAACCCCGCGGCGTCGTTCACCAGCCAGGTGTGGACCAACAACGCCTTCATCGCCGCGCAGTGCATCGCCTTCGGCATCCTCGGCTTCTACGTGCCGTACGTGCTGCTGCAGAACGCGATGAACGTCGGCCTCACCGGCGGCATCCTCATCGGCTACGGACGCGCCGACACGTTCTTCCTCTACATCGCGCCGCACGGGCTGCTCGAGCTCACGAGCGTCTTCGTCGCCGGAGCAGCCGGGATGCGCGTCTTCTGGGCGTGGATCTCGCCCGGCGCGCGCACCCGGGGGCAGGCGCTCGCCGAGGACGGTCGCGCCATGTTCATCATCGCCGTCGGGCTGACGATCTCCTTGTTCGTCTCCGGCATCCTCGAGGGGTTCGTCACCCCGTCGAACCTGCCCTGGCCGGTGAAGATCGGCCTCGGCGCCCTCGCGCTCGCGGCGTTCCTCTTCTACATGATCGTCATCGGCGGCCGAGCGGTCCGCGCGGGGGAGACGGGCGAGCTCGACCCCTTCGCCGCGGGCGCGCGGCGCATCATCGCCGACTGACGTCGAACCGCGGGCTGTGGAGAACCCTCCCCGCGCGAGTGCCTCCTGTTCTACGGTGACCGTGTGATTCGGGGGAGCGTGGCGACTGCAATAGCGGCTGTGCTTGGGGTTGCGCTTTGCGCCACATTGAGCAGTTGTTCGGCTCAATCAGAGTCAGTGCAGCCGACCAGGGCAAGTTCGTCCTCGTCGCAATCTGTAGATAGTTCCGCGTCGCTACTAGCCGCGGCTCGCAAGGTCTATGTCTCTTACATCCACGTCAGCAGCAAGATTTCTCAAGACAGCGGTCGTGGTGTCGAACGGCTGAAGCCATACCTGACGGCGGATGCTTTCCAGCGGCAGCGGGCGTCCGTCGACTCGGTCGCGAAGCGGAATATTCGCACAGTCGGGGACCCCGAGTTGATCGCTTTTGAGGCTCAGTCCAGAGAGGCTTCGAGTGGTGGTCTGTCCGCCTACGCCTGTGTTGACTTCAGTCGCGTTCGAGTGAAGACCAGTTCGGGCAAGGACGTTACGCCAGTCTCCAGGCCAGATCGACAGACGTCCGTTCCGATCTTCGTTCTGGAGAACGGGCGGCTGGTTCTTTCAAAGGACGGCGTATGGTCCGGCGAATCTATCTGTTGACGAGTGCTGTACTGCTCCTAGTGCTGGCCGGAAGTGTCCCGCTTGCGGCCGCGGATTCTGCCGCTTGCGACTTCACCCGGCGTCTCGCTGGCCTTTGCACATCTGGTTCGACGGACGGCACGGGCGTCGATGTTCGCGGCACCACGACCCGCCCCGGCCAGGACGGGAGCGCTGGAAGGGGTGGCAGTGGTGCTGGCAGCAGCGGTCCGGCGCGCCCGCTGACCGACGCGGAGCTCGCGGCGCTGCTCGACGCGGTGTGCTTCGGGGACGGGGCCTGCGGCGTCCGCGAATCGGTGGCGCTCAACCCGCTGATCCCGGCGCAGCCTGCAGCCGAACCCGAGGAGGGGGACGACGCCGCGCCGGTCGTCACGATCGACGACCTGGCGCGTTTCCTCCCCGCCACCGCCGCGCTGCACGCCGAGCCGAACGGATGGGCGGTCGTCGGAGTGCCCGCCAACTTCTGGGCGGAGGCATCGCCGGCGACCGTGGCGGGCGAGCTGCTCGACCGGGCGGCGGAGGTGCGGTTCACCCCGCAGGCCTACCGCTTCGACTACGGCGATGGGTCTTCGAAGACCTCGGCGACTGCGGGTGCTTCATGGGCGGCGCTCGGCCAGGAGGAGCTCACCGGTACCCCCACGAGCCACGTCTACTGGACGCGAGGTGATGTGCAGGCGCGGGTGACGGTCGTCTACTCCGCGCAGTACCGGGTTGCCGGCGGGCGCTGGATCAGGGTGGCGGGCGCGGTCAGCGGCACGGCTCCGCCCGAACGGGTGCTCGTCGTTGTGGAGCGCACGGCGCTCACGACGCCTGCTTGACCTGCAGGTCGGCGTACATGCTGTCGGCCGTCGGGACGAGACGGTCCACGGTCGCTCCGTCGTTCACCGCGTCGAAGCCGTCGTCGTGGACGCTGTAGCAGACGTCCTCCGGCGCGACCTCCATCAGGCCGAGCTCGGAACGGCAGTGGCGCACGGTCGGGATGCCGTAGTGCGTGTAGAGCCGCTCCTCCTCGCCGACGGTCAGCGGCTCGTCCATCTCCTTGCGGGGCGCGTCACGGGCGGTGCGGCGGTCGACGGTGACGTGCAGCGAGCGGTCGTCCCACTCGGCGTCGCGAAGGGGCACCAGCACCTCGGCCCCGCTCAGCAGGCCGAGCCGGACGCTCGCCCAGGTCGGGCGCTCCGTCTGCTCGTCCACGTACACCTGACTGACCTCACCGATGCGGTCGTCCTGCGTGTCCAGCGCGTCCGCGCCGATCATGCGATCGATGGCGTCAGTCGTGATCATGGGGCCCCCAGCCGTTCGAGGTCCCATGGTGACCAATCAGCCTGGGCAGGTCGTAGGCACGACCTGAGCCCGCGGTCAAAGGCTTCCGTGCAGGTGCCTGCTGGTGCTAGAGGCGGCCCGCCGCCTTGAGCGCGAGGTAGCGGTCCGCGAGCGCGGGAGGCAGGTCGGCGGGCGGCGCCGTCACGACCTGCGCACCGAGCCGCTGCGCCGCTGCGGCGATGCGGTCGGTGTCGAGCAGCGTGCGCTCGGCGGCCGCCGCCAGGTAGGTCTCGTCGAGGTCGCTGCGCTGCGTGGTCATCTGCAGGATCGCCGGGTCGGTCACGGAGGCGATCACCACGACGTGCCGGCTCGTGAGCTGCGGCAGCATCGTCAGCAGGGCCCGCGCGGTACCGGCGCCCTCGAGCGAGGTCACGAGCACGACGAGCGCTCGCTGCGACGTCAGCGCCCGCACCTGCGCGGGGACGCCGGCCCAGTCGGTCTCGAGCAGCTCGGGCTCGACGGGCGCCATCGCGTCGACCATCCGGTGCAGCACCTCGGCGGGCGCGGCGGCGTGCACGCGGGCCCGCACGCGGCGGTCCCAGACGAGCAGGTCGACGCGGTCGCCGGCGCGCGTCGCGAGGGCGGTCAGCAGCAGCGTCGACTCGAACGCGGTGTCGAGGCGCGGCTCGTCGGCGATGCGGGCGGCGGCCGTGCGGCCGGAGTCGACCACCACCACGACGCGCCGGTCGCGCTCCGGGCGCCAGGTGCGCACCATCAAGTGCTGCCCCGCGCCCGGCAGCGCCGGGTTGCGCGCGGTCGCGCGCCAGTCGATGGAGCGCACGTCGTCGCCGCGCACGTAGTCGCGGATGGAGTCGAACTCCGTGCCCTGGCCGCGCACCTGCAGCAGCGTCCGCCCGTCGAGCTCGCGGAGGCGGGCCAGGCGGCTCGGCAGGTGCCGGCGCGAGCGGAACGGCGGCAGCACGCGGACCGCGCCCTCCGCCCGCAGCGTCACCTGCCGGGCGGCGAGACGCAGCGGACCGAGGGACCGCACGGTGACCTGCTCGGTCCGGCGCTCGCCGCGGCGCACCGGCACGAGCGTCGAGCGGAACGCTCGGCGCTCACCACCGGGCAGGTCGAGCGGCCAGCGGTTCGGCGTCGCGCCCGCGGACGGCTGCCAGGCGTCGCGCACGACCCCCCGGATCCGCCGCTGACCGGTGTTCGTGAGCAGCACCGACGCGCTCGTCGGCTCGCCGAGCCGCACGGCGTTCGGCAGCTCGCGCTCGATGCGGACCTCCCGCGGGCTCGCAGCGGCGACCAGGTCGAGCACGATCAGCAGCACCACCACGCCGATCCACGCGGCCAGCGTGCCGAGCGCCCAGCCGGTGCCGAACGCGCCGAGCAGCACGACGGGGACGACGCCGATGAGCAGCAGAATCGGCACCCGCCCCGTGATCGTCACCGGAACGCCTCCGCCGAGGAGCGGATCCGGATCACAGGGGGACCTGGACGGTCGCGATGATGCTGCGCAGCACCGCGTCGACCGAGACGCCCTCGAGCTCCGCCTCCGGGCGCAGGCGGATCCGGTGCCGCAGCACCGGCAGCGCCATGTCCTGCACGTGATCGGGCGTCAGCGCGGGCGCGCCCCGCAGCCACGCCCAGGCGCGGGAGGCGGCGAGCAGCGCCGTGGCGCCGCGCGGGGAGACGCCGAGCTGCACGGAGGGGGCGGAGCGGGTGCCGCGGACCAGGTCGACCGCGTAGCCGAGCACGTCGGGGCTGACCCGCACCTGCTGCACCTCCGCGCGCGCCTGCCGCAGCTGCTCGGGCGTGAGCACGGGTCGCAGCCCGGCGGCCTGCAGGTCGCGGGGGTCGAACCCGGCGGCGTGGCGCACGAGCACCTCCACCTCCTGGTCGCGCGGCGGCAGGTCGAGCACGATCTTCATCAGGAACCGGTCGAGCTGCGCCTCGGGCAGCGTGTACGTGCCCTCGTACTCGACGGGGTTCTGCGTCGCGGCGACGAGGAACGGGTCGGGCAGCGGCCGCGACACCCCGTCGACCGTCACCTGCCGCTCCTCCATCGCCTCGAGCAGCGCGCTCTGCGTCTTCGGCGGCGTGCGGTTGATCTCGTCGGCGAGCAGCAGGTTCGTGAACACCGGGCCCGCCCGGAAGTCGAACCGGCCGGTGCCCGCGTCGAACACGGTCGAGCCGGTGACGTCGCCGGGCATCAGGTCGGGCGTGAACTGCACGCGGGTCGTCTCGAGGGCGAGGGACGCGGACAGCGAGCGCACCAGCAGCGTCTTGGCGACGCCGGGCACGCCCTCCAGCAGCACGTGGCCGCGCGCGAGCAGCGCCACGATCAGGCCGCTGACGGCGGCCTCCTGGCCCACCACGGCCTTGCCCACCTCCGCGCGGACGGCGGCGAGTCGGTCTCGGAGGTCGTCGGTCATCAGGCTCCAGTCGTGGGGGAGGCGGCGCCGGGCACGGCGGCGGCGCGCACGGCCGCCTCCAGCCGGGCGAGGTCGTCGGAGAGCCGCACGAAGGCGCGGTCGTCGGTCGGTTCCGCGGTCAGCAGCACGCCGGCGACGGCCTCCCGCGAGCGCCCGGTCAGCCGGACGGCCGCTTCGACGACCTCGTCGACCGAGGCCGAGCGCGAAAGCCCGAGGTTCGGCGCCATGCGTCGGATGGCGCCGATGCGCAGGCCGTCGACCGCGTGCAGGCGGGAGCGGCCGCGGTTGTAGAGGCGTGCACGCCCCTCCACGGTCTCCCGGGAGCGGACGACCACGGGCAGCGCCTCGACCACGAGCGGGCCGAGCCGGCGCCCCTTCCAGAACGCCGCGGCGAGGCCGGACAGCAGCAGCAGCGCGACCAGCGGCGTGACCCACGGCGGCGTGAGGTCCTGCAGGCTGCGGCGCCCGGCGGCGGAGGTGTCGAGCGGCGACTGCCGGAACCAGACGAGGTCCGCCCCGCTGCCGAGGGCGCCGAGGGCGACGGCGGCGTTGCCGGCGCTCGTGATGTGCTCGTTCGTGAAGGCGGTGCGGTCCGCGAGCAGCAGGACGCGTGCGCCGTCGCGGGACCCGGACACGAGCTGACCGGCGCCGGAGGCGTTCGGGAAGCAGACCGTCGCGGAGGTCGCGCGCAGGCTGAGCTTCACGCCCGTGAGCGACATCGTGCCGGCGCGGCGGGCGAGCGGCACGTCGCACGCGGCGCTCGCCGTCGTCGCGCCGGGGGTGCCGCCCGCGGTCGCGATCGGGAGGACGGCGTCGAGCGCCGCGCGGCCGGGGGAGAGGACGACCACGCGCGAGCGACCGGCGAGCAGCTTCGCCCATCCGTCCGCGGTGATCGTCGCCTCCGCGTCGTCCACCAGCAGGGTGCCGGGCGTCGCGGCGGTGCTGTCCACCGTGGTGGTCTCGGTGACGCGTACGCCCTGCTGCTCCAGCACCGACCGAAGCGCCCGCGCGCCCTCGGGGCCGGGGTTGGCGGGGTCGAAGGTGCCGCCGAGGTCCGTCCGGGCGTTGAGGATCGCGCTGCCCAGCGCGAGGACGACGATGACGACGGCGGCCAGGATCCAGAAGCGGCCGCGGCGCAGCAGCCGGCCGGCGGTCGGGGTGACGGCCTCCTGCCGGGCGGCGGTGCTCACACGGTCTCCAGCGCCTGCGGCCGGGCGGCCGCGAGCCGGTCGTCGAGCGCGAACACCGACAGCGCGTCCTCTCGGGTGGCGGCCTCGTCGGCGTACCGGACACCGTCGAACAGCTCCGCGGCGGCCCGCAGCTCGCCGTGCTCCGCGGGGAAGGCACGTGCGGCGCCGGCGGCGAAGGCGGAGGCGGTCGTGCCGGGGAAGACGGCGACAAGCGTCCGCTCGTCGAGTCCGCGCGCGAGCGCCCGGAACCGCTCGAGCACCGCGAGGGAGAAGTCGCCCTGCGCGAGCGCCGCCTCCGCCGCGCGGCGCATCTCGTCCGCGGTCCGCCGGTCGTCGTCGCCGAACAGCGCGCCGACGCCGCTGCGGCGGTTGATCCGCGGCAGGCCGAACAGCAGCAGGGCGACCACGAGCACGGCGACGACCAGTGCGATGGCGATGGCGAGCAGCACCGGCGGCGTGCTCGCGCCGCGCACGTCGAACAGGCCGCTGAACCAGGTGAGGAAGGCCTGCACCGCACGGTCGAACGGTGTCGGCTCGGCGGCGGCGTAGGCCGGCTTCGCGAGCTCGTCGAGCAGCCACCGGCGCGCGGTGCCCGCGTCGGGCTCGACCGGCACGGCGGCCGGCAGCACGATCATCCGACGGGCTCGTACGGGTCGGTGCCGCCCTGCTCGATCGAGCGCCGCAGCTCGAGGTCGAGGCCCTCGGTGCGCATGCGCCGGTCGAGGTAGACGAGCACGAGGGCGCCGACCTGCGCGATCTGCCCGATGCCCGCCACGATCACCGTGACGAGCAGGGAGGGGATCGTCGACACGAAGATCGGCACGATGCTGGCCTGCAGGTCGTTGCCGGAGTTCGGGAAGAGCAGGCCGCCCAGCGCGCTGCCGAGGATGCTGAACGGCAGCGCCACGATCTGGCCGGCGAGGGACACCATCACGGTGACGAGCGCGATCAGGCCGAAGGTGCGCCAGAACGCACGGCGGGTCAGCCCCCACGAGCGGCGGATGGCGGGGAAGACGCGGCTGCGCTCGAGCACGATGACGGACGGCGCGAGCGCGAGCTTGATCGCGAAGAACCCGTAGACCACCGCCAGCGCGAGCCCGATCGGCAGCGCGATCAGCACGGCGTAGAGCACGCCGATCGAGTTCGCGACACCGGAGAAGGCGACGATCAAGCCGGCGACCGCGGCCGCGAGCACCAGGATCAGCACGAGCTGGAGCACGCCGAGCAGCAGGGAGAAGCCGACGAGCGGCCAGAACCGGCGGCCCGCCGCGCGGAGGGCCTCCCCGGCCGTCGGCCGCTTCCCGAGCGCGCCGTCGGCGACGACGCGGGTGAGTATGCCCTGCAGCAGCGCGGTGCCGACGACGGAGGCGATGATAACGCCGAGCGCCGCGGCGCCGCCGGTGAACGCCCCGCCCAGCGCGATCGTCGCCCGGTCGGCGTCGTTCGTCGCGCGCTGCACCCGGTCGATCGTCGTGAGCCCGATGCCGTACGTGAGCCCGACGGTGAGCAGGTTCTGGATGAAGCTGATGATCAGCGCGGGCGCCACGGTCGCCCGCGGGTTGTAGCGGATCACCTGGAACGCGCCGCCGAGCAGCTGCCCGAAGGACAGCGGGTGGAGGGGGATCAGCCCGGGCTTGGGCGGCGGCGCGTACGCCTGGGGCGCGACCGGTGCGACCGGCGCCTGCGCGGGCTCGGTCCAGCCGGGGATCCGCTCGCCGTACCGGGGCGGGTCCGCGTCGCGACGCGGACCGCCTCCGGGGGAGGTCCAGTCGTCGCTCTGATCAGCCATGCCGCCATGGTTCCACGACGGCGGCGGTTCCCGCCGCGCCTGGCGCGCGACGCGCGGCCGGCGCGGCGATCCGCAGGTGCTGCGCGGGCGGCAGGGCCGCGCCCCGCCCAGGGCCGTCGTCGATTACGCTGACCACCACCCGGTTCGCCCGTCGTCGCCGACGGGCTCCAACGCGTGCGGAAGGCGGCATGAGCGGTCGGATCCTGGTCGTGGACGACGACACCGCCCTGGCGGAGATGATCGGCATCGTCCTGTCCAGCGAGGGCTGGGAGCCGGTGTTCTGCGCGGACGGGGCGGAGGCGTTGGGCCGGTTCCGTGCCACGGGCCCCGATCTGGTGCTGCTCGACCTGATGCTGCCGGGCCTCGACGGCATCGAGGTGTGCCGCGCGATCCGCACCGAGAGCGGCGTGCCGATCATCATGCTGACCGCGAAGTCGGACACCTCCGACGTGGTCGACGGCCTCGAGTCGGGTGCCGACGACTACATCGTCAAGCCGTTCGACCCGAAGGAGCTCGTCGCCCGCATCCGGACGCGGCTGCGGCCGAGCGCGAGCGTGCTGGGCAACCGCCTCCGGATCGGCGACCTCACCGTCGACGCCGCGGGACACGAGGTGCTGCGGGCCGGCGCGGCGATCCCGCTCACCCCGCTCGAGTTCGACCTGCTGCACACGCTCGCCTCGAAGCCGCACCAGGTCTTCACCCGCGAGATGCTGCTCGAGCAGGTGTGGGGCTACCACTACAAGGCGGACACCCGCCTGGTGAACGTCCACGTGCAGCGGCTGCGGGCCAAGGTCGAGGTCGACCCGGAGAACCCCCGCATCGTCACCACGGTGCGCGGCGTGGGCTACCGCGCCGGCGCGGCCGTCTGACCCATGACCGCGGAGCAGGCGCGCACGCCCGCGTCGCTGCGCGCCGCGGTGACGGCCAGGCAGGCGCGGCGGGCCGTGTTCGCGCCGGCCCGGCTGCTGCGACGGTCCCTGCGCGTCCGCACGGTCGCGATCACGCTGGTGCTCGCGACCGTCGCGATCTTCGCGGTGGGCACGGTCGTGTCGTACACGATCGCGCAGGGGCTGTTCGGCAACCGGCTGGAGCAGGTGCTGGCGGAGTCCGCGCGCGCCACGAGCGCTGCGCAGAACGTCGCCGTCGGGTACGCGACCGACTCGACCTCGCTGCAGAACGCGAGATTCGCGGCGCTCGACAGCGTGCAGACCGCGGCCCGGCCCTACGGCCTGTACTGGGCGCGGAGCGACAGCTCGGCCGGCGCCGCCCAGATCGGCGACGTCGAGCTGCCCGAGAACGTGAAGAACCTGGTCTCGACGCAGCTGCGGCGCGCGCTCGAGAAGGACGGGCTGCAGCACTGGCAGTCCGTCTCCATCCCCGTGGCCGAGGGGCAGGTGAAGCCGGGCATCGTCGTCGCGAACACGATCCAGTTCGGCGACGGCACCGTCGAGCTCTACCTCGTCTACGACGTCGCGGACGTGCAGGGCACGTTGACCGTCGTGCAGCGCAGCCTGCTCATCGGCGGCGCCGCCCTGCTCCTCCTGATCGCCATGGTGACGACCGCCGTCGTCACCCTCGTCGTCGCGCCGCTGCGGCAGGCGGCGGCGGTCAGCGAGCGGCTCGCCGCCGGACACCTGGAGGAGCGGATCCCCGAGCACGGCGAGGACGTCGTCGCCACGCTCGCGCGATCCTTCAACCGCATGGCGGAGAGCCTGCAGCGGCAGATCACCCAGCTCGCCAACCTGTCGAAGGTGCAGCAGCGCTTCGTGTCCGACGTCTCGCACGAGCTGCGCACGCCCCTCACGACCATCCGCCTCGCGTCCGACGTGCTCTTCAACGCGCGCGAGCGCTACGACGCGCCGACCGCGCGGTCGGCGGAGCTGCTGAAGACGCAGGTCGAACGGTTCGAGACGCTGCTCGCGGACCTGCTCGAGATCAGCCGGATGGACGCTCGGGCGGCGGAGGTCGCGGGCGAGCCGACGAACCTCGTCGACCTCGTCCGCGAGGGCGTCGATGCGCTCGGCGGCCTCGCGGAGGAGACGGGCACGACGATCCGGGTGCACACCCCGGGGGGACACGCCTTCGTCGACGTCGACAACCGGCGCATCGCCCGCATCGTGCGCAACCTGCTCGCGAACGCCCTGGAGCACGGCGAGGGCCGGCCCGTCGACGTCACGGTCGACAGCTCCGAGCGCGCGGTCGCGGTCGGTGTGCGCGATCACGGCATCGGCATGTCGCAGCAGGACGCCGAGCGCGTCTTCGACCGGTTCTGGCGCGCCGACCCCTCGCGGCAGCGCCGCATCGGCGGCACCGGGCTCGGCCTCGCGATCAGCCTCGAGGACGCGCAGCTGCACGGCGGCGCCCTGGAGGTCTGGACGAGCGGCTCGGACGGCACGAACTTCGTGCTGACGCTGCCCCGGCGCAGCGGCTCGACCGAGCTCGACCGGCCGGTCCCGCTCCGACCGGTCGATGCCGTTCCCGAGCGGGCCGTGGAGCCGCGTCACCAGGAGACGCGCGTGGAGGTCGGCTCGTGAGGTGGCGCGGGGCGCTGCTCGCAGCCGGCACGGCCCTCCTGCTGCTCGCGGGGTGCTCCGAGATCCCGACCTCGGGCCCCGTGCGCGACGGGGCGACGCAGGTGCCGGACGAACCGGCGATCGTCTTCCTCCCCAACCCTCCCGCCAACGGAGCGAAGCCCGCCGACATCGTCAGCGGCTTCCTGCAGGCGGGCGCCGGCAGCGACTTCTCCGTGGCGAGGCAGTACCTGACGAAGGACTTCGCGGCCGACTGGAACCCGGGTGCCGGCGTGATCGTGCACGACAAGCCGCTGAAGGTCGTGCAGCAGGGTGCGCAGGACGTGCAGGTCGACGTGCCGACCGTGGCCACCGTGAAGTCGAACGGCGCCTACACGCCGTCCGCCGTGGCGCAGACGCTGGGCTTCCGCCTGCAGCAGGTGAGCGGACAGTGGCGCATCTCGGACGCGCCGCCCGGCATCGTGCTCGCGCAGACCGTCTTCGAGCGGACCTACAAGCCGCAGGCGCTGGACTTCTTCGACCCGGCGTTCCGGCGGCTGGTGCCCGACGTGCGCTGGTTCGCGATCCGGGCGAACAGCGCGCGGACCGTCGCCCGCGCGCTGCTCGCCGGGCCCGCGGGTCCGCTGACCGGTGGGATCGTCGCGTCCGCCTTCCCGGACGGGACGAAGCTCGAGAGCGCCGGGACGGCGAGCGACGGCACGGTCACGATCGCCGTCACCGTGCCCGGGAGGCAGCCGTCCAAGCAGGTCACGGACCGCATGCAGCAGCAGCTGCTGCGCTCCCTGCAGCTGCAGACCGTCGGCTCGCTGCGCCTCCTCGTGAACGGCGAGGTGGCGCCGACCGCACCCCTGCTGCAGGTGCAGGGGGCCGTGCAGGCCCCGGTCGTCTACGCGGACGGCCGGTTCGGCACCGCGCAGTCCACGGGCTCCGTCTCGGAGGACTCGGTGCTGGGCAAGGGCGTCGCGTCGCAGAAGCCGACGGCCGTGACCGTGTCCGCCCGTCAGCGCCTCGCCGCGGTGCGGACGCGCGCGGGGCAGGTGGCGGTCGTGACGCCCGGGTCGGCGCGAGTGCTCGACCCGCGCACGGGTCTGTCGGCGCCGACGCTGGACCAGCGGGGCTGGACCTATTCGGTCCCGACCGAGGATCCGAACGGGCTCATCGCCATCTCGGTCTCGCCGACCCGGCAGATCGTGGACCTCGGGGCGACGACGGATCTCGGAGGGACGCGGGTGACCGCCATCGAGGCGTCGCCGGACGGCACGCGGATGCTCGTGCTCGGCCAGCGGGCCAACGGGGACCAGACGGCGTACGTCGCGGGGATCGTGCGCGACGGCAGGGGCGCGCCCACCGGGCTGACGACGGACGTCTACCCGCTGGGCGTGCCGAGCGGCACCGCCATCGACGCGACCTGGGTCGACGACGCGGACGTCGCGATCCTGGCGAGGGCCGCTGACGGCACGGACTCGGTCACGACCCAGCAGCTCGGCGGTCTGACGACGCCCGCCGGGCGGCTCTCGAATGCCGAGTCGATCGTCGGCACGAGCTCGAAGAGCGACCTGCGAGCCCGGGACAACACCGGGAACGTGCTCGAGCCGAGCGCCAGCGTCACCGTCTGGCAGAACCTGTTCCCGAACACCGTCGACGTCTCGGTCCTCGCCGTCCAGCGCTGAGACCCCCCTCCGAGCCGCTCCTCCCCACATCGGCGCCTTCCCGGCGCGCGCATGCTGCTCGGATGGAGCGGACGGCGGCCCGGCTGGCGGGGTTCCTGCAGGAGCTGGTGCTGCCCGTCGACTGCGCCGGCTGCGGCGCCGCAGGGCCCGCGCTCTGCCGGGACTGCCGCGCGCGGCTCGCACCCCGGGTGACCCTGCGCACGGTCGACCGGCTGCCGGTCACGAGCGCGCTCGCGTACCGCGGCGTCGTGCAGCCCGTGCTCGTGGCGTTCAAGAACGAGGGCCGCACGGGCCTGGCTCCACCGCTCGCCGAAGCGCTGCGGGCCGCCGTCGAGGCGGCGGTCGCAGGCGTCGACGGGGACGGCCTGCTGCTCGTGCCCATGCCCCGCACGCGGCGCTCCGCGGTCGAGCGGGGCTACGACCCGGTCCGCCTCCTGCTGTGCCGCGCGCGGCTGCCGCACGTGGACGCGCTGCGGCTCGTCCGCCGTCCCGGCGACCAGGTCCGGCTGGGCCGGGACGCGCGGTTCGCCAACGTCGAGCGGGGCACCGCGGCGCGGATGCGGCTCGACGGGCGGCGAGTGCTGCTCGTCGACGACGTCGTCACGACCGGCGCGACCCTGACGGAGGCGGCCAGGGCGGTGCGCGCAGCGGGCGGTGCGCCGGTCGGCGCGGCCACGGTCGCGAGCACGCCCCTCCGGTGAGTCCCCGGCGTGCGCGCCATGAGACCGATGGGGGTCCCGACGGGGGTGATGACGCGCGCAGGGCAGCGGGTCTAGCGTTCGGTAACGGCGTCGAAGAAGACCGCCCGGCCCTCCGCGGGCCGCCGTCAGGCGACCAGGAGGTCCGATCAGGGCGGCGCGCCGCGACAGAGGGAGGTCCTGATGGACATCACGCTCATCGGCCGCAACGTGGGGATCACCGACCGCTTCCGCTCCTACGTGGAGGAGAAGTCGGAACGGGTCGAGCACCTCGCTGATCGGGCGCTCGCGCTCGAGGTGCGGCTCTGCCGGCACCACGAGACGAACGGCACCGCGGGCGACGATCGCGTGGAGATGACCCTCATCGGACCGGGGCCGGTCGTGCGCGCCGAGGCCTCCGGCGCCGACAAGTTCGCGGCGTTCGACGTAGCCCTCAACAAGCTGATGGAGCGCATCCGCCGCGCCAAGGACCGCAGGAAGCTGCACCGCGGGCACGGCAACCGGCTCGAGAGCCTGCGCGATGCGAGCACGCAGGAGTTCGCCGCGCACGGCGTGGTCCCGGCCGACGCGGACCTGCTGCGGCCGGTCGCCGAGGGCGGCGCGCAGGAGGCGTCGCTCGGCGGGGACGAGCAGGAGGAGTCGCAGAGCCCCGTCGTGATCCGCCGCAAGGAGTTCCCGGCGGAGGCGCTCACCGTCGAGGACGCGGTCGACCGCATGGAACTGGTCGGCCACGACTTCTTCCTCTTCATCGACGTGTCCACGGGGGAGCCGAGCGTCGTCTACCGCCGTGTCGGCTGGAGCTACGGCGTCATCGCGCTCGACGGCCAGCGCGAGGTCAGCGACCAGATCCTCGCGACGGCGGGCGCCGCGGTCTGACCCGGACCTCGCTCACGCTTCTCGCCGCGCCGACACGCGTCGCGCGGCGAGAAGCGTGAGCGAGGCGCTCAGCGGATGCCGCTGCGGGCGATGCCCTGCACGAAGTACCGCTGGGTGGCGAGGAACAGCACGATCATCGGCACCACCGTCACCAGCGACAGCGCCATCACCTGCGTGAAGTCGGGCGTCGTCTGCCCCTGCAGGAACAGCAGGCCGATCGGCAGCGTGAACAGGTAGTCCTGCTTCAGCGCGATCAGCGGCCAGGCGAAGTCGTTCCAGGTGGCCATCGCGATCAGCACCACGAGCACGGCGATCAGCGGGCGGCACAGCGGCAGCACGATCGAGCGGAACAGTCGGAAGGATCCGGCGCCGTCGATCTTCGCCGCCTCCAGCAGCTCGTCGGGGATCCCGAGGATGAACTGGCGCGCCAGGAACACGCCGGTCGCCGTCGCGGCGGAGGGGAGGATCACCGCCCAGTAGGTGCCGTAGAACCCGAGGTCGGTGACGAGGCGGAACTGGGCGACCATCGTGACCTGCACCGGCAGCACGAGCGTGGCGAGCGCCGCGAAGAACATCGCGTTGCGCCCGAGGAACCGCAGCTTCGCGAAGGCGTACCCGGCGAGCAGGTTCACGACGACGCCGAGCACCGTCACGAACACGGTGATGACCAGCGAGTTCCCGAGCCACGTGACGATGTCGTACGACGCGAAGACGCCCGTGAAGTTGTCGAGCGTGAGCCGCGAGGGCCACAGCTTGAACACGCTCGAGAAGAGGTCGTCCTTGGGGGACAGCGCGACGACGACCATCCAGTAGAAGGGGAAGGCCATCACCGCGCAGATGATCAGGGCGATCACGAACCGCACGATCGTCGTGGTGCGATCGCGGCGCTTGCGGGACCGGAGGTGGCCCGAGCGGGTCGTCGCGATGCCGCCGCTGCCCGCACGGACGCGCTGCTGGGTCGCGGCGGTCACTCGGTCACGTCCCGTCCGCGGTTCAGCCGCCACTGCGCAGCCGCGAAGGCGAGCATCAGGACCAGCAGCACCATCCCGATCGCGGCCGCGTAGCCCTGCGCACGAGTCGTGAAGGCGTTCGCGTACGCGTAGGTCGTGAGCATGGTCGTCGCGTTGCCGGGTCCGCCGCCGGTGAGCACGAACACCAGGTCGAACACCTGGAACGAGTAGATGACGTTCATGATCAGGAGGAAGAACGTCGACGGCCCGAGCAGCGGCACGGTGATGGAGCGGAAGCGCTGCCAGGCGCTCGCCCCCTCCAGCTCGGCCGCCTCGTAGAGCTCCTGCCCGATGCCCTGCAGGCCGGCGAGGTAGATGACCATGTTGAACCCGGTCCGGCCCCACACGGTCATGAGGATGACCGCGATCAGCGCCGCCGTGCCGTTCGACTGCCATGGGATCGGCGGCAGGCCGGCGGCGATCAGGGCCTTGTCGACGACGCCGGTGTTCTCGTCGAACATCAGCACGCCGATCAGGCCCGAGGCGACGCCGGACACGACCATCGGCGCGTAGACGATCGTGCGGAACAGCGCGCGGCCGGGCAGCGCCCTGTTCAACAGGACGGCGATCGCAAGACCGAGCCCGAGCGAGAGCGCGAGCGTCGCGACCGTGAAGACGGTCGTGTTCGCCAGCGCCCGCCAGAACACGGCGTCGGAGAGCAGGTCCGCGTAGTTGCCGATGCCGATCCACGCGGGTGCGCCGAAGCCGGTGTACCGGGTGAAGGACAGCACCGCGGCGAGGCCGAGCGGGTAGAGCAGGAACAGCCCGAGCAGCAGCAGGTTCGGCCCCGCGAAGGAGTACCCGAGCAGCGTCTCCCGCCAGCGCGCACGACGGCGGCCCGAGCGCCGCGACTGCGGCGGACGGGCGGTCGCGGCGGCGACGGCACCGCCGGCGGCGACTCCCGTCACCGGCGGGTCCTCCTCCGGAGGGGGATCACGCGATGGCCTTCTCGACGCCCGCCGCGATGTTCTGCAGCGTGGTCGCGGTCGACTGGCCCTGCCGGAACGCGGCCTCGAGCTGGTCGGTCAGCACGGTGGTGATCCCGGCCGACGCGGGCACGGTGAGCTGGGCGACGTCGGCCGCGGTGATCGTGGTGGCCTGGTCGACGAACACGGGCATGACGCCCTTCGGCGCGTCCCAGCTCAGGTCCTTGCCGACGAGGCTCGTGAGCGTCGGCAGCTCGAGCGCCTCGCCGCAGAAGGTGCTCATCGCCTCGTCGCTGACCATGTACTTCAGGAACTCGGTCGCGAGCTCGGTGTTGCCGCCCTTCGTCGCGACGAGCGCGTTGCCGCCCAGGTCGTCGGCGCCGCGCTGGTCCTTCGGCAGGTAGGTGACGCCCCAGTCGAACTTCGCGCCCGTGAACTCCGGCAGCAGGAAGTTGCCCGCGGAGACCATCGCCGTCGAGCCGGCGAGCCACGTCGTGTCCGCGTAGGTGTTCGACTTCGTGCTCGAGTTCTGCGGCACCCACTTCTTCTCGAAGAAGGCCTTCGTGTAGTCGAGCGCCTTCGTGCCGGCGGCGGAGGGGACGGCGGCCTTCGTCAGGTCCTCGGTCAGCAGGCGTCCGCCGGCGGCGAACAGCCACGAGAGCCACCGGGGCGACCCGGCGAGCTGCCAGTTGTCGGCGAACGGGTACTTCGACGCGGGCAGCTTCGCGCGCAGCTTCGTCATCACCGCCGCGAACTCCTCGAAGGACCACGCGGAGGTGAGGGAGTCGGGGAAGGAGGTGTAGCCCGCCTCCGCCATGAGCGACTTGTTGTAGACGATCGCGGAGGTGTCCGTCTGCTGCGGCACCCCGTACGGCTTGCCGTCGTAGCTGACGGCCTCCCAGAAGGCCGGGATGAAGCGGCTCTTCTCGCTGCCCAGCGAGGGGGTGAGGTCGAGCAGCTGGCCCTGCTTCGCGTAGCCGCCGATCTGGCCGTAGCCGGCGCGGAACACGTCGGGCGCGTTGCCCGCGGACAGCTGCGCGTCGATGTTCGTGAACATCTGGGCGTACGGGACGAAGTTCGGCTTCACCGTGATGCCCTTGTGCGACGCCTCGAACGACTTGATGAGCTTCGTGTAGGCGGTCTTCTCCGTGTCGGAGGCCCACGTCGTGAAGGTGAGGGTGCCCGAGCCCTTCGAGGAGCCTCCGGAGGGCTGGCCCGAGAAGCCGGCGCAGGAGGCGAGGAGCGTGGTGAGCGATGCGGCGCCTGCGGTCGCGAGCAGGGTGCGGCGGGTGACGGGCACGGGGGACCCTCCGTTCTGTGACGGCCCATCCAGACACGCGGGCGCTGGAGAATCGGGCCGATCCAGCGTCCTCCGACGCATCGGGGGCGCCCCTCGAACGGCGAGCCGCGCCGAAGGTCCGGGGTCGCGCCCCCGCTTGGGGGGCCGCTGGTAACCTTTCTGGCTGACGATCCGGCAGCGCCATCCCGGCAGCGGCAGCCGGGCCGGAGGGAGATCCCACATGGCGAACGTGCTCGAGCGAGCCCTGCGGATGGGCGAGGGGCGCGTGCTCCGGAAGCTCCAGCGCATCGTCGACCAGGTGAACCACCTGGAGGAGGACTTCCGCCACCTCTCCGACGACGAGCTGCGGAACGAGACCGCGGAGCTGCGCGAGCGCTACGCCAACGGCGAGAGCCTCGACGACCTGCTGCCCGAGGCGTTCGCCGCGGTGCGGGAGGCAGCCAGCCGCACGATCGGCCTCCGCCCCTTCGACGTCCAGGTCATGGGCGGCGCGGCGCTGCACCTCGGCAACATCGCGGAGATGAAGACCGGCGAGGGCAAGACGCTCGTCGCCACGATGCCCGCGTACCTGAACGCGATCGCGTCGCGCGGCGTGCACGTCGTCACGGTGAACGACTACCTCGCGTCCTACCAGTCGGAGCTCATGGGCCGCGTCTTCCGCGCCCTGGGCATGACGACCGGCGTGATCCTGTCCGGCCAGGAGCCCGCGGAGCGCCGCGAGCAGTACCAGGCCGACATCACCTACGGCACGAACAACGAGTTCGGCTTCGACTACCTGCGCGACAACATGGCGTGGCAGCCCGCCGAGCTCGTGCAGCGCGGCCACTACTTCGCGATCGTCGACGAGGTCGACTCGATCCTCATCGACGAGGCCCGCACCCCGCTGATCATCTCCGGCGCCGCGAGCGGCGAGGCGAACCGGTGGTTCGCCGAGTTCGCGCAGCTCGCGAAGCAGCTGAAGCCCGGCGCCGACTTCGAGGTCGACGAGAAGAAGCGCACGGTCGGCGTGCTCGAGCCCGGCATCGAGAAGGTCGAGGACTACCTCGGCATCGACAACCTGTACGAGTCGGCGAACACGCCGCTCATCTCCTTCCTGAACAACGCGATCAAGGCGAAGGCCCTGTTCAAGCGCGACAAGGACTACGTCGTGATGAACGGCGAGGTGCTGATCGTCGACGAGCACACCGGCCGCATCCTGGTCGGCCGTCGCTACAACGAGGGCATCCACCAGGCGATCGAGGCCAAGGAGAACGTCCAGGTCAAGGCGGAGAACCAGACCTACGCCACGGTCACGCTGCAGAACTACTTCCGCCTCTACAAGAAGCTGTCCGGCATGACCGGCACGGCCGAGACCGAGGCCGCCGAGTTCATGGCGACGTACAAGCTCGGCGTCGTCCCGATCCCGACGAACCGGCCGATGCGGCGCATCGACCAGTCCGACCTGATCTACAAGAACGAGCAGTCGAAGTTCGCGCAGGTCGTCGAGGACATCGCCGAGCGCAGCCGCAAGGGCCAGCCGGTCCTCGTCGGCACGACGAGCGTCGAGAAGAGCGAGTACCTCTCCAAGCTGCTGGCCCGCAAGGGCGTCAAGCACGAGGTGCTGAACGCGAAGAACCACGCCCGCGAGGCCGCGATCGTCGCGCAGGCGGGCCGGTTCGGCTCCGTCACCGTCGCCACGAACATGGCCGGCCGCGGCACCGACATCATGCTCGGCGGCAATGCGGAGTTCCTCGCGGTGTCCGCCATGACCGCCCGCGGGCTGTCCCCCTCCGAGACGCCCGACGAGTACGAGGCGCAGTGGGACGGCGTGTTCAGCGCCGTGAAGGCCGAGGTCGAGCAGGAGGCGCAGCGCGTCGTCGAGGTCGGCGGCCTCTACGTGCTCGGCACCGAGCGTCACGAGTCGCGCCGCATCGACAACCAGCTTCGCGGCCGCTCCGGCCGCCAGGGCGACCCGGGGGAGTCCCGCTTCTACCTGTCGCTCACCGACGACCTGATGCGCCTGTTCAACGCGGGCGCCGCGGAGGCGCTCATGGGCCGCTCCGGGGTGCCGGACGACCTGGCGATCGAGTCGAAGGTCGTGTCCCGCGCGATCCGTTCCGCGCAGTCGCAGGTCGAGGCGCGCAACGCGGAGATCCGGAAGAACGTCCTGAAGTACGACGACGTGCTGAACCGCCAGCGCGAGGCGATCTACGGCGACCGGCACCACATCCTCGAGGGCGACGACATCCACGTGCGGGTGCAGACCTTCCTCGAGGCGGTCATCGGCGACGTCATCGACTCCCACACGGGCGACGGCTCCGGCGACGACTGGGACTTCGACGCGCTCTGGGCCGAGCTGAAGACGCTGTACCCGATCTCGATCACGATCGAGGAGGTGCTCGCGGAGGCCGGCAGCAAGGGCCGCGTGAACCGCGAGTTCGTGAAGCGCGAGGTGCTCTCCGACGCGCGCATCGCGTACCAGCAGCGCGAGGACGAGCTCGGCTTCGACGCGATGCGCGAGCTCGAGCGCCGCGTCGTGCTGTCGGTGATCGACCGCCGGTGGCGCGACCACCTGTACGAGATGGACTACCTGAAGGACGGCATCGGCCTGCGGGCGATGGCGCAGCGCGACCCGCTGGTCGAGTACCAGCGCGAGGGCTACAGCATGTTCCAGACGATGATGGGCGCGATCCGCGAGGAGTCGGTCGGGTTCCTGTTCAACCTCGAGGTCGAGGTGCAGCCGGGCGGCGTCGCGGCCCGCGGCCTGGAGGCGGCGTCGGCGCCGCAGGAGACGCTGCGGTTCACCGCCCCGTCCGACGACGGTGGCGTCGAGGTGCGCAACCAGCGTGGCCTGCTCGAGCGGGCGGCCACGGCGAAGGCGCAGCTCGCGGCGGCGCAGCAGGCGACGCAGTTCGGCGGCGAGCTGCCGGAGATCGAGCAGCAGCCCCAGGCGCCGCGGGGTCCCCAGCGCGGCGGCCCGCAGCGTCCGGCGCCGCAGCGCCCGGGCGGCTCGCGCGGTGCCTTCGGTCAGCAGCAGCAGTCCGACGGCGGCCAGCAGAACCGCCAGCAGCGCCGCGCCGCCGAGCGCGGCCAGTAGCCCCTGACGCGGAGATCCGGCCCCGCCGGATCTCCGCGCGCGGCGTCCTCGCGCGGCTGCGCACCGCAGTCCCGGTTGCGACCGAGCGCTCGCGCGCATCTGGGACCAGCGCGCACAGCTGCGGGGGCGAGCGCGGCAGCTCCCGAACCGGGAGTCGCGCATGCGGGCACCGGGACCAGCGCGCGACTGCGCTCGGCTACAGGACGGCGAGGGCCGTTGCGCGCCAGCGCTGGTCCATGCCCTCGAGGCGGATGGCGACCGCTCGGGTGCGGGCGGCGCCGTGCAGCAGCACCGTGGCCTCGACCACGTCGTCGGCGGGGAACGTGATGCGCTTCGCGGCGACCGCCGCCACCGGGCGGGCCGGCATCTGCCCGCGCACCGCACGACCGCGCGCCGCGATGATCGAACGGCGGAGGAGGTGGCGGTAGACGCCCTCCGACAGCCATCGGCCGAGCTGCTCCAGGTCCCGCACGCCGCCCAGCACCTCCACGACGCCCGTGGCGAGGTTCTCGACGAGCATCGACGGGTCGGGCAGCTCCGACCGCGGCGTGCGCTGCCGGTCGAAGTACTCGTCGGTGCGGACGACCGACAGGTGGCGACGACCGGACGGGGACGTCGGCGGTGGGACGGCGCTCATGGGAACTCCGATGCGAGCGGGGACTTCGCGGGGCCGCCCGGGGCAGGCGGTGGCCATACCCAAGCGCACCGTTTCGCATCGCGTCCAGCGCTCCCGCGGATCTGTGGATAAGTGCGCCGCTGCTGCCCTGGGTTCCGGGTACGGTCCGGCGATGCGCTGGGACGAGCTGTTCGCGGACCTCGAAGGTCAGCTCGAGCACGGGCTCGGCGCGGAGGAGCGGGAGGCGGAGCTCGAGGAGGAGCGCCTGCGCGTCGGCCGCACCTCGCTCCGGGATCGCATCGCCGCGGTCGCCGCCGCCGGCGAGGCGCTGCGGGTGCGGCTGCTCGACGGCAGCGCGCTCGAGCTCGTGCCCCGGACCGTCGGCCGCGACTGGGCGTCGGGCGACCTCGTCGGCTCGGCGGCGCAGGTCGTGCTGCCCGTGTCCGCGGTCGCCGCGCTGCTGCCGACGGCCGCGCAGGTCGCTCGCAGCCTCGAACCCGTCGCGCTCGGTGCCGTGACCGACCGCATCGGGCTCGCGTTCGTGCTGCGCGACCTGGCCCGCCGCCGGCGCACCGTGCAGCTCACGGTCCCGGGCGGCGCGCTGTCCGGGACGATCGACCGGGTGGGCAGGGACCACCTCGACCTCGCGGTGCATCCGGCGGACGGCTGGCGCCGGGCGTCGGCCGTCGCGCGCATCGAGGTGCTCGCGCTGACGCAGGTCCTGCTCGTCCGCGTCGACTGACGCGTGCGCCTCAGAGCAGCGGGCCCTGCCGCAGCTCGGGGACGATGGCGAACTCGGACTGCCGCCAGTTCGCCACGCGCCGCTCCTCCTCGTAGCGGGCCTGGATGTACGCCTCCAGCTCGCTGCGCTCCACGCGCCACATGCGCGCGGCGCCGACCCGGATCGCCGGCAGCTCGCCCGAGCGGACGAGCGCGTACGCCTGGGTGGCGGACACGCGCAGCACCTCCGCCGTCTCGGCGACGGTGAGGAAGCGCCCGACCAGGTCGGAGGGCTCGGCTGCGGTCATGGTCGGCAATCCTGGCACCGGGTCCGGGCCCCGGAGGAGGTCGATCGCGGGCTGTGGATAAGTGCGGACGCGCCATCGTTGGACGCGCGAGCATGGCGCGTCCACACCCGCCGAGGAGCTCCCATGGTCGCCCTTCCACTCGCTGCACGCCGCCGTCGCGCACTCGATCGGCGCGT
This sequence comes from Amnibacterium soli, assembly GCF_039544415.1. Lineage (NCBI taxonomy): Bacteria > Bacillati > Actinomycetota > Actinomycetes > Micrococcales > Microbacteriaceae > Amnibacterium > Amnibacterium soli. The sequence continues at coordinate 83,673 of NZ_BAABLP010000006.1, read as the reverse complement.
GCTCATCGGCGTCGCGCTGATCGTCGCGTCCGCGCTGGGCACGACCGCGCTCGTCGGCGCGCTGACCCGCACCGTCGTCGTCTACCGGGCGGAGGGACCGATCCTGGCGGGGGAGCAGGTGACCGCCGCGCGTCTCGCACCGGCCACGGTCCGACTCGGCGACGCGGCCGCGCTCTACCTCTCGGGAGCGCTGCCGCAGGGCGGGCTCGTGGCGACCCGGGCGGTCGCAGCCGGCGAGATGGTGCCGCGCTCGGCCGTGGGCACGGCGACCGCCGTGCGATCGGCGACCGTGGTCGTCGACCTCGCGTCGCCGCTGGCGGCCGGCGTCGCGGTCGGTTCGACCGTGGATCTCTGGTCGGCGGCGAAGAGCGATCCGAACGAGAACCGCTACGCCCCGCCCGTCGTGCTCGTCGACGACGCCGTGGTCGCCCGTGTCGTGTCGCCGACGGGCCTCATCGCCGGGGCGAAGGAGGACTCGGTCGAGCTGCAGGTGCCGCGGGACGAGGTCGCCGCCGTGCTCGCCGCGCAGGCCGGCGGCGCCCGGCTGGCCGCGGTCGAGATCGGCGGGGAGGCGCCGTGACCGCGGAACCCGCGGTCCTGTCCCTCGCACCTCACGTCGAGGACCGCCTCCTGCCGCAGCTCGGCGCCGCCGGACTGCTGGTCGTGGCCCGGCCGCCCGCAGCGGGCGACGCGGCGGAGGCGCTCACCCGGCTCCGACCGGCGGTGCTCATCGCGAGCGCCGAGCCGCGGCACCTCGACAGCCCGCTGCTGCTCGCTGCCGCCGGCGCCGGTGCCGCGGTCGTCGTGCTCGCGGAGGGGGAGCGCGGCCGCCGGCACGCCGCCTCCCTCGGCGTGCGGGAGCCCCTCGACGCGACAGTGGACGCGGGCGACATCCGCGCCCGGATCGAGCAGGGCCTGCCCGCGCCGCAGCCCCCGGAGGAGACGCCGGACGCCGCACGGGCGCCCGGCAGGGTGACCGCGGTCTGGGGTCCGGCCGGCGCGCCGGGCAGGACGACGACCGCGATCGCGCTCGCGAGCGAGCTCGCCGCCGCGGGGCTGCGGGTCGCGCTGGTGGACGCCGACACGGTCGGTGCGGCGGTCGCCCCGTCCCTCGGGCTGCTCGACGAGGCCCCCGGGCTCGCGGCCGCCTGCCGGCTCGCCGCGGCCGGCGCCCTCACCGGGGCCGAGCTCGATCGCGTCGCGCAGCGGTACCGGTGCACGCGCGGGGAGCTGCTCGTGCTCACCGGCATCGGCCGTCCCGCCCGCTGGCCGGAGCTGTCCGCGGACCGCGTCACGAAGGTCCTCGAGCAGTGCCGCTCGTGGGCCGATCACACGGTGGTCGACACCGGGTTCAACCTGGAGGCGGACGAGGAGATCGTCAGCGACCTCTTCGCACCGCGTCGCAACGCGGCCACCATCGCGGCGGTCCGGGCTGCGGACACCGTGGTGGCGGTGGGCGCGGGCGACCCCGTCGGGCTGGCCCGCTACGTGCGCGCGTTCGGCGACCTGGTCGAGTTCGTCGACCCGCACCGGGTGCACGCGGTGATCGGCAAGGTGCGGCAGAGCGCGGTCGGGCTCGGCGCGGGCGGGCAGATCCGCGCGAGCCTGCAGCGGTTCGGCGGCATCGACGAGGTGACGCTGGTGCCCGCCGACGCGGCCGCCTGCGACGCCGCGCTCCTCACCGCCCGCACGCTGCCCGACGCGGCACCCCGCTCCGCGGCCACCGCCGCGCTGCGCCGGTTCGCCGCGGACCACCTCATCGACCGCCCGGCTCGGGTCCCGCGACGCACGCCGGCCGTGCTGCGCAGACTCCGTCCGGCCGCACCCTGACCAGAATGGAGCCGTGCCCGACAGAGTGCTCGCCGTCCTGACCGCGCCCGAGACCGGTGGGGAGGCGGCGGAGCCGTTCCGCTTCGCCGACCCGGCCGCTCCGCTGCTGAACGTGCTCGACCTCGGCGCGACCCGCGGCGACGGGGTCTTCGAGACGATCGGCGTCGGCTCCGGCCGGGCGCAGGCGCTCGACCCGCACCTCGCGCGGCTCGCCCGGTCGGCCGCGATGCTCGACATGCCCGAGCCGGACGGGAGCGCCTGGCGCGCTGCCGTCGTCGCCGTGGCCGAGCGGCTCGCCGAGCACCGCGAGGCCTTCGTCAAGCTCGTCTACACGCGCGGCGTCGAGGGGACGGATCACCCGACGGGGTGGGTGCTCGGCGCGCCCTCGCCGGACAACTCGGGCCCCCGCGCGAACGGCGTGCGCGTCGTGGTGCTCGACCGGGGGCTGCCGCACGACGGCGTCGGCGAGCTGCCGTGGCTGCTGCAGGGCGCGAAGACGCTGTCCTACGCGGTGAACATGGCCGCGCTGCGGGAGGCGAAGCGCCGCGGCGCCGACGACGCGCTGTTCGTCAGCTCCGACGGCTTCCTGCTCGAGGGACCGACCTCGAACCTGCTGATCAAGCAGGGCGACCGCCTGATCACCCCCTCCACCAGCCTCGGCATCCTGGCCGGCACCACGCAGGCGGAGGCCTTCCGGTTCGCGCGCAGCCGGGGGATGACCACCTCCTACGAGGTGCTGCCGAAGGACGCCCTCGAGTCCGCCGAGGCGCTCTGGCTGCTCTCGAGCGTGCGCAACGCGGCGCCGATCCGCGCGATCGACGGGGTCGAGCGCGCGATCGACGCCGAGTTCACCGCCGCGCTCAACGCCCACCTGCTCGCCCGCCGGGACTGACGGTGGCGGACGAGGACGTCGCGGAGCGGATCCGCGCCCGGCTCGCCCGCGGGCCGGCGACGCTCGCGGACCTGCGAGCCGCGCTGCCCGCCGAGGACCTGGACCGGAAGGCGCTGCCGTCGATGGGGGAGCCGGACCCGTTCGGCGCGGTCGTCGCCCGGCTCGTCAACGCGGGCGAGGTCGAGGACGCCGACGGCGTGTACCGCCTGCGCCGCACCCGCTGAGCCCTCGGCCGCCGCGTCCGCGAGGGCGAGCAGCGGGGGAGCGGCGTCCGTAGAATCCAGCGATGCCCACGATGAGCGAGCTGGTCAGCGCGCACGGCCGGTCCAGCGAGGACGACCTCAACTGGCTGCACGCCCTGCTCGGCGACCTGCAGCTGCTCGCGGACCTCGCGTTCGCGGACATCGTGCTGTGGACCCCGTCGGCGGAGGGGGAGTTCGTCGCCGTCGCGCACGCCCGGCCGTCGTCCGCCGCGACGCTCTTCTACCGCGACTTCGTCGGCCAGGTCATCAAGCCGGACTGGAAGCGGCTCGTCACCGACGCCTTCGAGCGCGGCACGATCCTCGACTCGTCCGCGCCCGACTGGTTCGAGGAGACGCCGACGCGCGTGCGGGCGGTCCCGGTGCTGCGGCGCACCTCGCCGTCGGCCGGCCCGCAGCAGACGATCGGCCCGATCGCGGTGCTGTCGCGGCACACGAACCTCTCCGAGGCGCGGATGCCGAGCCGGCAGGAGCTCACCTTCGGCGACTGCGCGAACGACCTGTTCGGCATGATCGCGACGGGCGACTTCCCGACCCTCGCGTCGCCGACCGCGCCCCGCCGCGGCGCGCCCCGCGCCTCCGACGGCCTGATCCGCCTCGACGTCGACGGCACCGTGCTGTTCGCGAGCCGAACGCGCTGTCCGCCTTCAACCGCATCGGCTTCTCCGGCGAGCTGGAGGGGCAGAACCTCGCGGAGGTCGTCACCGAGCTGCTGCCCGACCGCTTCGGCGTCGACGAGACGCTGCCGGTCGTCGTCACGGGCAAGGCGCCGTGGCGCACCGAGGTCGAGGCCCGCGGCTCGACGCTGTCGATCCGCGCGATCCCCGTGCGCCACGACGACGAGCGCGTCGGCGCGATCGTGCTGTGCCGCGAGGTGACCGAGCTGCGTCACCAGGAGCAGGAGCTCATCACCAAGGACGCGACCATCCGCGAGATCCACCACCGGGTGAAGAACAACCTGCAGACGGTGGCGTCGCTGCTGCGCATCCAGGCGCGGCGCTCGAACTCCGAGGAGGCGCGGGAGTCGCTCGCGCAGGCGACGCGGCGCGTGTCGGCGATCGCGGTCGTGCACGACACCCTCAGCCAGGGCCTCGCCCAGACGGTCGACTTCGACGCCGTGTTCGACCGGGTGCTGATGCTGATCACCGAGGTCGCCTCGACGCACCACACGCGGGTGCACCCGATCAAGCGCGGGGCGTTCGGGGTGCTGCCGAGCGACTACGCGACGCCGCTGGCGCTCGCGCTGACCGAGCTCGTGACGAACGCGGTGGAGCACGGGCTCGACGGCCGCGAGGGCAACGTCGTGATCACCGCGCACCGCGCGGAGGAGGGCCTCACGGTCTCGGTGCGGGACAACGGGGTCGGTCTGCCGGAGGGCAAGGTCGGCACCGGCCTCGGCACGCAGATCGTGCGGACGCTGATCGAGGGCGAGCTCGGCGGCCTGATCGACTGGCACACGATGTCCGGTCGCGGCACCGAGGTGACGATCGCGGTCCCGTTCAACTTCACCGAGTGATCGTCGGCGGGACGCCCGTCGTTCAGGGAACCGACACGAGCCGTGCGCCGGCCCCCTGAACGCTGCGGAGGTGGGTCAGGCGGAGCGGCGGGCGCGGGCGGCGCGGCGCTTCAGCGCACGGCGCTCGTCCTCGGAGAGGCCGCCCCAGACGCCGGAGTCCTGGCTGGTCTCGAGCGCGTACTGCAGGCACGACTCGGTCACGGTGCAGCGGCCGCACACCGACTTCGCGCGCTCGATCTGGTCCACGGCGGGGCCGGTGTTCCCCACCGGGAAGAAGAGCTCGGGGTCGGCGGTCAGGCAAGCAGATCGGTCACGCCAGTCCATGCGCGGGGCGCTCCTTCATGGGTTCAGTTGTCCCGGTGGCAGCAGACGGCGCCGGGCAGACGGCGTTCGCTCGATGTTCTCCGGGTGGAGGGAGGCCTAGGCTGGAACAGCCCCGGACAGCACAAGAGGAACGGTCGCCCGTTCCTCCTGTCCGCCTCACCGTATGCCCACGACTTCGGGGGCATCGAAACGAACCGGAAACATGGTGACACAGCACCGAACCGGGATCAAGGGTGTCGCGGTTTGATGTGTCTGTGAGCACTTCCGGTCCGTCCGCACCCGTCCGTCCCGTCGGCCTCCTCGTCGTGGCGGTGGTCGAGGGGCTCGAAGCGCTCGGCCTGCTGGTCCTCGCGGTCCTCGGCGCAGCGGCCGGACCCGGCAGCGCCTACCCCCAGACGGCGTACGGCGTGGCCGGGACGCTGCTGCTCGCGGCGGCGCTGCTGGCGCTCGTCGCGGTGGGCACGTACCGCGCCCGGCCGTGGTCGCGCACGTCGGGGCTCGTGTGGCAGGTCGTGCAGCTGCTGGTCGGGCTCTACGCGCTGCAGGGCGACGGGGCGCAGCCGGGACTCGCCTTCATCGCGATCGTCCCGGCCGCGCTCGCCATCGTGCTGCTGCTGTCCCGCTCCGTCCGCGAGGCGACGAACCGGCGCTGACCGGTCAGTCGATGTGGAGCTTCTTGCGGAGGCTCGCGACGTGGCCGGTCGCCTTCACGTTGTAGAGGGGCAGGCTGACCCGGCCCTGCTCGTCGATGACGAAGGTCGAGCGGATCGTGCCCTCGACCGTCTTGCCGTAGAGCGACTTCTCGCCGAACGCGGCGAAGGCGCGGTGCACCTCGAGCGTCGGGTCGGACAGGAGCGGGAAGTTCAGCGCCTCCTGCTCCGCGAACCGGGCGTTCTCCGCCGGCTGGTCCTTGGAGATGCCGAGCACCTGGTAGCCGGCGCCCTCGAGCGAGTTGAGGCTGTCGCGGAAGTCGCACGCCTCGGTGGTGCAGCCCGGGGTCATGGCGGCCGGGTAGAAGTACAGGACCACCTTGCGGCCGCGGTAGTCCGCGAGGGAGGTCGCGGCGCCGGTGGAGTCCGGAAGGGTGAAGTCGGGTGCCTGGTCGCCGGGGGCGAGGCGGGCTGTCGTGTCCGTCATGAGATGCATCCTCTCGTGTCTGCTAATCTTGGTCTCCGGTCGCTGAGCGGCCGTGCGCACCTCTAGCTCAATTGGCAGAGCAACTGACTCTTAATCAGTGGGTTCCGGGTTCAAGTCCCGGGGGGTGTACCGCAGTGCGAAGGGCCAGGGGCTTCCCCTGGCCCTTCGTCGTTCCTCCCGGAGTCCGCGGCCGGGACGGACGATCGTCGTCGGCGCGCTCACAGTCGCCGTCCATCGCCCGCGGCCACGGTGGCAGCGTCACAGGCGTGACGTCCGACGAAAGGAAGCCGCACATGGCCGTATCCGTGAACCTCGACTCGCTGCTCGACAAGGCCTACGAGTCGTCCTCGCTGCAGGAGATCCTGGACGCGCCGGTGGCCGCGCTCGCCGGCGTCAGCGACAGCGACGCGGAGGCGCTGAAGTCCGCGTTCAACATCAAGACCGTCGGCGACCTCGGCAAGAACAAGTACTTCGCCGCGGCCGTCGCCCTCGCCGATCTGTCGAAGGCCGGCGCGAAGTAGTCGACCGGGCGGGAGGGGCGCGGCGGAGCCGCTCCGTCCCTCCCGCTCCACCGCGACTCCGGGTGGCGGATCCGCGCGCCGATCCTGGCCGCTTCGCGACCGCGTCATCGGATGCAACCTCCGCTCCGCCATGCTTGGCGCCACGCGTCGTCGGCGCAGGAGCTGGGAGACGATGGACGCGAGTACGGATTCGAGGGTGCCGGTCGTCCAGATGGACGGTGCGACCGGGCTGCAGCGGTTGAGCCGCGGAGGCCGGTTCGCGGTGCCCGACGCAGCGGCGTTCACCGCCACGTGGCGGCACACCACGGTGGACGGGGTGCAGCTCGGGGAGTGGTCGACGTCCCCGATCTCCGGCGCGCAGCCCGCGGCGCACGACGCGCCCGCGGTCGTGCTGGTGCGGGTCGCATCGGGCTCGGCCCGGTACTGGAGCGGCGGCGCCGTCATCGACGCGCCGTGCGGGTCCATCCACCTGATGAGCGCGGCGGAGGGGGTCCGGTTCTCCGTGCCCGAACCGTCCCGGATCGTCCGCGTCGTGGTGCCGGCGGGACTGCTGCCTGCGGACGTGCGGCACGCGACGTCGTCGGCGTTCGGGCCGATGACGCCGAACCGCATCACCGTCGGGCTGACCGCGCTCGTCGACCAGGTCCTCGACCCCGAGGTGGGCGGCGCCACCTCCGCAGCGGCCGCGGCGATCCGGCCGCTCGCCGTCGCCGCGATCGAGGAGGCGGTGCCGACGACGCCGGAGCAAGACCTCCGCGGGCGCATGGTCGAGCACATCGAGCAGCGCATCAGCGACCCGGACCTCGGCCCCCGGTCCATCGCCGCCGAGTTCGGCGTGAGCCTGCGCTGGGTGCACGCGGTGTTCGACGTCGACGGCGCCTCGGTCGCGCGGCACATCCGGCACCGCCGGCTGGACCTCGTCGCGGAGCAGCTGCGGGAGCGCCGCCGGCTGCCGCGCATCGGGGCCCTCGCGGAGACCTTCGGGTTCGCCAGCCGCGACCAGCTGACGCGGTCGTTCAAGGCGCGGTTCGGCGTGACGATCGCGGAGTACGCGGTGCTCGCCGAGGACGGGCGGGCGCCCGCTCCGCTCGACGCCGCGGACGCGGGGGGCTGACGGCCTCGGGATCCACGTCCGACGGGCCGACTACCCTCCCGTGGTGACCGAGACGTGGGAGCCCGCGCGCCTCGCGGCAGGGCGGCGCGCCTGGCGCCTGACACTGGTCGGCACGCTCGTGTCGTCCCTCGGCACCGGGCTGACGCTGCCCTTCCTGTTCGTCTACCTGCACGGCGTCCGAGACCTCTCGCTGCCGCTCGCCGGCGCGGTCGTCGCGGTCGGCGCGGTGGCCGCGTTCGCGCTCTCGCCGCTGAGCGGCGCGTTCGGCGACCGCGTCGGCCTCGGCCGCCTGCTCGTCACCGGGCTCGTGGTGCAGGGCGTCGGCACGGCACTGCTGGCCGTGCCGGCCGGTGCCGGTGCGGCGTTCGTCGCCGTCGCGTGCACGGCCGCCGGCAACTCGCTCGTCTTCCCCGCCCTGAACGGCCTGGTCGCGGCGCAGCTGCCGCCCGTCGCCAGGACGCGCGCCTACGCCCTCCGGTTCGGCGTGCTGAACGCGGGCATCGGGATCGGCGGTCTCGTGTCGGGCTCGGTCGTGTCGCTGCAGCACCCCGCGAGCTTCCAGCTCGTCTACCTGGCGGACGCGGTCTCGACCCTGCTGTTCGCGGCGCTCGTCGGCATCGGCATGCGGCACAGCCCCGGCTTCCGCGGCGTGCGCGGCCGGCCCGCAGCGGAGGGGGAGGCGCCCGCGCCGTCGCGCGGGTACCGCACCGTGCTCGCGAACCGGCCCTTCGTCGGGTTCCTGCTCTGCTCGTTCCTGTTCTCGTTGTTCGGCTACGCGCAGCTCGACGGGCCCTGGGCGGCGTTCGCCACCGCGAGCGCCGGGGCCGAGCCGCGGGCCGTCGGCATCGCCTTCGCGGTGAACACCGCGACGATCGTCCTGTGCCAGCTCGGCGTCGTGCGGCTCACGGGGCGCTGGCGGCGCAGCCGGCTGCTGCTCACCGCTGCCGCGCTCTGGGCCTGCGCGTGGCTCGTCACCGCGCTGGCCGCATCGCCGGCGCTGCGCGGTCTGCCTGCGGCGGTCGCCCTCGCGGTGTCGCTCGGGGTGTTCGGCCTGGGGGAGACGCTGTTCTCGCCGGTGGCCGGCGGCCTGCCGAACGACCTCGCGAGCGAGGACCTGCGCGCCCGCTACAACGCCCTCGGGTCCGCGACGTGGTCCGTCGCCGGCTTCGTCGGCCCGCCGATGGCGGGCCTGCTGCTCGGCACCGGCACGCCGACGCTCTGGGTCGTCGTCGTGACCGCCGGCATGGTCGTCGCAGCACTGGGCGCGCTCGTGCTGGGCCGCGTGCTGCCCGAGTCGGTGGACCGGCCGCGGACGGCCGTCGAGGCGACCGGCACCTGAGTCGCTTCGGGGCCGATCAGAGCCAGCGCTGCAGCTGCGCGCGCTCCTGCCGCCTGCGGTCCGCGGTGCGGGCGACCCGGTCGGCGAGCCTCGGCCAGCGGTCCTGGACGGTCTGCTGCCGGGCCAGCTGCTCGAGGCGCTGGTAGTAGCGGGCGGGGCTCATGCCGAGCCGGTGGATGATCGCGTCGTTCTTGAGCCCGGTCCGGCGAGGGTGGGTGTCCTCGAACTCGAGCAGCTGGATGTCTGCGTGGGTGAGCATGTTCGTCATTCTGTTCGATGCCACCGACATCGGTTCGCGAACGCCACTACACCCTGCGGACTCGCAGCGCGAAGCGACGCGCCGACGGTGCGGAACGACGCGATTCAGGTCCCGGGCACGGGGCGCAGCCGCTCGCCGGCCGTGCGGCGCACCGCCGCCGTGACCGTCTGCAGCAGCGGCGACGCCAGGTTCCAGTGCTGCCACCACAGGGTCACGTCCGCGTGGCGTCCCGGGGTCAGCTCCACGAGCCGCCCGTCCGCCAGGGCGGGCAGCGCCTGGGCCTCCGGCAGCAGGCCCCAGCCGAGACCGAGCTCGACCGCCCGTGCGAAGTCCGCGGACGACGGCACGAAGTGGCGCGGGGACCGCGGCGCGTGGCCCAGCACCCGCCGCAGGAAGCCCTGCTGCAGGTCGTCCGCGCGGTCGAAGTCGACGAGCGGCACGCGGTCGAGGCGGTCGACGGTCTCCCGGTCGGAGCGGGTGCCGGGCAGGCGGGCTGCCACGAACGCCGGGGAGGCGACGGCGAGGTAGCGGTCGACGCCGAGCGGCACGGCGAGGCAGCCCTGCACCGGCTTCCGCTCCGCCGTCACCGCCGCGACCACGGTGCCGTCGCGCAGCAGCACCGCGGTGCGGTCCTGGTCCTCGCGGTGCAGGTCGAAGACCACCTCCGTCCGCTGCGTGACGGCGACGAGGGCGTCGAGGAACCAGGTGCCGAGCGAGTCGGCGTTCACGGCGAGCGCGAGCACGGGCACGGCCGTCGCGGCGTCGCCGTCGAGCTCCCGCGCCGCCTCGTCGTCGAGCAGGCGCACCTGCCGCGCCAGCCGCAGCACCGTCTCGCCGGCGGCCGTCGGGCGGATCGGCGCGCTGCGCTGCAGCAGCACGCGGCCGGCCAGCTGCTCCATCGCCTTCACGCGCTGCGACACCGCGGACGGCGTGATCGACAGGGCCCTCGCGGCGCCGTCGAAGGAGCCGGTGTCGACCGCCGCGAGCAGCGTCTCCAGGTGGTCCGATGTGAAGCGCGGCATCAGCGCAGCTTACGGAGCTTCAGAAGCTGTAGCTCGACTGCAGGACGCACCGTCCGTACCGTCGAGCCGTGCCTCCGCTGCTCGCCCTCCTCGCCGGTCTCGGGACCGGGCTCGGCCTGATCGTCGCGATCGGTGCGCAGAACGCCTACCTCCTGCGGCTCAGCGCCACGGCGTCGCGCCGCACGACGGCCGCGGCGGTGCTCGTCTGCGCCGGCTCCGACGCGGTGCTCATCGTCGCGGGCGTGCTCGGCGTCGGGGTCGTGGTGCAGCACGTGCCGGTCGCGCTGCTGATCGCGCGGCTGGCCGGCGCCGCCTTCCTGCTCACCTACGGCGTGTTCGCCGTCCGTCGCGTGCTGCGGCCGACCGGCGCCGGCCTGGGAGCGGAGGCGGAGGAGGGCGAGCCGCCGTCGCTCGCAGCCGGCGGCACCCGCGTGCTCGAGCGGAGCCCGCGCACCGCCGTCCGCCCGGTCCGCGCACTGCTGACGATCGCCGTGTTCACGTGGGCGAACCCCCACGTGTACCTCGACACGCTCGTGTTCCTGGGCTCCGTCGGCACCCAGCAGCCGGCGGACGTGCGGTGGTGGTGGGTCGCCGGCGCGGTCGCCGCGAGCTGCCTCTGGTTCTCCGCCATCGGGTTCGGCGGGCGCCTGCTCGCGCCGCTGCTCGCCCGCCCCGCCGCCTGGCGGGTCCTCGACGGCCTGATCGCCGTCGTCATGATCGCGCTCGGACTGTCCCTGCTGCTCGGCGCCTGATCCGAGGTCAGCGGCGCAGCGCGACCCGGGCGAGCCGGTTCCCCGCGAACTGGCCGACCTGCACGATGACGATGATCGTCGCGACCGTGATGTAGACGACCGGCCAGTCGTAGCGCTGCGACCCGTAGGTGATCGCGAAGTCGCCGAGCCCGCCGCCGCCGATCAGGCCGACCTGCGCCGACATGTCGACGATGCCGACGAAGAGGAACGTGTAGCCGAGGATCAGCGGCCCGAGCCCCTCCGGGATCAGCACCGTGACGATGATCCGGAGGGAGGAGGCGCCGGCCGCGCGGGCGGCCTCGAGCACGCCCGGCTCCACGGCGACGAGGTTCTGCTCCACGATGCGCGACACGGCGAACGCCGCCGACAGCGAGAGCGCGAAGGTCGCACCGGTCGGCCCGAGGTAGGTGCCGAGCACCGCGATCGTCAGCGGCGCGATCGCCAGCACGAAGATCACGAACGGCACCGGGCGCACGATGTTCACGACGACGTTCAGCACCGTGTAGACGGTCGGGCTGGAGAGCAGACCGCCTCGGCGCGTGACCGCGAGGGCGACGCCGAGGACCAGCCCGAGGACGCCCGCGACGACCATCGAGATCACGACGATGTAGAGGGTCTGCCCGATCGCGGTCAGGTAGGCGGGGATGTCGCCGAGGAAGCCGTCCATGTCTCAGTCCTCCTCCTGGAACGCGAGGTCGGCGTCGCGCAGGGCGGTCAGCGCCGCGTCGACGGCCGCGTCCGGGCCCGCGAGCGCGTAGGTGAGCGCACCGATGGAGCGGCCGCCGAGCTCGCCGATGCCGCCGTGCACGAGCTCCGCCTCGACGCCGTTGCCGGTGAGGGCGCGGGCGACCGCGGCGACGAGCCCCGGGCGGTCGGTCACCGCCACGGTGATGATGCGGCCGTCGTGCGCCGCGCGGATGCGCTGCAGCACCGCGGCGCTCGGCCGGTCGTGCAGCACGCCGCGCACGAAGCGCGCTGCGGCGGGGGAGGAGGGCGCCGCGAACACGTCGTACAGCGGTCCCTGCTCGACGACCCGGCCGCCGTCCATCACGACCACGCGGTCGGCGATCGCGCGCACCGCCTCCATCTCGTGCGTGATGAGCACGATCGTCACCCCGAGCTCCTGGTTGACCCGGCGCAGCAGCGCGAGCACGTCGGCCGTCGTCTCCGGGTCGAGGGCGCTCGTGGCCTCGTCGGCGAGCAGCAGGTGCGGGTCGGTGGCGAGCGCGCGGGCGATGCCGACCCGCTGCTTCTGGCCGCCGGACAGCTGCTCCGGGTAGGCGTGCGCCTTGTCGAGCAGGCCCACGAAGTCGAGCAGCCGCGCCACCCGGGCGTCCCGCTCGGACTTCGCGACGCCCGCGACGCGGAGGGGGTAGGCGACGTTGCCCGCGACGGTGCGGGATCGGAACAGGTTGAACTGCTGGAAGATCATGCCGACGCCGCGGCGCACGGCCAGCAGCTGCCGCTCGGTGAGCGCCGTGATCTCGTCGTCGCCGACGAAGACGCGCCCGGCGGAGGGGCGCTCGAGCCCGTTGATCAGGCGGACGAGCGTGCTCTTGCCGGCGCCCGAGTAGCCGATGACGCCGACGATCGAGCCGCGCTCGACCGTCAGGGACACGTCGTCGACGGCGCGGACGGCGCCGTAGGTCTTCGAGACCGATTCGATGCGGACCGAGGCGACCACCGGTCCTCCTTCCATGCGGGTGGCCCGCCCATCGCGGGGCGGGCCACCTCGAGTGCTCGAGCGCTACTCCGCGGCCTTCGCGTCGGTCTCGACCTTCGCGAGGATCTGCTGCAGCTTGGCGGGGCTCCAGGTCTCGAAGACCGCCGAGCCGCCGTTCTCCCGCTGGACCTCGTCCGTGATGGCGGCGGTGTGGTACAGCGCCGCGAGCTTCAGCAGCAGCGGGTCCTTCGCGTCGGCCCTGCGGGCGACGAACGCGTTCACGTAGGGCTCCGCGCCGGCGGACGACGGGTCGTCCTGGGCGATGATCTGGTCCTTCGGCAGCTTCGCGTCGACCGCGTAGTTCTTGTTCACGATCGCGGCGGCGACGGAGCCGTTCTTCACCGCGGTCGCGGTCTGCGACGCGTCGACCGGCTGGACCTCGATCTTCGCGGACACGATGTCCTTCGTGGTCGAGAAGGCGGTGCCGCCGTTCTTCAGCGTGACCAGGCCCGCGCTCTGCAGCACCAGCAGGCCCCGCGCCTCGTTCACGGCGTCGTTCGGGATCGCGACCTTCGCCTTCGCGGGCAGCTTCGACGGATCGTCGTACTTCGCGGAGTAGAGCGGCAGCGGGTAGATCGCGGTCGCACCGATGGGCTGCAGGTCGTCGCCGCTCGTCACGTTGTAGTTGGCGAGGTACTGCAGGTGCTGGAACTCGTTGAGGTCGAGCTGCTTCTGCCGCAGCGCCGGGTTGGGCTGGCTGTAGTCGGTGAAGTTGACCTACTTCACGGTGACGCCGAGCTGCTGCTGCGCCAGGTCGGCGAACGTCTTCCAGTAGGGCTGCGAGATGTCCGCGATGCCGATCGTCACGGTGCGGCCGCTCGCGGCGCTGCTGCCGGCCGCGGCCGGGCTGCCGCCGGTGCTCGGGCGGTTGACGAGGACCAGCGTCGCGATCACGGCGATCACCACGACCGCCGCCACCACGATCGTGGTGATGATCGGACCGCGGCGCCGCTCGCGCTGCGGCAGTCGAGGGGCGTCGGGAGGGGTCGCGCTCATGGTGTGCCTCTGCTCTCGGTGCTCGGCGTGCTTCCGGTGCTGCGCCGCACGGCGTGCGACCGGCGGCGTCCTTCGAGCCTGAGGGAGGCGCCCGAGCGGGCCAAGTCGGCGACGAAACGTGACACCGTGCGACGCCGTGTGACGCCGCCGAGGACGTTCCAGCGGCGGGATCGGGTAGGCGGCCCGCGCCGCGTCCCCAGGACCGGGGGTGCCGACGATCCGTGCACACCGCGCTCCGGCTCGTCGTGCGGAGCGCTCCGTCGTCGCACGATGCTCGGCGACGGAGGAGGACGGAATGCGCGGCGGTCGAGCAGGGGTGCGGCAGCGCGCGGTGGTGACCGCGCTCGTCCTCGCGGCCGTGGCAGCACTGCCGGCGCCCGTCGCCGAGGCCGCCCCGGCCGGCGTGTGGCTGCAGCGCACGGACCCCCTGTCGACGGACCCGATCCGGCTGCAGGTCGCGGCCGTCGACGCAGACGGCTTCGCGACGCCGTTCACCGGGCGGGTGACCGTGTCCGTCGGCCGCACGAGCACCACGGTGCCCGTCAACGGCGCCACGGGGCAGGAGGAGATCGAGGTGCCGACGACGGCGCTGGCTGGCGGATCCGCGACGGCGACCGCCGTGCTGCGCGCGGGCGGCAGGACCCTCCGCGGCTCCGTGGTCGGCATCGCGGACGTGCCGCCGACCGTGGAGCTGCGCGGCTTCGGCTGCGGCGTCGTCACGCCCAAGCGCACCAGGGTGGCCTGGCAGGTCGTGCGGCTGAACGGTCGCCCGATCAGCTACCCGGCCTGGACGCCCGCCTCGGACACCTTCCCGGCGTACGTCCGCAGCGTGCGGCCCTCGGTCATCACCGACTCGCTCGACCAGCCGCTGCGCACCCGCGGCGCCGTGGTCATCAGGCGCGGCGCGAAGCGGGTCGCGACGATCGCGCTGCCGTCGGCGCAGCGGCGCCTGCTGTTCTCGGCGCCCTGGCGCGGCACCGTCGCCGGCCGCTTCGCACCGGGCGCCTACACGGCGACCGTCACCCTCGTCGACGCGCTGGGCCGCACGAGCACGGCGACGCAGCAGCTGCTCGTCGCGAGGAGCGACGCCGGCCGCTGCGCCTGACGCATGCGCAGCGTCCGGGCGCAGGCTCCGTACGCTGGTGCGATGCCCGTCGCACAGGGGACGCGCCCCCGCCCCGCCGAGACCGCGCTGTCGGACGACGAGGTGCGAGCGCTGCGCGCCGACTTCCCGATCCTCGCGGACGAGCGGCTCGTCTACCTCGACTCCGGCGCGACCAGCCAGAAGCCGCGTGCCGTGCTCGACGCGGAGCGCGCCTACCTCGAGCACGAGAACGCGGCCGTGCACCGCGGTGCGCACACCCTCGCCGCGGAGGCGACCGAGCGGTTCGAGGACGCCCGCGCGACGGTCGCCGAGTTCATCGGTGCCGACGAGGACGAGGTGTCCTGGACGCTCAACGCGACCGCTGCGCTGAACACGGTCGCCGGAGCGATCGGGCACGCCTCCGCGGGCCGCGGCGGCGCGGAGGCGGACCGCTTCCGGCTGCGCGCCGGCGACGAGATCGTCGTCACCGAGCTGGAGCACCACGCGAACCTGATCCCGTGGCAGGAGCTCGCCGCGCGCACCGGCGCGACCCTCCGCTTCGTGCCGATCGACGACGACGGCGCCCTGCGGATGGAGGAGGCGGAGCGCGTCATCGGCTCCGCGACGCGCATCGTCGCGTTCAGCCACGTCTCGAACGTGCTCGGCGGCGCCCTGCCCGTGGCCGAGCTGGTCGGGCTCGCGCAGCGGGTCGGCGCGCTGACCGTGCTCGACGCCTGCCAGTCCGTGCCGCACCTGCCCGTCGACGTGCGAGCGCTCGGCGTCGACCTCGCCGCGTTCTCGGGGCACAAGATGCTCGGTCCGACGGGCATCGGGGTGCTCTACGGGCGCCGCGAGCTGCTGAACGCGCTGCCGCCGTTCCTCACCGGCGGCTCGATGATCACGACGGTGACGATGGAGGCGGCGGAGTACCTGCCGGCCCCGCAGCGCTTCGAGGCCGGCACGCAGCCGGTCGCGCAGGCCATCGGACTCGCCGCTGCCGCCCGGTACCTCGACGCGGTGGGCATGGACCGGATCGCGGCGCACGAGGCGGAGCTGGGCGCCCGCCTCGCCGAAGGCCTCGCGGCGATCGACGGCGTGCGGCTGCTCGGTCCCGCTGCCGGCGCGCCTCGGGTCGGGCTCGCGAGCTTCGTCGTCGCCGGGGTGCACGCGCACGACGTGGGCCAGTTCCTCGACGACCGCGGCATCGCCGTGCGCGTCGGCCACCACTGCGCGCAGCCGCTGCACCGCCGGCTGGGCGTGACCGCCTCCACGCGGGCCAGCACCGCCCTGTACACGACGCGGCAGGAGGTGGACGTCCTGCTCGAGGGGGTCCGCGACGCCGTCCGCTTCTTCGGGGTAGCGGCATGAGCGGCACGAGCGGCGGGCTCGGCGGCCTGTACCAGGAGGTCATCCTCGACCTCGCCCGGCACCCGCACGCCAAGGGGCTCGAGGACGGCGCGGCCGCGTCGTCGCACCAGGTCAACCCGACCTGCGGCGACGAGGTGACCCTGCAGCTGCACGTCGCGGACGGGCGGATCGACCGCGTCCGCTGGGACGGCGACGGCTGCGCGATCTCGCAGTCGTCCGCGTCGATCCTGGCGGATCTCGCGCCCGGGCTCGGCCTCGAGGACCTGCAGGTCCGCATCGACGCGTTCCGCACCGCGATGCGCTCGAAGGGGCGCATCGAGCCGGACGAGGACCTGCTCGGCGACGCCGTCGTGCTCGGCGGCGTCTCCCGCTACACCGCGCGCGTGAAGTGCGCGATGCTCGCCTGGGTCGCCGCGGAGGCGGCGCTCCGCTCCCTCTAGGCGCCCAGCGCGAGGCCCAGCAGGGCGGCCGCGACCGAGGCGACGAGCACGCCGAGGCCGTAGACCAGCGACGCGGCGGCGCGGCCCTGCTGGATCAGCCGCACGGTCTCGACGCTCGCGGTGCTGAACGTCGTGTAGCCGCCGAGCAGGCCGGTGCCGAGCACGGGCAGCAGTCCGGGCGGCAGCCCGTGGCCCGCCAGCGCGGTCAGCAGCCCGAGCAGGAACGACCCCGACACGTTGATCAGGGCGGTGCCCCACGGCCACCGGCTGCCGACCGCCTGCCGCACCGCGCCGTCGAGCGCGAAGCGCAGCACGGCGCCCAACCCGCCCGCGACCGCGAGCAGCACGAACAGCCCGGGGTTCACCGCCGGGCTCCGCGCGCGCCGACCAGGACCCCGGCCCACGCGGCGACGGCGCCGAGCAGCACCGATCCGACGGCGTAGCCGATGCCGAGCCCGGTCGATCCGTCCTGCAGCAGCCCCGCGGTCCCGACCGTCAGGGTGCTGTAGGTGGTGAAGCCGCCGCAGAACCCCGTGCCGAGCGTGAGCCGGGCGAGCCGGCGCCCGCCCGTGTCGGGGCCGAGCCGCAGCAGCGCCTCGAGCAGCAGGCCGAGCGCGAACGCGCCGGACAGGTTGATCAGCAGGATCGCGAGCGGCAGGCCGCCGACCGTCGGCACGACGAGGGCGAGCGCCTCCCGCGCGGCGGTGCCCACGGCGCCGCCGACCGCGACGACGGCGAGCATCGCGGGGCGCAGGTGCACCGCGCGCACGGGATCGGGGACGGTCACAGCAGCTCCTGGCGGCGGCGGGACGGGGACGGCAGGGGCCATCAGCGTCGACGCGGTTCCGGCCGCAGCCGAGGCGAGCTCCATCGCCGTGCCCAGGCTAGCCGCGTGCTGCCAGGATCGAGCGGTGGCGGGGTTCGAGGTGGTGGAGGCGGCGATCGCGCGACTGCGGGACGCGCTCGAGCGGGGCGAGGTCACGGCGGAGGGGCTCGTGGGGCACTTCCTCGCGCGCATCGACGCCTACGACCGACACGGACCGCGGCTGAACGCCGTGCCGGTGCCGAACCCCGACGCGCTCGAGGAGGCGCGGGCGAGCGACGAGCGCCGCGCCGCAGGCCGCCTGCTCGGTCCGCTCGACGGCGTGCCGTACACCGCGAAGGACAGCTACGCGGTGCGCGGCCTCACGGTCGCGGCCGGGTCGCCCGCGTTCGAGTACCTCGTCGCCCGGCGCGACGCCTTCACGATCGGCCGCCTCCGCGACGGCGGCGCGATCTGCCTCGGGCTGACGAACATGCCGCCGATGGCCAACGGCGGCATGCAGCGCGGGCTCTACGGCCGTGCCGAGAGCCCGTACAACGGCGAGTACCTGACGGCCGCGTTCGCCTCCGGGTCCTCGAACGGCTCCGGCACCGCGACCGCCGCGAGCTTCGCCGCCTTCGGGCTGGGGGAGGAGACGTGGTCGTCCGGCCGCGCGCCGGCCTCCAACAACGGGCTCGTCGCCTACACCCCCTCCCGCGGCGTGATCTCGGTGCGCGGCAACTGGCCGCTGGTGCCGACGATGGACGTCGTCGTGCCGCACACGCGTTCCGTGGCGGATCTGCTCGAGGTGCTCGACGTCGTCGTCGCACCCGATCCGGAGGCCTCCGGCGACTTCTGGCGCCTGCAGCCGTGGGTGCCGATCCCGCCCGTCGACGAGCTGCGGCCCGCCTCCTACCCGGCGCTCGCCGAGGACGCGACGCTCCACGGCCTCCGCCTCGGGGTGCCGCGGACGTACCTCGGCGAGGAGCCGCGCATCCCGGTCCGCCCTGCGGTGCTCGACCGCTGGCGCATCACCCGGCAGCGGCTGGAGGCGCGGGGCGCGGCGGTCGTGGAGATCCCTTTCCCCGTGGTGACGGCGTACGAGCAGGGGGTCCGCGGCGGCCAGCAGGGCCTCGTCGACCGCGGGCTGGTACCGCCGGACTACCTCGACCGCGAGCTGTGGGACCTGTCGATCTGGGCGTGGGACCGGTTCCTCGCGGACAACGGGGACCCCGCGCTGCATCGCCTCGCGGACGTCGACGGCCCGCGGATCTTCCCGCGCCCCGAGGGCGCGCTGCCCGACCGGTACGGAGAACTCGACGTCGACCTGGCCGAGTACGTCGAGCGGGCGCGGCGCGGCGTGCCCGGGCTGCTGGACATCCCGTCGATCCCGGCGGGGGTGCGCGGGCTGGAGGAGGCCCGGCGGCGCGACTTCGAGTCGCAGCTCGACGCGCTCGCGCTCGACGCGGTGGTGTTCCCCGCCGTGGCGGACGTCGGGCCCGCGGACGCGGACCGGGACCCCGCCTCCGCGGACCTCGCGTGGCGCGACGGCACCTGGGTCGCCAACGGCAACCTGGTGATCCGCCACCTCGGCATCCCGACCGTCACGGTGCCGATGGGGCTGATGGCCGACATCGGGATGCCGATCGGGCTGACGATCGCCGGTCGCGGGTACGACGACGTCCGGCTGCTGCGCATCGCGGCGGCGATGGAGCGCGAGGGCGTCACCGAGCGGCACGCGCCGCCGCGCACGCCGCCGCTGGTGGGCGGAGGGGCGGGCTAGGACGCGCGCAGGATCCGCGGCTGCAGGTGGATCGGGTCGCCGCGCTCGCCGTCGAGGGCCAGGCCGACCGCGAAGCGGGTCAGGTCGCCGACCGCGCGCAGCAGCCCGACGAAGGCGCGCAGGGCGGGCGCGGGGCGGTCCGGCGCGATCAGCACCGACTGCTCGAACGCGGCCAGCGCCTGGCGCAGCTGCTCGTCCGCCCGGGCGGCGCTCTGGTGCGGATCCATCTCGCTGCGACGCTAGGCAGGCGCGGCGAACGGGGGGGTGAACCGCGACCGGCGTGTCGCCGAACCGTGCGCCCGGGGCCGGACACGACGATCGCCCCGGCGCCGAGGGGCACCGGGGCGATCGATCAGCGACGCGGGCTCATCGGCTCGCGATCGCGGGAGGTTCAGTCGCGCGGGACGTCGCCGCGCCAGGCGCCGGTCTCGCTGGGCCGGCTCTCGATGAACTCCTTGAAGTGCGCGAGGTCCTTCTTGACGCTGCGCTGGTCGAAGTTCAGGAGGTCGCCCGCCTTCTCGATGAGGCCCTCGGGGGCCCAGTCGATCTGCACGGCGACGCGGGACGAGGTGTCGGAGAGCTTGTGGAAGGTCACGACGCCGGCGTGGCTCGTGCCGTCGACGCTCTTCCAGGCGACGCGCTCGTCCGGGTGCTGCTCGGTGATCTCCGCGTCGAACTCGCGCTCGACGCCGCCGATCTTGACCTTCCAGTGGTTGTGCGTGTCGTCGATCTGGTCGATCGACTCCACGAAGCTGAGGAACTGGGAACGTCTCGAACTGCGTCCACTGGTTGTACGCCTTGTCGACGGGGACATCGACGTCGACGGTCTCGATGATCTGTGCCATGGCTCGCAGAGTATGGATGTGGTCTGAGTGCAGTCCGGGAGTGCTCTGTGCGCCCGCGGTGCGCCGTCCAGACGACGGGGGCGTCAGCGGTGCCGCGTGTCGCGCCCGGACTCGATCGCGTCCGCGGCGCGGACGAGCGCGAGGTGGGACAGCGCCTGAGGGGTGTTGCCCGCCTGCCTCCCGCCCTTGATGTCGTACTCCTCCGACAGCAGGCCGACGTCGTTCGACAGGCCGACGAGACGGTCCATCAGCCGCCGGGCGTCCTCGTGCCTGCCGCTCGACGCGTACTGCTCCACGAGCCAGAAGCTGCAGGCGAGGAACGGGTACTCGCCGGGGGTCAGCCCGTCGTCGCTCTGCCCCGTGCGGTACCGCATGACCAGGCCGTCGGGCATCAGGTCCTGCTCGATCGCGGCCACGGTGCCGAGCATGCGCGGATCGGTCGCCTTCACGTAGCCGACCTGGGGCAGGATCAGCAGCGAGGCGTCGACCTCCTTCGAGCCGTACGCCTGCACGTAGGTGCCGCGCTCCTCGTCGAAGCCCTGCTCCTCGATCTCCTCCTCGATCCGGCTGCGCAGCTCCTGCCAGCGCTTCACCGGGCCGTCGAGGCCGAAGCGCTCGTGCGCCTTGATCGCCCGGTCGAACGCGGCCCAGACCATGACGCGGGAGTGCGTGAAGTACCGCTCGGCGCCGCGCATCTCCCAGATGCCGCTGTCCTTGCGCTGCCAGTGCTGCTCGGTGAACGCCATGAGCGCCCGCTGCACCGGCCAGGCGTGCTGCTGGTCGCGGATGCCCTTCTCGCGCGCCTCCTGCAGCGCCACCATGACCTCGCCGATCACGTCGGCCTGGTACTGGTCGACGGCGCCGTTGCCGATCCGGACGGGGGAGGAGCCCTCGTAGCCGGGGAAGTTCGGCAGCTCGCGCTCCATGAGGTCGCGCTCGCCGGCGAGGCCGTACATGATCTGCACGTCCGCGGGGTCGCCCGCGATGGCGCGGAGCAGCCAGCTGCGCCAGCCGGTCGCCTCCTCCAGGTACCCGTGGTTGATCAGCACCGACAGGGTCAGCGAGGCGTCGCGCAGCCACGTGTAGCGGTAGTCCCAGTTGCGCTCGCCGCCGAACTGCTCGGGCAGGCTCGTGGTGGCGGCGGCCGCGATGCCGCCGGTGTCCTCGTGGGTCAGCGCGCGCAGCACGATGAGGGACCGGACGACGTGGTCGTGGTACGCGCCCTGGTGCGAGATGCCGCTCGTCCACTCGTCCCACCACGCCTGCGTGGACGCCGCGAGGGCGTCCACGTCCAGCGCCGGCGGGGCGTCGCGGTAGGAGGGGTACCAGTTGAGGACGGCGTCCACCGTCTCGCCCTCGTGCACGTCGAACACGCCCTCGTGCGCCTCGCCGCGCGCGCGGAGGCGGGGCCCGCGGATGATCACCGCGTCGGGGCCGGCGGTCGCGATGATGCCGTGCCCCGGCTCGCCCTGCACCTGGCGCACCCACGGCACCGCCCGGGCGTAGTCGAAGCGCACCGCCACCTTCTGCCGCATCGTGACCGTGCCGCGGACGCCGCGGACCCGCCGCACGATGTCGGCCGACCGGTTGCCGTGCGGCATGAAGTCGGTCACCTCGACCTCGCCGGTGGAGGTCGACCAGCGGGTGACGAGCATGAAGGTGTTCTCGATGTAGGCGCGCGTGGAGGTGGCGGCCTCGTCCTCGGGGGCCAGCCGCCAGCAGCCGTGCGACTCGTCGCCGAGCAGGGCGCCGAACATGCTGGGGGAGTCGTACCGCGGGAAGCACAGCCAGTCCATGCTGCCGTTCCTGCCCACGAGGGCCGCCGACTGGCAGTCGCTGATCATCGCGTAGTCCTCGATCGGCAGGGGCATGGCGTCATCCTGGCCCGCGCATTCCGCACGTCGCATGGACGGCGCGTCAGCGGCGGCTGCTCCCGCCGCACGAACCTGAGCGTGTGCCCGATCCCGGGCTGCGCCTCGCGCGGGACGAGGAGGCTCCGGCACGATGGTCGGTCGCAACGGAGCGCCGACGGACCGGGTGCGATCGGCGCTTCCCGGAAAGGGAGGAGCAGCCGTGGACCTCGCTGCCGTGTGGGCCGACGTCGTGGCCGTGTTCTGGACGCGCCTGCTGGCGTTCGTGCTGATCGCCGCGGCGATCGGCGTCGTCGCGGCGGGCGTGGCCGGCCTCGTGTTCCGTGCGGTCGCGCGCCGGCGCGGCTGGCCCGCGCGATCCGTCGACCGGCTCCGGTGGCCGTTCCGCTGGCTGCTCGTGACGATCGGCGTGTGGATCGCGGCGAAGGCGTCGTTCGCTGGCGTCGGCTCCGACCTCCTCGACTACAAGACCCCCGTCGACCAGGTCCTGAACATCGCGGTGATCGCGCTCGCGGCGTGGTTCGTCGCGACCGTGGTCTCGCTGCTCGTCGACGTCGCGCTGGTCCGCTACCGCACGGACGTCGCGGACAACCGCGCCGCCCGCCGCATCCGCACGCAGGTGCTCGTCATCCGCCGCGTCGCCGTCGCGGCGATCGTGGTGGTCGCGCTCGCGTCGTCGCTGCTCGTGTTCCCGGAGGCGCGGGCCGCGGGCGCCTCACTGCTCGCCTCCGCCGGAGTCGTGTCGATCATCGCGGGGCTCGCCGCGCAGTCGACCCTCGGCAACGTGATCGCCGGCATGCAGCTCGCGTTCTCCGGCGCCATCCGCGTGGACGACGTCGTGATCGCGAACGACGAGTGGGGCCGCATCGAGGAGATCACGCTCACCTACGTCGTCGTGCACGTGTGGGACGACCGACGGATGGTGCTGCCCTCCACCTACTTCACGACGACGCCGTTCGAGAACTGGACCCGCACCTCCAGCCAGCTGATGCAGTCGGTGGACTTCGACCTCGACTGGCGGGTCGACCCCGGCGCGATGCGGGACGAGATGCACCGGATCCTCGCCCGCACCGACCTGTGGGACGGGCGCGTGTCGGTGCTGCAGGTGACGGACGCGGTCGGCGGCATGATCCACGTGCGGATCCTCGTGACCGCCGTCGACGCCCCGACCCTGTTCGACCTGCGCTGCTTCGTGCGCGAGGAGATGATCCGCTGGCTGCACGAGCGCCAGCCGGAGGCCCTGCCGCGCACCCGCGTGCAGCTCGTGGAGCCGACCCTCGGACGCGGTCCGGATCCGGTGCGCCGGTCGGACCGGGACGACCGCGAGCTGTTCGGCGGCTCGAAGGAGGCGGAGGCGCGCAGCAAGGACTTCACGGGCCCCGTCCGCACCCAGCGCCCCCGCTGAGCCGAAGCGGGTCCGGACCGGATCCCGGTCGGAGGACCGGGATCCGGTCAGAAGGCCGGTCGCGAGGTCAGTCCTTCTCGGCGGCCTTCTTCGCCTTCTTGTTCTTCTTGGCCTTCACGTTGCGCGGGTTGCCGAGCTTCGGGCCGACGGCGCGACCGCGGGCCTCGGGGTCGACCGAGTCCATGCGCACGGTGCCGAGCGCCACGATGAACGTCAGCGTCCACGCGATCCAGGTCAGGTAGGTGCGCCAGTCCGTCGGCGCCTTCCGGCCCTGCCGCAGCGCGGCGACGCCCGAAAGGACGGAGGAGATGATGGCGCCGTTCATGAGGTACTTGCGCAGGGTGCCCATGGGTCCGGGAGCGTACTGGGCCTCCCGCGTGCGTCCGCTGAAGGTCCGCCCGCAGATCCTCGGATCGGGAAACGCCGACTGACCGATCGTGCAGTACGCTGACCGATCGTGCAGGACAGGACCCGGGAACTGCGCGGCTCCGCGCCGCTGCTGCAGTCGGCACTGCGCCAGTTCGCCGCAGTCGGATTCGAGGGCGCATCCCTCCAGCGGATCGCGTCGGACGCCGGCCTGTCCAAATCGAGCGTGCTCTACCACTTCGCCAGCAAGGAGGCGCTGCTGGACGCCGCCCTGCGGCCCGCCGTCGAGGACCTGACCGTCCTCGTCGCCCACCTCGCCGACCACGACCGGGACGACGCGCGGCCCGAGTTCATCGCGGAGTTCGTCGACTACCTCTTCGAGCACCGGCTCGCGATCGCGGTCCTCATCAGCCACGGCCAGGGCCTCGCGGGCCACGCCGTGGTCGACGAGGCCGACGCGCTCGTCCGCCGCCTGTCGGAGTGCCTCGGCGGCTCCGACTCCGCCGACCCCGGCACCGTCCGGTTCGGCGTCGCGCTCGCGGGGGCGGCGTTCATGCTCGTCGCCTCCGACCGCTGGGCGCCGTCCCACGTGCCGGAGGAGCAGCTGCGCGCGACCCTCGTGGACGTGCTCGGCCAGCTCGTCCTCGACCGCACCCCGCCGCAGCCCGCCTGACCCGACCCACCCGCGCGACACCGCCGTCGCACCGAACCCATTCATCGAGGACGGCACCCATGACCGCGTTCCTGTTCCGGCTCGGCCGCCTGAGCCACGCCCACCCGTGGCGCGTCCTCGCGGCCTGGTTCGTCATCATCCTGGCCGTCGCGGGCGCCGGGTTCGGCTTCGGCGGCAAGCTCAGCGAGGGCTTCACGATCCCGGGCACCGAGTCGCAGACCGCGCTCGACCGCCTCGACGCCGTGTTCCCGCAGGCCGCGGGGGCGAGCGCGCAGGCCGTGATGGTCGCCCCCGCGGGCAGCAGGGTCGACCAGGGCGGCACCAGGACCGCGATCACCGACACGATCGACGCGATCGAGAGGATCGACGGCATCGAGACGGTGTCGAGCCCCTTCAGCGAGTACGCGGTGAACGCCGTGTCCGCCGACCACCGCGCCGCGATCGTGTCCATCCAGTTCTCCGGCGGCGAGGGCGGCGTCAAGAAGACGACGCTCGCCGAGCTGCAGAAGACGGCCTCGATCGGCGAGGACGCCGGGATGCGGGTCGCGTTCACCGGCCAGGTCTTCCAGGACACGGCGTTCGGCCCCTCCATCACGGAGGTGTTCGGGCTCGCGTTCGCCGCGATCGTGCTGATCGTCACGTTCGGCTCGCTGCTCGCCGCAGGGATGCCGCTGATCAGCGCGATCATCGGCGTGCTGCTGTCCGTCGCGGGCCTCATGTTCGCGGCGAACTTCACCGACGTCGCGAGCGCGAGCCTCACGCTCGCGCTGATGCTCGGCCTCGCGGTCGGCATCGACTACGGCCTCTTCGTGATCTCCCGCTACCGGGAGCAGCTGGCGCTCGACGTGCCGATCGAGGACGCGCTGCCGAAGGCGGTCGCCACCGCCGGCACCGCCGTGGTGTTCGCCGGCACGACCGTGATCATCGCCCTCGTCGGCCTGCTGATCGTGCAGATCCCGTTCCTCAGCGTGATGGGCGTCGGCGCGGCCTTCGCCGTGTTCCTCGCCGTCTGCGGCTCGACGACCCTGCTGCCGGCCGTGCTCGCGCTCGCCGGCGACCGGCTGGTCCCGAAGACCGGCTCGAGGGTGCGCGCCCGCGCCCTCGCCGCGGCGGAGGGGCGCCCGCACACGGTCGGCGCTCGCTGGGGCGCGCTCATCGAGAAGGTGCCCGCCCTCTTCCTCGTCGTGGTCGTCGCGATCCTCGGCGTGCTGGCGATCCCCGCCGGCTCGATGCAGCTGAGCCTGCCGACGAACGGCACGGAGGCGCCGGGCTCCGGCCCCCGCGTCGCCTACGACCTCACCTCGAAGTACTTCGGCGAGGGGCGCAACGGCCCGCTCGTGCTGCTGATCGACGTCACGCAGAACAACGACTTCATCAACGATCTCGACGAGGTGCGCGACCGCATCGCGGCGCTGACCGACGTGAAGGCCGTGGGCAAGCCGACGCCGAACGAGACGCTCGACACCGCGATCATGCAGGTGATCCCCGCCTCCGGCCCCACGTCCGACAAGACGATCGCCCTGGTGAACCGCATCCGCGACCTGTCCGCGAGTCTCGACCGGCAGTACGACATGCCGATCTCGGTGACCGGCTCGACGGCCGTGCAGATCGACATCTCGTCCCGGCTCGGCAACGCGCTGATCCCGTTCGTGCTCGTCGTCGTCGGGCTCTCGGTGATCCTGCTCATGGCGGTGTTCCGCTCCCTCGTCGTGCCGCTGAAGGCCGCCGTCGGGTTCCTGCTGTCGCTCGCGGCGAGCATCGGCGCGACCGTCGCCGTGTTCCAGTGGGGCTGGGGCGCGTCGCTGCTGCACGTCGAGCCGGGGCCGCTGCTGAGCTTCCTGCCGATCCTCGGCGTCGCGATCCTGTTCGGGCTCTCGATGGACTACGAGGTCTTCATCGTCTCGGGCATGCGCGAGACCTGGGCGCACACGGGCGACTACCGCCAGGCCGTGCGCCGCGGGTTCGCGGGCGGCGTCCGCGTCGTCACCGCGGCCGCGCTGATCATGATCTTCGTCTTCGCGTCCTTCATCCCGGAGGGGTCGGGCACGATCAAGCCGATCGCGTTCACCCTGGCGGTCGGCATCCTGCTCGACGCGTTCCTGATCCGCATGACGCTCGTGCCCGCGGTGATGTTCCTGTTCCGCCGGGCCGCCTGGTACCTGCCGACGTGGCTCGACCGGCTGCTGCCCACCGTGGACATCGAGGGCGAGGGCATCGTGCGGCACGCGGAGGACGTCGCCTGGGCGCAGGGGGAGGCCCGCTGGGCGCTGTCCTCCACCGACCTCGTGCCTCCTGCGCCGTTCCGCACCGATCCGCTCACGGTGCACGCCGAGCAGGGCACGACCACCACGGTGTCCGTGCCCGCCCTCGCGCGCCGCGGCGTCGTGGCGACGCTCACGGGACACCTCGAGCCCGTGTCCGGTCGCGTGCAGGTCGCCGGCGCCGTGGCGCCGAGCGGCGCCCGCGAGCTGCGGCAGGTCGCCGCACCCGTGATCGACGACGGCTCCGCAGCCGACGCGACGCCGGCCGCTCTCGTCGCCGAGCGCCTCCGCTTCGCCCCGCGCTCGCGGCGCACCGGCTCGGTGCGCACCTGGCTGCAGGTGCTGCCGGAGTCGGTCGTCCGCGACCGCCCGATCGCGCTGCTCGCTCCGGAGGAGCGCCTCGCGGTGCTCGCCCTCGCCGCCGCCGCCGGCGGCACCGTGGCCGTCGTCGTCGACGCCGGCGACCTCGGGCCGGAGGCGCTCGACCGCCTCGCGGCCCTCCTCGACCTGGTGGCCGACGGTGAACGCACCGCCGTGATCGTCACCTCCCCGCTCGACCGCGCCGCCACCCGTCTCGGCGCAGCCCCGACCCGCAGAAAGGTGACCGCATGATCGGCCGCATCCTCAGGGCACCGCTCGTGCGGCTGCTCATCGTCGCGCTCGTCCCCGCCGTGGTCCTCGGCGTGTTCGTCGCCGCCCTCGCCGCCGCCGACTCCGGCGACGCGAGGATTCCCGCGGCGCTCGTGAACGACGACCAGCTCGTGCAGCAGAAGAACGACGACGGCACGAAGACCACGGTCGCCGCGGGCCGCCTCGTCGTCACCGGGCTGACCAAGCCCGCCGGCAGCGGCTCCGGCGCGAGCATCGACTGGACCCTCACGAACACGAAGGCCGCCCAGAAGCTGCTCGACGACGGCGACGTCTACGCGATCGTCACGATCCGAAGACCTTCTCGAAGTCGATCGCCTCCGTCTCCTCGACCTCGCCGAAGCAGGCCGACATCCGCATCACCACCGACGACGCGCACGGCACGATCGTCAGCCAGGTCGGCGGCATCGTCGGCGACACCATCGCCTCGACCGTCGGCGGCCAGATCACGACGAGCGTCGTCTCCGGCCTCTACGGCGGCTACGCCTCGGTGCGCACCTCCCTGCTGAAGGCCGCGGACGGGGCGACGAGCCTCGGCGGCGGCGCCACGAAGCTCTCGAACGGGCTCGACAAGGCGGCGGACGGCGGCGCCCAGCTGTCGACCGGCGCGAGCTCCCTCGGGAACGGCGCCCGGCAGCTGTCGAGCGGCGCGTCGTCGCTCGGGAACGGGCTCGACACCGCGGCGGACGGCGCCGCGAGCGCGGCCGGAGGCGCGAAGAAGCTCTCGGGCGGCGTCGACCGGTACACCGACGGCGTCAGCTCGTACACGAAGGGCGTGAACTCGGCGCTCGGCGGCATCGTCGCCGGGTCGCAGAAGTCGGCCGCGGCGCAGGCGAAGCTCGCGGGCGGCACGGCGCAGCTCGCAGCCGGCGTGCGCGGCGTCGTCGCCTCGGACCCGACCCTGTCGGCGCAGACGCGCGGCGCGCTCACGGCGATCGCCGGGCAGCTCGACACCGTCGCCGGCGGCCAGTCGCAGCTCGCCGCGGGATCGCGGCAGCTCGCCGGCGACCCCGGCATCGCGAAGCTCCGCGGCGCGGGCACGCAGCTCGCGTCGGGCGGCACCTCGCTCGACTCGGGCGCCCGGAGCCTCGCGAACGGCCTCGCGAAGCTGCCGGGCGGCATCCGCTCGGCGGCAGCGGGGGCGGACAAGCTCGCCTCCGGCGCCTCGCAGCTGGGCACCGGCGCGGACGGCCTCGCCACCGGGGCGTCGCAGCTGACGGACGGCGTGCGCAAGAGCGCCGACGGAGCGGACCAGCTCGCGTCGGGTGCGAACAAGATCGGGTCGGGCCTCTCCAGCGGTGCCCAGCAGGTGCCGAACCTGACCAAGGCGCAGCAGAAGCAGGCGGGCAAGGTCATCGCGTCGCCGGTGAACGCCAGCGCGACCCGGCAGAATTCCCTGTCGGGCCCGGGCCAGATCGTCTCCACGCTGATCGTGCCGGTCGGGCTCTGGATCGGCGCCGCGGCGCTCGTCCTGCTGTTCGGCGCGGTCTCCCGCCGCCTCCTCGCCACCGGCGTCGGCACGGGCCGCCTCGTCGGCAGCGCGCTGCTGCGCGGGGTCGTCGTCGCGGTCGCGCAGGCCGTGCTGATCGTGGTGCTGCTCGCCTCCACGCTCGGGGTCGGGTGGTCGGCGCTGCCGCTGCTGTTCCTCGTCGCGGTCGTGGCCGGCATCGCGTTCCTCGCGATCCACCAGCTGCTGCAGGCCGTCTTCGGGCGGGCCGGCACGGTGCTGTCGATCGTGCTGCTCGGCGTGCAGCTCGTGGCGGTCGGCGGCATCTACCCGATCGAGCTGGTGTCCTCGCCGTTCCAGGTGATCAGCCCGTTCCTCCCGATGACCGCGGCCGTGAACGCGACCACCGCGGTGCTGACCGGCGCCTCCGGCGGCGCGATCGGCACCGCGCTGCTGTCGCTCCTGCTGTGGGCGGTGCTCGCGTTCGTGCTCACGACCGCGGTCGTCGCGCGGCGGCGCACCTCCACCGACCTGTTCAGCGCGACGCCCGCCCTCACCTGATCGGCGCCCACCTCATCCGAGGGCGCGCGACCTAGCGTCGTCGCCCGTGACCCGCGTGCACACCAAGCGCCGCCCGGACGCCCCGCCCGGATTCTTCGAGGCGGAGGCGGCCGGGCTGCGCTGGCTCGCGGAGGCGGACGGCGCGGCCGTCGTCGCCGTCCTCGCGGTCGAGCCCGGCCGCATCGACCTGGAGGCGCTCGACATCGGCCGCCCGTCCGCCGCCCACGCCCGCGGGTTCGGCGCGGCGCTCGCCGCCACGCACGACGCGGGAGCGGCCGCCTTCGGCGTCCCGCCCGGGGAGTGGACCGGCCCGACATTCATCGGGCAGCAGCCGCTGTCCACCCGGCCCGAGGGCTGGCCCGCGTGGGGCGCCTTCTACGCCGCCGAGCGGGTGCTCCCGTACGCCGAGCGCGCGGCCCGGCGCGGCTCCATCGGCGGTTCCGACCTGCGGGTCGTGCAGGAGGCGTGCGCGCGCCTCGCGGGCGGCGACCTCGACGACGGCGAGCCGCCCGCCCGCCTCCACGGCGATCTGTGGAACGGCAACCTGCAGTGGACCGACGGCGGTGCGGTGCTCATCGACCCCGCCGCCTCCGGAGGGCACCGCGAGACGGACCTCGCGATGCTCGCGCTCTTCGGCTGCCCGTTCCTCGCCGAGGTCTACGCCGCCTACGACGCCGCCCACCCCCTCCGACCCGGGTGGCAGGACCGGCTCGGGCTGCACCAGCTGCACCCGCTCGCGGTGCACGCCGCGAGCCACGGCCCCTCCTACGCCGCGCCGCTCGTCGCGGCGGCGAGGAGCGTCCTCGACCTGCCCGCAGGGGCCGCCGGGTAGCCTGACCCGACACGAGCACAGGGGGACGACATCGAGGACGACACCTCCGCAGAGCGGTTCGACTTCGTGGTCGTCTCGAACCGGCTGCCGGTCGACCGCGTCACCGCGCACGACGGCAGCCCCTCCTGGAAGCCGTCGCCCGGCGGCCTCGTGACCGCGCTCGAACCCGTCATGCGGGCGAACGACGGCGCGTGGGTCGGCTGGACCGGCGTCGCCGACGACGAGCAGGGGCCGTTCGAGGCGGACGGCCTGCACCTGGTGCCGGTGCGGCTGTCGGCGACCGCGGTCGAGCTCTACTACGAGGGCTTCTCGAACGACACCATCTGGCCGCTGTACCACGACGTGATCGCGCAGCCCACCTACAGCCGCCGGTTCTGGGAGGCGTACGTCGCCGTGAACCAGCAGTTCGCGGAGGCCGCGGCCGACGTCGCGGCCGAGGGCGGCACGGTCTGGGTGCAGGACTACCAGCTGCAGCTCGTGCCGAAGATGCTGCGCGAGCTGCGCCCGGACCTCGTGATCGGCTTCTTCAACCACATCCCGTTCCCCGCGTACGGGCTCTTCTCGCAGCTGCCGTGGCGGCGGGAGATCGCGGAGGGGCTGCTCGGCGCGGACCTCATCGGCTTCCAGCGCCGCGCGGACGCGGGCAACTTCCTCCGGGCGATCCGCCGGATCTTCCACGTGCAGACCGGCAAGGGGCGCATCGAGCTGCCGGCGGCGGGGGAGGGCAGCTGGCCGAACTCCTCCTCGGACCAGCCCCGCACGGTCGTGGCGCGCCACTTCCCGATCTCGATCGACGCGAAGGCCTACGTCGACCTGGTCGAGGACCCGGAGGTGCGGGCGCGGGCCGCGCAGATCCGCAGCGACCTCGGCAACCCGTCGACGATCATGCTCGGCGTCGACCGGCTCGACTACACGAAGGGCATCCAGCACCGCTTCGCCGCCTACGCCGAGCTGCTCGCGGAGGGCAAGCTCGACGTCGACGACACCGTCCTCGTGCAGATCGCCAGCCCGAGCCGCGAGCGCGTGGAGACCTACAAGGCGCTCCGCGACGACATCGAGCTGACCGTCGGGCGCGTGAACGGGGAGTTCGGCAGCATCGCCCACTCGGCGATCAACTACCTCCACCACGGGTACCCCCGGGAGGAGATGGTGGCGCTGTTCCTCGCCGCCGACGTGATGCTCGTCACCGCGCTGCGCGACGGCATGAACCTCGTCGCGAAGGAGTACGTCGCGACCCGTGCCGACGAGGACGGGGTGCTCGTGCTCAGCGAGTTCGCCGGCGCCGCCGACGAGCTGAAGCAGGCGCTGCTCGTGAACCCCCACGACATCGAGGGGCTGAAGCGGGCGATCCTCAGCGCGGTGCACATGTCTCGCGCCGAGCGCCGCACGCGGATGCGCTCGCTGCGGCACCGCGTGCTCACCCACGACGTGGAGCGCTGGTCGAAGGACTTCCTCGACGCGCTCGCCGACCTGCGGCCGACGCCGTCCGCCCGCGCCGCGGCGGCGGTCGAGTGATGGCGCTCGACGACCGCCTCGGCGCCTCCGGCAGCGGGCTGCGGCGCGGGCTCCGCGACGCGCTCGGCACGCTCGCCGCGACCCCGCGCCTCCTGGTCGCGCTCGACTTCGACGGCACGCTCGCGCCCGAGGTCGACGATCCCGAGAAGGCGCGGGCGACCCCGGAGGCGCGTACCGCCGTCGAGCGGCTGATCGAGCTGCCGCGCACGCGGGTCGCGCTCGTGTCCGGTCGCTCGCTCGGCGACCTCGAGCAGGTCGCCTCGTTCGACGACCGGGTGCTGCTCATCGGTTCGCACGGCATCGAGCTGCGCCTCGACGAGCCGGACGACGTGCTCGACCTCGACGACAGCGAGCGCGAGCAGCTCGACGTGCTCGGCCAGGTGCTCGACCAGATCGCGGACTCGCTCGACTCCGTCTGGATCGAGGAGAAGCCCGCGGGCTTCGCGCTGCACACCCGCCTCGCCACCGAGCGCCACAGCCGCTTCGCGCACCTGGTCGCGGTGAACGAGCTGAAGGCCGAGGCGCCGGACGCGAAGGTGCGGCTCGGCAAGAACGTGATCGAGTTCTCCGTGCGCTCGACGACCAAGGGGGAGGCGGTCGAGCACCTGCGCCGCTACACCCGGGCGAGCGCGGTGTTCTACGCGGGCGACGACGTCACCGACGAGGACGCCTTCGTCGCGCTGACCGCCGACGACCTCGGCCTGAAGAGCGGCGACGGCCCCACGGCCGCCGACCACCGCGTCGGCGGACCGGCGGAGGTGGCCGCGGTGCTCACCCTCCTGGCCGCCCTCCGCGAGTCCGCGACCCACGACGCCCCGGGGACCAACTGACCCGCCCGCGCTGACCGGCGCGCATTTGCGCGCCCTGGTCCCAGTTGCGCGCGAGCGCTCGGTCGCAACTGCGACCGGGACGCGCAACTAGCGGGGGCTGACGAGGCGCCGGGGCTGCGCGTCGCGTGCTGCGGCGGCGTAGTCGGCGATCCTGGCCCGCGGCGAGGCGGGGTGGACGCCGGACCGGGCGAGCTTCTGGCGCAGCAGCGTCGCGTTCGTCGCCTCCCGCCAGCCCCAGCGGGCCAGCCCGTGCACGAGCGGGAGCACCCGGTCCTCGCGGAGCTTCTCATGCACCACCGCTCGCCCGGCGCCGCTCGGAGCCAGCGCGGGATCGAGGTACTTCATCAGCCCGTCCGCCTCGCCGCCGACGCGGAACCGTCGGAAGAAGAAGTCGAGGAACGCGACCAGGCCCCACTCGTCCCAGAGGGCGTGCTGCAGCTCGGGCGGCTCGTAGCCGAGCCGGATCAGGTTCGAGCGCGTCATCGACTCCGCGGCCGATTCGGCGCCCGGGTGCGCCACCGCCACGACGTCCGCGATGCGCCGGGCGGCCTGCCGCGGGCCCGCGAGGTCCATCGCCTGCTCGAGCACGACGCGCGGCACGCCCGCGAGCAGCGCGGCGTCCGCGGCCATCAGTCCCTCGCCGAAGGGCGTGGCACCTGCGATGTCGACGACCGTGCGAGCGATCGCGGTGACGCGCACGGGGCCGATGCGGACGACCTCCTCGTCCCGCACCGCGAAGAGGTGCCCTGCGACGTCGCCGTGCCCGCGCTCCGACGCCCGAGGCGCCGTGGTGTGCACGCGCGTCAGATGCCTCCGCAGCACGGGGAGCCCGTGGAGCACCGCCGCCGACGCGTGCGAGAACAGCAGGGGTCCGTCGGACACCTCGTCGACCGCCCGGATCATCGCGATGTGCCGCTGCTCGGGCGACAGCGCATCCCAGCCGGGGCGGTCGGCGTAGACGCCGCGTCGCAGGCGCACGGAGACGCCGCGTTCCACGTCCCGGTTGAGCGCGCTGCGCTCCCCGCTCGAGTGGGAGCCGTCGCGCACGACGATCAGCCCCAGGTCCCAGCCGCTCATGCGGGGATGATCACGTGCGCCGGCCGCCTCCGTGCGCCCGGCGCCTGGGGAGGACCGGATCCGAAGGGGCTCGCGCCGCTCGACGCCTCCGCAGCTGCGCGCTCCTGTCCCAGTTGCGCGCGAGCGCTCGCGCGCGACTGGGACTGCGACGCGCAATCGCAGCGCGCCGGCGCGGATCAGCGGCGGGAGCCGCGGAGGAAGGCGATCAGGCGGGCGATGCGGGTCGCGACGAAGGTCGCGAGGGCGATGCCGAGCACGACCCCGCCGATGACGAGCAGGGTCACGCGGTCCACCAGCGCTCGAGGTCGGGCAGCAGCTCCTCGAGCGTGCGGCCGCGGAACGTCGGGGCGCCCTCGTCCGCGCCGAAGCGGTCGATGAAGGCGGTCGCGGCGCCGATCGCCGCGGCGGGCTCGAGGTCGTTGCGCCACACGTCGCCGACCGAGAGAAGAGCGTCGGCGGGCAGCGCCGCCTCGCCGAGCAGCCGCTCGAGCACCGCCGGCATCCCGTCGGGCTTGCGCGCGTCGCCGACGACCTCGTCCAGCAGGCCATCGAGGCCGAGGCGGGCGAGCACGGGTTCGATGCCCTGGACGGGCGCGTTCGTCACGAGCACGCACCGCACGTCGTCCGGGCGCCGGCGCAGCAGGTCGGCCAGCCCCTCCGGAGCCCGCACCGCCGCGGTCCCGTCGTGCAGCGCGGCGCGGCTGGCGGCGTACGCGGCCGAGCGCACCTCCTCCGCGACCTCGTGCGCGGCGGCCCAGTCGGCGACGAGCCCGTACCCGTCCCGGTAGCCGGCGCCGCCGGTCACCACCCACCGGGCGAGCACGTCGTCCGCCTCGGGGCCCGCGACGCCCCGGAAGTACGCGAGCACGGGCTCGTCGCCGACCGCGACGGTGCCGTCGAAGTCGAGCACGACGATCCGTCGCACCCCCGAAACACGACCGGAACGCACCGTTCGTACGCTACCCGGGCCTCAGGGCACGGACGGAGGAGCGGCGATGCGCACGGTGGACAAGAGCGTGGCGGGCGTGGGGGAGCGGCAGTACCACATCGGGGTCGCGCCCGGCGAGGTGAGCACGGTCGCGCTGCTGCCCGGCGACCCGTTCCGGGTGCCGCTGGTGGCGGAGTTCCTGACCGACGTGCAGGAGGTCGCGCACCAGCGCGAGCACCGCACGATGGTCGGCACCTACAAGGGCCGCCGCATCACGGCGACCTCGACGGGCATGGGCTGCCCGTCGACCGCGATCGCGGCGGAGGAGCTGATCCGCGTGGGCGTGACCAGCCTGATCCGCGTCGGCAGCTCGGCGGCGGTGCAGCCGGGCGTGCGCCCGGGCGACCTGCTCGTCAGCGAGGGCACGCTGCGCAACGACGGCACGACCGCGGCCTACGTGCACCCGGGCTACCCGGCGGTGCCCGACCTGCCGATCACGATGGAGCTCGAGCGGCAGGCGGCGCGCATCGCGTCGCGGGAGGGGGTCGCGTCGCTGAACGGCCTCAACGCGAGCGACGACGCCTTCTACGCCGAGGGTCCGGAGTGGATCGAGCGGCTGCGGCGGGAGGGGATCCTCAACATCGAGATGGAGTCGAGCGCCCTCTACGTCGTCGCGCGGCTGCGCGGCGTGCGCGCCGGCATGGTGTGCGCCTGCTCGAGCAACCTGGTCGACGGCGCGAGCCTCTACTCGGGCACGAAGGACGCGCTGCAGGCCGGCTGGGCGGCGAGCATCGAGGCGGCCCTCGAGACCGCCGTGGCGCTCGAGCTGTGAGCAGCGCAGCGCGCGCCGGCAGGCCCCGAGCGGGCAGCCTGCGATCGTGACCGCCCCGAAACGTGGGGGAAACGCGCCGTGGGTACCGTTCCCGGCGACACAGCACCCGTCCCCTGCAGATCCGAGGACCCGCATGCCCGATTCGCTCATCCCCTCCGCCTTCGACCGTCGGTCCTTCCTCCGCGCGGGCGGTGTCGGCGCCGGCCTGATCGGCGGCGGCCTGCTGCTCGCCGCGTGCTCGGGCAACTCGTCCAGCACGACGCCCGGCTCGTCCAGCAGCGGCTCCAGCGGCGCGAAGGCCGACTTCGGGAAGATCGCCCTCCAGCTGTCCTGGATCAAGAACATCGAGTTCGCGGGCGAGTTCTTCGCGACCGAGAACGGCTACTACACGGACGCCGGCTTCAGCGAGGTGACGCTGCTCGCGGGCGGCTCCGGCAGCACCACCGCCGAGGAGATCATCATCTCGGGCAAGGCCCTCATCGGCCTGTCGGCGCCGATCGCCACCGCCCCCTCGATCATCAAGGGCGCGCCGCTGAAGATCATCGGCACGACCTACCAGAAGAACCCGTTCTGCCTCATGTCGCTCGAGGACGGCAAGCCGATCCGCACGGTCGCCGACCTCAAGGGCAAGAAGCTCGGCGTGCAGTCCGGCGCCAACCAGACGATCATCGACGGCTTCCTGAAGGCCAACGGGATCTCGAAGAGCGACGTGACGATCGTCACCACCGGCTTCGACATCGCGCCGCTGATCTCGGGCAAGTACGACGCGCACATGTCCTACATCACGAACGAGCCGATCCTCGCGGAGGCGGAGGGCAAGAAGCCCGTCGTCCTCGGCTTCGCCGACAACGGCCTGCCTTTCGTCGCGGAGACCTTCACGGTCATGCAGGACACGATCGAGAGCAAGCGCGACCTGCTCAAGGCGTTCCTGAAGGCCGAGATCCAGGGCTGGACCGACGCGGTCAAGGACCCGAAGAAGTCCGCCGAGCTGGCCGCGAACAAGTACGGCAAGGGCGCGAACTTCGGCAAGGACCTCGACACCGGGGAGCAGGAGAAGGAGGCGACGGCGCAGAACGAGCTCATCCTCACCGCGGACGTCAACGCCAACGGCCTGTTCACGATGACGCAGGACCTCATCGACGAGAACATCAAGTCGCTGAAGGCGATGGGCTACGACATCACCGCCGACAAGCTGTTCGACCTGAGCCTGCTCGAGGAGGTCTACAAGGAGAACCCGGACCTCAAGACCTCCTTCACCATCCCGACCAGCGCGAGCTGAGCCGGGCGCACCACCGAGAACGACGCACGAGGGAGAAGGTCCCATGACGGACATCGTGACGAGCACCGCGGTCGCGACGTCGGACCCGGTCGCGAACCCGGAGCTGGCCTCCGGGATCAACATCCAGGGGCTGACGAAGACCTTCTCCCTCGGGCGGAAGTCCGTGCAGGCGCTGTCGCAGGTCGACCTGGGCACGAAGAAGGACTCGTTCCTCTCGCTGCTCGGGCCGTCCGGCTGCGGCAAGTCGACGATCCTGCGCATCCTCGCCGGGCTCGAGACGCCGACGACCGGCACGGTCGGGGTCAACGGCCGCACGGCTGCGGAGATCCAGCGCGACCACTCGATCGGCATCGCGTTCCAGGACTCGGCGCTGCTGCCCTGGCGCACCGTCGAGAAGAACATCCGCCTGCCGCTCGAGGTGGCCGGGCTGAAGGCCGACGACGCGCTCGTCGACGGCCTCATCGACCTGGTCGGCCTGCGCGGGTTCGAGCACGCCAAGCCGGCGCAGCTCTCCGGCGGCATGCGGCAGCGCGTCTCCATCGCCCGCTGCCTCGTGGTGCAGCCGAGCATCATGCTGCTCGACGAGCCGTTCGGCGCGCTCGACGACATGACCCGGCAGCGCATGAACGTCGAGCTGCTGCGCATCTGGACCGAGCGCCCCGCGACCACGCTGATGGTCACCCACGGCATCAGCGAGGCCGTCTTCCTCTCCGACGTCGTCGCCGTGATGAGCGCCCGCCCGGGCCGCATCGCGGAGGTCGTGCAGATCGACCTGCCGCGCCCGCGCGTGCCGGAGCTGATGCGCACGCCCGAGTTCCACGAGTACGTCGACCGCCTGTCCGAGATCCTGTTCGGCGGCAAGGGCGACGCGGATGACTGAGCCCCTCACGGAGGTCGCCCCGAGCGTCGTGCTCGGGACGCCCGCCGGCGCCCGGCCGTCCCGCTCGAGCGGTCGGTCGCTCTCGAACATGCCGCCCTGGGTGGGCGGCGTGCTCGGCGTCGTGCTGATCGTCGCCGCATGGGCCCTGATCGCCGTGACGCCGTTCGGCCGCAACGGCTCCATCCCGACGCCGCTCGCGGTCGTGCAGCTGTTCGGCAAGGCGTTCGGCGACTCCTCCTACTGGCAGGCGATCGGCGCGACCAGCCTCGCCGCCGGCGAGGGCTACCTGATCGGCAACGGGATCGCGATCGTGCTCGCGCTGATCGTGCTGCTGCTGCCGCGGACGGAGGGATTCGCCACGCAGCTCGCGGTCGTCACCTCGTGCCTGCCGCTGACCGCGATCGGCCCGCTCGTCGCGATCATGTCGCAGGCCGGCACCCGTGTCACGAGCGTGTTCCTCGCGGCGCTCAGCGTCGTGTTCACCACCGTGATCGGCGCGATCCTCGGCCTGAAGTCCGCCAACCGCACCCAGCTCGACGTGATCAGCGCCTACGGCGGCAGCCGCTTCACGCAGATCCGCAAGGTGCGGCTCATCGCCGCGCTGCCGAGCCTGCTCGCGGCGCTGAAGATCGCCGCGCCCGCCGCGTTCCTCGGCGCGGTGCTCGGCGAGTACTTCCTCGTCGGCGTCGACTCCGGCATCGGGATCCTGCTGCTGAACGCGCAGTTCTACAACGACGCGACCCGCGTCTGGGTGCTCGCGCTCACCTCCGGGGCCGTCGCCGGCCTCGCCTACTTCCTCATCGACCGCATCGGCCGGCTGCTGACCCCGTGGTCCGCGGGCGACCGGACCGGGAAGGCCTCCTTCTGATGACCGCGACCGCCACCGCCGTCCGCGGCCCCGTCGTCTCCGCCTCCGCGCGCTCCGCCGTCGCGTACACCGCGCGCCGCACGGGCGTGACGATCGGCACGATCCTGCTGTCGCTGGTCGTGCTGCTCGCCCTGTGGCAGCTCGCCATCAGCACGACGCAGATCCCGTCCTTCATCGCGAAGGGCCCGGCCGACGTCTGGCGCTACTTCACGCAGGACGGCGACGGCGGCACCTCGGCGGCCCACCGCGCGACGCTCTTCAAGCTGCTCGGCGTCACGCTGCAGGACGCGTCCATCGGCTTCCTCGTCGGCGTGCCCCTGTCGGTGCTCGTGTCGGTCGCCTTCACGATGTTCCGGCCCGTCGAGTTCATGTTCATGCCGGTCGCGATGCTGCTGCGCACGGTGCCGCTGCTCGCGATGGCGCCGGTGATCTACATCATCTTCGGCAACGGGGCGATCACCGCGGCGCTCATCGGCACGGTCGTCGTGTTCTTCCCGCTGCTCGTCAACGTGACGGTGGGGCTGCGCTCGGTGTCGCAGCAGTCGGTCGACCTGGTCCGCGTCTACGGCGGCAGCCGCTTCACCGTGCTGCGCAAGGTCGCCGTGCCGACCGCCCTGCCCCACTTCTTCGCCTCCATGCGCATCGCCGTACCGGGCGCGATCACCGGCGCGATGCTCTACGAGTACCTCTTCACCACGACGGGCCTCGGCGCCGCGGTGCCCGCGGCGAAGGCGGCCTTCGACTACCAGCTCATCTGGGCGTCGACGGTGTTCGTCACGATCGTCTCGGTGGTGCTCTACACGATCACCGCGATCATCGAGGCCGCCGTGCTGTCGGAGTGGGGCCCCGACGCCGGCAAGGCCGTCGGGCGCTGATCCGCATCCCCGTGTCCCTGCCGCTCCTGCTCGACAGCGACCTCGGTTCGGACGTCGACGACGAGCTCGCGCTCGCCCTGCTGTGGGGCTCGCCGGAGGTGGAGCTCCGCGGGGTCTGCACCACCTACGGCGACACGGCGCTGCGCGCGCGGATCGTGCTGCGGATGGCGGAGCTGACCGGCCGGGCGGTCGAGGTCGCGCCCGGCGAGCAGGAGACCGCGTCGGGCAGGGACGTGTGGTGGGCGGGTATCGAGGGCGCCGCCTACGACCGCCTCCCGATCCTTCCGAGCACGGTGGAGGAGGAGGCGCCGTCGCCCGGCGTGCGGCTGCTCGTCGAGCGCGCGGCGGGCGCCCACCTGCTGGCGATCGGTCCGCTCACCTCGGTCGCCGGGGCGCTCGACGCCGGCGCCCGGTTCGACGGCATCACGCTCATGGGCGGGGACTGGACGGATTCGACGACGGCGGAGCACAACCTCGCATCGGACGCCGTCGCGGCGAAGCGCGTGCTCGAGTCCGGGCTGCCGGTCACCGCGGTCGGCGTCGACGTGACGCGGCAGGTGCGGTTCGGGGAGGCGGAGATCCCGCGGTTCGCCGCGTGCGGCGCCCTCGGCGCGGTGCTCGCGACGGAGATGCGCGCCTGGATGCGGCGCTGGGACGAGGACTTCGAGGTGCCGCACGACCCGCTGACGGCGCTCGCGCTGC
This sequence comes from Amnibacterium soli, assembly GCF_039544415.1. NCBI lineage: Bacteria > Bacillati > Actinomycetota > Actinomycetes > Micrococcales > Microbacteriaceae > Amnibacterium > Amnibacterium soli. Next base: position 43,816 of record NZ_BAABLP010000006.1, on the reverse strand, counting down.
TCGAGCCGGACCTGTTCGCCTTCGAGGCGCCGGTCGCCGTGCGGGTGTCGGACGGCTCCGACGGCCCGGAGGGCGCCGTCCGCCGGGTCGACGGGGCGGGCGCCGTGCGCATCGCGGTCGGGGTGGACGTCGAGGCCGCCCGAGCCGCGCTGGCCGACCGCATCGCCCGTGGGCTCGGCGAGCACCAGGACCACGTCGCCCGGTAGCGACGGCGTCGTCCGGTCCGCCCGCGGACCGGGCGATGCCCCGCGCACCGGCGACGCGACGAGAAGGAGGAACGATGACGAAGCGCATGCGACTCGGGGTGTTCGAGGTGGCGGCCGTGCAGGTGGGCGGCACGCTCAGCTGGCCGCACCCGCGCAGCCGGTCGATCGAGTACCGGGACCCGAAGTACTGGGTCGAGGTGGCGAAGCTGCTCGACGACGCGGGGTTCGACTTCCTGTTCTTCGCGGGCGGGTACGGCTACCCGACGGTGCAGGGCAGGCTGCACCCGCTGTCGGTCACGGGCGGCATCAACTTCCCGGGCATCGACCCGAGCTACCTCATCCCCGTGCTCGCGTACGAGACGAAGCGCCTCGGGTTCGTCTTCACCTCGGGCACCGGGCTCGACCACCCGGTGCAGACGGCCCGCACCTTCTCGACGCTCGACCACCTGACCGGCGGTCGCATCGGCTGGAACATCGTCACCGGCTCGTCGCAGGACACCATCGCGCGGCTCTTCGGCCACGACGAGATGCGCAAGCACGACGACCGCTACGACCAGGCCGACGAGTACCTCGAGCTCGCGCTCCGCTTCTGGCAGACGGCGTGGGACGCGGACGCCGTGGAGGAGGACCGCGAGGCGGTCCGGTACGCGGACCCGGACAAGGTCCACGAGATCGAGTACTCGGGGGAGTACTACCGGTCCGGCGGCTGGTACGCCACGACCCCCTCCCCGCAGCGCACCCCGGTGCTGTTCCAGGCCGGCACCTCGGCCCGAGGCCGCGCGTACGCGGCGCACAACGCGGAGTGCGTGTTCGTGCAGGGCACGACCGTCGCCGCGACGAAGGCCAACGTGGCGGACATCCGAGCGCGGGCCGCCGCGGAGGGCCGCGACCCCGACTCGATCCGCATCATGGTCGGCGTCACCGTCACGGTGGGGGAGACGCACGAGGCCGCGGTCGCGCAGCGCGCGGAGTTCGACGCGCTGCAGACCGACGAGGTCGTGAACGTCCTCTACTCCGGCAACACGGGCATCGACCTGCTGTCGCTCGACCCGGACCGCTCGCTCGAGCAGCTCGCCGACGACGGGAAGGTCGGCCAGCTCGGCCAGAGCAACATCGACCGGTTCCTGCCGAAGGACGGCTCGCCCGCCCCGACGGTGCGCGAGATCCTCGATCAGCTGAAGGGCCGCGGCACGCGCGGGTTCCAGGTCACCGGCTCGGTCGCCGAGGTGGCCGACGAGCTCGAGCACCTGATGGACGAGACGGACCTCGACGGCTTCCTGCTCGAACCGATCTTCGCCCCGACGGACCTCGAGGACTTCGCCCGCTGGGTCGTCCCCGAGCTGCGACGCCGCGGCCGCCTGCCGGAGGAGCCCTCGACCGGCACCCTCCGCGAGCAGCTGATCGGCACCGGCGCCCACCTGACCAACCACTTCGGCGCCGACCTGCAGCGCTGACGGCTCCGCGGCCGCTTCTGCGGCGCAGCGGTGATGCGGTGCGGCCCTGGACGGGCCGCACCGGCGTCGATCCTCCTGGCCGCGGAGGATCCGATCCCGGGCCATAAACTTCAGCCATGCTGGAAACGCCCGGAACCGGTGCCGACATCGACGTGAAGCCTCGCTCGCGGGTCGTCACCGACGGCATCGAGGCCATGACCTCGCGCGGCATGCTCCGCGCCGTCGGCATGGGCGACGCCGACTGGCACAAGCCGCAGATCGGCATCGCCTCGTCCTGGAACGAGATCACGCCCTGCAACCTGTCCCTCGACCGCCTCGCGCAGGCGGCGAAGGAGGGGGTGCACTCCGGCGGCGGCTACCCGCTGCAGTTCGGCACGGTCAGCGTCTCGGACGGCATCTCCATGGGCCACGAGGGCATGCACTTCTCCCTCGTCAGCCGCGAGGTCATCGCCGACAGCGTCGAGACCGTCATGCAGGCCGAGCGCCTCGACGGCTCCGTGCTGCTCGCCGGCTGCGACAAGTCGCTGCCCGGCATGCTCATGGCCGCCGCGCGACTCGACCTCGCCAGCGTCTTCGTCTACTCCGGCTCGATCGCCCCGGGCTGGGTGAAGCTCTCCGACGGCACGGAGAAGGACATCACGATCATCGACTCCTTCGAGGCGGTCGGTGCGGTCAAGGCCGGGAAGATGTCCGAGGCCGACGCGAAGCGCATCGAGTGCGCCTTCGCGCCCGGCGAGGGCTCCTGCGGCGGCATGTACACCGCGAACACGATGGCGTCCGTCGCCGAGGCGCTCGGCATGGCGCTGCCCGGCTCGGCCGCCCCGCCCAGCGCGGACCGCCGCCGCGACTACCTCGCCCACCGGTCGGGCGAGGCCGTCGTGAATCTGCTCCGGCTCGGCATCACGGCCCGAGACATCCTGACCAAGGAGGCGTTCGAGAACGCGATCGCCGTCGCGATGGCGTTCGGCGGCTCCACGAACGTCGTCCTGCACCTGCTCGCGATCGCGCACGAGGCGGAGGTCGAGCTCTCCCTCGACGACTTCAACCGCATCGGCTCGCGCGTGCCGCACATCGGCGACCTCAAGCCGTTCGGCCGCTTCGTGATGAACGACGTCGACCGCGTCGGCGGCGTGCCCGTCGTGATGAAGGCGCTGCTCGAGGCGGGGCTGCTGCACGGCGACGTGTTGACGGTGACCGGGAAGACCGTCGCGGAGAACCTCGCCGAGATGGACATCGCGCCGCTCGACGGCACCGTGCTGCGCACGCTGGACAACCCGATCCACGAGACCGGCGGCCTCACGATCCTCCAGGGCTCGCTCGCCCCGGAGGGCGCGGTCGTCAAGACGGCCGGCTTCGACGCCGCCGTCTTCGAGGGCCCCGCGCGCGTGTTCGAGCGCGAGCGCGGCGCCATGGACGCGCTGACGAACGGGGAGATCCACGCCGGCGACGTCGTCGTGATCCGCTACGAGGGCCCCAAGGGCGGCCCCGGCATGCGCGAGATGCTGGCCATCACCGCCGCCATCAAGGGGGCCGGGCTCGGCAAGGATGTACTGTTGCTCACCGACGGCAGATTCTCGGGCGGCACAACCGGCCTGTGCATCGGCCACATCGCTCCGGAAGCGGTGGACGCAGGTCCGATCGCCTTCCTGCGCGACGGCGACCCGATACGGGTCGACATCGCGGCCCGCACGCTCGACGTACTCGTCGATCCGGCAGAACTCGAAGCCCGCCGAGCCGGCTGGGCGCCGCTGCCTCCCCGGTACACCAGGGGCGTGCTCGCCAAGTACTCGAAGCTCGTGCAGTCCGCCGCCGTCGGTGCCGTCACCGGCTGAGCGCCGCACGGGCTGAACCGACTCTCGTCAAGGGAACCCGATGTCCTCACCGACCACCCCGCTGCCGTCGGCCGTGCGGCCGCCCGCACGCGCCGCAGGCGGCGACCAGCACCCGACCCGCGGTCCTGAGCCCGAGCTGATCACGGGCGCCGAGGCGGTCGTCCGCACGCTCGAGCTGCTCGGCGTCACCGACGTCTTCGGCCTGCCGGGCGGCGCGATCCTGCCGGTCTACGACCCCCTGCTCTCGGCCGAGAAGCTGCGCCACATCCTGGTCCGCCACGAGCAGGGCGCCGGCCACGCGGCCGAGGGCTACGCCGCGGCGTCCGGCCGGGTCGGCGTCGCGATCGCGACCTCCGGTCCCGGTGCGACGAACCTCGTGACCGCGATCGCGGACGCCTACATGGACTCCGTGCCGATGCTCGCGATCACCGGACAGGTGTTCTCGACGCTGATGGGCACGGACGCGTTCCAGGAGGCGGACATCGTCGGCATCACCATGCCGATCACGAAGCACTCCTTCCTCGTGAAGCAGGCGGCGGACATCCCGACGGCCATCGCGTCGGCGTACCACATCGCCTCCACCGGCCGCCCCGGCCCGGTGCTCGTCGACATCACGAAGGACGCGCAGCAGGAGACCGCGCCGTTCGTCTGGCCGGTCAAGCTCGACCTGCCCGGCTACCGGCCGATCGCGAAGGTGCACGGCAAGCAGGTGCAGGCCGCCGCACAGCTGCTCGCGGCCGCGAAGCGCCCCGTGCTCTACGTCGGCGGCGGCGTCGTGCGCTCCGGCGCGAGCGCCGAGCTGCTGGCCGTCGCGGATCTGACCGGCGCACCCGTCGTGACCACGCTCATGGCCCGCGGCGCGTTCCCCGACAGCCACCCGTCGAACCTCGGCATGCCGGGCATGCACGGCACGGTGCCGGCGGTGCTCGCGCTGCAGGAGTCCGACCTGCTCGTCTCCGTCGGCGCCCGCTTCGACGACCGCGTCACGGGCAAGGCCTCGCTGTTCGCGCCCGACGCCAAGGTCGTGCACATCGACATCGACCCCGCGGAGATCGGCAAGATCCGCACCGCCGAGGTGCCGATCGTCGGCGACGCCAAGGAGGTCCTGACCGACCTCGCCGCGGCCGTCCGCGACGCCGGCCCCCGGCCGGCTCAGCCCTACGCGGTGTGGTGGGAGCGGCTCCGCGGCCTCCAGCAGCAGTACCCGCTCGGCTACACGCCGACGAAGGACGGCCTGCTCTCGCCGCAGCACGTGATCACGCGCATCGGCGAGATCTCCGGTCCGGAGGCGGTCTACGCGTCCGGCGTCGGCCAGCACCAGATGTGGGCCGCGCAGTTCATCAAGTACGAGCGACCCGGCTCCTGGCTGAACTCCGGCGGCGCCGGGACGATGGGGTACGCGGTGCCGGCGGCCATGGGCGCGAAGGTGTCGCAGCCCGACCGCGTGGTCTGGGCGATCGACGGCGACGGCTGCTTCCAGATGACGAACCAGGAGCTCGCGACCTGCGTCATCAACGACATCCCGATCAAGGTCGCGGTGATCAACAACTCGTCGCTCGGCATGGTGCGCCAGTGGCAGACCCTGTTCTACGACGGCCGCTACTCGAACACGCACCTGAACACCGGCCACGGCAGCGCTCGCGTGCCCGACTTCGTGAAGCTGGCGGACGCGTACGGCGCCCTCGGCATCCGGGTCGAGCGCGAGGACGAGGTCGACGCGGCGATCGAGCTCGCGCTCGCGACGAACGACCGCCCGGTCGTCATCGACTTCGTCGTGTCCGCCGACGCGATGGTGTGGCCGATGGTGCCGCAGGGCGTCAGCAACTCGGGCGTCCAGTACGCCCGCGACCACGCGCCGAGCTGGGACGACGAGGCGCCGGACAGCGGCGTCGACCCCGATTTCGTGATGCCCGCCCCGGAGGGCGGCGTGGAGCCGGTGTCCGAGGCCGACGCGATCGCGGGGGCCGAGGAGCGGTGAGCCGCCACGTCCTGTCCCTGCTCGTCGAAGACAAGCCGGGACTGCTCACCCGTGTCGCCGGGCTGTTCGCCCGCCGCGGCTTCAACATCGAGTCGCTCGCCGTGGGCTCCAGCGAGGTGCAGGGCCTGTCCCGCATCACGGTGGTCGTCGACGTGGAGGAGCTGCCGCTCGAGCAGGTCACGAAGCAGCTCAACAAGCTGATCAACGTGATCAAGATCGTCGAGCTCGAGCCTGAGCAGTCCGTGCTGCACGAGCACGTGCTCGTGAAGGTCAAGGTCGACGCCGCGACCCGGCCGCAGGTGCTCGAGATCGTCGAGCTGTTCCGCGCCCAGGTCGTCGACGTCACCCCGGAGGCGCTCGTCATCGAGCTCGTCGCGGGCGTGCAGCGCACCGCCGGGCTGCTGAAGATGCTCGAGCAGTACGGCATCCGCGAGCTCGCCCAGTCCGGTCTGCTCGCCATGGGCCGCGGGCCGAAGTCCATCACCGAACGCATCCCGCGCTCCTGAGCGCACCCAAGAAGGAGACAGCAATGACCGACATCGTCTACGACACCGACGCCGACCTCTCGATCGTCCAGGGCAAGAAGGTCGCCGTCATCGGGTACGGCAGCCAGGGCCACGCGCACGCGCTGAACCTCCGCGACTCCGGCGTCGAGGTCGTCATCGGCCTCAAGGAGGGCTCGAAGAGCCGCCAGAAGGCGGAGGACGCGGGCTTCCGCGTGCACACGCCGGCCGACGCCGCCAAGTGGGCCGACCTGATCGTGATCCTCGCGCCCGACCAGGTGCAGCGCCACCTCTACGCCGACGACATCGCGCCTAACCTCCAGGACGGCGACGCGATCCTCTTCGGCCACGGCTTCAACATCCGCTTCGGCTACATCACCGCGCCGAAGGGCGTCGACGTCGTCATGGTCGCCCCGAAGGGCCCGGGCCACACCGTGCGCCGCGAGTTCGAGGCCGGCCGCGGCGTGCCCGTGATCGTCGCCGTCGAGCAGGACGCGACCGGGAAGGCCTGGGACCTCGCCTGGTCCTACGCCCGCGCGATCGGCGGCCTCCGCGCCGGCGGCATCAAGACGACCTTCACGGAGGAGACCGAGACCGACCTGTTCGGCGAGCAGGCCGTGCTCTGCGGCGGCACCTCGCAGCTCGTCCAGTACGGCTTCGAGACCCTCGTCGAGGCCGGCTACCAGCCGCAGATCGCCTACTTCGAGGTGCTGCACGAGCTGAAGCTCATCGTCGACCTCATGTGGGAGGGCGGCATCGCCAAGCAGCGCTGGAGCGTCAGCGACACGGCCGAGTACGGCGACTACGTCTCCGGCCCGCGCGTGATCGACCCGCACGTGAAGGACAACATGAAGGCGGTCCTCGCCGACATCCAGAACGGCGCCTTCGCCAAGCGGTTCATCGACGACCAGGACAACGGCGGCGAGGAGTTCCTCGCGCTCCGCAAGAAGGGCGAGCAGCACCCGATCGAGGAGACCGGCCGCGAGCTGCGCGCCCTCTTCGCCTGGCGCAAGAGCGACGACGACTACACCGAGGGCAACGTCGCCCGCTGACCCGGCACCGGGGCCCTCGGCGCAGTCGTCTCCGACGACGCGGTGCTGATGGCGTCCGGCGCGGGCGCCGTCCGCGTCGAGGGCGACGTCGCCCGCTGACCCGGCACCACCCCTGCGGAAGGCAGGCTCCCCGACCGGGGAGCCTGCCTTCCGGCGTTCCAGGGCCCGTGTGCGCGCACCGGGGTACGGGTGCGCCTAGCGGATGCGCCCCCGGGGGCCGGGATGTACCCCGGGGTGTCGCGGTTTCCAGGTGCGGTTGCTACGGTCGCCGCACCGGCGGCCACCCGACCGCCGGACGACGAGAACACGCGGGCTCCCCGAAGGCTCGAGCAGATCCCTCCTGCCGAGCGCGCCCGCGGGAGAGCCGGCGATGGCTGCACGGACCCGAGCAGGCGGCGTGGTCGCCGCGATCCTGGCCGCTGCCCTGATCGCAGGAGCGTCCCCGGCGGCGTTCGCGGACGAGCCCGCCGTCACCCCGAGTCCCACCGCGACGCCGACCGATCCTGCGGCCGCGCAGATCCTGCGGGACCTCGCGATCCGCATCGTCGCGCTGCAGCGCACCGCGGAGCGCGCGGGCGAGAAGGCCCAGAAGGCCGGCGAGAAGTCGAACGACGCCCAGGCGGCGTCCGAGACGGCCGACCAGCAGCTCGAGGACGCGCGCACCGCGGCCGACGACGCCGAGGAGAAGGCCGAGGCGTCCCGCGCCCGCGCCTCCGCGGTCGCCGCGCAGCTCGCCCGCACGAACATGGGCACCCTCCCGCTCGACCTGCTGCTCAACGGCCGCTCGGCGCAGGGCGTGCTCGGCGGCCTCTCGACGACGGGGCAGCTGTCCGTGCAGTCCCAGCTGCTGTTCGACGCCGCGCGCGCCGACCAGCTCGAGGCCGAGCGCCTGCAGGGCGTCGCGACCACGCGCGCCGCCGACGCCGCCGACAAGGCGAAGGCGGCGAAGAAGGCGTACGCCGCGGCCAAGAAGGAGGCCGCCTCCGCCAAGAAGGCGGTCACGGCCGCGCTCGACGAGCAGCGCGGCCTCCTCGGCGGCGGTGGCGACGGCACCGGCGGCGCCGCAGGCGTCTGCGGCGACGTGGGCAGCTCGCCCGTCGCCGCCTGCCTGCCCGACGCCGATCCCGGCCCCGCAGGCAGGTCCGTCGGCGCCGAGGTGGTCCGCTTCGCGCAGTCGCAGATCGGCAAGCCGTACGTGTTCGCCGCCGCGGGGCCGAACGCCTACGACTGCTCGGGGCTGACGCTCGCCGCGTACGCCTCCGCGGGCGTCTCGATCGGCATCCACTCCGCGACGGCGCAGTACAACCTCGCCGCGCGTCAGGGCGACCTGGTGCCGCTGAAGGACGCGAAGCCCGGCGACCTGCTGTTCTACACGGACGGCGGCGGCGACATGTACCACGTCACGATCTACGCGGGCGACGGCTACATGCTCGAGGCGCCGTACCCGGGCTCGACGGTCCGCCAGGCGCCGATCCGCACCGGCGACCTCGTGTCACGGGTCGCGCACTTCGGCTGACCACCCTTCCGATCGACGGAAGGAGAACGGTTCGTCCGCGAACCGTTTCCACGGCCGGCACGGATCCCTCGAATCCGCGTCGTGACCGGGGTTTCCTGGGCATTACCCCATCCGGACCCGTGCTTTCCGGACCGACACGCCGCGTGCACGTCACGTTCCGATAACGCCCAGGGTGTGCGACCCGTTCCGTCCGCTGCTACCTTCGCCCGCGGTCGGCCACCCCACCCCGCCGGCCACGACATCGCGACCACCCCGTCGCCTCCCGCTGCGCACGCCGTCGGCTCCGTCCTCCGTGCGCTCCGTCGGGTCCAGGCGCCGTACCCACGGTGAGCGCGATGCGGAACCAGGAGGAGCACCCGTGCCCATTCGAGCCCGGAACATCGCAGGAATCGCGCTCACGGCCGCCGTCGCCGGCGTCGTCGCCGCCTCCGGCTTGACGACGTCGACCGCGTCGGCGGCCTCGTGCCGCGACATCAGCAGCCTGACCGGCAAGCACCTCACCTCGTGCCTGCACACCCTCCGCGTCCAGGCGGACGACGCCGGCCGCACCGCGGAGAAGGCGGATGAGGCCTACCTGAAGGCGAAGCGCGAGAGCGAGCAGGCCGAGAAGGCGTACGAGGAGGTCGACTCGGCCGCCGATCGCGCCGCCGTCATCGCCGTCCGCTCGCGGACCCGCGCCGCGGTCGTCGCCGCGCACCTCGCCCGCACCGGCGGCTCCGTCGGCCAGACCGCGGACGTGCTGCTCTCGGGCAACGGCGCCAGCGAGACCCTGTACCACCTGAGCCGCATGAGCGAGCTCACCTCGGACACCAGCCAGCTGGCGAACGACGCGAAGCGCGACCAGGACCAGGCCGACGACCTGCGGCAGCAGGCGAAGCTCGCCGCCGACCGCGTCGCGAGCGAGGCGCAGGACGCCAAGCGCCTGTACGAGAAGGCGAAGAAGACCTCCGACGCCGCGCGCATGCTCGTCGCCAAGGCGGAGGAGAAGCAGTCGCCCGGCTCGAACGCGACGAACGTGCAGGCGTACGAGGACCTCCCGTCCGACGCCTCCGTCGCCGCTCGAGTGCTCGCCTTCGCCCGCGCGCAGATCGGCGAGCCCTACGTCTTCGGCGCCGCCGGTCCGAGCTCGTGGGACTGCTCGGGCCTCACCATGGGCGCGTTCCAGTCGGTCGGCCGGAACATCGGCGGCCACGGCGTGAACGTGCAGTACCAGCTCGCCCAGCGCAAGGGTCTGCTCCTGCCGCGCAGCGACGCGAAGCCCGGCGACCTCCTCTTCTACGGCAGCGGCGACCACTACCACGTGGCCATCTACTCCGGCGGCGGCAACATGATCGAGGCTCCGATGCCCGGTCGGAACGTGCGGGAGATCGCGATCCGCACCGGCGACCTCGCGCCCGTCGTCGCCCGCTTCACCGGCTGACGCGACCGCCGAACGCCGCGTACGCGGTGAGCGCGGCGATGCCGACCTGGCCCGCGAGCCTCGGCCAGAAGGGCACGGCGATCGGGCCGAAGCGGTCGGGGTGCCGGGCGGCGTACGCGTTGGCGGGGAACACCGCGACGTAGAACGCCAGCAGCGCGGTCCCGGCCGCGCGGCGCGTGGCCGGGACGAGCAGACCGGCCGCGCCGGCCAGCTCGCACGCGCCGGTGAGCAGGACGAGCTGTCGCGCCGAGAGCGGCCGGTCGCGCATCGCGGGCGGCACGATCGCCGCCATGCCGCGCCCGGCGGAGGGCACGAAGTGCAGGCCGCCCATCCCGGCGAGGGCGGTCGCCATCACGGCGCGGACGGCGGTGGTCGGCTGCATCACGGCACCAGCCAACCGCAGCGGCCCGCGCGTAGCGTGTGGGGATGAGCCCCGGGCTGCTCGCGGCGGGTCGCCGCCGCTACGTCTCCCTCACCACGTTCCGCCGCACCGGCGTGCCGGTGTCGACCGCGGTGTGGGTCGCCCCGGTCGGCGACGCGCTGGTGGTGGTCACCGGCGCCGCGACCGGCAAGGCGAAGCGGCTCCGGAACGACCCGCGGCTCGAGCTGCGCGAGTGCTCGGTGCGCGGGCGCGTCCGTCCCGGCGCACCCGTCGTCCACGCCCGCGCCGAGCTGGTGACCGACCCGGAGGAGCAGGAGCGCCTGCTGGCGGGCCACCGGCGCAAGTACGGCCTGCAGTTCCGCGCCTACCGGGCGATCGAGCGGCTGGTCGGGGGCGAGGACGGCCCGGGCGAGGTCGTCCTGCGGATCACCGACGCCTGAGCGCCGGATCCTGAGACCGTGTCAGGCGGCGAGCAGCGAGTCGATGAGGCCCGGGAAGCGCGCGTCGAGCGCCGCGCGGCGCAGGCGGATGGCGTGGGTGCGGCCGTCGACGAGGGTCTCCGTCAGCCCCGCCTCCCGCATCGTCTTGAAGTGGTGCGACATCGTGGACTTCTGCACGTCGAAGCCCCACTCGGTCATGCTCTTCGGATGCGGCTCGCCGTCGGCCAGCGCCCGGAGGATCTGGAGGCGGATGGGGTCGGCGAGCGCGCGGAGCACGTCGACGAGCTCGATCACGGCGAGGTCCGGGATCGGGTACTCCGGCTGATTGTTTGACATTGATCGAACCGTTCCTCATACTCTTCGTATGACCGGAATCGAACGATACGTCATCCCAGGCGTCCTGCGCCTCCGGCTCGGTCTGCTCGCCGCCTGCCTGTTCGTCGTCGCGACCAACGGCTTCGTGATCGCCGGGCTGCTGCCGGAGGTGGCCCGTGACCTCGGCGTCACGCCGCAGACCGTGGGCGGCTCGATCAGCGCCTACGCCGTGGTCGTCGCCGTCGTGGCGCCCGCCGCCTCGATCGTGCTGGCCCGGGCGCCGCGGGTCGCGGTGCTGACCGGCGGCATCGTCCTCGTCGGGCTCGGCACGGTGCTCGCCGTCACGGCCGGCTCGTTCGGCCCGTTCCTGCTCGGCCGCGTCGTGTCCGGCATCGGGGGAGCGGTGCTCGTCCCCGCCGCGACCGCCGCCGCGCCCTCGGTGCTGCCGACCGCGTTCCGCGGCCGCGCCCTCGCGATCGCCGGGCTCGGCTTCACGCTGGCCAGCGCGGTCGGCTCGCCGCTCGGCACCCTGCTCGCCTCGCTCGGCGGCTGGCGGCTCGCGCTCGGGGTGCTCGCCGCGCTGGCGATCCTGCTCGGCGCCGCCGTCGCGCTCGTCGTGCGCGGCCTGCCCGAGCCGCCGCGGATCGGCCTCGTCGCCCGCTTCGCACCGCTGGCGGACGGCCGCGTCGTGCTGGCGCTGATCGCGATGGTCCTCGCGACCGCGAGCTTCAACATCGTCTACATCTACAGCTCGGCGGTCACCGCGACGGCGACGGGCGGCAGCGGCGTGCTGCTCGCCGGTCTCCTGCTCGTGTACGGGCTCGCCGGGATCGTCGGCACGACCCTCGCGGGACGCCTCACCGACCGCCGCGGCAGCACGCCGGTCGCCGTCGGCGCGCTCGTCGGCCAGGTCGTCGTGCTCCTCCTGCTCGCCGCGGGCGCCGCCTCCTACCTGCTGGACCTGCCCGTGTTCGCCCTGTGGGGCGTGACCGCCTTCGCCGTGGTCGTGCCGGTGCAGGCGCGCCTCGTCGCGATCGATCCGGAGGCGGCCGGCATCGTGCTGTCCTGGTACTCGACCGCCATGTACATCGGCATCGGCCTGGCACCGGTCGTCGGCGGGGCCGCGCTCGCGGCCGGCTCCTCCGCGGTGCCGCTCGCCGGGGCGGCGGCCGCGCTGCTCGGGCTCGGCGTCTTCGCGCTCGGGCTGCGCCTCCGAGGCCGCCGTGCAGCGGCCGTCGCCTGAGCCCGCGCACCGCGGGCCGTCCGGTACGGCAGGATCTTGTCCGCCATGACCGACACGAGCGACGACGACGCCCTGTCCTGGGACGGCGACGCCGCCCTGGCGGCGCCGAAGCGGCCGGCGCCGCTGATCGACGACGGCGCGCGGACCGAGGGCGGTCGCGCCTCGGGCGGCGGGTTCGCCCTCGTCGTGCTCGGGGTGCTCGGCGGCGTCGCCGTGATCGAGACGGCGTTCTGGATCCGCAGCGCGTTCGAGCTGCAGATCGCCGCCTCCCTCACCACCGGCGCGGGGACCCCGCTCGAGCTGGTCGCGTTCGCGCTGAACCTCGCCGGTCGCGTGCTCGCGGTGCTCGCGCCCCTCGTCTGGTACGCCGTCGTCGCCTGGCGGGTCCGCGTGCCCTCCCGCCGGCTCGCCCTCCTGGTGCTCGGCGCGCTGCTGCTCGTGCCGTGGCCCGCGATCCTGGCGGTCGCATGACCGCCGCCGTCGTCCCGGGCCGCGGTCGCCTCGGCGCGCGGATCGCGATCGCCGCCGCCTTCCTGCTCGCCTTCCTCTGGCAGGTCTACGGCGCGGTGTCCAACCTCGTCGTGTGGCTGGGGTTCGCCGGCTCGCTCGGCCGCCAGCTGACGGCGACCGCCTGGATCGTGCTGGTCATCGGCATCGCGATCCCCGTCGTCGCGTACGCGGCCGGCGTGTTCCTCGGGCGTCGCAGGCGGCCCGGGGTGCTGGCGCTCGTGCTGCTGCTCGCGCTCTGCGCCTCCCAGGCGCTGTCGCTCAGCCAGCTCGCCTTCTTCCTCTCCGTCGTCGGCGCGCTCTGACCCGAGGCTCTCCCCGGCGCAGGCGATAGCGTCTGCGCCATGAAAGCGGTGCACTTCGGCGCGGGGAACATCGGTCGCGGCTTCGTGGGGGAGCTGCTCCACGAGAGCGGGTACGAGGTGGTGTTCGCCGACGTGGCGGACGCCCTGATCGACGCGCTCGACGCAGCGGACTCCTACCGCGTGACCGAGATCGGCGAGGGCGGGAAGACCACCGTCGTCACCGACTTCCGTGCGATCAACAGCCGCACGGACGAGTCCCGCCTCGTCGACGAGATCTCGACCGCGGACGTCGTGACCACCGCGGTCGGCCCGCGCATCCTGCCCTTCGTCGCGCCGGTGATCGCCCGCGGCATCGAGCGCCGCATCGAGATCGGGCAGGACGCGATCGACGGAGGCCGCATCGCGGTCTTCGCCTGCGAGAACGCGATCAACGCGACCAGCCTGCTCGAGGCGGAGGTGCGCGCCGCGCTGCCGGAGGCCGACGCGGACCGCCTCGACGCCGTCGCGGCCTTCGCGAACACGGCCATCGACCGCATCGTGCCCGCGCAGGCGGCCGACGCCGGCCTCGACGTCGTGCTCGAGCCGTTCTTCGAGTGGGTCATCGACCGCACGCCGTTCGGCGAGGAGCCGCCCGCGATCACGGGCGTGCACTGGGTCGACGACCTCGCCCCCTTCATCGAGCGGAAGCTCTTCACCGTGAACACGGGGCACGCGACCGCGGCGTACCACGGCTTCGCGAAGGGCATCCACTCGATCACCGACGCGATCACGGACCCGGGCATCCGGGCCGAGGTCGAGGCGGCGATCGGCGAGACCCGCTCGCTGCTCGTCGCGAAGTTCGGACTCGACGAGGCCGAGCAGGCGGCGTACGGCCGGAAGATCGTGACGCGGCTCTCGAACCCCGAGCTGCCCGACACCGTCGAGCGCGTGGGCCGCGGCCCGCTGCGCAAGCTCAGCCGCGACGAGCGCTTCATCGGCCCGGCCGCACAGCTCGCCGAGCGGGGCATGCCGCGCGACGCCCTGCTGCGCAGCATCGCCGACGCCCTGCGGTTCGACGTGCCGGAGGACCAGGAGAGCGTCGAGCTGCAGCGCATCCTCCGCGAGGAGGAGCCGGACGGCGCGGTGACGGTCGTCACCGGCATCGAGCCGAACCACCCGCTGTTCGCCGACCTCCTCCCGCTCTTCCGCGCGGCGTCCGCCTCCTGACCCGCGTGGCGCCGTGTGACGGCGCCGAGGACGCCCGGTCCACACCCATGGATAGGCTCCTGGGTGCTGTCCGCCCCCGCGCCAGCGCGCGGAGCGCGGTCCGTTCAGGGCCGCGAAGCGCACCGCTGCGCCGCAGCGGCGGCGGAGCAGCCATGAACTCCGGAGGATCCGTCCCGTGACCAAGCCCGTCGTCCTGATCGCCGAGCAGCTCTCGCCCGCCACCGTCGCCGCCCTCGGGCCCGACTTCGACGTCCGCGAGGTCGACGGCACCGATCGGGCGGCGCTGCTGGCGGCGCTCGCCGAGGCCGATGCGCTGCTCGTGCGCTCCGCGACGCAGGTCGACGCCGAGGCCATCGCCGCGGCGTCCCGGCTGAAGGTCGTCGCGCGGGCCGGGGTCGGCCTCGACAACGTCGACATCCCGACCGCGACCAAGGCCGGCGTCATGGTCGTCAACGCCCCGACGTCGAACATCGTCTCCGCCGCCGAGCTCGCGATCGCCCACCTCCTGGGCCTCGCCCGGCACCTGCCCGAGGCGCACGCGTCGCTGAAGGCGGGGGAGTGGAAGCGGTCGCGCTTCACCGGCGTCGAGCTGTACGAGAAGACGGTCGGCATCGTCGGCCTGGGGCGCATCGGGACCCTGGTCGCACAGCGCCTCGCGCCGTTCGGCGTGACGCTCGTCGCCTACGACCCCTACGTGACGCCCGCCCGCGCCCAGCAGCTCGGCGTGCAGCTGCTCAGCCTCGACGAGCTGATGCGCGCCGCCGACTTCATCACGGTGCACATCCCGAAGACGCCGGAGACCACCGGGCTGATCGGGGATCCGGAGTTCGCGATCGCGAAGCCGGAGCTGCGGATCGTCAACGCCAGCCGCGGCGGCATCATCGACGAGGACGCGCTCGACCGCGCGCTCGCGGCGGGCCTCATCGCCGGAGCCGCGCTCGACGTGTTCACGGCCGAGCCGCCGAGGAACCCGGCGCTGATCGCGCAGCCGAACCTGCAGGTCACGCCGCACCTCGGCGCCTCCACCGACGAGGCGCAGGAGAAGGCCGGCGTCGCGGTTGCTCGCAGCGTGCGCCTCGCCCTCGACGGCGAGCTGGTGCCCGACGCGGTGAACGTCGCCGGCGGCGTCATCGACCCGTACGTGCGCCCGGGCATCCCGCTCGTGGAGCGCCTCGGCCAGGTGTTCGCCGCCCTCGCCGCCGGACCGATCGCGACGCTCGACGTCGAGGTCCGCGGCGACCTCACCGAGTACGACGTGAGCGTGCTGAAGCTCGCGGCGCTCAAGGGCCTCTTCGTGCGCACGCTCACCGAGAACGTCTCCTACGTGAACGCGCCGCTGTTCGCGGAGGAGCGGGGCATCCAGGTGCGCCTCATCACGGACCCGGTGAGCGCGGACTTCCGCAACGTCATCACCCTGAAGGGCACGACGACCACCGGCGCGACCCACTCCGTGTCGGGCACGCTCACTGGCCCGAAGCAGATCGCGAAGCTCACCGAGGTCGAGGGCTACGACGTCGAGGTGCCGCTGGCGGACCACCACGTCGTCTTCACCTACACGGACCGGCCCGGAATCGTCGCGCAGTACGGCGCCGCCTTCGGCGAGGCGGGCGTGAACATCGCCGCCATGCAGATCGCGCGCGACGTCGCGGGCGGCACGGCGCTCAGCGTGCTGACGATCGACTCGGAGGCGCCGGAGGAGGTGCTCGACGACATCCGCGCGAGCATCGACGCCTCGCGCCTCGTCGCGATCGATCTCGTCGCCGAATGAGGTCTGCGACCGACGATCTCGTCGGTCGCAGGTCGTGAACGTGCGGAAACCATCGCCGCACTAGGCTCGCGCCAGATCGAACCCGGGCTCGACGTCGCGCCCGGGAACCGGATGGAGGCGCTGTGTCCGAACCCCTCATCACCACCGTCGCGCGGGATGCCGCCGCGAACGACAAGGGCCTGAAGAAGGGGGCGATCGGCCTCCTCGGCAGCGTCGTCGTCGCCACGGCCTCCACCGCCCCGGCATACAGCCTGGCTGCGACCCTGGGCTTCGTGGTCGTCGGCGGCACCGCGTTCGTCGGCACCCAGGCGCCCGGCGTGATCCTGCTGGCCTTCATCCCGATGTACCTCATCGCGCAGGCGTACAAGGAGCTGAACGCGACCGACCCGGACTGCGGCACGACCTTCACCTGGGCCACCCGGGCCTTCGGGCCCATCGCGGGCTGGATGGGCGGCTGGGCGATCGTCGTCGCGGACGTCATCGTGATGGCGAACCTCGCCTACATCGCCGGGCAGTACACGTTCGTCTTCTTCGCGGGCTTCCACATCCCCGGCTTCTCCGAGGTCATGGCGTCCCTGGGCGACAACATCTGGGCGTCGACGATCCTCGGGGTGCTCTGGATCGCCCTGATGACCTGGATCTGCTACCGCGGCATCGAGATCTCGGCCCGCCTGCAGTACGCGCTGCTCGGGTTCGAGATGGTGCTGCTCTTCGTGTTCGCGGGCATCGCCCTGACCCGCGTGGCGACCGGCGACGGCGTCGCGACGTCCGTGCCGTTCTCGTGGAGCTGGTTCAACCCGTTCACGGTCGACTTCAGCCAGGCGCTCGCGCCCGCCCTGCTCGTCGCGATCTTCATCTACTGGGGCTGGGACAGCGCGGTCGCGGTGAACGAGGAGACCCGGGACCCGCAGAAGACGCCGGGCCGCGCGGCCGTGCTCTCGACCGTGCTCCTGCTGGTCACCTACCTGCTCGTCACCATCGCGACCGTGTCCTTCGCGGGCGTCGGGGAGAAGGGGCTCGGGCTCGGCAACCTCGACAACGCCGGGGACGTCTTCAGCGCGATGGCGCCCGCGGTGTTCGGCGGCGGCCCGGTCGGGCAGGTCCTGCAGGTGCTGTTCGCGCTCACCATCCTCACGTCCGCGGCCGCGAGCACGCAGACCACGATCCTGCCGACGGCCCGCACCACCCTCTCGATGGCGGTCCACAAGGCGGTGCCCGAGCAGTTCGCGCGGATGCACCCGCGCTTCATGACGCCGACGTGGTCGACGATCGGGATGGGGATCGCCTCCGTCGTGTTCTTCCTGCTGTTCACGCTGATCAGCCCGCTGCTGCTGAACGCGCTCGTCGAGTCGCTCGGCGTGATGATCGCCTTCTACTACGGGCTCACCGGCCTCGCGTGCGCCTGGTTCTACCGGCGCACGCTGCGCTCCAGCGCCCGCAACTTCGTGTTCCGCGGGCTGTTCCCCTTCGTCGGCGGCGTGTTCCTCTTCGTGATCCTCGGGTACGGCCTGGTGCAGTACGCGACCCCGGAGTGGCTGACGGACGACGCCGGGAAGCCCGTCACGATCTTCGGACTCGGCGCCACCGCCGTCGTCGGCGTGCTCGGCCTGCTCGTCGGCTTCGTGCTCATCGCGCTCTGGTGGCGCCGCGGCAGCGCCTTCTTCCGCGGGCGGGTCATCCCGCGCATGGCGTTCCGCGACGGCGACGTGATCCGCGACCCGAACCGCGTCCTCGACTGACGGCGACCGCGCGGCCGCGCCCGGCGGGGCACGGCCGCGCGACGCCCGCGGGGGGATCGGGGCCGACCGCCCGGGTAGCCTGACGAGTCCGAGCACGAGAGGGAGTCGTCCGTGACGCGAACCATCCGACTGGCGGTCATCGGCGGCGACGGCATCGGACCCGAGGTCGTCGCGGAGGCGCTGTCCGTGCTCACCGCGGCGGTCGGCGACGAGGCCTCGATCGAGACCACGGCGTTCTCGCTCGGCGCCGCCCGGTACCTCGCCACCGGCGACGTGCTGCCCGACGACGAGCTCGCGGCGATCGCGCAGCACGACGCGATCCTGCTCGGCGCGGTCGGCGGCACCCCGGGCGACCCGCGGCTGAAGGACGCGAACATCGAGCGCGGCCTGCTGCTGAAGCTGCGGTTCGCGCTCGACCACTACGTCAACCTGCGCCCGACCGTGCTGTGGCCGGGTGTCGAGAGCCCGCTGCGGGACCCGGGCGACGTCGACTTCGTGGTCGTCCGCGAGGGCACCGAGGGGCCGTACGTCGGCAACGGCGGCGCGCTGCGCGTCGGCACCCCGGCGGAGATCGCGACCGAGGTGAGCGTCAACACCGCCTACGGCGTCGAGCGCGTCGTCCGCTACGCGTTCGCGAAGGCGGGGGAGCGCCGCAACCGGCTGACCCTCGTGCACAAGACGAACGTGCTCACCTTCGCCGGATCGCTCTGGAAGCGCACCGTCGACGCGGTCGCGGCGGAGTTCCCCGACGTCGCGGTCGACTACCTCCACGTGGACGCGGCGACGATCTTCCTCGTGACCGACCCTGCTAGGTTCGACGTCGTCGTCACGGACAACCTCTTCGGCGACATCCTCACCGATCTGGCCGGCGCGATCAGCGGCGGCATCGGTCTCGCGGCCTCGGGGAACATCAACCCGAGCGGCGCCTTCCCCTCGATGTTCGAGCCGGTCCACGGCTCGGCGCCGGACATCGCCGGCACCGGGAAGGCCGATCCGACGGCGGCCATCCTCTCCACCGCGCTGCTGCTCGACCACCTCGGCCTGCCCGAGGCGGCAGGCAGGGTCACGGCCGCCGTGACCGCCGACCTCGCCGCCAGGTCGGGCGCTCCGCGCACCACCGCCGAGACCGGTGCCGCCGTCCGCGCCGCACTGCCCGTTCCGCAGGGAGCCTCATGAGCACCACGACCGCCTTCCCCCTCGCCTTCGACACCACGCCGTCGAGCGCTCGCCGCGCCGAGGCCGAGCGGGAGGCGATCCTCGCCGACCCCGGGTTCGGCAAGCACTTCACCGACCACATGGTCACGATCCCCTGGTCCGCGCAGCAGGGCTGGCACGACGCGGTCGTGAAGCCCTACGGGCCGCTACAGCTCGACCCCGCCGCCTCCGTGCTGCACTACGCGCAGGAGATCTTCGAGGGGCTGAAGGCGTACCGCTGGGCGGACGGCTCCGTGTGGGCCTTCCGGCCGGAGGCGAACGCGGAGCGGCTGCAGCGCTCGGCCCGCCGCCTGTCGCTGCCCGAGCTGCCGGAGGCCGACTTCCTCTCCGCGATCGAGCACCTCGTGAAGATCGATCAGGAGTGGGTGCCGACCGCCCCCGAGACGAGCCTCTACCTCCGTCCGTTCATGATCGCGTCGGAGGCGTTCCTCGGCGTCCGGCCCGCGCAGGGCGTGGACTTCCACGTCATCGCGTCCCCCGCGGGCGCGTACTTCCCGGGCGGGATCGAGCCGGTGTCGATCTGGCTGTCGGAGGACTGGTCGCGGGCCGGCCGCGGCGGCATGGGCGCCGCGAAGACCGGCGGCAACTACGCCGCCAGCCTGCTGCCCCAGGCGGAGGCGTACGAGCAGGGCTGCCAGCAGGTGCTGTTCCTCGACTCGGAGGAGCGCACCTGGGTCGAGGAGCTCGGCGGCATGAACGTGTTCTTCGTGTACCGCGACGGCCGCATCGTCACCCCCGCGCTCGGCACGATCCTCGAGGGCATCACCCGGTCGTCGGTCATCCGGCTCGCGGAGCAGCGCGGCCACGGGGTGGAGGAGCGGCGCTTCTCGATCGCCGAGTGGCGCGAGGGCGTCGAGTCCGGCGAGATCGTGGAGGCGTTCGCCTGCGGTACCGCGGCGGTCATCACGCCGATCGGCCGCCTCAAGGCGCGCGACTTCGAGATCGGGGCGCCCGACGCCGAGCCCGGCGCGCTGACCATGAGCCTCCGCGACGAGCTCACGGGCATCCAGTACGGCCGCGTCGAGGATCACCACGGCTGGATGCGCCGCCTGGCCTGAGCCACGGGCTCTTCGCTCACGCTTCGTGCCGCGTCGACGCTGGTCCTGCGGCAAGAAGCGTGAGCAAGGTGCGGGTCCGGGTCAGCAGCGGAACGCACTCCGCAGGCGTGCCGCTGCACGGTGCTCGACGCGGCAGGAGTCCGGAGCGACTCGCTCACGCGTCGTGCCGCCGCAGCGCTTGCCACGACGCGCGAGCGGGGTCAGGTGGTGATGCCGAGGCGGCTCAGGGCGCGGTCCGCGAGCGGCTTGCCGCCCGTCTGGCAGGTCGGGCAGTACTGCAGCGAGTTGTCGGCGAACCGCACCTGGCGGATCGTGTCGCCGCAGACCGGGCACGCCTCGCCGGTGCGGCCGTGCACGCGCATGCCCGCCTTCTTCTCGCCCTTCAGGTCGGCCATGTGTAGGCCCTCGGACCGGCGGATCGCGTCGGCGAGCACGGAGCGCGTCGCCTCATAGAGGTGGTGCACGTCCTCCTCCGGCATCGCGGCCGGTTTGAACGGCGACATCTTCGCCGCGTGCAGGATCTCGTCGGAGTAGGCGTTGCCGATCCCGGCGATGCGCGCCTGGTCGCGCAGCACGCCCTTGATCTGCGCACGGCCGGCGGCCGCGAGGACCTCGGCGAAGCGCTCCTCCGTGAACGCGTCCGACAGCGGGTCCGGCCCGAGGGTCGCCAGGCGAGGGACGTCGAGGGGGTCGCGGACCACCCAGATCGCGAGCGACTTCTTCGTCCCCGCCTCCGTCACGGAGATGCCGGGGCCGTCGTCGAGCCCGACCCGCGCGGCGATCGTGCGGTTCCGCGCGGTCGGCAGCACGTCGTACCAGCGGATCCAGCCCGCCTTCGCGAGGTGCATCACGAGGTGGAGGTCGCCGAGGTCGAGGTCGAGGAACTTGCCGTGGTGGGTCACGTCCTGGACCTCGTGCCCGACCACGTCCGTCGCGGGCGGGTCGAAGGTCTTGAGCGCCGAGAAGGTCGCGATCTCGAACCGGGCGATCGTGCGACCGGCGAGCCGGTCGGCGAGGTCGTCGGCGAGGGCGTGGACCTCCGGCATCTCGGGCATGCGCTGATTCTGCTCCGATCAGGCTGTTCGTGCGCTCCGGATCGGAGCGCCGGGCGCCGTCCGGTCGGGAGTGGACGGCGCCGGCGGCACCCCGGCGGCGGGGAGACGCCCGTCGGTAGGCTCGGCGGGTGAAGATCGCACGGTTCACCTCAGGGGGCAGCGACCCGCAGTTCGGGATCGTGGACGACGAGGACCTGGTCGTCGTCGCCGGCGACCCGATGTTCCAGGGCTTCGAGACGACGGGGGAGCGGGTCCCGCTCGCGGAGGCGAAGCTGCTCGCCCCGGTGATCCCGCGCTCGAAGGTCGTCGGCATCGGCCTGAACTACCCGGGCGTCGAGGCGCTGCTGCCCGCCGGGTCGAAGACCGATCCGGTCATCTTCCTCAAGCCGAACACGTCCGTCGTCGGCCCCGGCGACGCGATCCAGCTGCCGCCGGTGCCGGGCCGGGTGCTCCACGAGGGCGAGCTGGCCATCGTGATCGGCTCCGTCGCGAAGCGGGTGCGGGAGGAGGACGCGGACGACGTCGTCTTCGGCTACACGATCGCGAACGACGTGACCGCGATCGACCAGATGCTCGACGACGGCCAGTGGGCCCGCGCCAAGGGCTACGACACCTTCTGCCCGATCGGCCCCTTCATCGAGACGGACCTGGACCCGCGCGGCGTGCCGATCCGGACCGTCGTCGACGGCGAGGAGCGCTCCTCCGGCCACACCCGCGACCTGATCCTGTCGATCCCCGAGATCATCGCGCGCGTCTCGGACGTGTGGACCCTGCTGCCGGGCGACCTGATCCTGACGGGCAGCCCCCTCGGGCGGCTCGAGATCGAGGACGGGCAGCGCGTGGAGGTCGAGATCGGCACCATCGGCCGGCTCGTCAACCCCGTCCGCAACCGCGGGTGATCCCGGGCCTCGCGGTCTCGCTGCTCGCGGTCGCCGCGGGCTTCCTGGTCCACCTCCTGCTGCCGGGGGTGCCCCAGCTGACGGTGTGCGTCGTGCTCGGCGTGATCGCGGGACAGGTGCCCGCGGCGGTGCGGCTGCTCGACGGGCCGCTGCGGCCGGGGATCGCGACGGCTGCGCGGCGCTGCCTGCGCATCGGCGTGGTGCTGCTCGGGCTGCAGCTGTCGCTCGCGGACGTGGTGCGGCTCGGCTGGCCGACCGTGCTCGCCGTCCTCGGCGTGACCGCGATCGCCTTCGCCGGCACGTACGGGATCGCGCGCGCCGCGCGCCTCCCCGGGCGCGAGCCGCTGCTGCTCGCCGCCGGGTTCTCGATCTGCGGCGCCTCCGCCGTGGGTGCGATGGCGGCGGTCACCCGCAGCGAGCCGGAGGAGCAGTCGCGCCCCGTCGCGCTCGTGACCCTGTGCGGCACGCTCGCGATCGTCGTGGTGCCGCTCGTCGCGACCGCGCTGCACCTGACGACCGACCAGTTCGGCCGCTGGACCGGCGCGAGCGTGCACGACGTCGGCCAGGTCGTGGCCACCGCGCAGCAGTGGGGCGCGGCGGGGCTCGCCGTCGCGATCGTCGTGAAGCTGCTGCGCGTGCTGCTGCTGGCGCCGCTCGTCGCCGGCGCCGGCCTCGTGCTGCGGCTGCGGGGCGCGGAGGAGGGGACCCGCGCGCCGATCCTGCCCCTGTTCGTCGCCGGGTTCGTCGTCGCCGTGCTGCTGCGCAGCGCCGTCCCGATCCCGCAGCCCGTGCTCGACGTCGCCCAGCTGCTGCAGACGATCCTGCTCGGCATGGCCCTGTTCGGCCTCGGCAGCGGCATCCGCTTCCGCCGCCTCGCGGGCACCGGGCTCGCGACGGCCGCCGCGGGGCTGGGCGCCTGGGCCCTCATCGCGGTCGTGTCCTTCGCGGTCGTGCTGGCCTGACCCGCGCGATCCGGCGGCGGCGCGCCTGCCCGCGGTCGGCCGCCCTCGGTAGACTCCTCGATCGCCATGTCGACAGCCCATCCGTTCACGAACGCCACGGGCTCCGACGTCCGCGTGCGCTTCTGCCCGTCGCCCACCGGACTGCCGCACGTCGGCCTGGTCCGCACCGCCCTCTTCAACTGGGCGCAGGCCCGGCACACCGGCGGCACCTTCGTGTTCCGCATCGAGGACACCGACGCCGCCCGGGACAACGAGCAGTCCTACGCCCAGATCCTCGAGGCGCTGCGGTGGCTCGGCATCGACTGGGACGAGGGGATCGACGTCGGCGGTCCCGACGGCCCGTACCGCCAGTCGCAGCGCAGCGCGGTCTACCAGGACGTCATCGCGCGCCTCACCGCGTCCGGCCACCTGTACGAGTCGTTCCTGACCGGCGAGGAGATCGAGGCGCGCAACCGGGCCGAGGGCCGCGCCGTGCAGCTCGGCTACGGCAACTGGGAGCGCGACCTGCCGGAGGCGGAGCGGGAGCGCTACCGCGCCGAGGGCCGCGAGCCCGCCCTGCGCCTCCGCGTGCCCGACGAGGACCTGTCCTTCGACGACCTCGTGCGCGGTCCCATCACCTTCCCGGCCGGGTCGTTCCCCGACTTCGTGCTCGTGCGCCCGGGCGGTCAGCCGCTGTACACGCTGACCAACCCCGTCGACGACGCGCTGATGCGCATCACGCACGTGCTGCGCGGCGAGGACCTGCTGCCCTCCACCCCGCGGCAAATCGCGCTGTACCACGCGCTGATCGACATCGGGATCACCGGGTACGTGCCCCGCTTCGGCCACCTGCCGCTCGTGCTGGGCGAGGGCAACCGCAAGCTGTCGAAGCGCGACCCCGAGTCGAACCTGTTCCTGCACCGCGACCGCGGGTTCATCCCCGAGGGCCTGCTGAACTACCTCGCGCTGCTCGGCTGGTCCATCGGTCCCGACCGCGACGTGTTCTCGCGCGAGGAGATGACGGCCGCCTTCGACGTGACCGCCGTCAACCCGAACCCCGCGCGCTTCGACCTGAAGAAGGCCGAGTCGATCAACGGCGACCACATCCGGCTGCTCGACCCCGACGACCTGACAGCGCGCATGGTGCCGTACCTGCAGGCGCAGGACGTGCTGCCGACGGAGCCGTCGGCGAAGCAGCTCGCGCTGCTGCGGCAGCTGACGCCGCTGGTCCAGGAGCGGATGCAGCTGCTCGGCCAGGCGCCCGACCTGCTCGGCTCGTTCTTCACCACGGCGGACCGCGTCTCGTACGACGACGGGGCGGTGTCGGGCCTGCCGAAGAACGCGGTCGAGGTGCTCGAGGCGGCGGAGACCGCCCTCGAGGCCGTCGACGGCGCGGAGTGGGACGTCGCGAGCGTGAAGCAGGCCCTCGAGGGCGCGCTGATCGACTCGCTCGGCCTCAAGCCGCGCGTCGCCTTCGGCCCGGTCCGCGTCGCGACGAGCGGACGCCGCGTGTCCCCGCCGCTGTTCGAGTCCCTGGCGATCCTCGGGCGGGAGGAGACGCTCGCGCGGATCCGGACGCTGCGCCGCACGCTGGCCACCTCGGCGTGAGCGCAGGGGCGGCCCCGGCCGCGACCGGCCGCCGGCGGCTGCCGTGGCTCGTCGCCAGCGCCGTCGTGCTGGTCGTCCTCGTCGTGGTCGTCGCCCGGCTGCTGCGGTTCTCGGCGGCGGGGGAGGCGTTCGTCGTCGCCTGGTCCGGCGCCGCGCCGCAGCCGGTCGGCACCCGACCCGGCTTCGCGGCCTGGACCGCCTGGCAGCACGGGCTCAACGCGCTCTTCCTCCTGTTCACGGTGCGCTCCGGCTGGCGGATCCACCGCGCCGGGCGGCCCTCGACGTTCTGGACCCGCCGCAACGACGGCCGCATCCGCACCGCGAACCCGCCAGTGCGGATCGCGATCGACCTCTGGTCGCACTTCGTGGCGGACACGCTGTGGGCGCTGAACGGCGCGCTGTTCGTCGTGCTCGCGGCGGTGAGCGGCCACTGGGTGCGCATCGTGCCCACCGACTGGGCCGTGGTGCCGCAGGCCGCCTCCGCTGCGCTGCAGTACGCGTCCCTCGCCTGGCCCACCGAGAACGGGTGGATCGACTACAACGCTCTGCAGCAGCTGAGCTACTTCGCCGTCGTCTACATCGCCGGGCCGGTCGCGCTGCTCACCGGTCTGCGCGCCGCACCGGGGTTCGCCGCCCGCCTCCGGTTCCTCGACCGCGTCTTCCCCCTGCGCACGGTGAAGACGATCCACTGGTGGACCATGTGGTTCTTCGTCGCCTTCACCGCCGTGCACGTGTTCCTCGTGCTGGCGACCGGCGCGGTCCGGAACCTGAACCACATGTACGCGGTGCGCGACGACCAGAGCTGGGCGGGCGTCGCGGTGTTCGTGGCGTCCCTGGTGCTCACCGCCGCCCTGGTGCTCGCGCTGCGGCCCGCGGTGGTCCGGCGCGTCGCGGGGCTGACGGGCACCGTCCTGCACCGTCCGCCGAAGGCGCCTCGCGCGCCGACCGCGCGGTAGCGGGCGGGTGCGGGGGAGCGCCCGCGCGCCGGAGGAGGCGAGCACTCCAGACGTCCGCTAGACTCTTCGACCGGCCCTCCAAGAGGGTCGCCCGCGAGTTCCCTTCCTGGGAACCGCCTTGGGGTATGGTGTAATTGGCAACACGGCTGATTCTGGTTCAGTTGTTCTTGGTTCGAGTCCAGGTACCCCAGCAGTAGCGCACCCAGGCCCGCCTCCTTCCGGAGCAGCGGGCCTGCCGCGTTGCCGGCCCGCCGGGACGACGGCCGCGGCGGCGAGCTGAGGGTCAGGCCGCGCGACGCAGCGTCACGACCTCCTCCGAGCCGGCGTCCGGCGACGCCGGGTGCTCCACCATCGCGACCACGCGCTGCGCCATGAAGCGCGCCGTGCGCACCGGCGTGCCGCCGCGGGTCACCTCCACCACCTCGACCAGGCCCCGCCCGGTCCGCACGTCGACGCGGCGCCCCGCTCGCGTCGCCGCCACCTCGTACGTCTTCGTCCCGTCGCCGACATCGACGACGACCTCGACCCGATCACCCTTCATCCCGTCCTCCTCGAGCGGTCCCGGCATCGCAGCTTTCGCGGTGCCATCAGGAACAACGTTGTTCCGGGACGGGGTGTTCCGGAGGTCCTGGCCGATCGTGCGGTCCACGTCGTGCGGCCGGTGGCGCACCGTCGCCGGCCACCCCGACGCCCCTCGCGTCGTCGGCTCCGCCGTTCCGAGGCGGAAGGGGGCCGGAGACGCGGAGCCGTCGGCACGCGTAGATTCGCTCCGGGCGCCGTGGATGCCGCCCGGAAGGACGCCGCCGCAGTGACCGACACCGTGACCTCCGCACTGGCCAACCTCGCCTCCGAGGACCGCACGTTCCCGCCCAGCGCGGAGTTCGCCGCGCAGGCGAACGTCGACGCCTCCATCTACGCGGAGGCGGATGCAGACCGCGTCGCGTTCTGGGGCGAGCGCGCGCGCCGGCTGACCTGGGCCGAGCCGTTCGAGCAGGTGCTCGACTGGTCGGACGCGCCCTTCGCGAAGTGGTTCGTCGGCGGGAAGCTCAACGTCGCGGTGAACTGCCTCGACCGGCACGTGGAGGCGGGCCTGGGCGATCGCGTCGCCTACTACTTCGAGGGCGAGCCGGAGGGGGAGCGCAGCTCGATCACCTACCGCGAGCTCACCGAGCGGGTCTGCCAGGCGGCGAACGTGCTCGAGGGTCTCGGCGTGCGCGCCGGCGACCGGGTCGCGATCTACATGCCGATGGTCCCCGAGACGGTCGTAGCGATGCTCGCGTGCGCGCGCATCGGGGCTCCGCACACGGTCGTGTTCGGCGGCTTCTCCGCCGACGCGCTCGCGACCCGCATCCTCGACTGCGACGCCCGCGTCGTGCTCACGGCCGACGGCGGGTGGCGCAAGGGCGCCGAGGTCCCGCTGAAGTCCGTCGTCGACGAGGCCCTGGAGCAGTGCCCCGACGTGCGGAGCACGGTCGTCGTGCGCCGCACCGGCTCGGCCGTGACGATGACCGAGGGTCGCGACCTCTGGTGGCACGACACCGTCGACGCCGCCGAGCGCACGCACGAGGCGCAGGCGTTCGACGCGGAGCACCCGCTGTACGTGATGTACACCTCGGGCACCACCGGCAAGCCGAAGGGCATCCTGCACACCTCCGCCGGCTACCTGCTCGGCGCCGCCTGGTCGCAGTGGGAGGTCTTCGACCTCAAGCCCGAGACCGACGTCTACTGGACCGCCGCCGACATCGGGTGGGTCACGGGCCACAGCTACGTCGTCTACGGCCCGCTCGCGAACGCCACCACCTCCGTGATCTACGAGGGCGCGCCCGACGCGCCGCACCGCGGTCGCTGGTGGGAGATCGTCGAGCGCTACAAGGTGTCGATCCTCTACTGCGCGCCTACCGCGATCCGCACCTTCATGAAGTGGGGCGCGGAGATCCCGGCGAAGTACGACCTGTCGTCGCTGCGGCTGATCGGCTCCGTGGGGGAGCCGATCAACCCGGAGGCCTACGTCTGGTACCGCGAGCACATCGGCGGCGGGCGCACCCCCGTGGTCGACACCTGGTGGCAGACCGAGACCGGGTCGCTGATGATCAGCCCGCTGCCGGGCGTCACCGCGGGCAAGCCGGGTGCGGCCATGCGGGCGCTGCCCGGCATCGGAGCCGACGTCGTGGACGACGCGGGGAACCCGGTGCCCGACGGCTCCGGCGGCTACCTGGTGCTCACCGAGCCGTGGCCGAGCATGCTGCGGGGGATCTGGGGCGACGACGAGCGCTACCGCGAGACGTACTGGTCGCGCTTCCCCGGCAAGTACTTCGCGGGCGACGGTGCCAAGAAGGACGCGGACGGCGACCTGTGGCTGCTCGGCCGCGTCGACGACGTGATGAACGTCGCCGGCCACCGGCTGTCCACCACCGAGATCGAGTCCGCGCTCGTCGCGAACCCGAAGGTGGCGGAGGCGGCCGTGGTGGGCGCCACCGACGAGACCACCGGCCAGGCCGTGGTCGCCTTCGTGATCCTGCGTGGCGAGGCCGGCGACGGCGGACCCGAGATCGCGCGGGAGCTGCGCGACTGGGTCGCGAAGCAGATCGGCAAGATCGCGCGGCCCCGCCAGATCCTGGTGGTCGCCGAGCTGCCGAAGACGCGCTCCGGCAAGATCATGCGCCGCCTGCTGCGCGACGTCGCGGAGGACCGCGCGGTCGGTGACGTCACCACGCTCGCGGACACCACCGTGATGGACACGATCCGCGTCGGGATGGCGTCGGCGACGTCCGAGGACTGATGCGGCGGCGCCCGGTCCGCGGGTCCACGAGGGCCTGCGGACCGGGCGTCGGTCTGCGGATCAGCGGGGGTCGCCGATGCCGATCGTCGCCAGCTGCATGTTGTGGTCCGTGCCCTGCACCGACTTGTCGAAGGAGCCGTCGCCGTTCAGGCGCAGCACGTTGGCGTACTGGAACGTGTACGGCGAGTTCTTCAGCAGGATGTAGTCGATCCGGCTCGTCTCGTACGGGTGCAGGTTCGGGCGCGAGCCGTAGCCCGAGTCGGCGCCGTCCTGCGGGCCCGAGCTGTTCGCGGTGCTGACCTTCATGCCGGTGCGGAGCGACTTCTTCGCGACCGCGGCCGCGTCGGACCAGCCGTCCGCGATGAAGGCCGGCTGCACGGCCTTCGGGCTGCGCGTCGCGTCGGAGTTCAGGTCGCCGCCGAAGACGACGGGCGTCCCGCCTGCGCGGCGGTCGATCGCGGCGAGGAGCCTCGTGACCTCCTCCGCGCGGGCGTTCACGACCGAGGTCGCGTCGCCGACGGGGAAGTGGGCGGCGACCGCGTAGAACTGGCGTCCGCTCGTCTTCACCTGCAGCTTCGCCCAGGTGATCCACCGGTCGGCGCCGACGGCGCCGTTCTGGTCCCACGGCGAGACGCCGAGGCCCTCGACGCCCGGCACGGAGCGGTCGGAGGGGCTCATCGCCGGCGCGTAGTAGCCGTGGTCGAGCAGCGACAGCTTCGCCGGGTCGTAGAAGACGTGGGCGCCGTTCGTGACCTTGCCGTCCCAGGCCGGCACGTCCATGCGGTCGAGCGCGCGGGCGTAGGTGTCCGTGTCGGCGAGCTTCAGGCCGTCGAGCCGCTTCGCGAGGTCGGCGACCTGGGTGTGGGAGGCGCAGAGGTACGGCTGCTTCCACGTGTTGCGGCAGTCGTCCGTGACGTTCGTCGCGAGCTCCGCGGTCATCAGCACGTCGGGATGCGGTGAGGTCGTGTCGATCAGCTTCGCGAGGCGGTCGACGCGCTGGTCCCACTGGTTCGTCCGGCTGTAGGACTTCGTCGCGCCGACGCTCTGCGTGTTGAGCTCCGCGACGGTCAACCGGTCGACGGCGGCGGCGGGCACGTCCTGCTTCGCGAAGGCCCACGTGCCGATCGGCGACGGCCGGTACTTGCGGGCGTAGTCGTAGCCCGTGCCGAAGGCGGTCGACGAGCCGTTCGACTGGACGACCTTGACCCAGACCGGGTTGCCGGTGCCCGCGCCGATGTACTGCCGGTAGGCCGCGGGCACGTCGACGGTGATCGAGCGGGTGGTCGCCGGGTACCAGGCCGAGTGGAAGGTGCGCTGCACCGTCGTCACGTCGGAGCCGGCGAGCACGCCGACCTTGAGCGCGCGGCCGCCGCCCGTCCAGGACACGGTCACCTGGTTCACGCCGGGGCCGGACGCCACCGACACGGAGGAGACCGGGTAGGGCACCCCCTTCGACGCCTTGGCGCTGACGACCGAGCTGCGCACGGCGGCGGGCGTGACGACGGGCCGGTTGGCGGTCACGCCGACGTAGTAGGCCGACCCGTTCCTGAGCTTCGTGATCTTGAGCGCCCGCTTCGACGTCGTCAGGACGCGCGCGTGGCTGAGGGAGCGCTTCGTCGAGATGCGCACGCTGTACGTCTTCGCGCCGGGCACGCCCGACCAGGCCGCGGTGATCGCGCCGTCGCCGGCGACGAGCTTCACCTTCGGCGCGACCGTGGCGGCCTCCGCCGGCGCGACGGCCGCGCCGCCGACGGCGACGGCGCCGAGGACGACCGCGGTCAGCGCGGTGCGGAGCCTGCGGTGCAGGCGGTGAGCGGACGCGCGCGGCAGCGCGGTCGGAGCGGTCGAGCGCAAGACGTTCCCCCCAGAGCGGATGCGAACCGCCAGGCTAGGCGCCACGCCGAGCGCCGAGGAGATCCGTCCGGCCCCCAGAGCGAGGGGGAGCGGAGCCCGACGCGACGGCAGGAGGGGGCCCGGACGCTCGTCCGGACCCCCTCCTGCCACCGCTCCGGATCAGCCGACCGGGTCGCCGATGCCGATCGTGGCGAGCTGCATGTTGTGGTCCGTGCCCTGCAGGGACTTGATGAACGTCCCGTTCCGGTGCAGGTGCAGCACGTTCGCGTAGCCGAAGGTGTGGGGGCTGTTGCGCAGCAGGATGTAGTCGATGCGGCTGGTCTCGTAGGGGTGGCGGACGGGCTTCGAGCCGTAGCCCGGGTCCTTCGCGCCGATCTGCTTCCCGGAGCCGTTGGCCGTGCTGACCTTCATGTTCGAGCGGAGCTTCTTCGCCGGCACCGCGGCCGCGTCGAACCAGCCGTCCGCGATGAAGGAGACCTGCGCCGGCTTCGGGTCCCTGGTCGCATCGCCGTTCATGTCGGCGCCGAGCACCATCGGCAGGTTCCCGGCCAGCCGGTCGAGCACGGTGACGAGCAGCTTGCTCTCCGCGTACCGCACCTTGACGACCGCGGCGGCGTTGCCGACGGGCAGGTGCCCGGCGACCGCGAAGAACTCACGGCCGCTGCTGTTCGTCCGCAGCTTGGCCCAGGTGAACCAGCGGTCGCCCTTGATGGCCGGGTTCGTCCAGCCCGGCACGCCGAGGCCGGTGACTTTGCCGAAGTGCACCCCCGGCGCGAGCCCGGGGGAGATGTAGCCCCAGTCGAGCACTGTGAGCTTCGCCGGGTCGTAGAACACGTGCGAGCCGTTCGTCACGTTGCCGTTCCACGTCTTCGACGAGTTCATCTGGTCGAGCACCCGGTCGTAGGCGTCGACGTCGGCGACCTTCAGGTGCGTGAGGCGCTTCGCGAGGTCGGCGACCTGCGTCGTGTTCCGGCAGGCGTAGGGCTGGCCGAGGTACGGGTGGTTCCGGCAGCTGCCGAGCTTGTTGGTCGCCAGCTCCGCCGTCATCAGCAGGTCCGGGTGGGCCTCGTCGATGTAGTCGGCGGCCCGCTGCGCGCGCGCGGCCCAGCGGTTCGTCGTCGAGTACCCGGCGGTGGCGCCCACGCTCTGGACGTTCAGCTCGGCGACCCGCAGCCTCGTGACGAGTGCGGAGGCGACGACGGCCTTCGCGAACGCCCACGAGCCGGCCGGCGACGGCCGGTACTTGCGCGCGTACGAGTAGGACGGGCCGAACGACGCGGAGGAGCTGTTCGACTGCACGACCTTGACGAACACGGGGTTGCCGCTGCCCGCGCCGAGGGTGGAGCGGTACTTCGCCGGCACGGTGAGCACGATCGAGCGCGTGGTGGCCGGGTACCAGGCGGAGTGGAACGAGCGGACGTCGGTCGTCACGTTGGAGCCCGCGACGACCGCGACCTTCAGCGCGCGGCCCCCGCCGCTCCAGGAGACCTTCACCTGGTTCGCGGCCGGCCCGGCGGAGACGGTGACCTTCTTCGTGGCGAAGGGCACGCCGCTCGCGGCGGCCGACTTCACGACGGCGCTGCGGACGCTCCGCGGCCCGTCCGCGGTGACGTCGACGAAGTATTGCGTGCCGTTCTTCAGCTTCCCGAGCTTGACCGTGCGGCTGGTCGTCGTGATCACGCGCGCGTGGCTGAGCGACCGCTTCTTCGACAGCCGCACCGTGTACGTCGTCGCGCCGGACACCGCGGACCAGGCCGCGGTGATGGCGCGGTTCCCGGCGACGACCTTCACGGCGGGTGCCGACGGCGCGGCGTCGGCCGGTGCGACCGCGACGGCGCCCGCCGCGACGACGGCCCCGAGCGACAGCGCTGCGAGCACGGCTCTGATCCGGCGGCGGTGCGCGCCTCGGCGCGTGGACGAGTGGACGGGTCGCATGTCGTTCCCCCAGAGCGATGTGGACGGCGCGACCATAAGCACAGTCCCAGCCGCGGGATCGGCCCCCAGAGTGAGGGGCGACCAGGCGGATCGCGGGCCGGACACGCGCAGCTGCACGGATCGCGGGGACCCCCAGTTCAGGGAGTTCTCAGCGGGTCGGGCCGAACCGCTCCGTCCGGATGCGCTCCTCCGCGTGCCCGATCGCGAGGAGTCCGTCGGACACGGCCTCCACGAATCCCGTCGGCCCGCAGACGAAGATCGACGGCTCGTCCGCCGGCGGCAGGGTCGACGCCTCCAGCTCGGCCCGGCCGATGCGGCCGGGGACCAGGTCGCTGCCGTTCGGCACGCGGCGGGAGTAGCGGAGGTCGACCTGCACGCCGTCGGCGGCGATCCGCGCCAGCTCGTCCCGGTAGTAGACGCGGTCCGGGTCGGTCGCGCCGTAGAGCAGGCGGAACGGGGTCGCCGACCGGGTCGCCTCCCGCGTGCGCAGCATGGACATCAGGGGCGCGACGCCCGAGCCGCCGGCGATCAGCTGCACCGGTCGGTCGCCCGACTCCGGCCGCCACACCAGCCAGCCGCCGATGGGGCCCCGCACCTCCAGTGCGTCGCCGACCTCGATGCCGTCGACGAGGTACGGCGAGACCTCGCCGTCGTCGAACCGCTCGACGGTCACCTCGAGCGGGTCCGCGCCCGCCGCCGACGACAGCGAGTAGGAGCGCTGCGCGGTGTAGCCGTCCTCCGCCGTCAGGCGGACGTCGATGTGCTGCCCGGCGAGCGGCGGGCGGAGGTCCGTCGCGGAGAGCCGCAGGCTGCGGGCGGTCGGGGTCTCGCGCTGCTCGCCGACGACCGTCGCCGTCACCCAGCGGTTCGGGTCAGGAATAGCGCTCCTCCAGCCACGGGTCCCCGTGCATGCTGTAGCCGAGGCTCTCCCAGAACCCGGCCTTGTCGCGCTCCATCAGCGTGAGGGAGTTCACCCACTTCGCGCTCTTCCAGAAGTACAGGTGCGGCACGAGCAGGCGGGCGGGGCCGCCGTGCTCGGGCGCGAGCGGCTTGCCGTCGAACTCGAACGCGATCCAGGCCTTGCCGCCGGCGAGGTCCGCCATCGGCAGGTTCGTCGTGTAGCCGCCGTAGCTGCCGGCCATCACGAAGCCGGCCGACGTGTCGACGCCGTCGAGCAGCTTGTCGACCGAGACGCCGCGCCAGGAGGTGCCGAACTTCGACCAGCTCGTCACGCAGTGGATGTCCGTGGCGATCGTCTCGGGGCCGAGCGCCATCAGCTCGTCCCAGGACCAGGACTTCGTCGCCCCGGACTCGGTGGTCAGCGTGAACGACCAGTCGGCCGTCTTGACGCGCTGGGTCGGGCCCGCGGTCAGCACCGGGAAGCCGTGCTCCTCGTACTGACCGGGCGGCAGCGCCGGGTTGGTGTCGCGCCGGCGGCCTCGGAAGCCGGGGGAGAAGATCGCCATGAGCGGTGTCCTTCCTGTCGGCACCATGCTTCCACGCGGACGCCCCTCCGCGTTGTGCGAGATTGGACCGGTGACCGCGGTGAACATCGGCATCCCCCGGGCCGTTCCCGCGGCGCCGGACACGAGCGACCGCCCGGCCGTGGCGGGGCTGCTGGACCGGTACGGCCGCACCGCGCACGACCTGCGGGTCTCGGTCACCGAGAAGTGCTCCCTCCGCTGCACCTACTGCATGCCGGAGGAGGGGCTGCCCGCCATCCCGCGGCACGCGCTGCTGACGCCCGCCGAGATCGGGCGCCTCGTCGGCATCGCCGCGCGCGACCTCGGCGTCCACGAGGTGCGGTTCACCGGCGGCGAGCCGCTGATGCGGCACGATCTCGCGGAGATCCTCGCTGCCACGCAGGCCGCGGCGCCCGGGCTGCCCATGGCGCTCACCACGAACGGCATCGGCCTCGACAAGCGGCTGCCCGCGCTGATCGCAGCAGGGCTCAGCCGCGTGAACATCTCGCTCGACACGGTCGACCGCGAGCACTTCGCGCGCCTGACCCGCCGTGACCGCCTGCCCGCGGTGCTCGCCGGCATCGCCGCGGCGCGCGAGGCGGGGCTCGACCCCGTGAAGGTGAACGCCGTGCTGATGCGCGAGACGCTCGACGGCGCCGCGGACCTGCTCGCCTGGTCCGTCGACGCGGGCGTGCACCTGCGCTTCATCGAGCAGATGCCGCTCGACGCCGACGGCGTGTGGTCGCGGGAGGCGCTGATCGACGCCGAGGAGCTGCTCGCGGCGCTCGGCACGCGGTTCGAGCTCGAGCCGATCGGCCGAGACGACCCCTCGGCGCCCGCGGAGCTGTGGCGCGTCGTCGGCACCGACGCGACCGTCGGGATCATCGCCTCCGTCACCCGCTCGTTCTGCCGCGAGTGCGACCGCACCCGGCTGACCGCCGAGGGCGCCGTGGCGTCGTGCCTGTTCGGCGACGAGGAGACCCCGCTCGCACCGCTGCTGCGCGGCGGCGCGGACGACGAGGCGATCGCGGACCTGTGGCGCGCGGCGATGTGGGGCAAGCAGGCCGGGCACGGGATGGACCGCGCGTCGTTCCAGCGGCCGATCCGATCGATGGGGGCCATCGGTGGCTGAGGCGACGGTGCTGGTGCGCTACTTCGCGGCTGCGGCGGAGGTGGCGGGCCGCGACGAGGAGCAGGTCACCGTCGAGGCGACCGCCGGTGCGCTGCGCACCTGGCTCGCCGACCGCTACGGCCCGGCGATGCAGCGCGTGCTCGACGCGGGCTCGCTGCTCGTCGACGGCACGGTCACCCGCGACCCCGCCCGCCCCCTCCGGGCGGCGGTCGACGTCCTCCCGCCCTTCGCCGGCGGCTGACTCCTTCTCCTGCTGCAGGAGCTGCGGCCGCTGATCCTCCTGCACGACGCGAGGCTGCGCGCCCGAGGCCGGTCCACGGCCGAGGAAGCAGCACAGGCTTCGATCCGCTCGTGGATCGAAGACCATGGACTACAGCCCGACCCACTCCGTGGTGCCGTCGGGGGAGTGCTGGCGCTTCCAGATCGGCACCCCGGCCTTGATCACGTCGACCAGCTCGCTGCAGGCGGCGAACGCCTCCGCGCGGTGCGGCGCCGCGACGGCGGCGACGAGCGCGACGTCGCCGATGCCCAGTGGGCCGATGCGGTGCACGGCACCGACGACGAGTCCCGTCGACGCGGCCACGCGCTCGCAGGCGGCAAGAAGGAACGCCTCGGCGTCCGGATGCGCGGAGTACTCGAGCCGGGTCACGGCGTGCCCGGAGTCGTGGTCGCGGATGACCCCGCGGAACGTCACGAGGGCGCCGTCCGCCCGGGTGAGCACCGCGGCCTCGACCTCGTCGGCGTCGATGGGCGCGTCGGTGACGACGGCGATCGCGACGCTCATGAGGCGGGGTGCGGCGTCGACTGGTGGGCGCCGTGCTCGTGGTCCGCCTCGCCGCGGACCTGGTGGCGGAGGTGCGGCAGCAGGTCCGCGAGCACGGTCAGCCCGTCGTCGACGCCGCCGGTCGAGCCGGGGAGGTTGACGACGACCGTGCCGTTCGCGAGGCCCGCGACGCCGCGGCCGAGGGCCGCGGTCGGCGTGCCCGCCCGCACGCGCAGCGCCTCCGCGATGCCGGGGAACGGGCGATCGAGCACCGCGGCCGTCGCCTCGGGCGTCCGGTCGGTGGGGCTGGGCCCGGTGCCGCCGGTGGTGATGAGCACGTCGGGGCCGTCGAGCAGCACGGCGCGGAGGCCTGCCGCCACGTCCGCGTCGGCGACGACCATCGGCTCGGGGGTCTCGAGGCCCTGCTCGCGGAGCCAGGAGGCGATGCGCGACCCGGTCGTGTCCGTGCGGGTGCCCGCCGCGGCGCCCGTGGAGACGACGAGGACCCGCCCGCCTCCCGTCCGCACCGCCTCCGGCTCCGCGCGCACCTGGTCGCGGGTCCAGCGACCGTGCTTGCCGCCGGTCTTCTCGATCAGCTGCACGTCGGTCAACGTGGCGGCCGGATCGACCGCCTTCACCATGTCGTGCAGCGTCAGCCCGGCGATGGTCACCGCGGTCAGCGCCTCCATCTCCACGCCGGTGCGTCCCGTCGTCGACACCCGCGCCTCGATCACGACCGAGTGCCCGTCGGGGCGGAGGTCGACCGTGACCGCGTCGATCGGCAGCGGGTGGCACAGCGGCACCAGGTCGCTCGTGCGCTTGGCGCCCGCGATGCCCGCGATCCGCGCGGTCGCGAGGGCGTCCGCCTTCGGCAGCCCGTCGGCCTGCAGCAGGCGCACGACCTCGGCCGTCGTCACCATCCGCCCGCGGGCAAGCGCCTCCCGCCGGGTCTCCGGTTTCGCACCGACGTCGATCATGCGGGCGCGCCCCTCGGCGTCGAGGTGCGTCAGAGAGCCGGCCATGCGGCCATTCTCCCCGCCCGAGTCAGAGAGGCAGGACGGAGACGGTGTCGCCGGTGGCGACGAAGTCGACCTCCTCGGGCACGTCGATGAGCGCGTCCGCGCCGGCCATCGCGACGATCAGGTGCGAGCCGGGTCCGCCGACCGGGTGCACGGTGCCGTCCTTCACGACGCCCCGCAGCCACTGGCGCTTGCCCTTCGGCGAGTGCAGCGCCGCCGCCAGCGGCATCGACTGCGGCAGGACCGGCGGCAGACCGACGGCCGCGCGCAGCAGCGGGCGGAGGAAGACGGTGAACGACACCGCCGCGGAGACGGGGTTGCCGGGCAGGCAGACGACCGGCACGCCGCGCACGGAGGCGGTGCCCTGCGGGCCGCCGGGCTGCATCGCGATCTCGGTGACGTCGGCGCCGAGCGGCTCGAGCACCTGGCGGACGACCTCGAAGTCGCCCTTCGAGACGCCGCCCGCCGTGACCACGAGGTCCGCGACGGCGACGGCGCGCTGCAGCGCCTGCTCGAACGCCGCCGGGTCGTCGGGCGTGAGGTCGACGAGCACCGCCTCCGCTCCCGCCTCCACCGCGAGCGACGACAGCGCGACGCCGTTCACGTCGTGGATCTGCCCGAGCGCGAGCGGGGCACCGGGTGGCACGACCTCCGCGCCGGTGGCCAGCACGGCGACGCGCGGTCGGCGGCGCACCGCGACCTCGGCGACGCCCGCTGCCGCGGCGGCCGCGAGGTGCCGCGGTGCGAGGCGGGTGTGGGCCGGGACGACGACGGTGCCGGGCAGCGCGTCGCTGCCCGCGTCGCGGACGAACGCGCCGCGCTCGACGGTGCGCAGCACGCGGACGCCGCCGTCCTCCTCCGCCGTCTGCTCCACGGGCACGATGCAGTCCGCGCCGTCCGGCACCGGTGCGCCGGTCATCACCTTGAGCAGGTGCCCCGGCTGCAGCACGGTCCCCTCCGACGCCGCCGCCGGCACGACACCGTCGACCGGCAGCACGACCGGCGCACGGCGCACGTCGTCCGCGCGGGCCGCGTAGCCGTCCATCTGCGCGTTGCGGAACGGGGGCAGCGGCCCGCTCGTCACGACCGGCTCGGAGGCGACCCGGCCGAGCGCCGCCGCGAGCGGGACCTGCTCGCTCTCGCGGCGGGCGAGCGTCGGGCCGACGAGCGCGGCGATGCGCGCCGCGTGCTCGTCGACGGTCCGGCGGCGAGCCACGGCTCAGTACCGCGGGACGTCGGGGTCGACGGTGCGGCTCCAGCCGTCGATGCCGCCCGCCATGGAGCGGACGCGGAGACCGGCGGCCTGCAGCACGCCCGCAGCGCGGAGGCTGCGGACCCCGCCGTGGCAGTAGGCGACGACCTCGCGGCCGGGGTCGAGCTCGCCGACGCGGTCGGGCAGCTCGCCCAGGGGGATCAGCACGGCGCCGGGCAGGGCCGCGATCTCCGCCTCCCACGGCTCCCGCACGTCGAGCAGGGTGACGTCGGCACCCGACTGCAGCAGCTGCTCGGTCTCGCTGGGCGAGATCTCCTCGATGTCCGGCATCTTCACCTGATCCTGGTCGGCGGGGTGGTCGTCGGCTGCACCGTACGCGATCGCTCGGACGGTCGCCGCTGCTGCGTCGAACACGAGCACCCGGCCCACGAGCGGCCGTCCGGCGCCCGTGAGCAGCTTGAGCGCCTCCGTGGCCATCGCTCCGCCGACCGTGGTGCAGAGGCTGGGCAGCACGCCGACCATCTCGCACGTCGCGACCGAGTCCGCCGCGGGCCGCACCGGGAACAGGTCGCGCCAGCGCGGGCCGTCGGGGGAGGAGACGCCGACCTGGCCGGTGAACCCGATCGCGGACCCCCACACCAGCGGGATCCCG
Source organism: Amnibacterium soli (assembly GCF_039544415.1). NCBI lineage: Bacteria > Bacillati > Actinomycetota > Actinomycetes > Micrococcales > Microbacteriaceae > Amnibacterium > Amnibacterium soli. The sequence goes on along the minus strand of NZ_BAABLP010000006.1, from coordinate 5,408 downwards.
GCCGCCTCGGTCGCGTCGTCGAGCGCGTACCGCGCGTCGAGGTCGTCCGTGGCGTCGACGACGAGGGTCGCGCCGACGACGAGGTCGCCCGCGTCCGCCGCCGTGATCCGCCGCACGACCGCTGTCGCGCGGCCGCCGAGGGCGGTCAGCCTCGCGGCAGCGACCTCCGCCTTGGAGGACCCGACGTCGCCGGGGCCGTAGAGCGTCTGCCGGTGGAGGTTCGTGATCTCGACGACGTCGTCGTCGACCACGACCACCTCGCCCACGCCCGACGCGGCAAGGACCGGCAGGACCGCGCAGCCGAGGCCGCCGGCGCCGACCACGGCGACCCTGGCGTCCTCCAGCCGCTGCTGTCCCGGCGCCCCGAACCCGGGGAGGAGGGCCTGCCTGGCGAAACGCGGATCGGGCACCGACCGATCCAACCACCGGCGACGGAGAGCCGCGGATGCGGTCGATAAGCTGCAGCAGTACCGCGGATGCGGTGGAGGAGGCGTTCGTGGTCGATCGGATCAGGCTCGCGGACGCGGCCGCCCTGCTCGGGGTGAGCGACGACACCCTGCGCCGCTGGGCCGACGCCGGTCGCATCGACGTGGACCGCGGCCGCGGACCGGCGACCGTCGACGGCGCCGAGCTCGCCTCGCTCGCCGCGCAGATCGCCGCCGAGTCGCCGCTCGCCCGCCTGCTGCCGGCGGAGGGCACCTCCTCCGCGCGGAACCGCGTGACGGGCATCGTCACCCGCGTGGTCCGGGACACCGTGATGGCGCAGGTCGAGCTGCAGGCCGGGCCCTTCCGCTTCGTGTCGCTGATGAGCCGCGAGGCGGCGGACGAGCTGCGGCTCGAGCCCGGCGCGATCGCGACCGCCTCGGTGAAGGCGACGACCGTGGTGATCGAGCACGCCGACCTGCGGCGGGACGCCCGATGAGGCGGCGCCTGCCGCTCGCGGTCGCTGCGGCCGTGCTCGTGACCGGAGCGCTCGCGGGGTGCGCGCAGGGCGCACCGGCCGCGACCCCTTCCGCCTCGTCCGGGCTCATGGGCGCCATCACCGTCGACGCGGCGGCGAGCCTCGACAAGGTATTCCCCGCGCTGGCGCGGTCGTTCGAGCGGCGGCACCCCGGGGCGACGGTGACCTTCAACTTCGGCGGCAGCTCGGCGCTCGCCGCCTCCATCGTCTCGGGTGCGCCGGTCGACGTCTTCGCGGCGGCGAGCACCACGACGATGCGCACGGTGCAGACCGCCGACCTGACCGCGGGCGCTCCGGTCGTCATCGCGCGGAACCGGCTCGAGATCGCGGTGCCGCCGGGCAACCCGGGAAAGGTGAGCGGCCTCCGCGACTTCGCCGACGCCGGGAGGACGATCGTCGTCTGCGACAGGACCGTGCCGTGCGGGGCCGCCGCGCAGCAGGTCTTCGCGCTCGCAGGGGTCACGGCGAAGCCCGACAGCTACGAGCCCGACGTGACGAGCGTCCTCACGAAGGTGGCGGGGAACGACGCCGACGCCGGCCTCGTGTACGTCACCGATGTGCGGGCGGCCGGCGCGAAGGTCGAGGGGATCCCGTTCCCGGAGGCGGAGCAGGCGATCACCGACTACCCGATCGCCGCGCTGAAGGGCTCGGAGCACGCGGCGCTCGCAGCGGCGTGGGTCGCCTGGGTGCGGGCGCACGAGCGCGAGCTGCGGTCGGCCGGGTTCCTTGCCCCGCAGTAGGCGGGACCCGCTGGCCCGCATCCCGCGCGCCGTGCTGGTCCCGGCCGCGATCGCGTTCCTGCTGCTCGTCGGACCGCTCGTCGCCCTGCTGGTCCGCGCGCCGTGGGCGCAGCTGCCCGCGCTGCTCGCCGGCACGGTGCTGCCGGCGCTCGGCCTGTCCCTCGGCACGGCTGCGGCGTCGACCGGGTGCTGCGTGCTGCTCGGGGTGCCGCTCGCCGTCGTGCTCGCCGGCGCGGACGCCTGGCCCGCGCCGCTGCGCCGTCTCGTGCGCGCGCTCGTCACCACGCCGCTCGTCCTGCCGCCCGTCGTCGGCGGTGTCGCGCTGCTGCTCCTGCTCGGCCGCGTCGGCCTGCTCGGCGGTCCGCTGTTCCAGGCGTTCGGGGTGCAGATCCCGTTCACCACGGCGGCCGTGGTCGTCGCGCAGACGTTCGTAGGGCTGCCGTTCCTCGTGCTCGGCGTGGAGGGAGCGCTACGGGGGGTCGACCGGCGGTTCGTGATCGCCGCGACGACGCTCGGCGCGGGACCGTGGACCCGCTTCACGCGGGTCGTGCTGCCGCTCGCCGCACCGGGTGTCGCGGCGGGCGCCGTGCTGGCCTTCGCCCGTGCGATCGGCGAGTTCGGCGCGACGGTGACCTTCGCCGGCAGCCTCCCCGGGGTGACCCAGACCCTCCCGGTCGCCGCCTACCTCGCACTGAACAGCGATCCGGACGCGGCGATCGCGATCTCCGTCGTGCTGATGGTGATCGCGCTGGTCGTGCTCGTCGCGCTGCGCGACCGCTGGCTGCAGGGGCTCGCGCGGTGAGCGGGGCGCTGGAGGCGGTGCTGCGCGTCGACCGGGGCGCCTTCGCGCTCGACGCCGCGCTCGCCGTGGCGCCCGGGTCCGTCGTCGCGCTGATGGGCCGCAACGGCGCGGGGAAGACGACGGCCGTCGCGGCGGTCGCGGGCCTCGTGCCGCTGGACGCCGGTCGCGTCGTGCTCGACGGCGCCGTGCTGGAGGACGTGGCGGCGCGCGCCTCCGTGCCGCCCGAGCGGAGGCCCGTCGGTGTCGTGCAGCAGCAGGCGGCGCTGTTCCCGCACCTCGACGTGCGCGCGAACGTCGCGTTCGGGCTGCGCACGCGCGGGATGCGGGGGAGGGCGGCGCGGGAGCGGGCCGACGCCCTGCTCGCCGAAGCGGGTCTCGCCGCGTTCGCAGATCGTCGGCCGTCGGCGCTGTCGGGCGGTCAGGCGGCGCGGGTCGCCCTCGTCCGTACGCTCGCGCGGGAGCCCGCGCTCGTGCTGCTCGACGAGCCGCTCGCCGCGATCGACGCGGAGCTGCGGCCCGCCCTGCGCGACGCGGTGCGCGCGCAGCTCGTCGGCTTCGCGGGCTCCGCGCTGCTCGTGACGCACGACGTCCGCGACGCCGAGGCGCTCGCGGACGAGGTGGTCGTGCTCGACGCGGGCCGCGTGGTGCAGCGCGGCTCGCTCGAGGCGCTGCGGCGGGACCCTGCGGCGCCGATCGTCACCCGCCTGCTGGCCGAGCAGTCCTGAGCGGGGCCCGGATCCGGAGGTCCCGGGCCCGAGCGATCAGGCCTGCAGGACGTCGCCCGCCTTCAGCGCGAAGTACTCGCCGCCGGCGGCCTCCGTGACCGCCTTGAGGCGGTCGTGCACGATGCCCTGCCCCGCGGCGGACAGCACGCCGTCGTGGGTGCCGAACGCGCGCTTGGGCGCGACCATGCTCACGAAGTCCATCGCCTCGCTGATCTTCAGCCACGGAGCGCCGGCGGGCGCGGCGAGCACGTCCACCTGCACGCCGAGCGGGATGTAGAAGGAGTCGCCCGGGTAGTAGAAGCGGTCGTCGACCAGCACGCCGACGTTCTCGACGACGGGCAGCGTCGGGTGGATGACCGCGTGGTTGCCGCCGAAGAAGCGCAGCTTCCACGGGCCGACCTCGACGGTCTCGCCCGGCGCGACGACGCGGACGTCGAGCCCCTCCGCCGCGCGGGCGACGCCGGACGGCGCCAGCACCACGGCCTTCGGGGAGGAGCTGAGGATCCGCTGCAGCTGGTCGCCGGTCCAGTGGTCGGCGTGCTCGTGGGTGATGACGACGGCGTCGACGTCCTGCAGGCCGAGGATCGGGTTGGTGAGGCCGCCGGGATCGACGACGAGGCGACGCCCCGCCTCCTCCAGGATCAGCGCGGCATGCTCGAGCTTGGTGATGCGCATGGCGAGAGCCAACCACCGCCGCGCCGAGCGTGCGCTGCGCGGGGGCCGCGTCCGGATCCGGGGAGGGGGCGCCTGACGGCTCGGTCGACGACGCAGCGGAGCGAGGGGCGGCGCCTGCGGGCGCGGCTCCGGGGCCGACGCGTGCTCGACTGGATCTGGCCGGCGCTGCCGTCGTCCTGGTCGGAGGTGCCGGCCAGGCTGCGACCCGCCGGCACGCAGATCTCGCGGCTGACCGTCGCCGCGGTCGTCGCGTACCTGGTCGCCAACGCGGTGTCGCCCGGCATCCACGACCTGACCGCACCGCTCACGGCGCTGCTCGTGGTGCAGGCGTCGACCGTCGGCACGCTGGTCATGGGGCTCGTCCGCGTCGGCGCGGTGCTGACCGGCGTACTCGTGGCCGTCGGGGTCACGACGTGGATCGGGCTGTCGTGGTGGAGCCTCGCCCTGGTCATCGCCGCGTCGCTGGTGCTCGCGAAGGTGCTGCGCCTGGGGGAGCAGTCCCTCGAGACGCCGATCAGCGCGATGCTCATCCTCGCCGCGTCGTCGCCGGGCACGGGCGCCGAGGTGCGAATCGTGAACACCCTCATCGGCACCGTCGTGGGGATCCTCTTCTCGCTGCTCGTGCCCGTCACGATCCCGAACACCGAGGCGGGGGAGGCGGTGCGCCGCGTCGCCCGCTCGCAGGCGGCGCTGCTCGCCGAGATCGCCGCGACCCTCGGCTCCCGCCCGCCGGAGGCGGAGGAGGTCGCGGCCTGGCTGGACTGGACCGACCACCTGACGTCGGACACGGCGGCCGCCTCCGACGCCGTCGTGACCGTGGAGCGCACGCGGAAGCTCAACCCGCTCGCCCTCACCACGGCGACCGTGCACCCCGTGCTGCGGGCGGCGCTCGACCGGCTCGACCGCGCGCTCGCGGCCGAGCGGGCGCTGCTCGTCGTGCTCGCGAAGGAGGCGCCCGACCGGGAGCGCGACGACGACCCGGCCGCGACTGAGCTGCGCCGCGCCTTCGCGGTCGCGCTGGACGACCTCGCGACCGGGCTGCGCGCGTTCGGCGACCTGGTCGGCGCCGAGTACGACGGCACGGAACCCGAGCGCACCGCGGCCCGCGAGCGCACGCTCGACGCGGTGCGGGAGGCGCGCGCCGTGCTGACCGAGCTCACCCTGCTCGACCTCGACCCGCGGCAGCGCCCGGACCTGTGGATGCTGCAGGGCTCCGTGCTCGCCTCCGTGGACCACGTGCTCGGCCAGCTCGACCTCGAGCGCGATGCGGCCGCCCCGCTCCTGCGATCCACGACGGTGCGCCGCGCGGTCGTGGACGCCGGCACCGTTCGGCGCTTCCGAGCCCGCGCGGCGGACCTGCTGCGCCGCCGCTGACCGCCTCTGTTCGATCGGGGCCCGGCGGTGTGGCATACTTGTCGACCGTTGCGCTGGTGCGCAGCACGCGGTCCCATCGTTTAGCGGCCTAGGACGTCGCCCTCTCACGGCGGTAACGCGGGTTCAAATCC